>JAKSLE010000059.1 GCA_024401365.1 Bacteroidales bacterium | reverse complement strand
GATGGACAAAGGTTCCTAACGAGGTTGAGTACTACATCGTAGAGAACACATTCTTCGGAAGCACAGCTAAGCAGCAGGGATTGTACTACGGAGCTAATAAGGTTGGTTCTTATACAATTGCTGACGAGGGTACATACGATTTGTATATCGGAACTCGTACAAATGCACCTTCAATCTCTGGTACATCTACATTTAAGCAGGTGTTCGCAGTTAGAACAACTCCTCGTAAGTGTGGTCATATTTCAATCTCAGAGCACATGAGAAAATGGGCTCAGCACGTTACTCTTGGAGCACTTTACGATTGTAAATTCCTTTGTGAGGTAGGTTCTGGTTCTGGAAGCTTTGATATGAAGTATGGTAATGTTTGGATTGGCGACAAAACAAGCGGTGGTGGTTCAACTGAACCAGCACAGCCAACAGAGAAAGAGGAGCCATACAAGGGAGCAATCGCAGTGCCTGGTACATTACAGTGTGAGGACTATGACAAGGGTGGTAACGGATTCGGTTACTCTGATACAGATTCTAAGAATGAGGGTGAGCAATACCGTAAGGATGGTGTTGATATCGTAAAGGCAAATGATGGTTATGCTGTAGGTTATACAGATACAGACGAGTGGTTGAAGTATACAATCAATGTAGAAGCTGATGGTACTTACAACGTCGGTGCTTACATGGCAAATGGAAATGCTGATCCTAAGATTACTCTATATGTCGACGGTAAGAAGGCAACTTCTCTAACAGGCAAGGGTGCAAGTGATTGGGATACATATTCAATGGCTAAGGGTACAATCTCTCTTTCTAAGGGTGAGCATACTTTGAAGCTTAACTTTGACAATGCTTATACTAATATCGATTATCTAGTATTCTCTAAGGATGCTATTGAGAATCCAAGTACAGGCGGCTCAACTGGTGGTACAACAGGTGGAGAAACAGGTGGTACAACTGGTGGTGAGACTACAGGTGTTAACCCATGTGGTACATTCAGCTCAATGACAAGTGGTCAGAAGGCTCAGAATGGTGGCACACACAATATCGCTGGTGGATTCAACTATGAGATGTGGACTAACTCAGGTAATAATGCTTCTATGGAGTATTATGCTGAGAAGGGCAAGTTCCAGTTCAAGGCTAACTGGAATAATCCAGACGACTTGCTTTGCCGTATCGGTCTATACTGGGGTACAGGTCCAAAGCCAAGTGAACTAGAGAAGGATCTACAGTGTGACTTCAACTACGATTTCACTGGTACAGGTGGTGGTTACAACTACATCGGTATCTATGGATGGACAAAGGTTCCTAACGAGGTTGAGTACTACATCGTAGAGAACACATTCTTCGGAAGCACAGCTAAGCAGCAGGGATTGTACTACGGAGCTAATAAGGTTGGTTCTTATACAATTGCTGACGAGGGTACATACGATTTGTATATCGGAACTCGTACAAATGCACCTTCAATCTCTGGTACATCTACATTCAAGCAGGTGTTTGCAGTTAGAACAACTCCTCGTAAGTGTGGTCATATCTCAATTTCAGAGCACATGAGAAAGTGGGCTTCTAACGTTACTCTTGGAGCACTTTACGATTGTAAGTTCCTATGTGAGGTTGGTTCTGGATCAGGTAGCTTTGATATGAAGTATGGTAATGTTTGGATGGGTGACAAGGTTTACTCAAATGCTCCAGCTAAACCAACTGAGACTGAGGAACCATTCAAGGGAGTTATCGCAATCCCTGGTACTCTTGAGTGTGAGAACTACGACAAGGGTGGTAACGGATTCGGTTACTATGATACAGACGATACTAACGAGGGTAAGGAATACCGTAAGGATGGTGTTGATATCGTAGCTGCTAATGATGGTTACGCTGTAGGATACACAGCAACTGATGAGTGGTTGAAGTTCACAGTTGATGTTGCTGCAGATGGAGAGTACAACGTCGGAGCATATATGGCAAACGGAAGCACTGATCCTAAGATCACAATCTTGGTAGACGGCAAGAAGGGTTGCTCTCTAACAGGTAAGGGTGTTTCTGAGGATTGGGATACTT
>JAKSLE010000058.1 GCA_024401365.1 Bacteroidales bacterium | reverse complement strand
TTATCGAAACGCTTAAGATTATGGCGCACTACATTACGGCCGCTAGCCTCGTCATCTACAATAACTACTTTATACATCTTCGGAATAAGGGATAATGATTACTACTTTAGTACCCAGAGGCGAGCCCTGTTCATCCACTAAGTCGGTTATAGAACAAGTAAAACCTTGCTGAGTCTGATTATTAAGCTCCTGGAGGCGGTCGCGAGTCAGCTGCATACCCACGGAGCGATGCTTTTTGTTGCCCAAGCTATATTCTGCAGCAGCCTTTCTGCCGATACCATTATCTACGATTTCGCACACAAGAGTATGGTCGGCAGGGCGTTCATTGATATTTACAGTTATAAGGCCGTCGGCAGACTCCTTGTGCATCAAGCCATGCAAGATAGCATTCTCTACAAATGGCTGGATAAGCATAGGAGGTACGAATATCATATCATCCTCGATATCGTCATTGAGATTTATCTTGTAGGTAAACTTATTGGCAAAGCGTACCTTCTCCAAGTCGAGGTAGAGGGTGAGCGACAACAACTCGTCGGACAACAGAATACGTTGCTTCATAGAGTTGTCGAGAATCATGCGGATAAGTTTAGCGAATTTCGACAGGTATAGTTCGGCTGCCGACTGATCATTATCCACTATGAAGCTCTGTATAGAATTGAGCGCATTGAAAATAAAATGAGGATTCATCTGAGTACGCAAAAGAGTACGCTCAACCTCCAGAGCCTTATGTTTGAGAGCGCTCTGCTCATTATCCTTACGCAAGCGATAGTTACGGAACAGCAAAACAGCAATAACGACAGCCACCAAGACGAAAGCCAACAAAAGGTACAGCTCCAACCTCTTCTGCTGCATTTCCCCATCGTGCTTTCTCTTGAGAGCCAAGCGTTCATGATACTGCTTTATAGAATCCGTCTCACGAATCTTATTATACTCATATTCAGACTCCATCAAAGTCATACGGCGAACCAAGTCCTCGTTCTCAAGAGAATCGTGGAGGACAGTCAGGTAATCAGCCATATCAAACGCCTCGGCGCTACGTCCCACCTTAGCATAGCATCGAGAGAGCAGCTGCATGGCCTTGTATTTCACCAATTTGTAATTAGACTTCTGAGCGATAGACAAACTCTCCTCCAGATAATGGATAGCCCTACTATACTGCTTACGGTTAAAATAAGAATTAGCCATCAAGATAGCGGCATCAGCATAATCGTAATCCTGATCCATGAGCTTATAATAATCGTATGCCTTTTGGGAATAGACAATACTCTCATCATCCTTATTCTGAGCATTTAGGGCTGCTGCAATGTTCTTGTAAGTAGACGCCAGCATAGCCTCGCGCCAATACTTACGGTAGTCGAGAGTAGACGACGCATTAGTAATAGGAATCTGATAAGCCTGATCCTCGGAGAAAGACTCCTTCAGTTTCAGGGAAGCAGAAAGATAATGAAAAGCAGAATCGTACTCCTCCAGCTGAATGAAAGTCAGACCAATATTATTGTAAGAATAAGCCAATAGGACAGAATCGCCTATCTGCCGACGAATATCGAGAGCCTCGCGCTGAAGTTGCAGTTCCTCGCGGAACTGTTTCATATCACTTTTGATATTAGACAACAGATCCTTAGTAAAAGCGATACCAATAGAATCGTTCATCTTCTCATTGATAGCCAACTCGGCATACGCGCACCTCTGAGCGAAGAACGGCTCAGCAATCTGCTGGTAAAGCTGTGCCTCCAAATCGTAACAGATACCCTCGCTATAGTCGTTACCCACCTGATGGTAGAATTTGGCGGCACGCTTGATGACCAACAAAGCGCTATCGATCTTTTCCAGGATACGATAATTGATAGTCAGGTTATAATTAAGAGCCGCCAAGTTGCTGATATTATCAGAATCCCTTGGCACATAGTGAGTTCTGATATTGACAGCCTTCTGGCAGACATCTGCAGCCATCTGATACTCGCCCTTATAATGGTAGGAATTAGAGATATAACGATTGATATCAGCCTTAAGGACATAATTACCCCCCACGATAGAATCAGCCAAGAACAGATAAGACAAAGCCAAATCAGGATCAACCTGAAAAGACTGTTTACCCAAGGAGTAGAGAGAATCGGCAGAAAGGCCGGTAAAGTTATCCGCCCTTGTCAAAGACGGGGCGAACAACAAAAAAGCAAGCAATATATGGATGTAAATCTTGGTATTCACTTGAGAATAAATTGATAATCACATTGCAAATATAAGATAAATAGACAATTATCCAATAGCCTACAGAATATAGGATATATGGATATGCTGATAAAGGGATGGTATAGGGATGGTATAGGGATAGTATAAGGGAAGTATAAGGTTGCTCGCAATTTTTTAATAAAAAAACGCGCGAGACACAAGTCCCGCGCGTCAATAGTCTACACTATTATAAACAACTATTATTTAACAATAACCTTTTGTGATGTATTACCCGTGCGTACTACGAATACGCCTCTATCAG
>JAKSLE010000057.1 GCA_024401365.1 Bacteroidales bacterium | reverse complement strand
GCTATCAACGAGGACATCCCAGAGGCTACTGGCATCAACACCGTTGCTTCTGCTGCTAAGGCTGTTAAGGCTCGTAAGGCTCTCGTAAATGGTCGTCTTGTTATCGAAACTGCTAAGGGTACATTCTCTGCAACAGGTGCACGCGTTAAGTAATACATTTGACATTTGATATAATTCGGGTCGGTATCACATGATACTGGCCCGTTTTTCTTTCATACCCTCCAAAAATCCGAGCCCCCTCCTAACCTTATCTCCCAACATCCGCATATCACATGCCACTCGAAAATTTTACTCTAAAATTTTGTCATATCGAAAAATATGTGTAATTTTGCCCAAAATAAATAATTGTCACCTTAAAAATAATTTATGAAAAAAATAATTACTCTACTTTCATTATGTACATTGGCTATTTCTACTGCCTTTGCACAGTTTGCCTCTGCACCAGCTTTTCCTGGTGCTGAAGGATACGGCCGTTTCGTTACAGGTGGACGTGGTGGTGTTGTGTATCACGTAACTACCCTCGAAGACCATGCAACAAACCCAACTGAAGGTATGCTTCGTTATTACATCACCAAGAAGAGCGGTCCACGTACCATTGTATTCGACGTTGCTGGTAATATCGACCTCAAGGTAGATCTGAAGATAACAAAGGGCGACATTTCAATTCTTGGTCAGACAGCTCCAGGCGGAGGTATTTGTCTTAGAGGTCACAATTTCTCCGTAAATGCAAGCAATGTCATCGTTCGTTTCATCCGTTGCCGACTTGGTTGCTTCGGTGGTGATGCTGATGCCATGTCTGCTGCCCATAAGGATGATGCTATCCAGAAAGGTATAATCATAGACCACTGCTCTATGTCATGGTCAACCGATGAGGTTGGTTCATTCTATGGTAATGAGGATTTCACCTTGCAATGGTGTATGCTTTCTGAAAGTCTCAAGACCAACCCTTACAAGACTGGTACACATGGCTTTGGAGGTATCTGGGGAGGAAAGAATGCAAGTTTCCACCACAATCTCCTTGCGCACAACGATTCACGTATGGTTCGTTTCGACCATGGCTATGTATCATCACTTGCAGGCCCTGTGGATTATGTCAACAACGTAATCTACAACTGGGGAAGTAACTCTGCCTATGGTGGTGAGACACAGCAGGGAGCTCAGGCTAAGACCTTCAACATGATAAACAACTACTATAAGCCAGGTCCAAGTACATCTACTAATGCAAAGACACGTATTCTTAACCCTACTACAGCATGTGATAACTGTACAGGAACTGATGTACCAGGCAAGTTCTTCATCACTGGAAATGTGATGGAAGGTTATAGTACTATCACAAAGGACAATACATCTAAGAATGCTATTAAGCTGGACAGCAAGTCGCCTATCACTTATGAGGAGTGGAAGGCATCATGCGTATCGTCAACCAAGTTCGTGTCTTCAGATGACAAGTTCAATTACAACCTTATCTCTCAGCAGAGTGCAAAAGACGCATTCATGAAGGTCATTGAGTCTGCTGGTGCTTCCTACTATCGTGATGAGGTTGATACTCGCATTGCCAACGATGCAAAGAACGGCACTGGCAAGATTATGGAGGATGAGAAGAGCCCATTGATGGTATGGCCAGACCTTAAAGGCGAGAAACTCGTTGATACCGATGGTGACGGCATACCAGATGAATTCGAGGTTAAGCACGGACTTGAACCACTAAAAGATGATGCCAATGACTATGATCTTGACCCAAAGAAGTACTATACCAATCTTGAGGTTTATGCTAACTCTCTTGTAGAGGATATCGTTAAGTCAGAGCGTGAACTTGCAGAAGCTTCCTTTGATGAGTACTATCCTGATTTGGGCAAGACATCAGGCCTCTACCAGTTTGTTGTTGCAGAAGGTGCCAATACACTCGAATACCTCGATGGCGCAAAGATTGTGCTGAATGGCAATGATACTAAGCTCTATAGTGCAGGAAGTGAAGTTCTGTATAATGGCAAGAGATACAAGAGTATCAAGCTTTCTAATGGTGCTCAGAACACATTCTATGCTCCAGAAGGTAAGGGCATTGGTAGCGTGAAGATCATCAGCTATAAGCATGGTTCAGGCACACGTACCACTTTCTGGTATGAGGTGAATGGTGTGGAATATGGAACTGCCGAACTTACTGCAGACGATAAGATGCTGTTTACTCCAAACGCAGGTGTTCCTACAATTTCCGAAGTGGCAGTAGATAAGTATTGCGCTACACCTAATGTCCAGGAATTCACCATCGGAGGCAAGCCAAACTTCACATTCACCAATGGAGGTGAACAGGTGGCATTCATTCTTGACGTTACTTATAGCGATGTTGTTAATACAGGTATCAGCAACGTTGTTACATCCAAGCCTCAGAAGGTACGCAAGTACTACGAGAATGGTCGCATTGTTATTGAAACCGCTAATGGTAGGTTCACAACGACAGGCGCTCGTCTAAAGTGATAAAATGACACTAAAATGAGAAGAAATTGCACATTTATTATGCTAATGTGTAATTTCTTCTTTTTTTGTGTCAGTAATTCGCAAAAAATATGTAACTTTGCATTCGAATTTGTATTAGACAGTATAACAATTTATAAATAATCTGCATAATGTACACAACAATTACTGCTGCAGA
>JAKSLE010000056.1 GCA_024401365.1 Bacteroidales bacterium | reverse complement strand
AGTTCTGCCTTCACTGAGTCTGAAACATTCAATGTGTCAATGAACTCAGAGATTGTCTCGCGTGTCATCTTTGTATTTGTACGTGTCAACGCCTTCAATGCCTCGTATGGGTTTGGATATGCCTCTCTGCGAAGTATTGTCTGGATACCCTCTGCTACTACCGCCCAGTTGAGCTCAAGGTCTTTCTCTAGAGCGTCTGGGTTCAAAAGCAACTTGCCGAGACCCTTCTCCAATGAAGCAATAGAAATCAAAGCGTGTGCTACAGGTACACCGACATTACGGAGAACTGTCGAGTCTGTAAGGTCACGTTGCAGACGGCTTACTGGCAACTTAGCGCTCAAGTGCTCAAGGATAGCATTGGCAATACCGAGGTTGCCTTCAGCATTCTCATAGTCGATAGGGTTGACCTTATGTGGCATAGCCGATGAGCCTACCTCACCTGCCTTGATCTTCTGCTTGAAATACTCCATCATGATGTACATCCAGAAGTCACGAGCCAAGTCGATAAGGATGACGTTGATTCTCTTCAATGCGTCAAATACCTCCGACAAACCGTCGTAGTTCGAAATCTGTGTTGTCCACTGCTCTCTCTCAAGGCCAAGGCTGTTTGCTACGAAATTGTTTGCAAATGTTACCCAGTCAACAGCAGGATATGCCACATTGTGTGCATTCATGTTACCTGTAGCACCACCAAACTTGGCTGGCAATGGAAGACGCTCAAGAGATGCTATCTGACGGTCCAAACGGCTCACAAATACCATAATCTCCTTGCCAAGGCGAGTTGGAGATGCAGGCTGACCGTGTGTCTTAGCTAGCATCGATACATCTTTCCACTCTTCAGCGAGCGAACGCAAGTGGTCTGTCAATGCGTGGATTGCTGGCAAGTATACATCTGCCAAGCACTCTTTGATTGACAATGGAATAGATGTGTTGTTGATATCTTGCGATGTGAGGCCGAAATGGATAAACTCCTTGTAGTCTGCGAGGTTCATCTTGTCGAACTTACCCTTGATGAAATACTCTACAGCCTTCACGTCATGGTTAGTCGTAGCCTCAATATCTTTAATGCTCTGAGCATCAGCCTCATTGAAGTTCTTGTATATCTCACGCATCTTAGGGAACAATGCCTTGTCTACACCCTTGAGCTGTGGAATACCTGCCTCACAAAGAGCAATGTAATACTCTATCTCTACTCGTACACGGTAACGCATCAATGCGTACTCCGAAAAATACTCACCAAGTTGGTCAACTTTGTTTCTGTATCGGCCGTCAATAGGCGAAATTGCTGTCAATGCTGAGAGCGTCATGTCTTTTTATCTAGTTTTTGTTATTATTCAGTTAATTACGCATGCAAAAATAGCTATTATTGTCTACATATAAGGTAAAAAAGACTTAAAAGCCTATTTCATCTTCTTCATTACCCTAAATGTCAGTGGCAATGCCAACGCAAAAGTAAATACATCTGCAACTGCCTGACACATTTCTACTCCTAATAAACCGAAGAAGTACGGCAATATCACAATAAGCGGTATGAAGAATATGCCGTTACGCGAAGCTGCCAGTATATTAGCCGGTATTGCGTGTCCCGTAGTCTGCATCATCATGTTGCTTAACTGTATTACAGATACTAGAGGGAAGGTAATAAGCTGGAATCTTAGCGCCATGGCTCCTACTTCTACTACATCCATATCGTCTCGGAATATGTGTACCATCTCCTCCGCAAAGTAGAGTCCGAATATGGTCCAGCAGAGAAGGAATGCTACCGAAACCTTCACAGCGAAGTAATATCCCTCTTTTACCCTCTCATATAGCTTGGCTCCGTAGCAGAATCCACATAGAGGTTGGAATCCTTGTCCTATTCCAATCACTACAGAATGTATCACGAAAGTCAGTCTTGTTACAATTGACATACCGGCAATGGCTGCATCGCCATATGCTCCCATAGCTGTGTTGAGCATAGAGGTGCTTATGGCCATCAGCGCTTGTCTCGTTAGCGAAGGTGTTCCGCCTCGTATGATCTCTTTTATGTAAGTTCTTGAGAATGAGAAGTATCTGATGTCGATCTTTAAATTGCCACCCATACGCGACATGATGAAGAGTACAGTGAAGCCGCATATCTGACCAATCAGGGTTCCTAATCCGGCGCCGAATATGCCCATATCCATCACAAAGATGAATAGTGGTACAAGTATCACATTCACTATTCCTCCCGAGAGCATACCATACATCGCGTATCCGGCATTGCCTTGGAATCTCATCTGGTTGTTGAGTACCATCGAGCCTGTCATGAATGGAGCTCCTACTAGTATGCACCCCAGAAACTTTTCCGTGTAGGGTAGGATAGTGCTGGTCGAACCTAATAACAACGACAACTGCGTCAGGCAAAGCAGACCTATCGCCGTAATCAAAAGACCGACAGATATGGCGTAAATAAATGCTGTTGAGGCCATCTTATTGGCACTCTCGGTGTCTTTGGCTCCTAACTGCCTGCTGATATAAGTACCCGAGCCCTGACCGAAGAAAAAGCCGACTGCCTGTATGATAGACATTACCGCAAAGGTAACACCCACAGCAGCCGTAGCCTGCGTATTTATCTGTCCCACAAAGAACGTGTCCGCCATATTGTATATGCTGGTAGTCAGCATGCTGATAATAGACGGCACAGCCATAAGCATTATCGCCTTAGGCACCCTCTCTTGTGTCAGAAATTCGTATTTATTCTTGTTTCGTGTCGACAGTTTCATCCTCTT
>JAKSLE010000055.1 GCA_024401365.1 Bacteroidales bacterium | reverse complement strand
GCACTCATATTTTGTGAGTGTTCAATGTGAATAGCCGAAATGACGTTTAATTTATCTTAGCCTCGTCATCGGCGCAACGGTTTAATTTAGTAACTTAGTTCTTTCGTCATCAGCGTTAACGTCTTTTTTAGTCCCAGTTTTTGGTCATCGGCGTTAACGTCTTGTTCTAAGTTTTTTCGTCAAAAATTCAATAACTAGCAAAAATACGTGCATCACACTGCACAAATTATATTATAATCTATTACTTCACTACTATACGCTTATGGTAGTTAAAGAGTTTCTGATTCTGTCGTAGTTCGCTTACCTTCAGATCTGATCTTACCTCACCGCTCCAGTTAGCTCCCCACATGTTGATAGGCTCACCTTCTGGCTCTATATAGCTGAAGGTATCTAGGTCGAGCGGTATTGGCTCGAATATAAGAACGATAGCGAAGTAGTCACCAGGATAGCCTTCAACCCAGAAAAGTCGGTCGTTTTGGAATCCTACCAAACCCTTACACTTATAGCGATGACCTATGTCATCCATGAGGACAGAATTACCTCCATATCCCCACCACTCACGGTACCAGTTTTGCTCTGTTGCCATAGCCAGATAAGTGGCATCTTTTGTGCGCCATAGAGCCAGTGTGCCATTTTCTACAGGCTTGATGGTGTGCACATCTTTATATACGGCCCATGACTGGTTTACGTTTCTGTCATAGTTCAGTGAATCCTTCACCAACTTTGGAAGGTGGAATTTAGGTACTTGGTCGTAATCTGGCGACCCAAGTGGCATTGTCGTTACCATGTCTCTTTGTATGTCTGTTCCGCGCATTTTCCACTCAGGAAGTCCATAAACTTTCAGTTTCCTTGCCTTGTCTGGCAGTCTGTTGTAAACTATCTGGAAATCGAGCACTGAGTCTTTCTTGCTCTCAATGCTGAACACCTTATTGTAACATTCGGCTGGAACAGTTGCCTTTGGCTGATATATTATGCCTGTTTCCTGGTCGAGAAGCACGGTCTCCCCGCTGCCTAGCCAGAAGTTTGTCACGATATCGCTTGGCATCTTCATGTAGCAATGAAGCACGGTGTTTTTGCCTTCGTCAACAAGTTTCCATGTCATAGGTGTAAAACCTCTGTAATCGTCCCATGGAAACGATACTTCATTATCGTTTATAGTAGGCACATTTTTCACTATGCCTATTGTGTCATGCCATTCCTGATATTCGGTATCTGGCCATTTAACAATGGACAGGTTCCTGTCTTTTTCATATCGTGTAGGGCGTGGATGTCCTGCTAGTGTTGTCTGACCAATAGCCCTTATCCTTATATTTTTCTTCTCTTGTGCATAAGTGGCTATGCATATTATTGTCAAGAGAATTAGAATAAATGCCTTTTTCATATTTGTTTCGTTTTTTGAAAATTTGTTGTCATTGGAAGATTATCTCGATATTCTCTGAAACATTCTGATGATATCTCAGCGTTTATCGGTGCTCGGGTGCAGTAGAGAAGAATCTTATTATCTACTCGTTCTGCTATCCAGAGATATTTCAGTCCCAAACGCATATCCTTCAAGCTAAAGAAGAACTGCTGGTGTGAATAGTTGAGCAGGTACCCCGGCGTTTCGTTATGATACCAACATGCAGCTTGCAGAAGTCGGTTGAACAGATTTAGCTCCTTTGTATTATAGAATACGTAGGCGATGCATACTGTCGTCGAGTCTTTCGTGTCAGTTGTGCAGGTTATTGGATCGCCTTTCACCTTGTAATGCTCTGCCAGATTATCTATGAACTCATTCATTTTGCCTGGAGCTTGATATGGCACCGTGTCTTTTGCTTCGTTCGATGCGTAGTGCAGATTCTCGTTGAGAGGCTCTGGTATGTCCCCGCTAGCTACAGGTACGTAGTATTCTACGGGTTCGTCTATCCTTGGTGCGGCCTTGTATTTTACCTCTTTCTTGACATGAGCCTTAGCATTCGTCATCGGTGTAGCCTTCTCTGCATGCTTTGCTTCTGGCTCTATTGGCGCTACCTTATTTTCTGTCTTTGTCGATATGGCAGCTATCTGTGGAGCGCTAGCGTCATTATTTGGCCAGAATGAAATCATTATTATTAATCCTACTACGCATGCAGCTGCCAGCCATGGCCATATTCTTATGGTGCGAGTCTTCGGCTTCTCCTCTTTTACGAAGCTCTCCAGCTCTTCTTCCTTAAAGTCATATACATCAGTGTCGAAGCTGGCGAACATCTCACGATATGGCTCCCATTCCTCTGGGATGGAATCATTAGCAGAGAAAAAATCCGTAAGGATTTGTTCCTCCTGCTCGGATGTCTCACCATCCATAAACCGCGTAAGCAGTTGTTCTATGTATTCCTTATTATATATCATGTTGCTAGCTTCATTTGTTTTATTAATGCCTGTCTTGCTTTACATATCATAGCCCTGACCGACGATTCCGTTGTTCCAAGTACTTGTGCTATCTCTGTGTACGACAGTTGCTCCACATTCCTCATGCGAATCACGGCCCGTTGTTTGTCAGGCAGTTGCGAAACAATTTTCTCAAGTCGCTGCCGTGATTCCTTCTCTTCGAGTTGCAGACTAGGATTACCATGTGTCTCCTGCTGCATAACGGAATCTATCGGTACAGCCGTCTTTCGGTTGCGAATAGTGTTCAAAGACGTATTCTTCACAATCACGCTTGCCAGATGATTCATCATCTCCATGTTATTTATGCGATCATGCATTTGCCAAAGTTTAGCGAGTACCTCTTGCACCACATCTTCCGCATCATCCATATTTTTGAGGTACGTCAGTGCTTGATGAAGCGAATGCTCCCTCACTTTGGGTACTATATGTATGAACTCGTCTAATTCCACTGATTTTGCTAGTTTCTATTGTAATAACACATAACTAACGATTTCGCTACAAAATATTGCAACTTTTTT
>JAKSLE010000054.1 GCA_024401365.1 Bacteroidales bacterium | reverse complement strand
CTTATGCATTCTATGCAGAAAACGCTGCTAAGGCTGCTATAGCCGACAAGGCTACTACCGCTGACAAGGCTACTACAGCTGACAAGGCCACTACAGCTGACAAGGCCACTACAGCCGACAAGGCTACTACAGCTGACAAGGCCACTACAGCCGACAAAGCTACCACTGCCGACAAGGCTACCGAAGCCAACCATGCGCTCAAAGCCGATGTCGCTACAAAACTCGAGGACGACAGCAAATTCGCAATGAAGGATTATGTCGACAAGAAAGTTGCTGAAATGGGACAGCAAATGGAACTTTCAATGATGGAAGGTGAAATCGATGGCATTTTCTCTGTCAGCGAAACCAAAAAGGTTGTATTCTCTAAGGGCAACTTACAGTACCAGCCATCAACAAAATCTTGGCGATTTGCTGAAAAACAATGGACTATCAGCTCTTGGCAGTATTACTTGGGAGATACAAACAACTCACAATGGGAGGATTTGTTCACTTGGGGCACCAGTGGCTGGAATAGCGGTGCAAAAAAATATCAGCCAACTGACTTCTTCAATGAAACTTCTGACCACTATCTTGGCGGTTCCGCTAGCAATTCAATGACTGGCAATTATGCCAATGCTGACTGGGGCGTCTACAACGCAATTTCAAATGGTGACAACAAGGCAGGTCTCTGGCGTTGTCTAACCATTGACGAGTGGCTCTACTTGACTCAAAAGAGACCTCGTGCAAATGAACTCTACGCATTTATCCGTCTGAAGCTTATAGACGGCAAAGAGATTTGGGGCGCATTACTCTTGCCTGACAACTGGTTTGATATCGCATCAACAACCGTACAAACTCGTGCCAAAGCATCAATGGGTGGGAGCCCTGCCAGCATACTGGGAAAGGAATGGAGCGACGTCGGTATGGATGAAAATACATGGAATATTATTTTTGCCAACCGTGGAGCTGTTTTCATCCCTGTAGGATGTGCAGGCTATGCAATATTTAAGGAGGACAAAAGCGACAAAAGAGGTTATTCCGTATCAGAATATGGAACAAGCCCTGCTGGTTATGGCCGATTCTGGCTTGCAAGCGTAGGCCAAAAGAACCAGAATTATGTGTATAGCTTGTCTTGCAACTATACGAAGCAAACCGGAATTATTCATACTGAGGTTGGTAGAGCCAACACTGGTCACGTTCGCTTGGTAAGAGATTTACATTTTTAAGTATTTTTCAACCATACAAAAAGACATCACCGCAGACATGACAGTTTTGCGGTGATGTTTTTTTATCGGTATATGGTCTATTTTACCAAGGGAATGTCTCTGGGTCGTTTAACTTATTGCTACGCAAGTTCTGGTTAAGGGCATTGATAGCCTCCATATCCTCAGTCGACAATGAGAACTCCATTATCTCAAGGTTCTCGGCAAAGTGATTAGACGCTCTTGGTTCACCAAGAGCGTGCTAGCTTGTTCAATCAAGCTCCAAGAAGCCTAATTGGCACAAATTAGTAAATGACATCTCCGCACAAAGATCTTTTGTGTCTTTGCCTTCTCGCGGACGATGGCCTTCGACTTGATCCTCGTCTTCGTCTGAATGCTAGACATGTCGTTCTTGACTTAAAATCCGTATGCCCCAAAAAACAAAAAAGACCCGTCCCAAAACAGAGACGAGCCTTATCTATATCATGGAATATTATTTATCCCAAGAACGAAATCAAAATACCAGCAGCAACTGCCGAGCCAATAACACCCGAAATGTTAGATGACATACAGTAGTTCAATACATGGTTACGTGAATCGTACTTCAACGCAATATCGTTGGCTACACGACTAGCCATTGGTACTGCCGAAAGACCTGTAGCACCTACAAGTGGATTAACCTTCTTCTTGGCAAACAAATTGTAAATCTTCGCCAAGCAGATACCACCCGCAATCGAGAGACCGAATGCGAAGAAACCACCTACTACGATACCGATTGTTGTCCAGTTAAGGAATGCATCTACTGTCATAGTCGCACCTACCGAAAGTCCCAAGAAGATAGTAGCAGCATTCATAATGCTATTCGATGCAGCATCAAACAAACGACCTGTAGCAGCACCTACTTCCTTGATCAAGTTACCAAACATCAACATACCTACCAATGGTACTGCCGATGGAACGATAATCGCAACAATAGTTGTTGTAGCTATAGGGAACAAAATCTTCAAAACTCGCATGTTCTTAAACTCTGTCTTGTTAGGATAGAGCTTATCCTGCTCCTTCATATTGATCTTGAGCTCCTTCTCAGAGCAGAGGAGCTTCACTACCAAAGGCACAATCACAGGCACGAGAGCCATGTATGAGTATGCTGCGATAGCGATAGGACCGAGCAAGTGAGGAGCAAGCTTGATAGTAGTAAAGATAGCTGTAGGACCATCAGCACCACCGATGATAGCAAGCGAAGCCGACTCAGGCATAGTAAAGAAGTTGCAAGCAACGAGCAATACTGCGAAGATACCGAACTGAGCACCTGCACCGAAGATAGCAAGCTTGAGGTTACGAAGCATAGGACCGAAGTCTGTCAACGCACCTACACCCATGAAGATAATAGGTGGAATAAATCCAGTCTTGATGAGCATGTAGTATATGAAGTTCATCAAACCTAGCTCATGAGCAATCGAAGGAAGACTCATGTCCCAGATACACTTCATAGTGCCGTCAGGCAACTTAACCATACCTTCACCATCTACAGCCGTTACTCCCATATCGCCGCCTGGAAAGTTGGCAATAAGTACACCAAATGCAATTGGTATAAGAAGTAGTGGCTCATAGCCTTTCTTAATACCTAGATAAAGTAGCACAAACGCAAGCGCATACATTATCAGGAAAGATGGGTTGTCAATGATAGCACTGACAGCCGTCATCTCATAAATTTTCTGAAGTATCTCTTCCATTATTGTTTAATGAATAAGGGATGGATAATTTATTTAATACGCATGATTACGTCATCCTCAGAAACCGCACTGCCCGATGTCAAGCAAATCTCTGTGATTACACCGTCAGCCTCAGCCGCAATAGCATTGAAGGTCTTCATTGCCTCAACGTAGCATACTCGCTGACCCTTCTTAACCATGTCACCAACCTTAACTGGAGTCTCAGAAGAATCCT
>JAKSLE010000053.1 GCA_024401365.1 Bacteroidales bacterium | reverse complement strand
ATCAAGGTGGCATCTTCATAGGTAATGATTGCTTGATAGGACATAATGCCACACTATGCACTATCAACCACAATCCCGATCCAGAGCATCGTGGTGACATGACCTTCAAGCCTATTCGCATTGAAGATAAGGTTTGGCTTGGTGCAAATGTAACCATTCTGCAAGGTGTCACAATCGGTGAAGGAGCCATTGTTGCTGCTGGTGCAGTAGTAACTAAAGATGTCGCTCCAAGAACAGTTGTGGGTGGTGTACCTGCAAAATTCATCAAGAACGTATAGTTAAAATAAATTATAGTCAAATTTGTAAGCATTTGAAATGACCAATGCTAACCTTGCGAGACATTCCCCCCTCTGGTGAGTGTGGCGCATTTCGACCGACAGGAACCATTTGAGGAATAATTTACATTACATGGCTCTACTTCTGCTTTTAGTTATCTATGTGGCATTCATAGGCTTAGGTCTGCCCGATTCCCTGTTTGGTACTGCATGGCCTGCAATCTATGCCGACTTGGGGTTGCCATTCTCTTTCGGCAGTTTTGTTACGCTTATTACTTCGTGCGGTACCGTCTTCTCCAGCTTCAAGAGCGATAGCCTCATAAATCGATGGGGAACATACCGCGTGACGCTCTTCAGTACGGCACTTACAGCCATTGCCATCCTCGGTATGGCGTGGTCAGGCAACTTCCTGTTCTTCTGCCTGTGTGCACTCCCTCTGGGTTTGGGCGCTGGCGCTATTGATAGTGCGTTGAATAACTATGTGTCTCTTCACTATACCGCGGCTAAGATGAACTTCCTTCATTGCTTCTATGGATTGGGAGTTACTTTGAGCCCTTTCGTGCTTTCCGTTTTGCTTCAAGATGAGACGGGGTGGCGTGGTGGTTATCGTCTGGTATTCTTGATTCAGACTCTTATTACAGCTGTCATATTCTTCTCTTTCCCTTTGTGGAAGAATAAAAATACTGCTGAGCAAGTAGAAGAACAGTACAATACTTTGTCCTTGCGTGGGGTGCTACGGCTAAAGGGTATTGTGCCTATGCTTGCACTTTTCTTCGCATCTGTCGCTCTCGAAATGTCGTGTGGTGCGTGGGGGGCTACATATTTGGTGGAGTCGGGCGGACTTACTGCAGCTAGCGCATCTAGTGCTGTAATGTTTTATTTCCTGGGTATCGCTATAGGCCGATTCATATCTGGCGTTCTGTCTATTAGATGGCATGGGTGGCAAGTCGTCAAGTGTAGTATGTATGTGCTTTTTATAGCTCTCTTGATGCTTGTTTTGTCTAACCATATATGGATTACTACTGTAGCTCTAATGTTGATAGGCATAGGCAATGGCCCTATGTTTCCAAGTTTTAGCTTCCTTACACCTGAGAATTTTGGCCGTGAAAACTCGCTGTCTGTTATGGGTGTCCAGATAGCTGTCGCTAACATCTCGATGATGTTGATGCCTATGTTGTGTGGCTTCTTGGCGCAACAAGTCTCCATGAACATCTTCCCGTATTTCCTGTCCATGTGTTTCGCAATAATGGTTATAGCCTACCGTTATCGACCTGTCAATAAAGGGTATGGATCTTAACCTTAGTATGGCACCAGCGAAAAATATTCTGCTACATTTTTATCTTGACAGCGTCCTGACAAGTGTCCGAATTCCTGAAAATAGGTTATTATTCCTCCGATTCAGGTATGTCCAAATATGGGTAATGTGAGTATCATTGCACTCAAAATTCTAACAAAACATATACGACCATGAAAGGTAATTTCTCTTTCCATAATCCTACACGACTCCATTTCGGAAAGGAGTCTCTCCGTAACCTCAGTGATGAACTCAAGAACTATGGTCCCAAGGTGATGCTTACCTATGGAGGTGGTTCTATTAAGAAAAATGGTATCTATAATCAAGTCGTAGATATTCTTAATAAGGCTGGCAAGATAATAGTCGAGGAACCGGGTGTAATGCCTAACCCTACTATAGAAAAGGTACTGGAGGGGGCCAGACTCGCCAAGGAGGAGAAGGTAGATCTCATCCTCGCTGTGGGCGGTGGTTCTACATGCGACTACGCAAAGGCTGTGGCAGGTTGCGCTTATCAGGAGAAGGATGTTTGGCAATACTATTTTCACAATTTTGGTAAAATGGATTGTAAGTGGATTCCTGTTGCTTGTGTGCTCACCATGGCAGGAACTGGCTCGGAGATGGACGCTTGCTCGGTAATTTCTTCGCACAGCGAAAACCGCAAGATGTTCTACTATTTTCGCAATCCAGATTTCTCCATTCTCAACCCAGAGTTCACCTTTACCGTACCTCAGTATCAGATGGTTGCAGGCATCTACGACATCATGTCACATATCCTTGAGCAGTACCTCTCTGACTCTGATGACAACACTTCCGACTACATAGCAGAAGGCCTTATGCGCTCACTAATTGTAAGTAGTCGCAAGGCGATGGCAAATCCTCAGGATTATGAGGCACGCTCCAACATCATGTGGACAGCCACGTGGGCACTCAACGGCCTTACCGCTTGTGGAAAATCAACCGATTGGATGGTTCACATGCTTGGTCAGGCAGTAGCTGCTTACACTGATGCAACTCACGGTCATACCCTCTCAGCTGTCAGCGGCGCTTATTATCGTTTCCTCATCGAGCATTCGGAGGATGCAAAGCGCAAGTTTGAGCGTCTGGCAAAGAATGTATGGGACGTCAATCCTTTGACTGGCTCAGTAACCGAGAATGCAATCAAAGGCCTTGAAACCATGGAGGCATGGATGCGTGAACTTGGTCTTGCCATGAACATCACCGATTGTGGCGCTAAGGCTGAAGACATTGAGAACTATGCCGATGCGTGCCCTATCAACGAAAGCGGCTACGTAACCCTCACCCGTCAGGATGTAATAGATGTACTGAAAGCAAGTCTATAAGTAAATCTATAATGCGAAAGCTAGTCACCTACATAATGCACCCGAATCTCTACTGATTGAGGTTAGGAGTAAGATGTAAAGAAAAAGATAATGACACTTTGTAGAATTATTAATTCCGCATTGCGCCATTATCTTTTTTTTTGAGAATCTGCTTTCAGAATATAAACCACTGATAATCAATACTCCCCGATATCAAGCTACCCCCATCAACCTAAGCACATAGGGGGTCAATAGCG
>JAKSLE010000052.1 GCA_024401365.1 Bacteroidales bacterium | reverse complement strand
TAGTTGTTCTCCATGTCTGGAGCACCACTGATGATTGTGCGCTCTGCTGTAGCCTCAATGTTACCGAACTTGCTGAGGTCGATAGTAGCCTTACGAGGCTTAATACCGCAGTTACATACCTTTACGTAAACCTCACCCTTCTGGTCGTTGAGGATAACTGACTGACCGAGAAGGCTCTGGTCGCCCTTGTCGAACTTAACCAAGTTGCCATAGAAGTACTTACCAGCTGACTCACCGAACATCTTCTGAACGTAGTAGCTGCATGTGTAGTATGGCTTCTCGTTGTCGAAGTAGATAAGGTCTGGGTTCCAGTTAGTGTTGTTCTTGTAAGCGAAGAGAGGAGCGTATGAAGTCATGCATACGATATCACCATTTCTCTCAACGTGGAGGAGATAGAGTGCCTCTGCAAGAGCGTCACCAAGCTGGTTGCCATGAGATCTCTCCTGAACAGAGTACTCACCGAGGTAAACCTTAGTCTTGCGGTTACGTGGGTAAGAGTCATACTGACGGCTCTGGAGGAACATCTGACGTGAGTCATAGTAGTGCTCGTCGATGATGTCGAGACCAATCTCCTCAGCGAGCTTCCAAGAGTTGATATAGTCAGGATTATCTGGGTGTGAACCAGGGCCTGCTGTACCTATGATAATGATGTTTGGATAAGCAGCACGAATCTTATTATAGATGTACTTGAAGCGCTCTGAGAACTCTGGAGTGATCTTCTCCTCGTTACCGATACCTACATACTTAAGGTTGAATGGCTGTGGATGACCAGCCTCTGCACGAACCTTACCCCACTTGGTAGAAGCGTCGCCGTTAGCCCACTCGATAAGGTCGAGAGCATCCTGTGCCCAACGATCCATATCATCCATTGGCCATGCCTCCTGAGCCTGATCCTTCATGCCCCAGCCGCCGTTTACGCCCTGACAGCTTACACCACAAGGGAGAATTGGCACTGGCTCCATGTTCATATCCTCACAAAGCTGGAAGTACTCGAAGTAACCGAGACCCATTGACTGGTTGTAGCCCCATGTGTTCTTGAGAGCCTTACGCTGCTCCTTTGGACCTACGGAATTCTTCCAATGGTATGTGTTCCAGAAACCATCACCACCACCGTGAACTACGCAACCACCAGGGAAACGCATGAAGCGTGGGTGGAGAGCCTCAAGAGCCTCAGCGAGGTCCTTACGGATGCCGTGACCATGATAAGTGTCCTGTGGAACGAGAGAAACCATATCTACATCGAGCTCACCCTTGTCGAGAAGGAGAATCTGGAGGTTAGCATCCTTACATGCCTCAGAAGCTGTAAGAGAAGCTGTATATTTATTCCAGCCAGAGCCCTTTACGCTGATTTCTGTCTCAGCAAGAATCTTGTTATCCTTGGTAGTAAGAACGACTCTTACCTTCTTGGCATTGCCCTCAACGCTACGGAGGAATACAGAGAAGTCATACTTAGCACCAGCCTTGATATTCATGCCGAAGAAGCCATCGTTAGCCATACCAACACCTGTCCAACCATCGAAGTCATAGTAATGACCGATACGCTCTGCGTGGATACGCATGTAGGTAGGGTTGTTAGGGTGGATAGTGTTGTCCATACGAGGCTCGATATAGCCAGCAGAGTGACCAGGACGGAGGAAACGCCAGTTAGTACCAGGTCCCCAGCCATCACGCTGTGCAGGACTGTACTCGAAGCTACCGTTCTGTACGAGGTCGGCATTAAGACCACCATCGGCAGAGAAGCTGATATCCTCGAAGAAGATACCGATAAGATTATCACTAATCACCTTACCACCTGAAGGTGCCTTTACTGACTTCGCATTCATACCGAGGCATGAAGAGAGAAGTAGTGCTCCAATTAAAGCTTTTTTGTTCATTTTTAGGTTCTTGTTATTTTTTATTATTGATATATGCCTTTTTTAAGTGCCCAACAAAGATAGATATTTTTTTCTGTAAAACCAAGAATATAACCTTTTTTAAGGATTAAATGATATAATTATGTAGCATTTTGTTATAAATCTCCAAGATTTGACGAGGATTTTGATTTATTGTTTCGATAAAATCGTGAGTTTTTGGACTGTAGAATTTCCGAATTATCGAGCTATCGAATTATCGAACTCTCGAGTTTTCAAAGATACTGATCTCCCGAATAGGCAGTACTTTGATTCCGCTCTTCCATCTGGGTAAACTCGGTGTACCTCCCATTTCTCACCCTCTATATGATGGGACTTCCACTGAGTTTACTTAGGAATCATATAGGAACTAAATAGTTAGCATTATATTTTGACTTATTAATTGTCGAAAAAACACTTCTTTTACAGATTTAATACATTAAATTTGTATCATATTTGTAAATCACCTCTAAAAATGTTTCAAAATATTGCTCAATAATACCATTAATAAAAATAATTAGAATAATATTTTAATATAACACGCAATTTATATACCTTTGCAGTAGGAAGTTAAGCCAAACGATAAAGAATTTTATCAAAATTGTTAGCGAACACATTAACGGATTGTTTGCGGACACAACAAAAATGATAGTACTAACACGTGCTCAAAAAGCACTACTTAAAATAAAAGACGGATAAGTAATAGACGGTATAAATTAACATTGCGAAGGCATATCAAAAGCCTGGGGGTTAATTAAAGACGTGATTATGTTAGACGGTAAAAAAAGAAGGTAATTTATATTGTAACAAAATCAAGTATGAAGAGATTTAGTAACAAATTGGGCTCATTTGCTCTTGTGGCAATGATGCTTATGGGAACAAAGACTGTTTCTGCTCAAGAACCAATTTTCTTTGAGGGTTTTGAGAAGATTAGCCAGTCAGATTTGAAAAGCGGTAGCGAGGCACCTGTTGATGTTCCTAACGCAGATCAGCAAGGCAAGTATTACAATTATGGTGGAAGAGGCAAGATCATGAGCGATCCTGCTTTCGGTAACTATTATCAGAATCTTGCTGATGCAGATGAGTACACAAAAAGTATTGCAGAAAACTTCCTTCGTATCACTCTTACAGATGATATGAGAACAAAGATAGGTGATGCTGTTAGTCGCAGTAAGGCTATGACTGTTGGCTTCTGGGTTAACGGTCAGGTTGCTGTTGACTATGAGCTCCCACTCGAGTGTGGTTCTATGTTCTGTATCTTCAGTAACGAGCGTTTCAGAAAGGCAGACAACTATGATGAGAAGCCACGTTTCATGTTTGATATTGCATGTAACGGTTGGACATATTCTTATATGCCAAACTCTGATGCCAATGGTAATACTATTGGTATGAACCAGTTCTTCTATGAAGAGTCAAATAAGAAGAA
>JAKSLE010000051.1 GCA_024401365.1 Bacteroidales bacterium | reverse complement strand
GTTCCTGCCTTGAAGGTCGTGTCGCGCCAGGTGTATGGCAGTTCGTTCTGACAGAGGGTGAGGTTCTCGTCTTGGTTGTAGGACGGGTTCACGGTTAGGTGCAGGGTCACGATGCTGTCGCAGCCTTTCACCGTCAGCTTGTTGAAGACGTAGTCGCCTGTAATCGTTCCTGCCTTGAAGGTCGTGTCGCGCCAGGTGTATGGCAGTTCGTTCTGACAGAGGGTCAGATTCTCCTCTTGGTTGTAGGACGGGTTCACCGTCAGGTGCAGCGTCACGATGCTGTCGCAGCCGGTAACCGCACTTTTATATACGGAATCGATAGTAAAATTGCCTGCTGTAGAAACATCTATATTTTTAAAGGTTTCATAACTGTACGGCTCGCTGCTTTGGCAAGTGACGTCTGTATAATTTGTCGGAGCTATATACGGAAGGACGGCGACTTGAGATTCTGCCAAAATATCCACCCCATTGCAGGTTGTTGTGAAATATCCCTTCCAACCCATATAAGTACTGTGGGAACGTTGAACTAAATATAAATATCCTGATGTTGAAGTGATGGTTGTATCGTGATGTGCGCCATAGAGGTTCGTTAAAGTACCTGAACTGTTCTTCCCATCATAAATCTTTAAGCCATATGCTGAAGTAGTGTATAGATTTAGAGTGTCAATATGCAAGACAATCTGGCTTCCTGGCGCTGCTTTGAATACTTGATAATAGTATGTACTTGTCGCAGCCGTCACATCGCCATTCTCTCCACCCGCATCAAAGAACGGAATGGAATCAGAACAATCCACGTAGGTTGTATCTACAGATGTCGTATTGAATAGGAAAGCTGGATGCAATTCGCTAAAAGGTTGGTTGTGTACTTCTGGATCATACGGACAGGTTTTGTCATTATAGACATTCACATAATAGAGAGAGTCACTGATTTGGTGTTCCGGATTAAAGTGGGAAACGCCTGAATTTACGGTATCGCGATATAAGAGCGTGGTTCTATCCCCCTTCCACCAAGTGTAGTACTGTGGATAAGCGATGTCAGAAGAAGCGATCAACGAAGCCGTATTGTTGTAACATACCGTATCGTTAGTAGCCGTAATGAACTCTTCCCACAACGGGGCCTTGATGGAGACATGTGCTTCGGCAAGATTGGATTTCTCACAGGTCGCCTTGATACCACAGAGAAATCTACCGTAACGGCTCTTAGGAATATTAAAAATAACAGACTCACAATCAGTATATTTGTACATACTATCAGGTCTTATCGTGGCAGTATTAATCTGTTGGCCTCCTTTGTTAATTTTGAGAAAAGTACGGCTGAGTTGTACATCATAAGAATATATCCAAAAATCAAACTTACTTCCGGGAGCAGCCACGAACTCATAGTGACAACTACTGGGGCTTGCGGCGGCGAAACCAACTGATTGGTAGAACGAAATTGATACGTCATCTCCGCAATTCAGCAAAATAGTGGAGTCAACTCCAAATCCAAGAGATACATAATAACTATTACTAATTTCTTGTTCTTGCACGATATTGACCCCTGGAACATACGGGCAATTGTCATCATTAGATACGTGAACATAGTAGAGAGAGTCGCTGATTTGGTGTGCCGGATTGAAATGAGAGATGCCTGAATTCACCGTATCGCACCACAATCGCGTGGTCTGGTCTTTATCCCACCAGGTATAATATTGAGGATAGGCAATGGAAGAGGAAGCGGTCAACGAAGCCGTATTGTCATAGCAGACGGTATCGTTGGCAACCGAAATCACATCAGCGTTCAACGGAGCTTTGATATACACCTTAGCTTGTGCCATATAACTATTGTAGCCGTAAACAGCTGGGAGATAAGGACAATTCAGACTGTCATCCACACGAACATAATACCGGGAATCTGAAATCTGGTGTTCTACATAAAGGTGGGTGGTGTCATCCGCAGACCGAACAGTATCGTACGCCAGCAAGGTTGTACCATCGCTTGCCCACCAAGAGTAGTATTGTGGATAGCCTATACTTGATGATGCGGACAAAACAGCAGAATTGTCGTAGCATACGGTATCGTTAATGGCCGAGAGGGCTTCTTTACCCAATGGTTTTTTAATGGAAACGCGTGCTTCCGCCAAATACGGATTGCATTCTGACAATACAGAGCCTTCCCATCCCATATAACCAGAACGGGAATAATGTCTAACATATAACGCTCCTGAAGTAGAGGTATAGGTCAGATTGGACTTATTACCATAAAGGGTAGCCAAAAGCTTTCCTGAGGTAGATACTCCATCATAAATTCTCAAATAGTATGAACTGCTGTTATATAAGCTCAGGGTATCAATATGGATGGTAACCTGTTGGCCTGGTTCTGCCTTGAAAATGCGATAATAAGAGGAAGATGTTGTTGTATTGCCATTCTTGCCGCCCTCGTCATAGAACGGGATAGAGTCTCCGCAGGAAAGGAACGTCGTGTCAACGGATGTCTGGTTCATATTATAGGCAGGCATCAGATGGTGCTTATGGACAGCCGGAACATATGGGCAACTCAATCCATCTGTGACACTGACATAATACAACGAGTCTGAAGTCTGATGATTCACATCAAGATAGGTTTGACCACCTTCTGCCCATACCGTATCTTGTTTTAACAAGGTGGTACCGTCACTTGCCCACCAAGTATAATATTGTGGATAAGACACATCAGAGGTGGCCGTCAAATGTGCGGTGTTGTCATAGCAAACCGTGTCGTTGGTAGCGGTAAGAGCCTCTTGGCCCAGTGGAGCCTTGATGGAAACGTGTGCTTCGGCAAGATCTACGGTGTTCTTGTACAGTTCGGGAATGTAGGGGCAACTCAGGCTGTCATACACATGTACATAATAAAGGGAGTCGCTAATTTGGTGTTCCGGATTAAAGTGGGATACGCCAGAAGTGACGGTGTCGCTGTGCAAAAGTGTAGTTCCATCATTATCCCACCAGGTGTAATACTGCGGATAAGTCAGGGAAGAAGAAGCCGTCAGGTCTGCCGTGTTGTCATAGCAAACCGTGTCGTTAGTAGCTGTGAGAACTTCTTGGCCTAACGGTGCTTTGATGGAAACGTGTGCTTCGGCCAAATCTACTGATGTTGTTTTACAAGATGTTGTAATATAACCCTTCCAACCATAATAGCCGTTTGCAGAACGCAAAGTAAGATAGAGACTGCCATTTGTAGAGGTGTAAGTTAAATTTCGATGGCCGGAGTTTCCTAACTGAGCTAATCTCGATGCACTTGCAGAAGAACCGTCGTAAATGTTCAAACCATATACCCCAGTGTTTGTAGGAAGAGCCAATGTGTCAAAATGTATGGTGATTTGGCTGCCTTCTTCAGCTTTGAAAAGATGGTAATAATATGTACTTGTACTGCCAATGGTCTGACCGTTAGCGCCTCCGTCATCATAGAACAGCAAGGAATCTCCACAAGCAAGTGAAGTAGAGGCGGTTGTGGATTGGGTGTTGAACAACATTGTACCGGGAAGTATGGATGAATTCTGATGAATTTCCGGAACATACGGGCAGTTCAAACTGTCATATACGTGTACATAATAGAGAGAGTCAGAAATCTGATGTTCTGGACGGAAATAGGTCTTCTCTTCAGC
>JAKSLE010000050.1 GCA_024401365.1 Bacteroidales bacterium | reverse complement strand
CTGTTGGTCAGACAAAACGGGAGTTAAAATGAAAACGGTTTCGTACTGATTCATTGTTTAACTTGTTATTATTGGTTTATAAAACGGCGCGAAGTTACATCATTTTTTCAGGAATAACAAGTGTCGTTCAAAAAATAATGCTAATTTCGCATTCATTAACAATCTATACACACATTTTTATGGCTAGTATCAAAGAGAAAATCGGTTATGCGTTAGGTGATGCTGCTGCAGGTGGTATCACGTGGAAAATCATGTCGATTGCTTTTCCATTCTTTTTTACCAACGTATTTGGCCTATCATTAGGTGACACTGCTGCGCTGATGCTTATAGCGCGTATGTTTGACGTTGTTACAGACCCTCTTATGGGAAGTATAGCAGACCGTACGCAAAGCAAATGGGGTACATATCGTCCATGGCTGATATTAGGAGCTATTCCATTCGGTCTGATTTTTGCGTTACTATTCTTCACTCCAGATTTTGGTCCGATAGGCAAGCGAGTATATGCCTATACGCTGTACCTATTGATGATGATGGTTTACACGGCGGTGAATGTACCTTACGGTTCGCTTTTAGGAGTGATGACAGACGATGACAATGAGAAGAATGAGTTTTCGTCGTACCGTATGGTAGGAGCCTATGCGATGGGATTCATCACGCTGCTGTCGTTTCCATATATCCAGAAAGCAATAGGAGGCACGCCGCAGCACCAGTATGCTGTGATAGGTGCTGGTTTTGGTATAATAGCTGCTGTGCTGACATTGGCGTGTGGTCTTATGGTAAAGGAGCGACTTACTCCGAAGCGAGCTGAGAAGTTTTCGTTCAAGCAATTTGTGGACCTTTTCAAGAATAAGCCATGGGTTATGCTTACTACTATAGGTATATGTACCAATTTCTTTAACGGTTTCCGTTATGCTGTAGCAAGCTACCTTATGGAATACTGTTTGAATGGCGATGTGACGGTAAGCGGATTTATCATCAACTACACTGTATTGATGGCATTTGGTGAGGTTACCTGTATGATATTCGGTGGAGTATCGCCATGGTTTACGAAGAAGATGGGCAGTAAGCGTAAGGCGTTTACTGTTGCTTCGGCCATGTGTCTTCTCTTCTCGGTAATGTTCTACTTTATACCAATGGATTCATCGTACATAGGACTCATAGTAGCACTTGTTGTCATTACCTCTATAGGCGTAGGACTCTATTCGCCACTACTATGGTCGATGTATGCTGATGTAGCAGACTATGCGACAGAGAAGTTTGGAGCCTCGTCGACAGGTTTGATATTCTCATCAGGAACCATGGCGCAGAAATTGGGCGGTGCAGTTTCGGGAGCGCTGATATCGTTACTACTCGGCGTTGCAGGAGCTACGATGCTCACCGACGAGATGGGCAATGAATCGATAGACCCTGCGTCGGTAGATGAAGGAGTGAAGGCGATGATTTGGGCATTGTTCTCGTTGTTCCCTGCATTATTTGCGCTACTTATGGGATGGTTGGCTTGGATATTCCCATTGAAGAAGTAAGATACATATAGAGGAATAGATATATATATTCAGTCTCGGCTATACGCAGGTACAGTCGAGACTATTTTATTTATCATACATAAGTACTATGTAATACAAGAGAAGATAGAGCTTGCTCGCAGTTTTTTTTATTTTTTGTGATATTATAGGGGCGTTATTGTGCGAGTAATGATTATATTTGCGACTAGAAAAAACTTCAATATTACACGACGTATATGGCTAAAATAGAGATAAGGCACAAGCATGTCATGGCAGCCAGGGATGCTGCCAGGAAGAAATCCGTTGCGAGGATTACGGGAAAGAGTGTGTTTATCAAGCGATGTTATGGTAAATACTGGCTGATAGGAGTTGAGGTATCCAAGGAACAAAGGAAATGCAGAGACATTTTTTCGGATGCACAAAAACTTGCATCATATGAGTTGAAGCAATGGAACAAGAAGAGGCATTGGGCGAGACTAGCCAAGGCGCACAAAGTAAAAGGGGCGCATAGGATGGCTGTGTCGGCATTCTATAAACTACTCAAAGAGAACGGAATGCAACTTGACGAAGCACTGATGATGAGCAGGAAGAAGAGATATGAGAACAGAGAGAAGTCGGGGCTTATATCGAAAATAGACTTTACCGATTGGAACAAGAAAAAGAATGAAGAATCGCCCTTCTATTACCGAAAATTTGACGATTTAGGACAATACTACGATGAAGCCATGAGACTAGCAGGATGATACACTGTTAGAGACGACAAAGCGCTTGTTATCCCTTGTATTCATCCCTCTCGTTGAGATTGTGGAGGAAGATACGTTCGAAATAATCGGTCTGCTGCTTCATATCCTTGCCCATGATAGCTATGACGATCAAGACGACAGCTATAGCGAGGATTACTATTATAGACCACTGGAAGAAGAGCCACACGGCGCTCATAGCCAAGTATAGAGCCAGCATGAAGCGTATGGCTACGGTAGCGACAAGCTTAACCTTATGCAAGCCGCCTATGACCCATAGAGTAAGAAAAGCCACGGAGCGATTCTGAGTCATGACGATAGCACGCAAGAAAGGAGTAATGACAGCCAAGAGCAAAAGCGAGCAAATGACCCTGCCCCACACGCCAGGTATGAACTCGTACACATGAGGAGCCAAGAACTCGGCCATGATAGTATTAGTAGCGACGATAACGATGACATATATGACCACTTTGGTACACATACGTTTAAGCAAATAATGCCAATGTTGTGTTTCGCGGCTAGAAATAGCCACCTCCTTAGGTGCCAATGCCTTAATGACGCGAGCAGGGAGGAATCTTGTCAAGAAATCGTATGTTGGCAAAGCCAATCGTATCATATAAGGCGTAATGAAAGTAGTAATTACCGAAACAGCCACGACCACAGGGTAGAGGAAGTCGCTCGTCACGCCAAGAGAAGTACCCAGGCCAGCGATGATGAAAGCGAACTCACCAATCTGAGTAAGAGAAAAGCTAGATTGGAGAGCGACCTTCAATCCCTTGCCAGTAAGGATGACTCCGAGAGTGCCAAAGACAAGTTGGCCTACTACTATACCCGCGATAATAATCAAGATAGGCAGCCAATACTTAGCTATCATGAGAGGATCCACCATCATGCCCACGGATACGAAGAATATGGCGCCGAAGAGATCCTTCACAGGGTTGACCAATTTATGTATACGTTCAGCCTCGAGAGTTTCGGCCATTATACTACCCATTACGAATGCTCCGAAAGCAGGAGAAAAGTCGACGCTTGCAGCAGTAACCACCATAGAGAAGCACAAACCAAGGGAGACGATAAGCATAGTCTCGTCGCTCATCAGGTGTCGTACTTTTCGGAGAAGGAGAGGTATGACGAATATGCCCACGATGAACCACAAGAGGATGAAGAAAGCCATTTTGGACATAGCGCCGAACAACTGGATGCCCTCGACGTTATCCGACACGGCCAAGGTACTCAAGATAACCATTAAGACGATGGCTATAATGTCCTCGAGGATAAGGATAGACAGCACCAACTGTGCGAACGGCTTGCTACGCAGGTCCATATCTGTGTAGGCCTTGAATATGATGGTAGTACTAGACATAGCCACCATACCGCCCAAGAAGAGGCAATCCATACGGGACCAACCGCACATAGAACCCACGGTAACCCCCACTACGATCATGCCCATGACTATGGTCACTGCGGCGATGATAGTAGCCGACCCCATTTTGAAAATTTTCTTGAAAGAAAACTCCAGGCCCAAGGCGAAGAGGAGGAAGATGACGCCGATATCAGACCACATCTTCACGTTTTCTGTATCTACGACGGTAGGAGTAATAGACAGATGAGGACCTGCGAGGATACCTGCGACGATATATCCGAGCACGAGAGGCTGCTTCATCCACTTAAAAAGCAGAGTCATTGCTCCGGCGCACATCAGAATCAGCGCCAAGTCCATTATCATAGGTTCCAGATGAGACATATACTTCCTATTTCTTGGTAGACATTGATACGTAAATACGAGACAATAGTTATTACGTCAGTTGACATAAAATTAAAAATCACTATCTTTATATCCAGGTACAAAAACATACAGCCAAATGACAGCGATAGAACAAGCGGCAGAAGCCATAAGAAAAGCCAAACGCATAATGGCCTTCACGGGTGCGGGCATTTCGGTAGAGAGCGGTATACCACCATTCAGAGGGTCCAAGGACAGTCTATGGGAGAATTACGACCCACAGATTATAGATCTTGACTATTTTCATGCGCGACCAAAAGAGTCGTGGGAATTTATAAGAGACGTATTCTA
>JAKSLE010000005.1 GCA_024401365.1 Bacteroidales bacterium | reverse complement strand
TACTGCACCACAATGTGGGAGAGTAGGTAGCCGCCACTTAAATTATGGAACCTCATCAAATTTCTTGATGAGGCTCTTTGTTTTTTATCTAAGAATCAATATATTGGCACATAATTTGCACTTTGATTATTGAACATTAATATGTAGATTTTATGAAGACTATGAAAATTATATTTGCATGTATGCTTTTAGCTATGACTACAGTAGCTACGACTTCATGTGATGACATAAAAGACGAAATGCGTGCGTCATGGAATACCAGACATATTTTGGGCACTTGGGTCATGACTTGTCAGAAATTCTATTATTATGTTGATGGCGAGCTTTCAGAGGTTATAACTCATGAGTATTCTAAATTGGCGTCTAAGGATGACCGCCAACTTCGTCTCGAAATAGATAGAGAGTCTGGCGATGAGTTTTACTTTACGTCTTATCACGCGTCTAGATATCAATGGGTTTTCGACTCTGAATATAGAGTATTCTTGGATGGTAATAGAGATATGTATAGAATCAATACTTCGCCAACTCATATTACCGAGGAGTATATAGGTCACATATCAGAGTTGAAGGCTGCGCATATGGAGATGTATTATGAGGAGCCTGATTATGAGGTTATTACTATATACGAGAAGGTGTACGATAATTAATCGAAATACTATATAAATAAAGAGGAGATGCTCATATGAACATCTCCTCTTTTTTTATTTCTTTTTGTTTTTAATCTTTTCTTTGGCTCTTCTCGCTTCTTCTTCAAAAATAAGCGATTGCCAGTCATCTTGTTTGTTTGCTGCAGAAAAGTCTAAAGTCGCCTCTCTTTCCACCGCATCCATTACCATTCGAGCTATTGGCCCTCCAATAAACTCTTCTACCTCTTTGAGTGTCTCTTTTTCTTCAGGTGCGCATAGCGTAAGCGCATTACCTTTGTCCATACCGCGACCTGTTCGGCCAACTCTGTGTACATAATTCTCTGGAATGTCAGGTACATCATAGTTGACTACAAATGGTACAGATGGTATATCTATACCACGTGCCGTAATATCTGTGGCTACTAATATTTGTACTTCGTTATTACGGAACTGATCAAGCGCTGTATTACGCTCTTTCTGCCCTAAATCGCCGTGCATTGATACTGCTCTGACATCTACACGCTTCATGGCCTGACAGACTCTTTCTGCACGCACTCTGGTCCTCACAAAGACAATTATTCTGTCTTCTGGATGCTCTTTTGCTATGCGCTCAAGATAAAATCGTTTCTCGTCCATCTTAACCATCAAGACACAGTGCGTAACATTGCGAGATACCATGTCCTTAGGCGAAATACGGATATTGACAGGTTTATTTACAACGGAGTATGCCAATTTTTTTATCTTCTCATTGATAGTTGCTGAGAAGAATAATGTCTGTCGATGCTTGGGTAGCCTCTTGACCAACTGGCGTATATCATCTATAAAACCAAGATCAAGCATATGGTCGGCTTCATCAAGAATAAGTATCTCACATAAAGAAACATCTAAATAGCCTTGACTGCTTAAATCAAACATACGACCAGGTGTCGCAACAAGAATATCAACACCTTTCTGTAGCTTCTCAATCTGGGGCGCCTGATCAACACCACCATATATAGCAAGAACATTCAGACCAGAATTAACTACTAGTTTCTCAAGAACTGCTCCTGATTGTTGCGCCAATTCATGCGTAGGCTCCATGACAATGCAACGTACCCCGCTATAGTGTAAACGCCGCTGAGAGCGCATCAGATTCTCTATAGCAGGAATAGCAAATGCAGCAGTTTTTCCTGTGCCAGTTTGAGCAATCGCTAATACATCGTCACCTCCTAGAATAGGTCGCATAGCCTTGTACTGTATGTCAGTCGGCTTGCGAAATCCCATGGCTTCAATGTTGGCAAGAAGCCGTTCATTTAGTCCGAATGCCTGAAACTTCATAGCTTCTTAAGGTCTTGACGTATGCGGTTCCATCGCTGTGTGTCCATCTTGGTTCCCATAACCTCGATAACATTGCCCGAGAGTATAGCACCTGCTTCAGCACACTGTTTTGGAGAGTATCCGTTGATCAATGCATAAAGAAATCCCGATGCATAAAGGTCACCAGCTCCTGTAGTGTCAATACTGTTTGCCTTGATAATGCCAACTCGCTCAACTTTGTCGTGAATCTTTACAACACTGCCTCTGCGACCAAGTTTAACAATGGCTATGTCAACCAACTCACCTATCTCATTGAGCGCCTCTACATCTTCCTTGCCTGTAAATGCTGTAGCCTCTTCTTCGTTGGCAAATACAATATCTACATAGTGCATCATCAATCTCTTGAGAAAATCAATATTGTCCTCAACAACATTGTAGCTTGCGAGGTCAAGACAAACACATAGTCCACGTTCATGTGCTAGTTTCATCGCTTTCTCAATGAGCTGAGCATTTTGAACCATATAGCCCTCTACATAGAAATGTGTGTAATTGTCAAACAATCTAACATCTATCTCATCTGCTGATAATTCAATCGCAGCACCAAGATAGGTCGCCATAGTACGCTCAGAATCTGGACTGATAAGCGAAATACAGTTGCCCGATGTTGTAGTCTCTGATGTGAGAAGGTGTGGCTCAACGCCAGATAATTTGAGGTCTGCTAGGAATGAACGACCAAGATCATCATCTTGACCTATCTTACCTATCATACCCGTAGGAATACCAAGATTCGCAAGACCATATATAGTATTGGCAGCAGAACCTCCCGAAACCACAGAGGGGTTCAATGACTGAATTTGCTCATAAATCTGTGCAGAAGTGCTAGCTTCTACCAATTGCATCGAACCTCGAGGCATTTCAAACTGCTCAAGGAATTCGTCTGAAGGAATACGTACTAGAATGTCTACCAGCGCATTACCAAGTCCCAATACTTTTGCTTGCATAGTCAATGAAAAAATCTTGAATATTTTTCTGCAAAGGTATTGGATTTTTCTGAAAACGTCGTAACTTTGCATACGCAATTGAGACCGAAACATATGTTTTAAGTTTCGTTTGCAAAAAGGTCATTCTCTAATAGCTCAGTTGGTTAGAGCACCTGACTGTTAATCAGGGGGTCGTAGGTTCAAGTCCTACTTGGAGAGCGGTGTTTTAGTAGAGCGTGATAGGTTTTCCTATTGCGCTTTTTGTTTATATCTCAGCGCGTATGTCAGTAATAATCGATTCTGTCACAAAGACATTTGGAACACAAAAAGCCTTGGATCTCGTTTCTTTTAAGGTTTCTGAGGGCGAGGTAGTGGGATTTTTAGGTCCTAATGGCGCCGGAAAGTCGACAATGATGAAAATTGCTACAGGCTATCTCATAGCTGATGTAGGTGAGGTGACTATATGCGGACAGAAAATAACTCCCGATAATACTGAGGTACGAAAACTAATAGGATACCTTCCCGAGCATAACCCACTATACCTTGAGATGTATGTGCGAGAGTACCTCGAGATGGTAGGTAAACTATACTACATAGATGGCAAGGATCTGAAACGCGAAGTAGAATCTGTTATCGAACGTACAGGCCTTGGTCCTGAGTGCCATAAGAAAATAGGTGCTCTATCAAAGGGATACCGACAGCGTGTAGGTATAGCCCAGGCCATCATAGGTAAGCCTAAGGTTATTATTCTTGATGAACCTACAACGGGTCTTGACCCTAATCAGATTGTTGATATACGTACCCTAATAAAGGATTTGGGCCGTGAACATAGCGTCATTTTGTCAACCCACATCATGCAGGAGGTTGAGGCAATATGCGACCGTATAGTCCTTATAGATCATGGAAAGATAAGGGCAGAGGGAACACCAGCTGAAATATCTAGAATGGTTGGAGGAAAGCAGGTGATAGAAATAGCATTCGAGGATAATAACGTTGATATCTCTTCCCTGAACGATATGGCTTTTGTTGATCATATCCTGCCTAAGGAGAATGGCTTTGAAGTGTACCCGGCAGAGGGGTATGATGATATTAGACCTATGTTATTTAGATACGCGGTTGAGAACAACCTTACAATGGTTACTTTGAATAGGGTAGTAAATAGCATGGAAGATCTGTTCCATCGCCTTATTCCTGCGAAATAATCTCGTCCGGCCCTTCAGTATTATTATTGTACTCCATTAGTACCTGATTTAGCTCTTCTGCTGATAAGGGTCTGACAGCACTATTCCTATAGGGCCTGTCCGATATTTTTTTTATCAGTGCTGCTATGGCCCGCATAACAATATTTGATACCCCTATCATTTGCTCGGGCGGAATCATCCCCTTATACTCTATCTGTCTGTTATATTTATTGAGGGTATTCTTCTGATTGTCAACAGCACTCCAATTATCAAAGCTACTGGGTGCCGATAATGCCTCATATGTGCTGGATGCGAAAACTTGCTTTGCCAAAACATCACCAGCCCCCTTTTTTGAACTGTATCTCGCAGCTTCTTCTTTTAAAAATAGACGTCTGGGGTAAACAACAATTTCCGATAAAGATATTGTGTCAGGCGAAAGGGAAACAGCTACAATATTTTGAGAAAATAGAGTGTCAGATACCGCTAAAATAACAGGATTGTATCCAACGTGGGTAAACATTATGGTGTCTCCAATGGATGCTAATGCCTCAACTCGCCCCGCTTCGTCAGCACTCCAACCATACCTGCCTATGCGTAGTGTCGCTTTTTCTAGAGGTTGCGACGTGTTATTGTCAAGTATAATACAGGCAAAAGCTCGTTGTGTCTCATAATTGGGCACAAAAACCTGTCCCTTGACTTGAATAGCCAAGAGAAACAGGATAATGTATAGTCCAAACTTATCGGATACGAACAATCTCACGTCGCTTCAATACAATGGCTGAACGCGAAGGAAGGTATAGGTGAAGTATATCCTGGCCGTCGCGTGGCTCTGTATAGTACACAAAGAACATGTCGTTTCGATCAAAACCGCCAAAACGGCCTTCGTCAGTAGACATAACGATGCTATATCTGCCTTTAGGAGCAGGAATAACATAATCAGTGTACGAATTAGTAGGACTGAAATTGAAAACTGTCAAATAGTCACCACGACCGAATGCAAGAACTTGCGATTCATCATAGTCGTAATATCTATATGGATATGATGGCACAGGTGTCTCCTTGAATAGCTCTATCATCGCCTTCTCAAAGTCAAGAAGGTAGTGATATTTCAAATAATAAGCATGAGCAAGGCTCCACTGTCTTCTGGCATATTTGTAACTCCAATCATTGCCTTCTCGTGGAAAATCTATCCACTCAGGGTGACCGAATTCATTTCCCATAAATGTCAGATATCCTCCAGAAGCCGTGAATAGAGTCACTAGCCTTATCATCTTATGTAGTGCTATGCCTCGGTCTACAGCCATATTCTGACTATCAACACTCATGTCTGTATACATGTCTTTGTCAATGAGTCGGAAAATAATGGTCTTGTCTCCTACCAATGCCTGATCATGACTCTCAGCATAGTTTATAGTCTGCTCTTCTGGCCTGTGTTGCTGTAACTCATAGAAAATCTTGCCTACAGGCCATTTTTCGTCAGGGGTCTCTTTGATGAGCTTAATCCAGTAGTCTGGAACTCCCATCGAAAGCCTATAGTCAAATCCAATACCTCCACATTCAAACTTTCCAGCTATTCCAGGAAAGCCCGACATCTCTTCTGCAATGGTAATAGCATCTGGTCTGACCTCATGTATCAATTCATTTGCAAGCATAAGATACAATATAGCATCGTCATCTTCGTTACATGCAAAATAATCTTGATAACACGTGAAATCCTGACCTAAGCCATGGTTGAAATATAGCATCGAAGTTACACCATCAAACCTGAACCCATCAAAGTGGTACTCTTCAAGCCAATATTTGCAGTTTGATAGTAAGAATCGCTGAACTTCTGGTTTGCCATAATTGAAGCATCTGCTATCCCAAGCCGGATGGTTGCCCTTGTCTCCATAGTGAAAATATAGGTCTGTAGAGCCATCTAGTTTTGATAACCCTTCATTCTCATTTTTTACAGCATGAGAATGAACAATGTCCATAATTACTGCTATACCATGGCTGTGTGCCTCATTTATAAGTTTCTTTAGCTCTTCTGGTGTGCCAAATCTTGATGATGCAGCAAAGAAATTGGATACATGGTAGCCAAATGAACCATAATATGGATGCTCCTGAATAGCCATAAGCTGAAGCACATTATACCCCATATCAACAACGTGTGGTAAGACATTCTGGCGGAAGTCTTCATACGTAGCAACCCCCTCCTTCTCTCCACTCATGCCTATATGTGCCTCGTAGATCAATTTGGGCTCAGTTGGTACTTTGAACTTAGCGTCTGTCCACTTGAATTTTCCTCCTTCCCATGCCTGCGCATCAAAAACTTTTGTGTTTTCATTCTGAACAACTCTGTTGATGTACGCAGGTAGACGTTCTCCTTCCCCGCCATTCCACTTGACAAGCATCTTGAATTTATCTCCATGCTTTATGCTGTTTTTGGGGAATCTCAACTCCCAATTGCCATCAGTCAGCCTGAGCATCTCATAGGCCTTGTCTTGCTTCCAACCATTGAAGTCTCCTACTATACATATCGAGGTGGCATTTGGAGCATATTCTCTTAATACCCATTCTTCGCCAACTTTATGTAAGCCGTAATATTTATACGCATCTGCATAGTTAGATAGCCCACCACACTCGCCTTTGAGGTCTTCAATGCGGTTTATGGCTCTGTTATGTCGCCAATCAATAGTTTTTGCATATGGTTGCAACCAAGTGTCTGTCTGATAAATCTGAAGTGCCATATTACTAAAGTTTTTCTGTAGGTATTGTGAAATAGAAACAAGCGCCTTCTGCGTAGTTGGTGTCTACCCAGATGCGGCCACCTGCTAGCTCTATATATTTGCGAGCAAGAGATAGGTTCGAATTTACACGCGAAACTGATCCAGATTCCGTCGGAGTGTCTGCACTTGCCGAAATATTGAATATGTTGTGCTCTTCTCCTGGCTGAATTCTTGGTCCAGTGTCTCGTACTTCAAAACGAGCCTCTTTGTGATCTATATCATATCGTATCGAAATTGTTCCTTCAGTTGTGAACTCGCACGAGTTGTCCAATATCAATTCTAGAACTTTTTTGATAATCTCATCCGAATTCCATATAGTATCATTCGGAGTTTCCAAAGCATATTTCGACTCAACCTTAACCCCGTTGCCATTTTGCCTCAAACGCTTAACGTATGGGGATATGGTATCGTTTATCAACTGGTTGAGTGATGATGGTACAGCCGATTTCTGCAGATATGACGATTGTAACTTTGAAATCTCAACAAGACTATCAATTACTTTCAACGTCAAAAGACTGTTCTGCTTGATTATCTCTATGAAGTGCTTTGTCTCTTCAGGGTCATCTGTCATGCCTAGCAAGTCAATAAAACCAACTACAGCATTCATAGGTGTCCTGATTTCCTGACTAAGGTTTGTAAGGAACAGACGCTTCAATTCTGAACTCTCAACAGATTTTTCTCTCTCCCTGTTGAGGTCCGATTGCATAATTTCAAGGTTTTGGTTGAGCGATGCTATACGTGTCTCGTATTGCTGATGCTCCAATCTCATCTGCTCAACTTGTATCTCACTTTCAAATGTAGGTGCTACAAGGTGGAGAAGTCTCGTACAGTCATCAACATTAGTAATATCTCGCACATATAATCCTAAAATAATGCCTGTGACCATATTTCGCTTGTTCTTGATAGGAACAGATATATAGGCGTTGGCACCAATCTTTGGGAATGGTAATTCTGAGATTATTTGTGACGCATTGCTCGAAGCGGCTACCTGAACATGCTGCCACTGAAACACTTTGCCTTTTATGTCATGCTGAGAATCGCTACACTCAATGACCGAAAATGATCCTATGGCTCTTTGTTTGCTACAGAGGAGAAGCATAGGGCATCCAACCATGTCTGCTAACTCGGTCAATCTCCTTTGCATATCATTATATCCGTACGAACATAACAACTTTTTTACCGTGGCATGGTTTTCACGGACAAATGTCGGCATGTCAGTAGCAGCACTCAAGACATCACGGCGTTGTGTCTTGTTCTTATTCCATAGGTTGGATATTTTCGTAAAAATACTCATCTCGCGTACACATTTTAGTGTTGAAAATAAACAAAGATACCGTGTCAAAAAGGTTTATCGGTCCAATGTTTTTAAGTATACGTTGGATGACGAGAAAAGTGACGAACAATTTTCAAAATCTAATAGTTGCTTTTTGATGTCACTCCCTGCCGCATATTGTCCTATGCCTCCACTTGCTGGTACTATTCTATGGCATGGTATAAATATGGATATGGGATTGTGACCAACAGCAGTTCCAATGGCTTGGTAGGATATTTTCTCTATTCCAAGTTTTTGAGATACACGTATCCCTAGTTCTTTGTACGATATAGTGGTTCCGTATGGGATAGCTAGTAATTCTTCCCATACTTGTCGTCTGAATTGTGAACATTCAGGTAATATATATGGAATACCCATCCGCGGTCTTTTGCCATCAAAATACTTTTCAAGCCACTCTTTACTTTGCTGAATAATGGTATTGTCCTGAGTCTCAACTGACAGAGAAAGATTGTATTGTTCTGCAAAATGACGCTGATGAACAAACCACGCACCAAGTAGAGCTTTTTCAGATGCCAATAGTAAAATATCTCCTACTGGCGAGGGGTATATGTGGTGAGAATACCCCATATCTACTTGTTCATTGTCAATAGCTGGTCTATGTACTCTCTGTTGTTTGATAGACGTGGCACCTTGTTCTGCCCTCCTAATTTGCCTCGTGACGACATCCAATCGTAGAATAGCCCTTGACGAGCAACTGTCAAAATAGGCCCCCCTAGCGTAATGTCCTTATATCGTTTGGCTTCGTAGTCGGAATTGACTTCTTGCAGTGCTTTGTCAAGTGTGGTTCTGAATAGCTCAAAGTCCGAAGGATCTTTCTCAAATTCTATGAGCCATTCATGGCATCCTTGTTTTTTTGTCCCCATGAATACAGGTGCAGCAGTGTAATCGCGTATCACAGCGCCTGTCGCTTGAGTCGCTTTTAGTAGCGCCTTTTCTGCATTGTCTATCATTACCTCTTCTCCAAAGGCGTTGATATAGTGCTTCGTGCGACCAGAGATAATAATCCTATGCGGATTTAGTGATACAAATCTTACAGTATCACCTATCATATACCTCCACAGTCCACCATTTGTCGAAATAACTAGGGCATAGTCTACACCCATCTCAACGTCTTCAATAGTGTATGATTTTGGATGTGGGTTGCCTATCTCCGACATCGGAACAAATTCGTAAAATGTTCCATAGTCAAGCATAAGTAACATGCCATTTTGCGATGGGTCATCTTGTAACGCAAAGAAACCCTCACTTGCATTGTATGTTTCTAGAAAATTGATGCCCTTTGGCGCCAATGCCTTGTATTGCTCGCGATATGGCGTAAAGTTGATGCCACCATGGATAAATAGCTCTAAGTTTGGCCAAATCTCATGAAGGTTCTCCTTGCCCGCTACTTGAAGTATATGCTTGATAAGTATTAAAAACCAACTTGGAACGCCTGCCAGACTGGTCACATTCTGATGCATAGTATAAGCAGTAATCTTCTCTAGCTTCTCTTCCCACTTGTCTAATAATGCAATATCTGGCGAAGGTGTCTTGAAAAAGTTGAGCCATTTAGGAGTATTGCTGATCATAATGGCCGAAAGATCTCCTTCAACTGTTCGTGAATTAACTGCCGATATCTTCTTGCTGCCTCCTAAAATAAGACTCTTACCCATGAACATCTTCGATTCTGGGTTCTGCTTCGTGTATACATATATTACATCCCTGCCTCCCTGATAGTGACATTTGTCAAGTACATCGTTCGTCACAGGTATGAATTTGCTTTTCGCATTTGTCGTGCCTGACGATTTGGCAAACCAGCGAGTATGCCCTGGCCATACAACATTATCTTCTCCTTTGATCATCCTCTCAATGAATGGAGAGAAATGCTCATAGTCAACAACAGGTACTCTGTCCGCATACTCTTTGTATGTCTTGATAGAGGAGAATGAGTGCTCAAGACCAAATGCAGTATTCTTTGCTTTGCACAAATTTTTCTCTAACTGTTCTCTCTGTATCGTGTCTCCGTTTTGCGCAAAGTCTGCAATCTTTGAAAGTCTGCCCGCAGAGAATGTATTTATGATATTGTTTATAATAGCCATACCAGTTGTTAGTTTAGAACAACATAATCCTCGCAATCTATTGATAATGTGGAGTATTGTGAATAGTTATTGCTTTCTATCCATTTTATCATCTCATTGATTTCTCTGAGTTCCGAGAAAAGATTGCTGTACCTCTCAACCCCAGTAGTGTCACTTTTCGCAGTGTACATATAGGTTTCAATCATTTTAAGGAGGTCCGATTTGTGCGACCTTAATTCTGCCTCGCCGAAACGCTTTTCTTGAAGTTTCCCAGAAACAACAACCTCACACCCTGTCAATTCTTTGTTAAACCCATTGATTTTACCACTGGCATCTAATCTGATAGTCACTTTTTTGGAACTTCCAGTTAAAATACAATACTTACGGCAGGCACTCACACTCGATACTCGTGCGTTGATGAGTATATGTTGCCCTGTCATAGTGCTGTCTAACCACGAGGCAGCATCATCAATGTATGGCGCATTGGCAATACTGTCAGGAAGAGATGCCACCGTATACTCGGTATTGGCGTTCTTGCTGCACGATAATGTAAACACCATACAGATAGAAGCAATTATGATAGATACTACTTTTTTCATATGGGATATTTTAACGTACATCATTTTTTGGTAAAAATGCCATCGCCATGAATGCTCCAATGCCAAATACCAAAATGGACATAAGCGCATACCATTTTATGGGACTTCCATACCTGCGTTTTCTGATTAGGTACGCAAATGCCAAAACGATATTGAACCATATGGCATCGTAGTTGACACTTATAAGCTTTGGCGATACGAACGAGGAGCCAGGTTCCTTAATCAAAATTACAAGTGGGAATATCCATTTGTTGATATTGTCCCAAGTGCATTTTTGTGCTGGAATAAATTCAGAGGCTAATAATGATAGCGCCCACGCACTGAGTGCATATGTATATTCTCCTTCGGGTTTGCTCACTGTGACATTCCATGCTACTATGTTTCCTAGTATTCTCACAGCGTCATTGTCTGGGTCTATATTGGGCATGTCCAACCATTGGGCGTAATATGCTCCATTGGCGTCTAGTGTGACTCTGGCTAAACGTCCATCATTTGACAGAAGGATACCATATACATTATGACGCAGAGTTTCGCATGGGTGGAATGAATGCCAACCGCTGCTGTTCTCTAAGTGTGTGTTGCGCACAAATGGCTTGCCATTGACACATTTTATGTGGAACAACTTGCCTTCAGCATCTAGCGAGAAGTATCCATAGTCGTATGTCTTATAGGTATCAGTATTGCCTATAACCCATTGCGCAGGAAAAACAAATTTGTTTTTGAGCAACTCATTCCTGAAAATGGCAGTCTTTTCTGTGTCGTAATAGTTGGTCGCAATATTATATACCTCTGCATCTTCGTTGAGACAGAATACATAGTCGGTCGCAAACTCGTTTACTCGTGTCGGTAAGGACTCAAATACAGGATATGCCATCGATTGTGGCTTGTTTACACGTTCAGCAGAAATATTGACAGCTATCTGGTAGCTGACTATCATTCGCATGTCTGTGCGTAACCAGTGTATGCTGTCTGGCATCTTGTTCTCTGCCATCAATTGCTTGTAGTTGAGCAGGGGCATTAACGAATCAAATTGACTGGTGGTGTACTTTTTGCCGTTTTTGTCCGTTAATGGGAACTCTTTGTCTGAGTAGTCTATGTGAACAAGTTCTCTTAACTGCGAACTGTATAGTACTAAAGGGTATTTCTGTGGAGTATAGGTAGCCATATGTACGAGATATGGTACCGATATGGTGATACAGAAACCAATCGCGAACAATAATATATAATAATATGACTTTGCTATTCTCATTTATTTTATATATCCGTTCTTATAACGTATCATATTGTAAAATGGCGCAATATATGATACCACTATGGAAAATATCATGAACAACCACGACTCTGATAGCGCCATCGGCTGCGAATCAAGTAGCAGAATGAATTGAAAGGTCAACATAATAGGAAGTAGACTGATACGCCTAGCCCAGTATGGCTCAATAATCGACGCAGCTACCAACGCATAGGTAATAAGCCCACTCGCCAACCATGGATGTACCGATATTATTATGTAGTTCAACATAGTAAATGGAACATACTTGCCTATAATCATCGATAGAAGCATGCCTACAGATAGTACGGCAGATAATGCCAATGTCCCATAGCCTAAAAGTGTCGCTAATATATAATGCTCGTTGAATGGCAGGTGAAGCGTCAATTTGAGCTTGTCATCTGTTACTTCTGGTATAAATTGCCCAATGGCTAGCAGAGCACCTAGTATAGTGGGTACTAATTTGAATATCGCCAACGGCTGTAGGTTGTTTACCGCTATGTCCCTGACAATGGTGGTCAGCCCACTTGCACGTACGTCATGCGCAAACGATAGCAGTATGTATAGCATTATGGAGATGGTAACGACAAAAGACCCTATGACTATTAGCCTGGTCTTGTGCCACTCACGATAGAATATGGATTGTATCAGCGTCTTCATCTCCCAAAATCAATACTTACCTGTTAATCCAATAAACGCATCTTCTAGACTCAACTTGGATACCTCAATGTCCGATGACCCATAGTCGTGGGCTATAATCTGCTTTACTTCACTTGGATTCAAGAACGAGTAAAATTCCCAAGAGTCCCCAATCTTCTCAGGATTGAGTATGTCTTGCGTGGTTCTTACTAGCGGTTCGCTCGTCTTGAAACGGAACTTGTGGAACGTGTCAAGAATCTCAGCCGTAGGCTTGTGTACCAACTTGCGGCCATAGTCAAACATTATACAGTCGTCAAGTAGCATCTCCATATCTTGTATGATATGCGAGGTGAGAAATACTGTCTTGTCTCCCTTTGCTACAAATTCTTTGAGATTCTCTATAAACAGCCTTCTGTATCCCGGATCTAGTCCCATGGAAAAATCATCAAGTATCAGTACCTCAGGATCTTGCGCAAAGAGTAATCCTAAGGCTACTTGACTGCGTTGCCCACACGACATGGTCGATATCGGCTGACGACTGGTAATCTTAAGCTTGGATATCAGATTGTGATAGGCAGCCGAATTCCAATTGGGGTAGAATCGTGAATAGAATTTCTCTATCTCAAATATGTTAAGATAGGAGTGCTGAATATGCTGCTCCAGCAGTAAGCCTATGCGACCTTTGGTCTCAGGCCTCATACGACTGACTTCTTCGCCCAAAACACGACAAAATCCACGCGTAGGACGAAGAAAGCCATTTAGTATATTGATAATCGTACTCTTTCCCGTGCCACTCTTCCCAAGTAACCCTAGTATCTTGCCTTTCTGTACTTGGAAGGAGAAATCGCGGAATATCAAGCGATTACCATAGTAGTGTGTAACGTTCTGACAATCTATTATGAGCGAATCATCAGTTGTGTACATAGGTACCTATGTTTTCGCCACTCATTAGTTTGTACAGGTTGCCCTGCTTGTCCATGTTGAACACAATGATTGGGAGATTGTTCTCTTTACACATCGTTGTCGCAGTGAGATCCATAACCTTCAGACCTTTGTTGTATATCTCGTCGTATGTTATCTCATCATACTTGGTGGCTGTAGGGTCCTTTTCAGGGTCAGCCGTATAAATGCCGTCTACTCGTGTGCCCTTGAGCATAACGTCTGCCTCAATCTCAATGCCTCTGAGCGAAGATCCTGTATCTGTAGTGAAGTATGGATTGCCTGTACCTGCCGAGAAAATCGCAACCTCACCATTGTTCAACGCCTCAATGGCTCTTGGCTTGGAGTACATCTCTCCTATAGGCTCCATCTTGATGGCCGTCAGTACTCGGGCTTTCTGCCCTATGGCCTCAAGCGCCGAACAGAGCGCCATGGCATTGATAGTTGTCGCCAACATGCCCATCTGGTCACCTTTGTATCGGTCAAATCCCTTCGATGCACCGCTTAAGCCTCGGAATATATTGCCACCGCCTATAACAATGCCTATCTGTGTGCCCATTTGAGCTATCTTCTGAATCTCTTGCGCGTAGTCATTGAGTCGGTTAACGTCAATGCCGTAACCTTGAGCTCCCATCAGACTCTCACCGCTCAACTTGAGGAGAATACGTTTGAATCTTGCCATAATCGTACTTTATTTGTTTTCTGATAGTATCAGGTCGTAGAACTTGTCGCATGCGTCTACCAACTGATCTTCTTCTGTATATGGAAGGAATGGCTTGCCAGATGCTTGGATATATTCAAGAACTTCTGGATTTATCTCTTTGCTGCCTTGAATAAGTCCGTCCGACATGTCGACTACCATCTTGCAGAGCGATACGTAGTCGTTGACTTCTATCATCTTCTTCAAGCCTTTCTTGTCTATGCCTTCTACTATAAGCTTGTTCTTTATCTTGCCGTCCCAGATGCTCTTGAATCCATCGTCATATATCGACATCACCAACTTCGATGTCGCAAAATGTGGGTCGTCTTTCATCAATAGCCTTACAAATGGCATGATGAACGATGTAAACCACCCGTGACAGTGTATCACGTCTGGTACCCAACGCAACTTTCGCGTAGTCTCTAATACACCACGAGCAAAAAATATAGCCCTCTCATCATTGTCTGGCTGGTCAGTACCGTCAGCATCATAAACATCAAGCTTCCTCTTGAAGAAATCTTCATTGTCAATGAAGTATATCTGCATACGGGCTTGCTGTATGCTGGCCACCTTGATGATTAGCGGGTGGTCATTGTCATCAATAATGATATTGAGCCCCGAGAGGCGTATTACCTCATGGAGCTGATTGCGACGCTCGTTAATGTTGCCGAAACGTGGCATAAATGTACGTATCTCCTTGCCTTTCTCGAGGATGCCTTGTGGCAAATTGCGACAAATGCGTCCAATCTCCGATTCTGACAAGTAAGGCATGATGGCCTGAGATACATAGAGTACTTTGGCTTTTTCCATCTGATTATAGGGGTGTATAAATACCCGCTGCAAAGTTAGTGAAAAATCCTTAATTACACCCGATAAATTTTCACAAAGTTTATTCTAGCCAAATGCCACTCCCAATCCGCTCAACGCATTTTTCTCTCCTCCACGAGGCTAACCTATCATGGTACGTACATTCACGGGATACTTTTATGTTCGATAGGTCTACTCCCATCTCTGTCATCTGAATGGTATTGGCATATTTCAAGTCTAATAGCGCCTTCCCATTCTCGCTCTCACCTGTCACATATCGTTCCCCTATGGCAGCTACTACTTCGTTGCCTACTTCAAAGCATCGGCCACAGATGCTCGGACCTATGTACGCCTCAATGTCTCTGATGTCACAACCGTATACCTCTGCCATCTTCTCTATGCTCTTTTTTACTATCCTCCCCGCTGTCCCTTTCCACCCAGCATGTATGGCGGCTATAACGCCTTTTCGCTTGTCATGTAGTAGCACAGGTACACAGTCCGCGGTCAGTATCATCAGACATACGCCTTTTATGTTGGTTATCATGGCATCGCTTTTGGGTATCCTGCTCTCAAGGTCCAATGCCCCACACCCCACTAACGCCTCGTCTACTACTGCCACATCTACTCCATGTACTTGTTCCGCACAGGTGAGCTTGCTTATCTCAAATCCTTCTCTTCGCGCTAAGTCCCTGCGGGCTGCACATCCGCTTTCTACTGCCAACGATACGTTGTCTCTGGTGAAAAAGTATTTCATTCTGATAGATTATTGTCGATGCAAATATAACCTAAATCTATCGCGAAAATTACCGCCGTTTTTTCATAATCAATTTATTACTGCTACTTTTGCTACATATTGTTTACTCTATAATGTTTTCATCATGGAACGACTCCGACATACATATTGTCGCTACGATATGGTCTGCGATAATCCCGAGGGTGGCGAGGTGGAGATCGTCCACATGCCCGATTTCTTTAAAGATAAACCTGCTATAGAGACTTCTCAGCGTCACGTCCACCCTTTCTACGAGGTTATCTGGTTCAAGGAGGGCGAGGGTAAACATTATGTCGATTTCGATGAGTACCTCGTCGCACCTAATACCGTCTTCTTCATAGCCCCAGGACAGGTCCATTCTTTCGATGGTAATACCAACGCTAAGGGGTATGTCATGAAGATCTGCAACGGCCTTCTGAGTAGCGAGGTCCTCCCTCACGATAGTACTTTGCTTAAGTATAATGTCTTTAATGCACACGATTCTGTGCCGTATATGACTATCAAACCCGAGGTCAGCGATACCCTCACTCGCATAGTGGGCGAAATTGAGCACGAACAGCAGAATGTCTCAGCTATAGGCCACTCCGATTATCTGAGGGCATTGATCAAAATGCTTATCATTGAGTTCGAACGTAGCTTCGAGGTGGTGAACAAAAGCCTCTTCTCAACGTCTAAGATTTCTCATAAGTCTTTCCTTATCTTCCGCCGAGATGTCGAGCACAATTTCCGCAAACTTCATTCGGTAAAGGAGTATGCCGAACTGCTTAATGTGTCTACTAAAACGCTTGCCAACTACGTGTCGGAGTGCTCGCAGTTTACCCCTCTGGAAATAATCAACAACCGTATCATTCTCGAGGCTAAACGCATTTTGCGCTATTCTGATGCTATGCTCAAAGAGGTGGCTTACGAACTGGGCTTCGACGATCCGTCGTATTTTATCAAGTTCTTCAAACGCCAAGTGGGCTGTACGCCAGCGGAATACCGTTCTTCTAGGACCGGCATGGATAGTTGATCGCTGTTACCCTGCCATCTTCATTATCGTACCGTAGTATTCTTCTATGTCCCTGAATTTCTTGTAGTGAAATGGCGAATACTCGTCCATCTTTTCCCATGTCATGGCTTGTCCTTCTCTCTCGTTCTTCGTATATCTTTCTCTGGTCTTGTACAATTCTTCGGTCAGCTCTTTCCCATTCTCTTTTAATAGATGGTAGAAGTAGCCTACTGCCATTCTGTGCGCTCCTTTTACTTTGTGCCTCTTGGCTTCTCTCGACCAGTGCCTCTTCCTGTTCCATCTCTGTAAGTCTCTGTGGGCCAACTTCTGTGCATCGGCAAAGATATCTCTGCAGCTCCTCTGTGCTTTGCTGACTTCTACTCCTATCAGCCTGTATGTGCCGTGGTATCTCTTTATGAATACACTCTTCCCCGTAACTCGCGCTGTCGAACTTTTCCTCGATGCTTCTCGAGCTATCATCACACATTTGTGTTTTATCTCTAATCTGGCCATTATTTTTCTCCCTGGTTTTGTGTTGCAAATATAATGAGTGAAATCTTATCTCCAATGCCTTTTTTAAAAAAAACTGCGAGTAAGCTATACCTTCTCCGTATGTAGAAACTGACTTCGCAATGATTATTTTATACTCATAAACAACAAAGTCCGCTGGCAATGAGCCGGCGGACTTTTAGTCGTGTCGTTGTTCTATGTCACTAGAATGTTATGCGCCAGGTAATGGATGGAACGCATTGGTAAAGGTATAGCATGTGCCCCTTTACATCCGAGAGATTTTCATTGTCTCCACTCGTAAACACTGAATAGGCATTCTTGCGGTTATATACGTTGTAGATAGAGAAGATTAACTGATGCTTCACACGACGTTTGTCATTGTTCTTGAAGTTATATGTCAGGTTGAGGTCTAGTCTGTGATAATCAGGCATCTTGTATCCATTGCGCTCGGTAAATATCTGCATCGTCGCGCCGTATGCATAGAATGCTGCTATAGGCATAGTGGAGCGTCCTCCAGTGTGATACTGGAAATTCGCCGAGGCTGTCCAGCGCTTATTGATGTCATAATGCGCATTGATCTTGAAGTTGTGCCGCTGGTCATATACAGCATAGTACCAGTCGCCTTTGTTGATGTCGTCTATCTTGCGCTGAGCTGATGAGAGCGTATACGTGGCTATTATACCGTATCTCTTGCCACTCTTGCTTACCATGGCCTCAAATCCTGCTGCTCTGCCACGACCTCTGAGTACGTCTTCTTCTAAATGGGGATTTAGTATGAAGTTGGTCCCTTCTTTGAAGTCTATGATGTTGTGCATCAATTTCGCGTATACCTCAGCCGACCATTCTATGCCGGATAGAAAACCGTATCCTTCTTTTATCGTCGAATGTATTCCCACAGAGACTTGATCTGCTTGCTGTGGTTTTATCTTGCTGTCTGCTGGTGCCCATATGTCCGTAGGTAGTCCTAGCGCCGAGTTGTTCAATAGGTGCTGATACTGCGCCGTATGAGCGTATGAGGCTTTGAGCGACATGTTGTCTGTCACTGCGTATGATGCCGATATTCGTGGTTCAGCATTTATATAGCTCTTGCTCTTCCCCCCAAGTGTCGATGACAACGTAACATTCATTCCTGCATTGAGGCTTAAGCGTTCTCTGAGCTTGAACTCATCCCCGAAGTATAGCCCGGCAACAAGCATGTCTTTCTCGCCTATCTTCATCGGTGCAATGGTTGATTCTGGACTTGATGGTACAATCTCTCCAGGACGGTAATGATGATACTCTAATCGCCCTCCGTATGTAAGGTGCGATCCGTTCTTACTGTATGAGTCTATGTCATACTTGGCACACCATTCTTGCATCCCGGCTTCCCAATTGAAGCGACGCCTGTCTCTTTCTTGTCTCTGTACGTAATCGTAGTCTGAGAATGTTAACGTAAGATTCGAGAACCTGTTGTCGTCAAATATGTGGTTCCATCGTAGTGTCCCGGTCTTGTTCCCCCAGGTGTGCTTGTTGTCTTGACGTAATAGGGCATATTTGAATTTGTCTTTACTGTAATATGCCGATACATATAGTTTGTTGGCATCGTTTATGGTCCAGTTCAACTTCCCGCAGTAGTCCGAGAAATTGACGTCATCTCTGGAGTGATTGTTGTCTAGGTCTATTAAGTCTAATGCTTTTTTCGCGAGTATGCCATATCCTTTGCGCCCCGATATCATAAATGAGGCTTTGTCTTTTACAATAGGGCCTTCTAATACAAGGCGACTTTCCATAGTGCCTACCGAAGCACTGCCGTGAAATTCTTGCTTGTTGCCTTCTTTCATCCTCATATCTATTACCGACGACAACTTGCCTCCATATTTCGCTGGCGCAGCTCCTTTATAAAAGTCTATCGATGATACAGCGTCTGTATTCATCGCTGAGAATAACCCAAGTGCATGGGCAGGATTGTATACCGTAGCTTCGTCAAGGAGTATCGTATTCTGGTCGTATGAGCCTCCTCGTACCGATAAATTGGTTCCTCCATCGGCAGCTGAGTTTACTCCAGGTAGTAGTTGAAGGGTCTTTATGGCGTCTGTATTTCCAAATAGAGGCGTAATCTTTGATAGTTCTGTCGCAGCAATGTGGTGATGACTCATACGTGGCTGCGCCAATTCTCTCTTGAAAACGGATTCTGATGCAACGGTTACCTCATTGAGCGCAATCTCTAATGGCATCATTCGTATGTCCATTCGCGATTCAGTAACTGCTGCCTGGGTTTGTTGATAGCCTACATAATAGACCAATAGTGTATCTCCTATAGATGCACCGGGTATAGAGTAATAGCCATAACTGTTGGTAGTTACCGCATTGGTCGTGCCGTGTATCATTATGGTCGCATTTGGTAGCGTCTCTCCTGTCTTGCCGTCTGTGACGTATCCGTATATGGATTTTTCTGTCTGCGCGGTAAGTGTTACCGCCGAAAGGAGTATCAGAATGAATGTAAATATATATTGTCTCATTAGTCTATGTTTCTATATGTAACTACACCTTTATAATGTGTTTCATTTATTGCCATGAATTGCCCCATTACATGCTCCCCAGAGAAGTTGGTTGGAGGGGTATCTAAATATGGCGTGTAAACTCCACCGTCTGTCGTCATATGGTCTTTTATAGCGCATAGGTATTTATAGTTTTCTTTGCTGACCGACCATAATGAGTATGTGTAGCCTTGACCATATTCTATGCCTGAACCTTTGCTATGCGCTTCTATACCCATAGTCTCATTGACATCTATTGCGTTGATTCCTGGCTTGAAGTCTTGCTCGCTTATTGGCGTAATGGGTATCTGGTAACTTGTATTGCCGGTCCTGGTGAGTTCTCGATCCCACGCGTAGACATTGCCTATGAAGATGTAATAGTTGTCCATGTCGGGTTCACTGTCTCCTATATGCAACGTCGGATTGTATGCGTCGTATTCGTCCGATACTAAGCCGCTTTCTGACGCCTTGTATGGCCTGAAGGTTATCCCTTCTACTAAGGGGTCTTTATGTAAGTATTGCGTCGAGGTGTATCTCTTGCCGTTAACTTCTATATTCATAGTATAACTCCTGCCAGGTTCCGGCTTGAATCCTGTCAATACATAGGCGTCTTTGCCAAAAATGGTTTCTCTATAGTCTTCCCAATAGATGCCAGGGATATCTTCTCTTCCTGTCGTATCTCCTCTCTTGTATTCTTTGCCTGGTGAGTTGTATAGGTATTCTTGCCCAGTACTGTTGTCTGTTAATGTGATTCTGGCGGTGCTGATAAATTCGTGTGTAGTATTTTTTGCATTCCCGTCAACTTTGGCTGTTTTTCGAATATATACCCCTTGTATGGTATCAGCATTCGTAATTATTGCATCTATGCAGACATAGTCATTGTTGTTGTCCATTACTATGTCAAAGTCTTCTACACATGCCGTGAATATAGCAGACGTTAATAGTGTATAAAGTATCTTATTCCTCATGTTTAATATGCATAATGTGTATACTCCGAGAAATCAAATGTTGATGGTACCTCATAGAAGCGCCCATGTTCTAAATCCCAATTCCATTTCGTCTCATACTCAAGTGTTATAGGACTCAGGTTTTCATCGTCTCTGAAAATGCAGGCGTATTTTGAACCGTATTCTATCGGATATCTATGACGCCCTGGCAAAAGGTATGGGAACCACTCTTCTTCTGTTGCCTCAGGGTAATAAGTGGCACGGGGATGTATAATCCCTTTTTTTACTATCTCATAATCTTCAATGTATATCTCTACACTGTCGCACCCCTCATATTGATCTATCTTTAGAGTGCCGTGATTATGTAGCACTAACATCTTGTTGGCAATATATTTGCTGTCTTCTTCATGGTACCCACTCCTGTGCGATAGTGTATATACATCCAGATTCCCATCTGGGGAAATGCACCATAGGGTGTTCTTCCATTGTAAATATCGTAACGATACTATGTCAAGCCTTTTGAACGGGAAAGAGAAGTATGACGTAGCTTCTGACCTGACTTCAAAGCTGTTAATGAGCCTCGTTAACCATACATGGTTGAATAACGTCTTGTTTTTGTATGGGGTGAAAAACTCAGCACAGTATTCGGTAATGTTGCGATAGTCTCTTGCTTCGCCAACCTTATAGTCTGTCTGTTCATTACTTTCTGAGGTGAGCCTTACAATGTCGCCCGCTTGTTGCCATCTGCCTCTCTCGGTTGCGACTTCCGTATTCACGCTGTCAACATCCTCTACCATACATCTTATATATGTATGGTCTTCAAACAATTGGTAGTAGAGGTGCTTGTTCTTCCCATTTTCTATGCTTTCTAGCATATTTTGCGTCTGGGAAATGCCTACAATGTATTTTTCCATGTAAATCTCCCATACGCCAACAGGGTCAAATGTCGGAGGCGTCTCTTTTAATTGCTCTTTTTCGAATTCTATCCGAATCTCTTCTTCATGCCTCCCTTCTTCTTCCTTGCACGAATACAAGGAAAATAGAATGCAAATAAATAACGTGTATCGTTTCATTTTGGTTTTGTTTGTTTTTTTGACAGTGCAAAGATATTGAGAGTGACGTTTATTTTGATTTTTTTTCAACATACAGCTCCTTTATTTAAATCATGGGAAATGTATTTATCCCAAATGCATGATTCCTTCAACGAATGCCTCGTATCTCTTTTTTGAACTTTTTTAACCCGACAAATACCATATTATTCAAAAAATCCTTACCTTTGCAACCCGAAAAAGTGCAATTAATGAGCGCATTAAGTACTTATGATATAGCTTATAAGAGCCTCGAAAATGGCGATCATAAACTTCAATTCACTGTGAATCAGGAGTTTTTTGATTCTATTGAGGGCGATCTTATATTGGGTGGCAATCTCATAGCTAACCTCGATATCCATAAGACCGAACAGATGCTCCAGTTGCATTTCGACATTAATGGTACCATCCGCGCAGTCTGCGATGTATGCCTCGATGAGTTCGATTATCCTATAGAGGATGCCGAAGGTGACTTGGTTGTTAAATTCGGCGACCACTACGAGGAACTTTCCGAGGAGTTGTACATGATAGATGAAGCTGATGAGGTCATCAACGTCGCTCAGTGGATTTACGAGTTCATAGCTGTTACTCTTCCTATCCGTATGGAACACCCAGAGGACGAAAATGGTAACCCAACTTGTAACCCTGAGATGCTCGCTAAAGTAAACGAGTATATGGTGGACGAAGATAACAATGCCGCTAATGACGAAGACGCCATCGACCCTCGTTGGGCAGCCCTCAAGGATTTGATGGACAAAAAATAATAGATATAACGACTCGCAAGAGCATTATATAAATAGAATAATAACATTTTAAGTTTAATTGCGAAATGGCACATCCTAAACGAAACCATTCGAAGACACGTACCGCAAAGCGTCGTACACACTACAAGGCAGTAGCACCTACTCTTGGTGTTTGCCAGAACTGTGGCGCAACAATCAAGTTGCACACTGTATGTGGTGAGTGTGGTTACTACCGCGGCAAGTTGGCTATCGAGAAGGACGCTGAGTAATTTTTACCCCAGTTCCTTAGTGTTGCCGGTTGAAACATACGTTTCAGTTTCGTGCAACGGTTTTGCCCTCGCAGATTTTCGTCTCCCGACGATCTTCTACGAGGGCAAAAACTGTATATAGGAAGGGTATTTATTGTTTATTCGGGGATTGTTCCTAACTTGCAATCGCTTTTATTCGTCGTATTTTATGGATAAGTCTAAGAAATATATGCGCGAGGCTATCGCTCTCGCTATAGAAAATGTCGATAACGGTGGCGGCCCTTTCGGCGCAGTTATCGTCAAGGATGGCGTGGTGGTAGGCCGTGGCGTAAACCGTGTTACAGCTAATAACGACCCTACAGCCCACGCCGAGGTGTCTGCTATTCGCGAGGCAACTAAGAATCTTAATACGTTCGACCTCCAGGGGTGCGAAATATATACATCGTGCGAACCTTGCCCTATGTGCTTGGGAGCAATCTATTGGGCTCGTATCAAACATATATATTATGGTAATACCCAAAAGGACGCAGCTGATATAGATTTTGATGATAGCTTTATATATAAGGAGATTGAAAAGGGTATAGGTAACCGCACAATCCCAGAGACGCATCTCTTGGGTAATGAGGCTATCGAATCTTTTAACCGTTGGAGAGATAAGGCAGATAAAATTGAGTATTGATGACAAAAAAGGAAGAAACAGTAGAGGAAATGGAAAAAGCTGTCCTGGTCGCAGTGAAAACACCAGACGTGACAGCTCAGCAGGTTAATGACTACTTGGACGAGTTGGCGTTTCTCGCCGAAACCGCCGGTGTTCAGGCAGTCGCACGTTTTACACAGAACATGCAGACGCCAGATTCACGAACTTACGTGGGTACTGGTCGCCTCGAGGATATACGATTGTATCTCGAGGAGAATGAGATAGAGATTATTATTGTGGACGACGAACTCACACCTTCTCAACAGAAGAATCTCGAACAGACTCTTCATTGCGAGGTGCTCGACCGTACGTCTCTTATCCTCGATATATTCGCTAGTCGAGCTCGTACAGCTCACGCTAAAACACAGGTGGAACTGGCCCAATACCAGTACCTCCTCCCTCGCCTCGCTAGAATGTGGACCCACCTCGACCGCCAGAAGGGTGGTATCGGTATGCGTGGTACAGGTGAAAAACAGATCGAAACGGATAAACGTATAGTCCTCGATAAAATTTCTGCCCTCAAGGAGGAACTGAAGCATATCGACCGCCAAATGAATACCCAACGTCAGAATCGTGGTAAAATGGTGCGCGTGGCTTTGGTGGGTTATACCAACGTGGGTAAGTCTACTCTCATGAACGCTATCTCTAAAACAAATGTGTTCGCCGAGAATAAGTTGTTCGCAACATTGGATACTACCGTGCGTAAAGTGGTCATAGGCAACCTCCCTTTCCTTATGGCTGATACCGTAGGTTTTATCCGTAAACTGCCTCACAACCTGGTGGAGAGCTTCAAATCTACCCTCGATGAGGTGCGGGAGGCCGACCTCCTCTTGCATGTCGTGGATATCTCTCATCCAGCTTTCGAACAGCAGATAGAGGTGGTTAATCGTACAATCCACGACCTGGATGATCGCGACAAACCTACCATTATCATATTTAATAAGGTGGATGCCTTCTCTTATCAACCTCAGGATGAAGATGATCTGACACCTAAAAAACGTGAGAATTACTCTCTTGATGATTTGAAGGCTACCTGGATGGCAAAGGGCGCTCAGTGCGTATTTATATCTGCTCGCGAGAAGACTAATTTCGAGGAATTAAGGCGCGTTGTCTACACCGAGGTGAAGAAAATTCATGTCCAGAGATTCCCTTATAACGACTTCTTGTACGACGATGAATTGGAGAATATAACTAAAGAGGTGGAATAGATATAAAAATATTATCTAACTTTGCACCGCTTACTATGCACGGTTTTGAGACTTTTTCGTCTCGTTACTAATAAAAACTTAATTCGGAGGAACACATAGACCTCCTTATAATAGATGGCAAAGAAAACTACTGATATATATGATCTCGTGATCGTGGAGTCCCCTGCTAAGGCTAAGACTATTGAGGGATTTCTCGGTAAGGGCTTCGTAGTGAAGTCTAGCTTCGGCCATATCCGTGACTTGAAAAAGTCTAATCAGGGTATCGATATCGAACATGGCTATGCCCCTCAGTACGAGATCCCTGCTGATAAACATACCGTAGTATCGGAACTCAAGAAACTTGCAAAGAGCGCCAACGCCGTATGGCTCGCATCCGATGAGGACCGCGAGGGTGAGGCTATTTCTTGGCACTTGGCAGAGGTGCTGGGTCTCGATGTCAAGACTACAAAACGTATCGTATTCCACGAAATTACTAAGACGGCTATCACTGAGGCTATAAAGGCTCCTCGTACAATAGATATGAACTTGGTGGATGCCCAGCAGGCTCGCCGAGTACTCGACCGCCTCGTGGGTTTCGAACTTTCGCCTGTTCTATGGCGCAAAATCAAGCCGGCCCTCTCCGCAGGACGCGTACAAAGCGTTGCTCTCCGTGTTTTGGTGGAGCGCGAACGCGAAATATTCTCTTTCCAGTCGGCTTCTAGCTATCATACAGTGGCTGATTTCTGCCTCGCAGGAACAAAATCAGCGTTGAAGGCTGAACTGAATAAGCGTTTCGCTACTCAGTCCGAGGCAGATAATTTCTTGCAACAGTGTATTGGTAAGTCGTTTTCTATAAATGCTGTAGAGACAAAGCCTACTACCCGTACACCTGCTCCTCCTTTTACAACTTCTACACTCCAGCAGGAGGCTAGCCGTAAATTGGGATTCTCGGTATCTCGTACCATGAGCGTGGCACAGCGTTTGTACGAGGCTGGTTATATTACTTATATGCGTACCGATTCTGTGAACTTGGCTGCCGCAGCTATTCACCAGATCTCTGATTACGTAACTAATGAACTTGGTGAGAATTATCTCAAGGTTCGCCAATATAAGACAAAGTCTAAGGGCGCTCAGGAGGCTCACGAGGCTATCCGCCCTACTTATATAAGTAAAAAGTCGCTCCCTGACGTGGAGAACGACGAGCAACGTTTGTACCAGCTTATCTGGCAGCGCGCCGTGGCATCTCAGATGCAGGACGCTAAGTTCGAGCGTACAAATATTAGAATCGATGCTACAGCATCGGAGTATTTTACCTCTACAGCAGAGGTCCTCTTGTTCGATGGCTTCATGAAAGTCTATATGGAGAGCTCTGATGATGAGGATGAGGAGAGCCAGGTGGCTAAACTCCCATCTGTAACTGTTGGTCAGTCCCTTGATTTGGTGGATATGGCTAGCCGTGAGCGTTGGCAACAGCATCCTCCTCGCTATAACGAGGCTACTCTCGTACGTAAGTTGGAGGAGCTCGGCATCGGTAGACCTTCTACTTATGCTCCTACTATCTCTACTATCCAGCAGCGTGGATACGTTGTCCGTGAGAATCGAGATGGCGAAAAGCGTGAGTATACATTGATTACTCTGGCTAAAAATAAGATCTCTACCCAGAAGAAGACCGAAATATATGGCGCAGAGAAGAGTAAGTTGTTCCCTACAGATATAGGTATGTTGGTGAACGACTTCCTTATCGACCATTTCGCAAATATTGTCAGCTACGACTTCACCGCTAAGGTCGAGGAGCAGTTCGATGATATAGCAACAGGTTCTCTCGTATGGCAGCAGGTTATCGATGAGTTCTATAAGCCTTTCCATAATGTGGTGGAGGATACTATGGAGCATTCTGCTAAAAATACAGGCGAGCGCTCTCTTGGTGAGGATCCTGCTACAGGTAAACCTGTCATCGTGCGTGTCGGCCGTTTCGGACCAATGGCGCAGATAGGTAATGCCGAGGATGAGGAGGATAAGCCTCGTTTCGCTTCTCTTCGAAAAGATCAGCATATAGAGACAATAACATTAGAGGAGGCCCTCAAATTATTTGAGCTCCCCCGAAATCTTGGCCAGTTCGAGGGCAAGGATGTCGTAGTGGGCGTCGGAAAATTTGGACCGTTCGTTCGCCACGATGGTAAGTTCGTCTCCCTTAAAAAGGGTGTCGATGACCCATATACTATAGAGCTCGATACCGCTATCGTGCGTATCGAGGACAAGCGTGTCGCTGATGCACAGAAACTTATCAAGGAGTTTGCTGAGGATTCCGACCTTAAGTTGCTTAACGGCCGTTGGGGACCTTACATTTCTTATGGTAAGGAGAATGTTCGTTTGCCTAAGACTGTAAAGGCAGAGTCGCTGACGTACGAGCAGTGCATGGAGTACGTAAATAAGCAGGTTAAAGCAACTCCTGTGACTAAGAAGTCTGCTGCAAAGACCGAAAAGACAGAGGAGAAAGCTGCTAAAAAGACTACTAAGTCTACAAGTGCTGCGAAGAAATCTTCTTCTACTGCGAAAAAATAATTAGCATTAATATAATCGAGCTAACTGCTTGATTTATAGATAAAACGAAACAAGAGACATGATACACCGAAAAAAAAATGCTCGTTTTGGCGCGTTAAATAGTGTAATATTGCTCTTTTTTGTTTTAATTTGCAACATGACAGGGACTGTTCTGTGGGCGCAAAATGACATAACGATGTCTCAATGCACCGCGATTCCGTCGCTCTTGAACCCAGGTAGCGCGGGACGTACAGGAACCTATCAAGCCGTAGGCGCATTCAGAAAACAGTGGGTTGGCATCAAAGGCGCCCCCCAAACGTCTTTCTTGAATGTCAACGGCGAGGTAGCGTTTTTGAAGAACTTTCATGGCATAGGAGCCATCGTGACTCACGATGCTGAAGGAGCTCTGACGACGATGAACATAGCAGCCGACTATAGCTACCATATAGAGCTAGATAAAGGTATGTTAGGTTTGGGACTTAGAGTTGGGGTGCTTAATACCGCATTCAACGCTAGCGATTTAAGTACAACTGTGGATGGGTTGGAGGATGATTATCATCAGTCATCAGATCCTCTTCTTCAGGGAAGCGACGAGAGTGCAACCGCGTTTGATGCAGGGTTCGGAGCTTTCTTTCAATCATCTAAGAGTTATTTGGGCTTCTCTATATTGCACTTAACAGCTCCTAAAATGGAGATGAATAGTGGCGCAACAATTAAGAGAAGACCATTGATGGATTTATGTGCAGGTCGTAAACTACGAGAGAGTACGACACTAGGTTTTGAGGCGAGAGCTAACTTGTTGACAGATTTCTCATCAACTGAGATTGATGTCGCCCTTCTAGCAAATTTGAAGAGCAAAGTGACTGTGGGAGTAGGATATAGACTACAAGATGCAGTTTTTTTTCAAGTTGGAGCGAACCTTTCTAGTGCTTTATTCGTAGGATATGATTACGATTTGTGTGTTACGGACTTTAGAACACGCACTTCGGGTAGTCACGAGATAGTTCTAGCCTATACTTTTAGTGTAGATGTAGAACGCCGAACGAAACGATATAAAAGTGTCAGAATATTATAAGGCAACTTGTATAGTCTGATTCATTATATAAAGAATAGTATAAGTAATGCAATTTACGAGATAATAAGTATATTATGAAGAATATATCTGTTTTATCCATTGTGGTGATGCTTCTAGCTGGCTTGACCGGCTGTGGAAGTAGTGATGGCGGCGAGTTGATCGGCGTTCAGCGTAGCGCGGATTTCTTCGAGCCAAATCCTTACGGTATGTTGTTTATCGCTCAGGGTAGCTTCAATATGGGCCAGAATGAGCAGGACGTAGCCAGCATCACAAATGCACAGACAAAGACAGTGACTATCCGTTCTTTCTGGATGGATGAAACTGAGATCACAAACTCAGAGTACCGTCAGTTCGTGTACTGGGTTCGTGACTCTATCGCTCGTCGTATGATTGGTGAAGATGGTGAGGGCTATATTATTACTGAAACTTCTACAGGTGACGAGCCTACAGATAATGGTTTCGGTGATAAGTTCCGTATCAACTGGGATCAGCCTATCGAGACTGCTAATGAAGATATCCGTGCTATCCTCGAAGAGGGTGGTAATGGCGAGGATCCTCTCTACTATCGTGAGGAGGACCGTTTCATGGGTCGTCGCGAGTACGATACTCGTAAGTGGGTTTACCAATATATGTGGATCGACCTCCAGCAGGCAGCTAAGAAGACTAACCGTTATAACCTCGAACGTAAGGAGTATGATGGTAAGGTTGTAAACAAGGAGGGTGAGTGGAATCCAATCGCAAACCGTGGTTCTTTCATCGTTCGTGATAAGGTTCTTGTATATCCTGATACATTGTGCTGGATTGCAGACTTTACATATTCTTATAACGAACCTTGGACTAAGATGTATTTCTTCCACCCAGGTTTCGATAATTATCCTTGCGTAGGTGTTAGCTGGAAGCAGGCTACAGCATTCTGTATCTGGCGTTCTAACTGGTTGAACCGTACACTCCAACTTGACCATATTCCTTTGGCAATGGATTACCGCCTCCCAACAGAGGCTGAATGGGAGTATGCAGCTCGTGGTGGTATCAATGGCGGTGTTTACCCTTGGGGTGGATATTATACACGTAACAACCGTGGTTGCTTCGTAGCTAACTTTAAGCCACTTCGTGGTCGCTATGCTGACGATGGTGCAGCAGCTACAACTAATGTCTGCTCATATGCACCAAACGATTACGGATTGTTTGATATGGCAGGTAACGTAGCAGAGTGGACATCTAGTGCATACGACGAGTCTAGCTATGCTTACACGCACGACTTTAACCCAACTTACGAATATAACGCTCGAGATGACGAAGCGCATGTTATGAAGCGTAAGGTTATTCGTGGTGGTTCATGGAAGGATATCGCATACTATATGCAGTGCGGTACACGTACATACGAATATCAGGATTCAGCAACAAGTTATATCGGCTTCCGTTGCGTCCGTGATTATATTGGAGAGTAATTCACATAGGTAAGATAACTATTAAATAGGTAACCTATTATTTTTAACAATAGAAATTGAGGTAAAATGAGTATTTCAGAATTTGTAACTAGTCCGGCCTATAAAAAGACCATGGCTTATGTGTATGGCTTCGGTGCAGCTGTAGCTATTATCGGTGCACTTTTTAAAATCCTTCACGCGCCAGGTGCTAGTATTATGCTTATTGCAGGTTTGGGTGTTGAGGCTCTTATCTTTGCACTTTCATCATTCGAACCACCTCATGAGACTCCAGATTGGAGTTTGGTTTATCCAGAACTTATTGGTCTCGAGCCAGATCCAGACAAAGAGCGCGTAAGCCATGGCTCTAGCCATTCGTCAACAGGCGCTTCAGCAGTTGGTGGCGGAAGCGAGTTGTCGGCTCTTCTTAATGCTGGTGCAATCGAGCAGAAGACTATCGATGAGTTGTCTCAGGGCGTAAAGAAGTTGGCTAACACTACATCTCAGATGGCAGACCTTTCTGACGCTGCAGTTGCAACAAAGTCGTATATCAACAACGTTAAGGTTGCTACAGACTCAATGAGCCAGATGACAGCAGTTCAGGCAAATGTTGTAGATGCTAGCAAGAAGTTCTCAGATTCATACTCTAAGTTTAACGATTCATTCGCTGAGCAGGCTTCGCAGACTCAGTCAATGACATCTAACATTAAGGCTATGAATGAGGCATACTCTAAGCAGTTGCAGAGTGTAAATAGCCAGCTCGAGACAACAAAGAGCTTGACAGACGGCATCTCTACAATCTCTTCTGAGATTCAAGCTTCTATTGACGGCGTACGTCAGTACCGTGAGCAGATAGCTGGTTTGTCAAAGACTGTAACAGAGCTTAATTCGATCTACGGCAATATGCTTAGCGTAGTTCGCAAGTAATTTAGATAGGTTCAAGTGTATTACCAAATATAGGAGAGCAACGAAATGAGTGGTGGTAACTGTCCGGAAACCCCTAGACAGAAGATGATCGGTATGATGTATTTGATGCTTACAGCTATGTTGGCATTGAATGTATCAGGTGACTTGTTGAACGCATTTGACTTGGTCGACAAGAGTATTCGATCTTCTACTAGAAATACTGAAGTAAAGAATAGGACTGCGTACGTTAACTTTGAGAATGCTAATGCACAGAATCCTGCTAAGGTAGGTGATGCTTATGCGACAGTCAAGAAGGTTCAGGCAGCTGCAGATTCGTTGTTTGAATATGTTCGTGGTGTAAAGAATGATCTCGTTCACCGAGCTGATGGTCCTGAGTACGATGAGGATAATTACTTGTCAAAGAGTAATCAGGATATCGCTGCAACCGTAATGATGGTTGAAAAAGACGGTGCAAAGGGCGAAGAGTTGAAAGCTAAGATCGGCGAGTATAAAGAGTTCCTCAAGGGTATTGCCAATGGTGATGCTATACTTTTAAATGGTATCGAGGAAATGCTTGCAACTCGTGATACTGTAGATGCTGATAATGTTAAGGTACCTTGGCAGAGCCAGAACTTTGAGCATATTCCACTTGCTGCTTCAATGGCATTGTTGAGTAATATGCAGAGTAATGTTCGTAACGCTGAGGCAGACATTGTACAATATCTCTACAGTTCTATTGATAAGGCTTCGTTTAAGTTCAACAAGATTGAGCCTCTCATTATCCCTAAGAGCAGCTATGTAATTCAGGGTGGTGTTTATGAGGCTGATATCATGCTTGCAGCTTATGATGACACAATGGAGCCTGTTGTAAATGTTGCTGGTAGTGAGCTTCGTGTTGAATCTGGTCGTGGTAAGTACAGCGTTCCTGCTTCAGCAGTTGGTCAGAAGAAGTATTCGGCAGACCTCTCTATTCCAGATCCAGTATCTGGTGAGATGCTCCACTACAAGGTTGAAGGTGAGTATGAGGTTGCACAGCCTATGGTAACAGTAGCACCTATAAAGATGAATGCTATGTACCGTGGTCTTGATAACCCTCTCGAGATTTCAGCTCCTGGTATTCCTCAGTCTAGCCTTAAGGTATCTGCTACAGGTTGTACCCTTACAAAGCAGGGTAGCATTTACATTGCAAAGCCTAACAAGGATGCTAAGGAGGCAGTAGTAACTGTTTCGGGTGATGTGAATGGCAAGGCTGTTCGTTTCCCACAGAAGAACTTCCGTATCTACCGAGTTCCAAATCCAACTCCTAAGTTGCCTGGATCTAAGGGTGGTCGTATTTCAAAGGCTCAGTTGACTAACGTCAGCAGTGTTCGCGCTGAACTTGAGGACTTCGTGTTCGACGTTAAGTTTGATGTTGTATCATTCGATTTGACAGTTAAGTCTGGTGGTTTTGATGTAACAAAGACAGCTAAGGGCGGCCAGTTCACAGCAGAGCAGAAGTCGATGTTGGCTAAGGTGAACCGCGGTCAGAAGTTCTGGGTAGAGCATGTAAAAGTTAAGTTCCCTGATGGTAGCATCAACGACTTGGGTACTATCTCTCTCGTTTGCGAATAATCAGGTGTGATAAGAGTACTTTTAATACAAAGTAATATGAAGAAGTCACTATTTTTGGCAGTTATGGTAATGATGTCGACTGTTGTTATGGCACAGTCGGTTACTCGTGAGCCATCTCCATCTCCACTAAACGTTTCGGCACACGATCCTAACGTTTTCACTGGTATTGATGGACCTTATGAGAAGCATCATATCGCTAGCAAGAAATATATCCCTTACGTTCATGTTCGTGAGGCTGATGTAATGTGGTCAAAGACTATTTGGCGTATTATAGATTTGCGTGAGAAGATCAACTTCCCATTGTACTATCCAACTCGTCCACTTGATGGTCGTCGATCACTTATGCAAGTTATCTACGATGCTGTTAAGAGAGGTGATTTGACAGCATACGATGCAACTGAGACTGATGAGTTTGCTCGTAAGGCTCAGATTGAGGTGATTGAGAAGAACCTTGGTGGTGGTGAAACTGAGATTTATGATGAGGAATCTGGTTCCCAGAAGACTGTAAAGGGAGAGGTTAAGCTTGATCAGGTGCAGCGTTTCTTGCTAAAGGAGGTTTGGTGGTTCGATCGCAAGTATGGTCGTATGGATGTACGTATCATTGGTCTTTGCCCAATCCGCGAATCTTCTGAAGTTAACGAGGCTGGTGAAGCTCGTTATAAGGCAGAGTTGACATTCTGGGTATACTATCCAGAGCTCCGTCCATTCTTGAGCGAGCAGGAGGTATACAATACACGTAACGATGCTCAGCGTCAGTCGTTTGATGACTTGATGGCACAGCGTAAGTTCGCAAGCTATATCTATCGCGAGTCTAACGTATACAACAACCGAGCTATCGTTGAGTATACTACAGCATTGGATGCTAACCTCGAGTCTCGTCGTATCCACAACGAGATCTTCGTTAAGGAGCACGATATGTGGGAGTATTAATGACTTGCTAGTTGAAATTTAGCATAAAGTTATAAGGCGTGGGACTGACACAATTGTCGGTCTCACGTTTTGATGTATAATTTGATATATATAATATGTTTTCAGGAATAGTTGAAGAGTCGGCAGTAGTTAAGAAGTTGGTTGTTGATGGTGGCAACTTGCATATGACTCTAGAGTGCTCTTTTACGAGCGAGCTCAAGATAGACCAAAGTGTGGCTCACAACGGTGTTTGTTTGACTGTAGTTAATATTTCAGGTAAAGAATATACTGTTACGGCTGTAGCTGAGACTCTTCAGCGAAGCAACCTTGGCAAGCTTCAGGTAGGGGACTGGGTAAATGTTGAGCGCAGTATGGTAATGAACGGCAGGCTAGATGGACATATCGTACAAGGTCACGTAGACCAGACGGCTGTATGTGAGAATATTCAAGAGGCAGATGGCAGTTGGTACTTTACATTCAAGTACGATTTCATAAAAGAGCAGGCGCTCAAGGGTTATATTACAGTTGAGAAAGGTTCGGTATGTGTGAATGGAGTCAGCCTTACGGTTGTAAACAGCAAGATGGACAGTTTCCAGGTAGCAATCATACCTTATACATATAGCCATACTAATTTCTGTAAGTTGCAGAAGGGGTCGGTAGTAAATTTGGAATTTGACATTATTGGTAAGTATATCACCAAAATGGGTGAGATAGCTAAGATGTAGTCATAAAAAAAAGCGTCAATTCCGGTCGTCGCGACGGTATTGACGCATATGATTCACATAGCATGTCAAAAAACTAACCAATTATAAGGTTGATTTTCTAATATCTATTACGCCACTGTAATTTAGAAGGTTATACTTGACACCGTTAAAGTAGTTTAACTAATTCTTAATATTAGCAAAGTCGCGTTATTTCACAGCTAATTGTTATTTTATGAAGAGTGTTTTTCTTGTAACGTTGCTTATAGCGCTTATAAGTTTATCTTGTTCCAAGGGTAGTACGACATCTGTTGCGTTACGATCGGATTTTGTTTCTATAGAAGATGGTCATTTTGTTTCAGAAGGGAGACCATATTATTATATAGGTGCTAATTTTTGGTATGGAGCTATTCTTGGTTCCACGGGAGAAGGAGGCAATAGGGAGCGACTAGCAGCAGAACTTGACAGTTTGCAGGCTATAGGTGTTGACAATCTTCGAGTACTTGTAGGCGGAGATGGTGAAAATGGATTGCCTTCGCGTATCCGTCCTACGCTACAGACAGAGCCAGGGGTATATAATGATACCATTTTTGATGGCTTGGATTACTTTATGGCTGAGTTGGGAAAGCGTAACATGAAGGCTGTCCTCTATCTGAACAATGCTTGGGAATGGAGTGGCGGTTATTCCGTATATCTTCAGTGGGCCGGTTATGGTAAGGCTCCGATACCATCTGTTGATGGTTGGCCTACATATATGGATTATGTTGCGCAGTACATGCAAGCTCCTAAGGCCAAGCAACTATTTGCTGATCATGTTAAGAATGTGATTACCAGGACAAACAGGTATACAGGGAAGTTATATACAGATGATCCTGCTATTATGTCATGGCAGATTGCCAATGAGCCACGTTGTTTTTCAGATGCAAACAAAGAGGCATTTGTATTATGGATAGACTCAGTAGCGGCTCAGATAAGATCGCTTGATCCTAATCACTTGATATCTGTAGGTAGTGAGGGCATGTGGGGATGCGAGCAGGATTATGACCTTTATGAGACCATCCATAGTTGCAAGAATGTTGATTATATGAATATTCATATATGGCCGTATAACTGGGGATGGACTAGCGAAAAGACTCTTACAGAGAATCTTGACGTAGCGAAGCAGAATACGGCTCAATATATTGAAGCCCATAAAGTCATAGCGGAAAAGTACTCTAAACCATTGGTTTTAGAAGAGTTTGGTTACCCAAGAGACGGGTTCCAGTTTTCTAGAGAAAGTTCGACCACTGCTCGTGACTCGTATTACAGTTATGTTTTTGACTACATAGCAGAAGAAGCTGCGCGTAATGGTGTGCTTGCAGGGTGCAATTTCTGGGCATGGGGAGGATCGGCCAAGATATCTGATGGAGTGGTATATTGGGAACTTGGGCAGCCCTACACAGGAGATCCTGCGCAAGAGCAGCAAGGGTTGAATTCGATATTTGATACTGACAGTACGATAACAATTATACGTAATGCCAACCAACGTTTGCAAGAGATTGTAAAATAGGGTAACTTTGTAACGCAAATAACAGCAAAACAATGGCTAAGCAGATATTGGTAACAGGTGGAACAGGATTTATCGGTTCCCACACGGTAGTTGAGTTGCAGCAGGCAGGTTACGATGTAGTAATCGTAGATAACCTTTGCAACTCGAAGGAAGAAGTTGTAGACAACATCGAGAAAATTACAGGTATCCGACCAAAGTTTGAGTGCTTTGACCTTACAGATGCAGAGAAGATAAATGCATTCTTCAAGAAATATACATCAATTGAGGCGATTATTCACTTTGCAGCACTCAAGGCAGTAGGTGAGAGTGTGTACAAGCCACTTGAGTACTATCGCAACAATCTTAACTCGTTGATGAATATTCTTGACTGTATGAAGATATACGGTGTCAAGAATCTAGTATTTTCATCATCGTGTACAGTATATGGTCAGCCAGACAAGTTGCCTGTAACCGAGAACACCCCTCGCAAGCCAGCAGAATCACCTTATGGAAATACCAAGGCTATTGCTGAGGACATTATGCGAGATTTTGCCAAGGCCAATGCTGAGTTGGGTCTTAACTGTTTGGCGTTGAGATATTTCAATCCTATTGGTGCGCATCCATCGGCACTTATTGGAGAATCACCTGTAGGCATACCGAACAATCTTGTGCCATATATTACGCAGACAGCAGCTGGTATCCGTGAGCAGTTGAGCATTTTTGGCGACGACTACAATACACCTGACGGAACATGTATCCGCGACTTTATCAATGTGGTAGACCTTGCCAAGGCTCATGTAGTAGCTATTGACCGTTTGCTCAGCAAGAAGAACAAAGCCAACTACGAGTATTTCAATATTGGTACAGGCAGTGGCGTTTCGGTTATGGAACTTGTAAAAGCGTTTGAGAAATCGACAGGTGTGAAGTTGAACTATAAGATTGTTGGTCGTAGAGAAGGCGATATAGAGAAGATTTGGGCCGACACATCATTAGCGAACAATGAACTTGGCTGGAAAGCTGAGGCAACAATAGAAGATACGCTTCTCTCTTCTTGGAATTGGGAAAAGAACTGTAGAGGTATAAAGTAAGATATATACAGCAATATGAGTGAACAGAAGAAATTTAAGAGAACCCTAGTAACAACCGCTTTGCCATACGCAAACGGTCCTGTTCATATCGGTCACTTGGCTGGTGTGTATGTACCAGCTGATATATATGCGCGTTACCTTCGTTTGAAAGGGCAAGAGGTACTCCTAGTCGGAGGATCTGATGAGCATGGTGTACCTGTGACAATCAGAGCTCGCAAAGAAGGATGTACAGTTCAGGATGTTGTAGACAGATACCACAACCTGATTAAGAAATCGTTTGAAGATTTCGGCATTTCATTTGATGTATATTCACGCACTACATCTGAGACACACAAGAAGCATGCTTCGGACTTCTTCAAGAAATTGAATGATGAAGGCAAGTTTGTTGAGTTGGAGAGTGAGCAATACTATGATGAAGAAGCCAAGGAATTCCTGACGGACCGAAATATTCGTGGAGAGTGTCCACGTTGTCATGCTGCCGATGCATACGGTGACCAGTGTGAGAAGTGCGGTTCTACACTTTCTCCAGACGAGTTGATCAACCCATACAACGCTGTAACAGGCAATAAGCTTGTAAAGCGCAGTACGAAGCACTGGTATCTGCCACTTGACCAGTATCAAGGTTGGCTTGAGCAGTGGATTCTCAATGAGCATAAGGAATGGCGCTCGAATGTATATGGCCAGTGTAAGAGTTGGCTTGATACAGGATTGAAGCCACGTGCTGTGACACGAGACCTCAACTGGGGTATTCCTGTACCGGTAGAAGGAGCTGAAGGTAAGGTGCTCTATGTATGGTTTGATGCGCCTATTGGATATATCAGCAACACTAAAGAGTTGCTTCCTGATACTTGGGAGACATGGTGGAAAGATCCAGAGACACGTATGCTCCACTTTATTGGAAAAGACAATATTGTGTTCCACTGTATTGTATTCCCTGCTATGTTGAAGGCACATGGAGAGTACAACCTGCCAGACAACGTACCTTCGAACGAGTTCCTTAACCTTGAGGGCGATAAGATTTCCACATCGCGCAACTGGGCGGTATGGCTCCATGAGTATCTTGAGCAGATACCTAACAAGCAAGACGTTCTTCGTTATGTATTGACAGCCAATGCTCCAGAGACAAAGGACAATGACTTCACCTGGAAAGACTATCAGGCAAGAAATAACAATGAGCTTGTAGCTATATATGGTAACTTTGTAAACCGTGCTACGGTACTTACGCACAAGTACTTCGAGGGCAAGGTGCCAGAGCGCCATGAGTTGACCGAGGGAGACAAGGCTACACTAGCTGAGTTTGCGGAGGTAAGAAAGCAAGTAGAGGCACTTCTTGATGTGTTCCGATTCCGTGATGCGCAGAAAGAGGCAATGAACCTTGCTCGTATTGGTAACAAGTACCTTGCAGACAACGAGCCTTGGAAGTTGGCCAAGACAGATATGGCTAGAGTAGAGACTATTATGAATATCTGTCTCCAGATTGCTGCAAACCTTGCCATAGTATTTGAGCCATTCCTGCCATTCTCATCAGCAAAGCTTCGTAAGATGTTGGCTATGGGAGATGCAGATTGGAATATGCTTGGCAGCATAGATATACTTCCTGTAGGACATGCTATAGAAAAGCCAGAGTTGCTCTTCGACAAGATAGAGGATGATGTTATTGATGCTCAGATGAAGAGACTTGAGGATATCAAGAAAGCCAATGAGGCAGAAAACTACAAGCCAGAGCCAGTAGCGCCAGAAGTTGACTTTGAGACATTTGAGAAGGTAGATATCCGAGTAGGCAAGGTACTAGACTGTCAGAAAGTTCCAAAGGCAGACAAGTTGCTCCAGTTCAAGATAGACGACGGCATGGGCGGTCGTACTATTGTCTCAGGTATAGCTAAGTTCTACAACCCTGAAGATTTGATAGGTAAAGAGGTACTATTTATAGCCAACTTTGCACCTAGGAAGTTGAAAGGAGTTGAGAGTCAGGGCATGATACTCAGTGCTGTTGATGCAGACGGCAAGTTGGTTGTTTGTGGCCCTACGGCAGAAGTTAAGCCTGGCAGTAAGGTATCTTAACAAATCGAAATAGCAAAAAATAGGTAAAACGCTTGCAATTGAAAAAAAAGCGTTTTACCTTTGCACCGCAAAAATAGGGAAAACCTATCTTTGTTTATATAGGCGGTCCCATCGTCTATCGGTTAGGACGAGAGATTTTCATTCTCTAAAGAGGGGTTCGATTCCCCTTGGGACTACGAAAATTAATAGTTAAGTAATAAACTAATAGTAAAATGGCTAATCATCAATCTGCAATCAAGAGAACACGCCAGATCGAGAAGCGTAGACTTCACAACCGTTACTATGCTAAGACTACACGTAACGCAGTGAAGGCTCTCCGTCAGACTACTGATAAGGCTGCTGCTGTTGAGCTCCTTCCAAAGGTTGCTTCAATGTTGGATAAGCTTGCAAAGCGTAACATTATCCACAAGAACAAGGCAGGCAATATCAAGTCTAAGTTGGCTAAGTTCGTCAACAAGATGGCTTAAGAAGCCCCAAGTCGCATTGCGTAGCAATGTTGATAAGGAACAAAGAAGAACATTCCGTAAGGATATAGCATATACCAAACAGCAGTAATGTTGTTTGGTTTTGCTATTTTATGAGGTATAGGAATACCATAAGGAGAAGGCAGAGATGAGTAAAAGTAAGCTCTTTTCGAGAGATTTTGCGCTTATACTAGCGGCGAACTTTCTGTTGTACATAGGTTTTTATCTATTGTTGCCCGTTTTTCCGTTTTATCTTTCTGAGACATTTGGTGCCGACAAGGCCACTATAGGTGTGGTATTGTCGTGCTATACAGTTGCTGCCCTTTTGATACGTCCATTTTCCGGCTATTTGCTAGACGCTTTTCAGAGGAAGCCCCTATATATGCTATCGTATGCGGTATTTACCGTTATGTTTGGTGGGTATATAATGGCGTGGTGTCTGACGGTATTTGTGGTAATGAGAGTACTTCACGGGTTAGCCTTTGGCACTGTGACGGTAGGAGGCAATACCATTGTGATTGACATTCTGCCATCCGAGAGGAGAGGCGAAGGAGTAGGCTATTACGGTATGGCGAACAATTTTGCCATGTGTGTAGGTCCGATGATAGGGTTGTTTCTGCACGAAGCGTTTTCGTTTGAAGTAATATTTATAACAGCCACCAGTGCCTGTGCGATAGGGTTTATATGTGCTGGGTTGATAAAGACAAAGGTACGTCCGCTAGTTCAGAGGCCTCCGTTGTCATTAGACAGGTTTATATTGATAAAAGGCATACCTGGCGGTGCGGCCTTGATGTTATTAGCCATGCCCTACGGGCTCACCACCACATACATAGCCATGTATGCGCAAGAGATGCAAGTGAATATAAGTTCAGGTATATTCTTTTCGCTGATGGCCATTGGCATAGCCTCGTCGAGGATATTCTCCGGCAAGTTGGTAGACAAAGGGTACACTACGCAACTGATAGAAGGAAGTTCGTTTGCCTGTATAATAGTCTTTGTGCTATTAGCCATTTGTGGATGGATGAGGCAAGCAGAAATAATGGGAGTAGAGTGTGTGTTTTTGTCGGCTGCGCTATTTATGGGCATTTGTTTTGGGGTAATGTTTCCCGCGTACAATACGCTATTTGTATCGTTGGCGCCCAACAGTCAGCGAGGGACGGCAGTGTCGACCTACCTTACGTCGTGGGACGTAGGCATAGGGGCAGGCTTAGCGTTAGGCGGGCTTGTAGTAGAAGCATTAGGATTTGAGGTTACCTATGCGCTAGGAGCTATGCTAGCGGTAGTCAGTTGGCTTTGGTTCAGGGGGTATGTAGCGCCCAAGTATCACATTTGGAAAGTAAAATAGAGTCCATTGAGGGCTATTGGAAGTCAGTCTCTGATACCTTAGAGCACAGTTGTTGCTCGTAATTTTTTTATTTTGTATATTTGCACGACCGACTATATAGATACAGACGCAGATGGCCAGGGTAACGATAAAGCATAAATATGTGACGCGAGCCAGGAGAGAGATGAGAGCGGACTCCAGGGCTAGGATTACGGGCTACAGCACCTTTATAAAGCGCTGTGGCAAGGGCGATTATCGCATTCTGATGGTAAAAGTCTCGAAAGCGCAAAGAGCGTTGAGGGACATGTTTGCAGACGCGCAGAAGTTGGCCAAGAGCGACATGGTAAGTTGGAACAGGATAAGGCACTGGAAGAGAGAAGCTAGGCGACGCAAGATAGGTGGGGCGTACAGGGCTGCTGTATCGTTTTACTATAAGATGCTGAGAGAACATGGAGACGAGTTGGTAGAAGTCAGGCCTTGGAAAGAAGACGAGAGGCTATTTGAGGGGAAGAGAGAGTTTTATTGGGTGAAGTTTGACAATGTAGAAGAGTATAGAGAAGAGTTGATGAGGCTGTGTGGGTAGGGGGAGAGAGGGGAATAAGGTATTCTGTTGTGAAATAACGAAGGATAGCATTCAGGTTAAAGGCTATAAATGGCTGAGGGTTGCCGCAGAATTATGAAAATTTCATAATGAATTTTTCATAATTGTAGGGAAGAGTTGATGAGGCTGCGTGGGTAGGGGGATATGGTGTTGTGGTTAGTTTCTGGTTATAGTATATATAACCGACATAAAATACGGCAAACATGTCGGGTATAGCCGACATATTTTAGATAAAACATGTCGGTTATGAGATTAAACACTAGTCTATCAAGCGTCTGCAAGGAGTGATACAATCCGATGGAACAAAGAAGACAATTACAATATTATTAACTAAATAAAACAACAATGAAGCAGAAAAGAATTCTAATGATGCTTGTGGCTGGGGCTATAGGAGTTTCGGCTGCGTGGGCAGATGAAGATCCTGCTATTGTGGTGAACAAAGATACGTCGCCACAGTATGTGAAGCTGACTACTGCTGCTAGGATTACGATTTCGACAGAGGGAGGAGTAGTGAAGTTTGTGGTAGACGAGTCGGCAGAGAAGACAGGCGTTGCAGAAGGCGAGACGATATCCTTTGGGGTGTGTGACTTTGATGCTTTGGAGACAGCGATAGAAGAGCTGTCGGCAGGCAAAGAGATCGTCGAGACAGAGTACTACACACTTCAAGGTGTGAAAGTAGACGAGCCACAAAAGGGTGTGATGATAATAAGAGTCATCTATTCCGATGGTACAAGTGACAGTCTGAAAACAATAAAGAAGTAAAGAAGAAAGTATGAAGAAGATAATAATATCAGCCATTATGGGTATTATGGCTGTGTGCAGTATGGCACAAGAGGCACCAAATACAGTTGTAATAACAAAAGTGGGTGGCGAGACGATAAAGGTAGCCATTGAAGATGTTCAGGACATTACGTTTGCTTACGAGGCACCTGCAGAGCAGGAAGGTTTTGTCGACCTCGGCTTGTCAGTCAAGTGGGCGACATGTAACCTTGGCGCAACAAAGCCAACAGATGCAGGATGGTATCTGGCGTGGGGCGAGACATCAGCAAAGACAAACTATACTTGGGGGACTTATCTTTTTGACCTTGGCGGTACGATGACAGACGACTATGATGCAGGTACTGAGAAAGACCCTCTCAAGGAGTATGTTAAAGGTGGCGCAAATTATTCAGAAGGTATCGGTGGAACGGCTTATGATGCTGCAACTGCAGCTTTAGGCACAGGTTACCGTATGCCTACGCAGACAGAGTTCGCGGAACTTGCAAATACCAGTAACTGCACTTGGGAATGGTATGCAAAAGACAACACCGAATTCAATGGCGTAGCGGGTTATAAGGTAACATCAAAGAAAGAAGGATTTACAGGCAAGTTTATCTTCCTTCCTGCGGCTGGCTATCGTCTCGGAGAGGACCTCTACGACGAGGGTTCGTACGGCCGCTACTGGTCGTCAACTCCTTACTCGGGCAGTGCCTACAACGCGTACTACCTCTACTTCTATTCGGACCTCGTCCGCCCGTACGACTACGATTTCCGTTATTACGGGTTCCCTGTTCGTCCTGTTTCAGAACTGTAAGTCGACGAAGTTAATAGGTTTTAGACGTTTTCTCGCAATGGCAGAGCAAACGAGTTTGCTTTGCTCATTGCTTACGAAAACGCTCGTTTAATTGAGATTCATTTTGATTCATTCATTTTTGGTGTCGGCTCGCCATGGAAGGCGAGCCGCGGCAAAAATGGGGTAAAGAGATATAATCCTAGGTCGATGAGGCCTAGGATTATTTGTTGGGGGGAGGTGGGGTATTGGTTGAGAAAAATGATTATATTTGCAGTGTTATATTAATTAACCAATCATGGACAAAAAGGGCATTACAAACGTTGCGTCTGGTGAAAAAGCTGGACGTTACATGATTCCGCTAACAGACTTCGGGTTTAAGAAGATATTTGGAGAGAAGGATATAATGATTGCTTTTCTCACTGATTTGTTGAATCCCAAGGTTCCGATAGAGGATGTAATATTCATCGACAAAGAGTTGGCCGAAGACGAAGAAGAGCAGCGCGGCGTGATTTATGACCTGCGATGCAAGTCGGCAGACGGGTCGGAATTCATCGTAGAGATGCAGAATAAGAAGCAGACCAATTTCAGTGACCGCATCATATTCTATCTCTCGCGAGCATTCTCGGCACAAGGGAAGAGAAAGACAGAGTGGGACTACAAGTTGAGTCCGGTGTACGGTGTATTCTTCCTCAACTTTCACTTGAAAGGGATGAAGATGCAGTCGGTGCGGACAGTACAGCTCAGGGTAGATGAGACAGGAGAAGTCTTCTCAGAGAAGCTGAAAGTCTTCACGCTGGAGCTACCCGATTACAGGGATAAACCGATGGAATATCCCAAGACACGATTAGAATACTGGTTATATAATCTCGCAAATATGGAATCTATGGAGACACAATTGCCATTTCAGTCACAGCAGCCTATCTTCAGTAAGATAGGAGGGTTATCTGAGCTTCTCAACATGAGCGAGGAAGACCGCAAGAAGTATTACAGGAGTCTGGACGACTACTGGACAGATATTTGCGTGATGGAGAGCGCGGTGGAAGAGGGGTTTGAGAAAGGGTTGAAGAAAGGAATAGAGAAAAACAAGATTGATACAGCCGTGAAGATGAAACGGTGTGGCTTTCCGATGGAGCAGATTGTGTTGATATCGGGGCTTAGTGAAGAAGAGATAGAGAAGTTGGTGTAGAGGGAGGTGATTTTTGTATGCGGGAGGCAGATTTTCTCGAGAAAATTTGCATTTGGTGTTTTTGTGTTGTATATTTGCACCAACAAAATAGTATCTACCGTTTTGGGCGACCACTGGTCGCCCATTTTGTTACACCTAACTTAGTAAAGAGAGATGATAAAAGTAGAGAAAATACATGAATTGATAGATGCGAAACTAGAGGCGGATGGGTGCTTCGTAGTAGAGTTGGTGGTGTCGGCTGAGAATGATATTCGTTTAGTAGTTGACAGTGCCAAGGGAGTATCGATTGATTACTGTATTGAGTTGAATGGGCTTATAGAGGGAGCGTTTGACAGGGAAGTAGAAGATTACTCGTTGGAAGTATCCAGTGCGGGTATAGGCTGTGAATTCAAGGTGTTGGGGCAGTACAAGAAGAATGTCGGCAATGAAGTTGAGGTTACCTATCCCAATGGATCGCACATTAAGGGGCAGTTGATTTCGGCAGATGAGGCAGGCTTTGTGGTTGAGACATCTGAGATGGTAAAAGTTGAAGGGCAGAAGAAGAAGCAACTTCAGACCAAGCAGATAGAGCTCAAGTATGATGAAGTAAAACAAGTTAAAGATATAATATCGTTCAAATAAAATCGACTAGTATGAATTTGCTGGACACTTTCTCCGAATTCAAGGAGCTGAAGAACATTGACCGTGCGACATTGATTCGCATATTGGAAGATGCTTTCCGAGCTGTTTTGGTAAAGCAGTATGGAACAGACCAGAACTTCAGCATTATCATTAACACAGACAAGGGTGACTTTGAGATACTTCGTAAGCGCATTGTTGTAGAAGATGACAAGGTTGAGGATTCGAACCTTCAAATAGGTTTATCGGAGGCGAAGGCTATTGACGCTGATTTTGAGCTTGGCGAAGAGGTAACTGACGAGGTAAAGATGGCTGATTTTGGTCGTCGTCACATTTTGGGCTTACGTCAGAGTTTGTCGGGCAGCATTATGGAGTTGGAGCGTGATGCTATCTACCAACTTTATAAGGATCGTATTGGTCAGATAGTTGTGGGCGAGGTTTACCAGGTATGGAAGCGAGAGGTATTGGTAAGAGATGACGATGGCAACGATTTGATATTGCCAAAGAATGAGCAGATACCATCGGACTTCTTCCGCAAGGGAGACACATTGCGTGCTGTAGTGGTACGAGTAGAGGTTAAGAACAACTCTCCGCTCATCATACTTTCCCGTACATCGCCAATGTTCCTTCAGAGACTCTTTGAGAGTGAGGTACCAGAGATTTATGATGGCTTGATTACGATACACAAGATTGTGCGTATGCCAGGCGAGCGTGCCAAGGTAGCTGTTGAGTCGTACGACGACAGAATTGACCCAGTAGGCGCATGTGTAGGTATGAAGGGATCTCGTATTCACAGTATTGTACGAGAGTTGCACAATGAGAGCATTGATGTAATCAACTATACAACAAATACGCAGCTTTATATTCAGCGAGCACTTAGTCCAGCTAAGATTAACTCGATGAGTATCAATGAGGCTGAGAAGCGAGCTGAGGTTTACCTTGACGCTGAAGAGGTATCGATGGCTATTGGTAAGGGTGGCAGCAACATCAAGCTAGCCATTCAGCTTGTAGGATATGACATTGATGTATTCCGTGAGCAGGCTATAAGTGAGGAAGACGTACTTCTTGACGAGTTCGAAGACGATATCGAGCCTTGGATCATTGACATACTCAAGTCGATTGGCTGTGATACAGCCAAGTCGGTACTTGAGCTTGGCTTTGAGGAGTTGTCGCGTCGTACAGACCTTGAGGACGAGACAATAGAGGATGTATTGAATATCTTGCAGGCAGAGTTTGAGAACTAAAGATAGTTTTTGACTCTACCCTGACGGGGTATCTGATACTGGACAGTTTTACATATAATTATTTAGCACGAACAAATACTCAACATATTATTGCAGATGGCAGGAGCAAGAATAAGTAATATTGCAAGCGAGTTTAACGTAGGTGCGACTACGATCATAGAATTTCTTCACAAGAAAGGCTACAAGGAAGACTATACTATTAACTCAAAGGTACCTGAGGAAGTTTATGCTATGCTTAAGAAAGAGTATAGCAAGGACAAGAATGCTAAGGAGCAGAGTGAGCGTATAGGCGAAGAGCAGCGACACAAGCAGAAGAAAGAGACTATTTCTATTGATCCGACACAAAGCGTTGCCGCAGAGTTGGTTACTAAGGAGACAATCAAGGCACCAAAGATTTTAGGCAAGATTGATTTAGATCCAAAGCCAGCGGAGAAAGTTGACGCTGAGTCGGCCAAGGCGCCAAAGGCAGAGCAAAAAGAGGCGAAGCCAGAGGTAAAGGCAGAAGAGCCTAAGAAAGAAGCGCCAAAGCCAGCAGAGGTGCAGGCACCAAAGGCTCAAGACAAGCCAAAACAAGAGGCTAAGCAGCCAGAGCCAAAGCAGGCGCAAGAGAAGAAGGCAGAAGAGAAGAAGAAGGTTGAGAATAATCCTGCCCCTCGACCATCGCAAGTTCCTGCTGCTGAAGAGACTGAGCCAGAGGTATTCCGTTACAATACCAGCGAGAAGTTGAGTGGACCTAAGGTATTAGGTAAGATAGAGTTGCCAGTTGACGGTTTCCGTTCGGGTGGTGACAGAAAAGACAAGAAGCAAAAGCGTAAGCGCATTAAGAATGGTGGTGAGAAGGTAGACGTTACATCTAGCCAGACAATCAACCAGGTAAATGCTACGCTCAAGAATAAGAAAGATGCTGAGAAGGGCCGCCAGAACAACAATGGCGGTCAGAACAACAAGCAGAACGGCAATAACAACAACCAGCAAGGTGGCGGCAAGAAGGATAAGAAGCGTAAGATGCCTATCCACACTGAGGTAAGCGATGAGGATGTACAGAAGCAGGTAAAAGAGACACTTGCTCGTCTTACAACTCAAGGTGCAAAGACACAGACATCAAAGCACCGTCGTGAGAAGCGTCAGGCAGTCAGTGAGCGAGAAGCTGAAGAGCTAGAGAGATTGGAAGAAGAGAAGTCGATTCTCCGAGTAACAGAATTTGTTACTACCAACGAGTTGGCCAACATGATGAACGTACCAGTTACTAAAGTTATCGGTACATTCATGTCGCTTGGAATGTTTGTATCTATCAACCAGCGTCTTGATGCTGAATCTATGGCGATTGTGGCTGAGGAGTACGGATTCAAGGTTGAGTTTATCAGCGTTGAGTCGGCATCGACAGTTGAGGAAGAAGAAGACGACGAGAGCATGCTTGAGGAGCGTCCACCTATTGTAACTGTGATGGGTCACGTAGACCATGGTAAGACATCGTTGCTTGACTATATCAGAAAGACAAACGTTATCTCGGGCGAGGCAGGTGGTATTACACAGCACATTGGTGCATACAATGTAAAGCTTCCTAGTGGAAGACACATTACCTTCCTTGATACTCCAGGTCACGAGGCGTTTACAGCTATGCGTGCCCGTGGTGCTCAGGTAACAGATATTGCCATTATTATAGTAGCAGCAGATGACAGTGTGATGCCACAGACTATAGAGGCTATCAACCATGCTGCTGCAGCCAATGTACCTATTGTCTTTGCTATCAACAAGATAGATAAGCCAGGCGCAAATCCTGACAAGATTAGAGAGGCGTTGGCTAATATGAACTACCTTGTAGAAGAGTGGGGTGGTAAGTATCAGTGTCAGGAGATTTCTGCGAAGAAGGGCTTGAATGTTGATGCTCTCTTGGAGAAAGTTCTTTTGGAGGCTGATATTATGGAGCTCAAGGCAAATCCGAACCGCAGGGCTGTAGGTAATGTTATTGAGTCGTCACTTGATAAAGGTCGTGGATACCAGGCTACAATGCTTGTATCGAATGGTACATTGAAGGTAGGAGACATGATGGTCTGCGGATCGAACTATGGTCGTGTAAAGGCGATGTTCAACGAGCGTAACCAGAAAGTAGAGAAAGCCGGTCCTTCGGAGCCAGTATTGGTACTTGGTTTGAATGGTGCTCCACAGGCAGGAGAGAAATTCAACGTATTTGAGGATGAGCGTGAGGCTAAGGAGTTTGCACAGAAGCGCGAGCAGTTGCAGCGAGAGCAAGCTTTGAATGCCAAGCCACATATGACCTTGGATGAGATTGGTCGTCGTATTGCGATTGGCAACTTCAAGGAGCTCAATATTGTCATCAAGGGTGACGTGGATGGTTCTATCCAGGCGTTGTCGGAGTCGTTCCAGAGATTGTCTACAGAAGAGATACAGGTTAACATTATCCACAAGGCTGTAGGTCAGATTTCAGAGACTGATGTCAACATGGCTATTGCATCTGACGCTATTATTGTAGGCTTCCAGGTACGTCCTTCTGCGGCTGCTAAGAAATTGGCTGAGCAGAACAAGATAGATATCCGACAGTATTCAATCATCTATGATGCTATTGAAGAGTTGAAGGATGCCATGGAAGGTATGCTCTCTCCAGAGATCAAGGAGCAGGTTACAGGTACGCTTGAGATTCTTGAGACATTCAAGATTTCGAAGGTTGGTACGATTGCCGGCTGTATGGTTAAGGAAGGTAAGGTTAAGAGCAAGTCGAAGGTACGTGTCATCCGTGAGGGTATTGTACAATACTCGGGTGCTCTTGGATCGTTGAAGCGTTTCAAGGACGACGTGAAGGAAGTTGTAGCGGGTCTTGATTGTGGTATGAACATTGAGAACTACAACGACATTCAGGTAGGAGATATTATTGAGGCGTACGAAGAGATAGAGATTTCTCGTAAGCTTTAATAAGAAATAGAGCGATATTGCGGAGGTCGGGGGAAATCCTTGATTCTCCGCTTTTTTTATTATGATGAGATGAAAGATCATAAGATAGTAAATGACCCTGTGCATGGGTTTATCAGTGTAGAAGACAGGTTGCTGTTGGATGTACTGAATCATCCATGGATGCAAAGGCTAAGGAGGATACGTCAGTTAGGCATGACGAATCTTGTTTATCCTGGAGCGCAGCATACCAGGTTTTCGCATGCTTTAGGAGCCATGCACCTGATGCAGATGGCCATACAGACATTGCAGAGCAAGGGTGTAGACATAACAGGTGAAGAAGGCATAGCCAATATGGCGGCGATGCTGCTGCATGATATTGGGCATGGTCCGTTTTCGCATGTATTAGAAAGTTCGATAGTAGAAGGAGTCTCTCACGAAGAGATATCATTTTTACTGATGAAAGGGATGAACGAGCAGTTGGACGGTCGTCTATCTCCCACGCTAGATGTTTTTTCGGGGAAATGTAAGCCATTTCTGCATCAATTGATATCCAGCCAGTTGGACACAGACAGGATGGACTATCTCAATAGGGACAGTTTTTTTACTGGTGTAACTGAAGGCAGCATAGCTAACGAGCGTATTATCAAGATGTTGAATATTGCCAATGGGGAATTGGTAGTTGAAGCGAAAGGCATATACTCTGTAGAGAAGTTTCTCATAGCGCGACGTCTGATGTATTGGCAAGTTTACATGCACAAGACCGTTGTAGCTGCTGAGAGGATGCTGATAAAGATATTGAGCAGGGCGAAATATTTAGCCATGCGAGGAGAAGATATTTTTGCTTCGCCAGCCTTGAAATTTTTCCTATACAATAAGATAAGTGCCTCGGACTTTGCCAATGACGAGTCTATAAGGATGTTTACCCTATTGGATGACAATGATATTATGACAGCCATTAAGGTATGGATGTCATCGGGGGACAAGGTACTGAGCAGTTTATCTACGGCCTTTATCAACAGGAAATTATTCCATATTGAGCTCAGTCGTCAGCCATTTGCTCCTCACAGGTTGCAGATGGTACGAGAGGCGATAAACAAGAAGATGGGTATACCGATGGACGAGATAGAGTACTATATGTTGTCGGGGCAATTGAGCAGCAAGACCTACACGGTAGGTAATGACAGGATAAATATTATGTTCTCGCCTACATATATATGTGACATATCGGAGGCGTCGGACATTTTCAATATTCAGGCGCTAGGCAATATAGACAGGAGGTTCTATCTATGCTATCCCAAGGAAGTAGATATGGACTAGGAAAGTTGTCGTATTGAGACGGTTTCGGCTTTGAAAGAATTGATATCGAATCCGGAAATGTGGTAGATATGAGCCTTGAGGCCTATAAGGGATATGGGGTCTTTGGACGAATTGAGTCCGAAGACCTCCTGTATTTTGGATATAAACTCTTCTTTAGATTCGCTGAGTAGTGTCTGTCTATATACTGTATAGAGAGAGTCTATATAGAGCGTTAAGAGATCTGGGGGGGTACATATAATAAGTCCGCTTTCGAAAAAGTGATGACCCATTTCGGGGATACCATTAGGGTACTCTTTTATGCTAGTGATGGTTCCGTTATCGTCGGTTTCGATAACAGGCCACAATCCGATGGTGCCATCAGTACGTAAATATTTTTGGGAGCTGTACCTCATCGAACTGGACGCTATCGGTTATTTCGTACGGCATATAATTCAACTTTATGGAAGAGAAGTTGACATTATTGTCCTGTACTTTTTTTGTTTCCATGAGGCAGATGCGGAATTCGCGAGCATGGACGGTATCGCGCAAGTTGTGCTCGATAGTCATGTGTTGGAGGGTGTGGTTATCCTTCAAGAGTTCGGCTCTGCAGGTATCAGACTCGCCCCCCTCGTAGAAAACTATGAGAGAAGCGTGAGCGGGGTCCTCGTTTTTATTTATTCGGAGGACGGTATAATCGAACGTGTAAGAAACCGTTCCGCCCTTGATTTTCTTTGTTTTGTAGCTGAAGGTAAGCTTTCTGTTGGTAGTATCCCTATCAGTCAGAGGGACACGGATATAAGAAGAGCCCTTCCAGTAGGAAGTTCTCAAGGAATCGTTCAGGTGATTGATTCGGCGTTTTATAGAATCGTGTTTTTGGTACAATTGCAAGAATTTAGCCTCGCGGGAAGCCAAGATTTCCACGACGTCCTCCATGAGGAGAGCGTACTGCTCGGGATTTTTGGAGTATACTGCCAGGGCGCTATCGTAGATCTCCTTTGACATTCCATACTGAGAGAAGATGGTATGGTAGGCATTCTCCATTGTATGGTCGCTTCTCTGTCGGTCGATATTACCTGTTTGGGCTACGGCGTCGATGGTGTAAATATCGGAGATAGCCATAATCATATTATGGCGAGAAGGCATCCAAGAGTTGCGCACTACAGAATACAAATACCATCCTCCCACGACAAGCAGGAGAATGGCTGCGGATATAATGATTGTTGTTTTTTTGTTCTTCTTCATAGAGAGTGAGTTACTTGCCGTCGGCACGTAGCATGGTGCGGATAGTCTTGAAGATTATGACAAGATCTAGTGAAAATTTCCAGTTGTCTATATACTCCAAGTCGAGGCGCATCCAATCATCGAAAGAGACAGAGTTACGATCGGGAGAAACCTGCCACAAGCATGTGATACCAGGTTTCATAGCCAGACGGCGCAGCTGCCAGCGTTCGTATTCGGCAACCTCCTTAGGCAGAGGAGGGCGAGGTCCTACGATAGACATATCGCCTATGAACACGTTGATGAATTGAGGGAACTCATCGATACCGCTCTTACGCAAGAAGCGTCCGATGCGAGTAATACGAGGGTCGTTAGTCATCTTGAAGGCGGGGCCATCCATCTCGTTTTGAGACATAAGTTGCTCCTTCAGCTCCTCGGCGTTGACCACCATTGTGCGGAATTTGTAGACATCGAAGACCTTACCCTTGAGGCCTGAGCGTTTTTGCTTAAAGAATATTGGGCCTTTGGAATCGAGTTTGATAAGCAAAGCCACGATGAGGAAGAATGGGAGTCCGATCAAGATAACGCACGAAGCGAAAAATACGTCGAATATTCGTTTAGTCAGAAGACCCACGTAGTTGGTTGGGGTATTAGACAACGTGATTACGGCGTTAGTATCGAAGTATCTAAGTTGAGTATTAGACGAGATACGGTTGAGGAAAGGTGAGTAGAGACGGAAAGTCACGCCCAGGTCCTGGCAGATATCGATATATCGCAAGATTTCGCGAGAGCTATCGTAGCTACGAGCGTAGACGAATTCATCTACATCCTGTGTAAGAAGCTCCTCGAGGTTAGCCTCGCTATCCAGGTAAGTTGGGACAGCGCCCTTGTACAAGTTAGTTATGTACTCGTCGCCGATTACTGCCTTGATTCTATAACCCCACTCGTAGCGGTGGTATATAGATTCGAGGAGGGACTCTCCCCCTTTGTCGCACAAGAAGACTATTGAAGTAGTATTGTATCCCTTACGGCGGTAACGACGGAGGAGGAGGTAGAATGCGAATTTGAATAGAATTGCCAGGATTGTGCTAAAGGCGCCGAAAGTGAGTAGGACATCTCGGCCGTAATTAGGCAATCCGAACAAGAACAATGCGAAAGTAAATACGATGACGCCGATAATGCTCTCGGCAATGTGGTAGAGAACTATATATCCATACGAGCGGCTACGGTACACCTCGTTCAGTCCGAACCATATTTCGAGGGTAGACCAAATGAGTGTAATGAAGATACAAGAGATAAGGAAATCTCGGTTGAGGAGGAATTCTATCGAATGGAAGGAATTGTTGTAGAACAAGTATATAGCCACAAAATAAGACAGCATCGCTATGAAAACCGTACCTGCGGTCAATAGCGTACTGACAAATCTGGCTCGATTACTCAGTTTTTCTGGAGACTCCATGTATTCGTTTTATAGAATTGCGCGCAACATGAGATATTTGGGGAAGAGATTAAAAACTCCAAATATTTCATATGCACAAAGGTAATGTTCTTTTTGGAATGAATAGCAAGAATCACGCCAAATATTTGCGTATAGTTGCTAATGTTTTTATTTTTGTGTGACATTACTAAACTAAACAACCACTATGTATGGAAATACAAAGGATTTACAAAGAATATCAATCTGTAATGGAGGTGAACAGGAAACTCCATAAACAGGTAGAAGAGGGATCTCTCTATTTGGCGTTGTCGGAATTAGAAAAAGAGGTGGCGGCGCTGATGCAAGTACCGCAGATTCAAGAGCGCGTTAGTGCGACGTACCAATCGTACAAGGATCTTATGGGGAATGGGGCGGCTATTTATACTCCCGAGCAACTTCAAACCTGTTATTATGGATTATCGGAAGCCATACACTCTATGATTGACTCATTTTTGGATGCAAAGATGATGGTTCTCAAGGAACATTTAGAAATCCCAAGATACTATAAAGGACCCTTAAATGCTGATGTATGTATTGCCAAGATCAAAGAAGCAGGTCGTGAAGGAGGGGAAGCTAGGTATGCCAGCGTTGAGACACTTTTTGATGCCTTGTGGATAGGTTGGGTAGCAGGAGACGACATATTCAAGGTAGCGCAGTTTATTTTTAACGAAAAAGAATTGCAAGAATACGAGCAGATGCTTTTAGTAGGAGGTATCTTTATGGGTGCGGTATTCAGGTTAGAATTGAATGCTATCTCCACACTAGTATATGTGATTACCAATCCGAATTTATCAGACAAGTTCAGAGGTCGAGGGTTGGCCATGTTTATGGTATTGTTGCCGATGTACTACAACCGTATTATGGCGCCTGAGCAATGTCGCAAGTGGGTAGACAGTGTTTTGGAGGCAGAGGGGATAAGAGAAGTGCTGTTTGAAGTTTATCTTGCTATTCAGAAAATAAAAGTAATTCCGCTTGAGAGGGAGATGGAAGCTCAGATGGGGATGCACATGATGGACAATATTGACAGCATAGAAAAGATCAATGCAGAATCAATTTTCTCGAACGAAGAAGAGGTGTCGCTCATAATAGAAGGGTTATTCTCAAGTCAGCCACAGTTCAAGCGCATGATGAACAAGGTAGACAAGTGGAGAGTAGGAGGAGTTGACGTACTTTTTGGCATGTACAACAGTATGAAAGACAATGACTTCTTCAAGAATCACCTTACATCGTGGATAATTCCATATGATTCGAGCAATCCGATATTCAGGAAAGAGATGGCCACTGAGTCGTATGAGAAATACGAGCGATTGGTGGAGCGGTATATACGCACGCCATATATGGCTGAAAGTGACAGGTATTCGATGATGCTTCAGATGAAGCGGACGTTCACTGAGGATCAAATAGACAAGGTATTAAATACAGTTGCCGACGAGCAGTTGGTCGATTATGCAGAATCCATAAGAGGCGAAAAGACAGACAAGAGTGAGAATATCCATGACAGGCTAGTATACCATGCGACGAACTGCGTTTATGATCTATACAGGTTAAGCTACAATGGGGTATGGAACAGGGCTACCGAGCTATCGCAAGAAGAGATTACGGAGCCACATGTACAATTTGTATATGACATATTTGCGCCGGTACTATCGTTTCACAATAGTGCGGGGTGGGGAAAAGTCTTTCCTGGCAGAGAATACAAAGAGCGATTGTGTGTTGCGTTAAAGAATTATGACCTATATGCAGATGCTGCTCAGGTATACAATGAGCTATTGGCAGAAGACGAAAAGCGAGGGAAGTTAGACGCCAACACGTTACGCAAGGCGGCGTTGTGCAATTTGAAGTCGAAAAACTACGCGCAAGCCTATGTACAATTGGACAAAGCCGACATAATAGAAGAAGGAGATTTGTGGACGAAGCGAAAGATGGCAGAATGCTTATTCAAGCAAGGAGATATGCGAAAGGCTATGTCGCACATGAAAGAAGCCGAGAAATTAGCTCCCAACGACATAAGCATAAAATTAGAGATAGTTCAGATACTCATGTCCATGGAAATGTATGGAGAAGCGTTGGATGTCATGTCGGGCATTCAGGTTGCCAATAGTGTGAAATTCAAGACAGAGATAGTACGACAAAAGGCGCGTTGCAATCTGTACATAGGCAATGTTGAGGGCTATTTTGAAGATATTAAGATAGTTCCAGACAATGAGTTAACGCTTGCGGACAAGATGAATACTGGGTTGGCGTATTTATGTCTAAAAGAAAAAGAGGAAGCGATACCACATTTGAAGGCATTTATTTCGTCGATAGCGGCAGAAGAGAAGAATATGTTTTACACAGACAGTCAGTATAGGCGGCAGATGATAGGGTGGATGACGAAGAAATACTGCATATCGGAACTAAGTATAATAATGGCATTTGACGAAGTCTTGATGCTATGTGAGGGTAGTTGCTGATATAAGAGAGAGTAGTAGTTGCTCGCAGTTTTTTTATTAAAAGAGCGGTAGAAAACGTTAGCGAGAAGAGGCGAGAGATGGTGTTGAGAAGGAAGCGACATGGATTTACGTCTTTTTCGTAATTGTTTTTACCGTTTTTTTTCACGTACTTTGCACTACTGAACAAGCACAAATTATGGTAAAGGTAAAGATATGTGGCATGACAGATATTGACAATATCTGCAAGTGTCTGTTTTTAGAACCAGATTACCTTGGGTTTATATTCTATCCCAAGTCGCCAAGGTATGTGGTAGGCAGGCTCAAGCCAGATATGCTCAGCGTTATACCTGACAATGTCAAGCGAGTAGGGTTATTTGTCAATTCTACGGAGACGGAGATTAGGCAGACAGCTGCGCAATATGGCCTTCAGACCATACAACTTCATGGCAACGAGTCGCCGCGCTTATGTGGAGCGTTGAAGGAATCGGGCTTTGAGGTTATAAAAGCTTTTCATATTGAGTCGGCGCGCGACTTTGAGAACGTAGCGGACTATACGGACAGTACAGATTGTTTCCTTTTTGATACTAAGTCACCCACGTACGGCGGAAGCGGACGTGGGTTCGATTGGCAACTTATCCTGCGACAACCGATACGCAAGCCTTGGTTTGTTGCCGGAGGTATAGGGCCAGACAATATTGTTGAGGCAGCTACCTGTGGAGCTTATGCAATAGATTTGAACAGTAAGTTTGAGTCGGCGCCAGGTATAAAGGATTTTGACCTCCTCCGTGAGTCATTGGTCAAGATTAGAGGAAACTAATAAAAGATTACACAAGAACAATGTCAAAATATTCAGTAAACTCGAACGGATACTACGGGCGTTTCGGAGGTCAGTTTGTACCAGAAATGTTGTATCCAAACGTTGATAACCTTAAGAAGGTATATCAAGAGATTCTAAATTCTGAATCGTTTCAAAAAGAGTACAAGCAATTGCTCAAGGAGTATGTAGGACGTCCTACTCCATTGACATATGCAAAGCGCATGTCGGCAGCGTACGGCACCAATATATTCCTTAAGCGTGAAGACTGTGCGCATACAGGAGCGCACAAGATAAACAATGCTATTGGTCAGATACTCATTGCCAAGCAGATGGGTAAGACACGTATTATAGCAGAGACAGGAGCTGGGCAGCATGGAGTTGCTACGGCTACGGTTTGTGCTCTTATGGGAATGAAATGTGCGGTATATATGGGAGAAGTTGACATTCAGCGTCAAGCTCCAAATGTAGCGCGTATGAAGATGCTTGGAGCGGAAGTTATTCCTGCCATGACAGGAAACCGCACATTGAAAGATGCTACCAACGAGGCGTTGAGAGACTGGATTTCGAATCCAGAAGATACATTTTACATTATTGGATCGGTAGTAGGTCCACATCCATATCCTGATATGGTAGCCAAGTTGCAGTCGATTATTTCAGAAGAGACGAAATGGCAATTCAGGGAGCAGACCGGTAAGGATTTGCCAGACTATGTATTAGCTTGTATAGGTGGTGGATCGAATGCTGCTGGTTCGTTCTACAACTTTCTTGATGATGAGACGGTAAGATTGGTAGCCATTGAGGCGGCAGGATTAGGCCTTGACACACCTGACACAGCGGCGTCGATTGCGCGAGGTACAGAAGGAATCATTCATGGTTCGCGTACGATGTTGATGCAGACAGACGATGGGCAGATAATAGAGCCATACTCTATTTCGGCTGGTTTGGACTATCCGGGAGTTGGTCCTCTTCATTCGTTCCTTGCGGAAAGCGGTCGTGCTACGGTACTTGCTGCTACGGACCAAGAGGCATTGGATGCTGCATTTGAGTTGACACGACTTGAGGGCATTATTCCTGCGCTTGAGAGTGCACATGCGTTGGCAGGATTGAAGAAACTCGACTTCAAGTCGACAGATAATGTAGTAGTCACAGTATCTGGTCGTGGAGACAAGGATATGGAGACATATATGAAACGTTTCAAACTCTAATACGCTCGTTTTGTTATGATAAAGAATAGAATAGACAACCTTTTTGAGCAGAAGAAAGGTTTGCTCTCAATATATTTTACTGCAGGTTATCCAAACTTGGATGACACGATGTCTGTGCTTACAGCACTTGAGAAGTCGGGAGTTGACATGGTAGAGATAGGCATGCCATTTTCTGATCCTTTGGCCGATGGTCCGGTAATCCAATTAGCCAGCTTGAAGGCGTTGAACAACGGCATAACCATCAAGAAGCTCATGGAGCAGATAAAGGATATGCGCAAGACTATCACTATGCCAGTGGTATTGATGGGATATATCAATCCAGTAATGCACTATGGCATGGAGGCATTTTTGAAAGACTGTCAGGCTGCGGGTGTAGACGGAGTTATTTTACCAGACCTTCCATTTGATGAGTATATAGAGCACTATAAGGATATGATGGACAAGTATGGAGTTCATTATATTCCGATGATTGCTCCACAGTCGTCGGACGAGCGAATCAAGTACATAGACTCTAAGGCCTCGGGCTTCATTTACATGGTAGCTTCGGCAGGTATCACAGGCAATATCAAGGCTTCGCTTGATACGCGTACTGCATACTATCAGAGAATCAAGGCATTAGGCTTGAAGAACAAGGCCATGATAGGCTTCGGCATTAAGGACAAGGCTTCGTATGAGCATGCTTGCAACAATGCAGATGGTGCTATTATTGGCACTGCATTTATCAAGCACCTTTCGGACAAAGGCGTTAACGCTATTGGAGAATTCGTTTCTGCAATACGTTAATACTTCTTCTGATTAACCATTTCTAAAAATAGACATAGTCATGATGTATAAGGGTCTCACAGAATCCCAAGTAGCGGAAAGTCGCGCTAAATACGGAATCAATGTACTCACACCACCGGCCAAAGAGCCACTGTGGCGGAAGTTTTTATCCAAGTTCTCTGACCCTTTGATAATCATACTACTTGTAGCTGGGGTGCTATCGATAGGCATTTCCATATATGAGTACATCGGACTTGACAAGCCTATAAGTGTATTTTTTGAACCTGTAGGCATATTCATGGCGATAATACTTGCTACGGGATTGGCGTTTATTTTTGAGTTACAAGCAGAGAGAGAATTTGCTATTCTCAATCAGGTCAATGATGATGAGCCTGTAAAGGTTATTCGTAGTGGAAATACTATACAAATCCCTCGTCGCGATGTCGTGGTGGGGGATATTGTTATTTTAGCGACAGGAGATGAGATACCTGCGGATGGAGAATTGTTGGAATCGGTCACGTTGCACGTTGACGAATCGACGTTGACGGGAGAACCGATATGCAGCAAGACTACGCAAGAATCGGAATTTGACAAAAATGCTACCTATCCCTCCAACAATGTCCTCAGGGGGACGAAAGTTATGGAAGGACATGCGGTATATGAAGTCAAGGCAGTAGGAGATGCGACAGAAAACGGTAAAGTATTTGTAGAGGCTCAGATTGACCAGAGTGTCAAGACACCGCTCAACATACAGTTGGAGAAATTGTCCAAAATCATTACGCTTGCATCGTATACTATTGCAGCGTTGATATTTGTGGGCAGGGTAATTATGTATGCCATTGCTCAGACAGAAGGGTTGGGATGGGATTTAGTTGATTTTGTCACATATCTTCTCCAGACCGTCATGATAGTTGTTGCGCTCATTGTGGTAGCTGTGCCAGAGGGATTGCCAATGGCAGTGACATTGAGTTTGGCGTACAGTATGAAGAGTATGCTGAAAACCAACAATCTAGTCAGAAAGATGCATGCCTGTGAGACGATGGGAGCCACGACAGTAATCTGTACGGACAAGACAGGTACATTGACGCAGAATAGGATGACGGTCAGGGAGGCATATTTCTTTGCCCCATCAGGAGAGATTCTCAAGAATCTATCGCGAGACGTATATTCGTCATTGATAGCAGAATCGATAGCGATAAACTCCTCAGCTTCATTAGACTTTTCATCGGCTACGCCCACGCCAGTTGGCAATCCTACAGAAGGAGCCTTATTATTATGGTTGGATTCGGCCAATTATGATTATAGAGCGCTACAAGCCAAAGTCAGGCGTATTTCAGAGACTCCGTTCTCCACTGAGAGAAAATATATGGAGTCGACAGTCTATTCTGACGTTTTAGGGGGCGAAGTGTCGTATGTTAAAGGTGCTCCAGAGGTTGTGCTATCGATGTGTGATGGCAATCGAGATGCTGAGATAACAAAAGTTTTGGCAGACTATCAGCAGCAAGCGATGCGTACATTAGGTTTCGCCTATAAGGAGGCAGGAGACGCAGTGTATACATTTATGGGAGTTGTTGCCATAGCTGACCCTATAAGACTTGACGTTCCTGATGCTATAAAAAAATGTCAAGATGCTGGAATACAGATAAAAGTTGTCACGGGAGACACTATAAATACCGCTAGAGAAATAGCCAAGCAGATAGGGCTCTGGTCGGAAGAAGACGGAGAGAGCTCAATAATAATAGGTCCGAAGTTTGCCGAGATGACAGATGTGGAACTATTAGACAAGGTAGAAGATATTAAGATTATTGCGAGAGCACGTCCATTGGACAAGAAGAGGTTAGTCGAGGCGTTGCAGGCCAAAGGTCATGTAGTAGCCGTAACAGGAGACGGTACGAACGATGCTCCAGCATTGAAGTCGGCCCATGTAGGCCTTTCTATGGGAGATGGGACAAGTGTAGCCAAGGAGGCGAGTGATATTACCATCATAGACAACTCATTTGCGTCTATAGGAAGGGCTGTCATGTGGGGCAGGTCGCTATATCAGAATATCCAGAGGTTTATCCTCTTCCAGATGACGGTAAATGTTGCGGCATGTATGGTAGTGCTTGTGGGAGCATTTTTAGGTACAGAGTCGCCCTTGTCCGTTACGCAGATGCTGTGGGTAAATCTGATTATGGATACATTTGCTGCCATGGCGTTGGCATCCTTGCCTCCATCGGAAGTGGTAATGAAAGATAAGCCTAGAGACAGGAAGGCATTTATCATCTCACGACCTATGGCGTGGAATATTGTTGTATATGGAATGATATTTTTTGGACTATTGACAGGTCTTTGGATGTTTTTCCATTATAGTGATATCAACTACGAGACGAAGATTGCTGAAATATTCAATTCGCGAGATACGGCTAAACCGGTTTTGGATGCATACGAATGCAGTTTATTTTTCACCATATTTGTGATGCTGCAGTTTTGGAATCTTTTTAATGCAAGAGCGTTCCAGACCAAGAGGTCGGCATTCCATTTCAAAGATTGCAAGGGATTTCTGACGATTGTGGCGCTTATATTCTTTGGACAGATAGGTATTGTTACATTTGGAGGCGAACTATTCAATGTTGAGCCATTGAACCCAATTCATTGGATAGTAATAATTTTAGGAACTATGCCAGTATTGTTGGTAGGGGAGTTGGTGAGATTAGTTAGAAAGTAAATCAGTAATCATAAGTGCTATGAAAATACTCTTCATCGGCGGAACAGGTACTATAAGCAGTGCCATCACGCGTCAGCTAGCAGCCAAGGAAGACTGCCAGCTATATCTTATCAACCGCGGTACACATGCCAGTGAGGTGCCTGCTAATGTGATTACTATTGTAGCCGACATCAATGATGAGGCCGATGTAGCGCGAAAGCTTGATGGCATGATGTTCGACTGTGTATGTGATTTCATAGGCTTTGTTCCCGAACAATTGGAGAGAGACCACCGCCTTTTCAGTGGTCGTACCCGTCAGTTTATGTATATAAGTAGTGCCAGTGCGTACGCTAAGCCGGGAAGAAATTACATTATTACAGAAGGGACATCACTAGTAAATCCACATTGGGAGTATTCTCGCAATAAGATTGCTTGCGAGAATCTACTTATGAAATGGTATAGAGAAGAAGGGTTCCCTGTGACTATTGTACGTCCTAGCCATACATACTGTGAGCGCAGTATTCCAGTTGGGTTCCACGGAACTAAAGGTTCTTGGCAAGTTCTGAAGCGAATGATAGAAGAGAAGCCAGTTATTGTTCATGGAGATGGGGAATCTCTTTGGACGATGACTAACAACGAAGATTTTGCGCGTGGATTTATTGGGTTGATTTGCAATCCTCATGCTATCGGTGAGGCGTATCAGATTATGTCTGACGAGACTCTTTCCTGGAATCAGATTTACAAAACAGTGGCTGATGCTCTAGGTGTTGAGTTCAAGCCGTATTATGTTTCATCGTCGTATCTTAATGAAATTGCGCCAGCTAGTTTCGACGTAGAAGGCAATCTTCTTGGAGATAAAGCGTTGAGCGTTGTTTTTGATTGCAGTAAACTTAAGCGTGCTGTACCTGATTTTACTACACATGTTTCTTTTGCAGAAGGTTGTAGACGAGCAGTGAAGCATATTCTTGCACATCCTGAACTCCAAAAAGAGGATAAAGAGTTTGATGAATGGTGTGATAAAGTCATATCTGTTCTTGACGAAGCTAAGGCTCGTTTCAAATAAACATCAAGATATACTAAATAACAAAAGTGCTCTCAAGATAAATTGAGAGCACTTTTTATTTGCTTGGTAATGTTTGCTATTCTTTCAACTTATTGACTTCGTCTTTTACCTCGCGATGAAGAATTAGAAGGCCGATGAGGTTAGGTACTGCCATAAGAACAATGCCTATAGAAGCCACTGCCCATACAATAGAGGTATCGGTAATGGAACCTATAAAGAATACTACTATATATACTATGCGGAATGGAGTAATAGCTTTAGGTCCGAAGAGGAACGATGCTGCTCGGTCGCCATAGTAGCTCCACGCAATAGTAGTAGAAAATGCAAAAAGCAAGAGAGCAATTGCTACTATGTATGCGCATGAGTTGCCAAACCAACTGCTGCTGAATGCCTGAAGAGTCAGAGGAGCGCTATGGATAAGTGACCTGCCTTCTACCGATAGTTCGTCATCCAGTTGTGGTTTGCCTTTTTCAATAGTCAATGAGCCACAATATGGGTCACCTGTTTCAATAATGCGAACTACCACATCTTCAGCGAGGGAATTTGCATGGACCAAGTATAAGTTGTGTTCAAGATCAATATTACCATTGGCGACATTAATTGTACCATTATACAGATTCTCGGAAGATGCCAAGGCAGATTTAATATCTTTAGCATTATCAGAGGGAGCTGTAACGAAAAACATATCAGCCTTTTGGAATGTATTATCAAATTTTTGATTCCAAACACCCGAAGTCAAAATCATAAGGCCTGTCAATGTACAGATAATAATAGTATCTATAAATGGCTCCAAAAGAGCTACCAGACCTTCGCGTGCTGGAATATCACACTTGGCCGCTGCGTGAGCAATAGGGGCAGAACCTTGACCAGCTTCGTTTGAAAAGAGGCCTCTACCTACACCCTTTGATAGTGCTATGGCAACTGTTGACCCAAGGAATCCACCTGTAGCAGCTGTGCCAGTAAATACATCTGTAAAGATAGATGCTATTGAGGGTATCAGATTGTCAATGTGATAAATGATAACAACCATGGCGCAGAGGAAATATGCGATGGCCATAAAAGGTACTACCCTAGATGTTACCTTTACAATTCGCTTAATACCTCCCAATATCACAAGTGCCAGTATAACGGATAAAACAGCACCTGTTATGATAGAAGGTATGCCGAATGTTGCGCCTAGAGCCAAGGATATACTATTGACCTGAGGCAGACATCCTGTGCCGAATGCTCCGATGAAGGTGAATATCGAGAACATCACCGCCAGTACAATGCCCGAAGGAATGAGACGTCCATTAATGTGGAAATTCAGACGCTCCTTCATGAAGTACATAGGGCCACCGGCTATCGTGCCGTCAGGTAATGTAGTGCGATATTTGTGAGAAAGGGTAACCTCTACCATTTTGGTCGTCATACCGATAGCTGCAGTAACTAACATCCAGAAGAGGGCCGCTGGACCGCCAAGGTGAATAGCCAACGCTACGCCTGCTATATTGCCAGTACCAACAGTTCCCGAGAGAGCAGTAGACAACGCCTGAAAGTGTGTAGCGTCTCCATGAGTTTTCTCATGGTTGTCATCTTTGCCTCGTACTGCACGAATAGCCTTACGAAATAGTCTGATTTGAGGAAATCGTAGGTATATGGTAAAGAATATACCTGTACCTAACAAAAGCGCTATGAATACTGGATGGTTGCTAAGGTATGCGTCTAAACTATTGATTATATCTGTCATGTGTAGTGTATGAATATTGATGCAAAAATAGCTGAAATATTTTAATTAACTTTGCAACAAGGCAAAAACAGTTATAAATTATCATGAGCGACAAGAAGATTCCTTTCATAATAGCACTTATACCATTAGTGGTTTTGGTAGTTATTCAGGGGGCTGTCATATATACTTTTGGAGCAGATGCCCTGGAAGGAGCTAGTCAGGTCGGCTTGTTATTTACATCCGCAGTAGCGGTACTCGTCAGTGTCTGTTTTTACAAGTTTGAGTACTCGCTCTTCGATGCCGCTATAGCTAAGAGTATAGCAGGTGTAGCTACTGCTATAGTAATGTTGATGCTCATCGGGTCACTTAGCGGGGTATGGATGGTTAGCGGCGTAGTCCCATATCTGATTAATGCAGGGTTACATATTATATCACCTGCTATTTTCTTGCCAACGGCATGCATATTGTGCGCCATCATATCGGTTGTCACAGGTTCTTCATGGACTACTATAGCCACCATAGGTATCGCTCTCATAGGAGTTGGTCGAGCTAATGGCTTTGACGATGGCTGGACAGCCGGTGCCATAATCAGCGGTGCATATTTCGGCGATAAGATGTCTCCTTTATCAGATACCACTGTCCTGGCGTCGTCTACTGTGGGCACCCCATTGTTTGAGCATATCAGGTATATGACCAAAACTACCGTGCCCTCAATGACAATAACTGTCGTAATATTTATCATAGCTAGTCTGTTGATGCCTACGACAGGCGCTAGTGATATAAATGTATATGTCGATGGCATCAATAGTACTTTCAATATTTCTCATTGGCTTTTGGTGGTTCCTGTCTTGACAGGTTTTATGATATATAAAAAGTTGCCGGCAGTACCAGTTATGTTCTTCGCAACATTATTGGGTGTTATAGCTGCTTTGATTCTACAGCCTGAGCAGTTGTCGACTATCGGCGATGGTAGTATCTTCAAGGGGGCTATGCAGAGTGTTTTCGGAGCAACTAATATATCAACTGGCAATGCGGAGTTGGATGACCTGGTTTCTACCGGCGGTATAGCTGGCGTTATGAATACTATATGGCTTATTATCTGTGCAATGGTTTTCGGAGGAGTGATGACAGCTAGTGGATTCCTTGAGGTTATCATGAGAAAGATTGTTTCTTCTGCCAAGAGAACTTGGACTTTAGTAGGCGCTACTGTCAGTTCAGGTATTATTCTTAACGCTGTAACTTGCGACCAGTATCTGGCAGTAATCCTATCGGGTTCTATTTTTAAGGAAAAGTACGAGGCTATGGGACATAAACCGCATCTTCTTAGTAGAAGTATTGAAGATGGAACTACAGTTACTTCTGTTCTCGTCCCTTGGTCGACTTGTGGCATGACACAGGCAACTGTGCTGGGTGTTGCTACCATGACGTATCTGCCTTATTGCTTTTTCAACTATCTGTCGCCACTGGTTTCTGTTCTTATGAGCTTGAGAGTGAAGCGAATAGTTGATAAAAAGTAGGATTATAAAATATAATACATATATTTGCACTAATGCTTGATGATACTTACTATATGAAGGAGGCCTTGAAGGAGGCTCAAAAAGCGTTGCAACTTGACGAGGTGCCTATCGGTGCAGTAGTGGTTTGTAACGGACAGATAGTAGGTCGAGGTCACAACCAGACTGAGATGCTGGCAGATGTTACTGCTCATGCCGAGATATTGGCTCTCACAGCAGCTACTCAAGCTTTGGGAGGAAAATATCTTACAGATGCAACTATGTATGTAACTGTAGAACCATGTACAATGTGCGCAGGCGCCTTGGCATGGGCTCAATTGGGTAAGTTGGTTTATGGCGCATCTGACGAGAAGCGCGGATATGCTCGACTGACACCTTCGCCACTCCATCCTAAGACTCAGGTAGTAAAGGGGCTTATGGAGACAGAGTGCAGAGATTTAGTATTGCAATTTTTCAATTCAAAAAGGTAGTAATGAGACTACTGACAACTATACTATTGTTTTTTCTGTTGTTAGGACAGCACACATATTCGCAATGTGTGGAGAGAAACTATACAACTAGGGATGGCGAGTGGGCTCACTATAATGCCTATTACAATTGGCATTTTGTATGGATGAATGCCGCTGATGTCTTTTTCTCTACCTCAGCTTTGGGTAAGGATAACTTATTGATAGAGTCTACCGGAAAAACTAAGTCTGGCTATGACTGGTTCTTTTCTGTTAGGGATACTTTTCAGTCAGTGGTGGATGTCCATACACTCAGACCTAGGTCATTCAGACAGTCTAATTACGAGGGTAAAACAGTTACAACTAGCGAGTATATATATAATGACGTCGATAGTACCTTGACTGCCGAGTCTATACAGCGGAAGGGCAACAAGAAACCATTAAAGACGTCATACAACGGCAAGTGGGATTTGTGCGCCGCCGATGTCCTTACTATGGTATACAAAGCTAGAAACATCGATTTTGAAAATTACAAGCCCGGAGATATCATACCTATGTCTCTTATAATCAATTCCGAAATTTTCGACTTGTTTATAAGGTATCACGGCAAGGAGCAGGCTTCTACGAGGGATGGAAGGACGTACGATTGTCTGAAATTTACACCATTGCTCGTGGAGGGTACTATTTTCTCGGGTGGAGAGGATATGACGGTATGGGTGACCGACGACGAAAATAGAGTGCCTATTATTGTCGAGGCTAAAGTGTTGATTGGCAGCGTGAAAGCTATATTGGATGAATGCCGAGGAACACGCTCACCGTTGACTGTGGTATCTAAAAAGTAAATGTGCGCAAATAAAAAAAACTGCGAGCAACAAGGTATTACTAATAGACTAGAAACATATATGGAAATAGGTAAAAGGTATACAGCAAGTCTAACTGTCGCTGATAAGGATACAGCTCTGGCTGTGGGTTCAGGTTCATTGCAGGTGTTGGCTACTCCAAGGATGATAGCCTTGATGGAGGAGGCCGCTATGAAATGTGTGGCCGACGAGATGGCTGATACGGATACTACAGTGGGAACTCTTATGAATGTTTCTCACGTCAAAGCTTCACCTGTGGGTGCTGAGGTTAGAGCCGAGGCAGAGTTGATAGCAGTCGACGGAAGAAAATTGTCTTTCTCTGTCGCCGCATACCAAGGGGAAACACTCATAGGCGAGGGATCGCATGAGCGCTTCGTCGTGAATATAGATAAGTTTATGTCGAAACTTAAATAGTAGAACGAATTATCCCCAACGTTCAACTATCTCATCCAGAATTGCTTTAAGTTCAGGTATATGCTCCTCTCGGAGCATTTTTATTTTTGTCTCGCGGAAGTCAAACAGCCCTTTGAATGCTATCGCTAGATGACGGCGAACGTGTAGGATAGCTCGGCGCTCGTCTCCTATCCAGTCCATCGTCTCGTCTATCTCTCGCTTTAGTAGGTCTACTAGCTGTCGCATGGATATAGGGGGGAGTAGCTCTCCTGTCTTCAGATAGTGTTTTACTTCGGTGAATATCCATGGCTTGCCAATGGCAGCACGACCAATCATTATGGCGTCTACACCATATTTGTCAAATGCGTTTCGTGCCCCCTCAGGAGTGGTGATGTCTCCGTTACCTATAATTGGGATGGTCATGCGTGGATTGTTCTTGACTTCTCCTATAAGTGTCCAGTCGGCTTCGCCAGTATACATCTGAGCACGAGTTCTGCCGTGTATGGTGAGCGCAGATATACCCACATCTTGTAAACGCTCTGCCGTATCTACTATAAATTTCGAATTGGCATCCCAACCGAGCCTTGTTTTCACGGTTACAGGTGTGTGGTCTACCGCTTTCACTATCTGGCGCGTCATCTCTACCATCTTGGGGATGTCGCGCAACATGCCTGCTCCGGCACCTTTGCCTGCTATCTTTTTTACAGGACAACCAAAATTGATATCTATTATATCTGGTCCGGCTTGCTCAACAATCTTTGCTGCTTCTACCATTGGCTCTATCTCGCGACCGTATATCTGTACGCCAACAGGACGTTCTGCTGCAAGAATATTCAATTTGCGCATCGAGCTGTCAATGTCGCGGATAATAGCGTCAGCACTTACAAACTCAGTGTACATAAGGTCTGCGCCAGCCTCTTTGCAGAGACGGCGAAACGGGATGTCTGTGACATCTTCCATTGGAGCCAGGAGCACTGGTTCATGGCCCAAGTCGAGAGAACCTATCTTCATAAATGTATCAAATCGGTATGCGAAAGTAGGCAAAAGAGAGTTAATCAGCAGAAATATCGGCAAAAAAAATGTGATAGATAGTGAACAATCCAAAAAAAACACCTATACTTGCAGTCGCAAATGGACACATTTGCTCCGAAAATAGAAAGACTTGACTTGACATAAATAAAACGGCACTCCCGCAGTGCCACAATGTTTGACTTATGGAAATTAAAAAAACACCCAAGGCGGACCTTGAAAACAAGAAGGGGTTGTTTACCGAGATTGGCTTAGCGCTCGTACTTCTCGGATGCTTGTGCGCATTCGAGTGGTCGTCTAAGGCAGCCGAGATAAACATCGCTGATATGCCTGACGAGGTGGCCGTCGAAGAAGAGATGGTTCCAGTAACCAAGCAGGAGGAGATCAAACCACCTCCACCACCTCCACCACCAAAGATGGCTGAGGTGCTCAACATCGTAACGGACGATACTGAAATCAGTGACGAGTTGGAAATTCTCGATACTGAGGCAACAGAAGAAACAGAGATCGAATTCCAAGAGGTAACAGTTGAGGAAGAGGTTGAGGAAGTTGCAGATGAGGTATTCGTTATCGTAGAGCAGATGCCTACTTTCCCAGGCGGTGACCTAGAGTTGCGTAAGTTCTTGGCTCAATCGGTTAAGTATCCTGTAATCGCTCAGGAGAACGGTATCCAGGGTCGTGTATTCGTACGTTTCGTTATCAACCAGAAGGGTGAGGTAACAAATGTTGAGGTAGCACGTCCTCTCGATCCAAACCTTGACAAGGAGGCTGTTCGCGTGGTTAAATCTATGCCAAAGTGGACTCCTGGTATGCAGCGTGGTAAACCTGTAAAAGTATCCTATACTGTACCTATCAACTTCGTGTTGCAGTAATCAGTGGGGATCATGATAATGGAGAGTTGTCGATTTTATCGGCGACTCTCTTTTTTATTGCTGTGTGATAAGGAGAATTTCCTTTCTTTCAACTATATTTGCAACTTACATCGTAGGGACTTATCCCAAAGTGTGTTGAAATAGAATTATGCGTAATTTCTTTTACTTCATAGCAAGGCATTATACAACAATATTCTTCATATTCCTTGAAGCAATTTGTTTTGCACTTGTCATTTCCTTCAATGATTATCAGCAGGCCAAATATGTAAGTTCGGCCAATATCGTCGTGTCGTCAGTATACGAAGCTGAGCAAGGTGTGGCTGATTATTTCCTCTTAGCCGATAGAAATAAGATTCTCGCCAGAGAGAATAATGCCCTCCAAAATCAGTTGGATATGTTGCACCAGCAGTTGAGGTTGATGAGAAATGCTACTTTCAATGCCAAAGATACTCTCCCTCAAAGATATGTATACCGCGAGGCTAAGGTTATTAAGTCTACAACAAACAAAGAGCATAATTACTTGACTATCGATAGGGGAACTCAAGGTGGAGTAAAGGAGAATATGATTGCAATAGATCAGCATGGGGGTGTCGTCGGTTTGGTTACTGCTGCTACAAATAATTTTGCTACCATATTACCTATTATAAATACGTCATTCAGATTGTCTTCAAAATTGAAGAAGACCAATTTCCGAGGTCAGTTGGTATGGGATGCAATCTTTGATGATGAGGCAGAGCTGATAGATATTCCTGAGCATGCAACTGTTAATCAGGGTGATAGTGTAGTTACCAGTGGTTCGTCGGATTTCTTCCCCGAGGGCTTGTATGTCGGTACTATATCTAAGGTCAATATGGACCGAAATGGCGGATTCTATGATTTGACCGTTAAATTGGCGGTTGATTTTGCATCAGTTTATGATGTATATATAGTTGAGGACTTGTTGGCTAAAGAGCAGCAGGAACTTGAATCAGGTAATAATCAAGAGTAAGGAGTAATCGAGTAATACAGTGGCTAATTCGCAAAACGTCATACGATTAGGAGTCTTGTTCGTCATTTTATTGGCGTTGCAAGTCTTGGTGTTCAATAATTTGAACTTTCTGGGGTATGTGAATCCATATCCTTATATATTGCTATTGCTGACTATGCCGTTTGGTGTGTCTACTGCTTTTTTGATGGTAGTCGGCTTTGTTTTGGGATTCTCGGTAGATATGTTCTGCAATACACCGGGTATGCACGCTGGAGCATGTGTATTGTTGTCGTATGTCCGTCCATATATATTGAAGTTTATCTCCTTGCATGATGATTATAAGATAGGTACTTTGCCTACATTATATACATACGATGCTTCATGGTACTTGAAGTATGTTTTGATGGGAGTGGGTGTACACCACATAGTGTTGTTTGCTTTTGAGCAGATAGATACTATTCTTTGGTGGCCGACGCTTCTCAGGATGTTGCTCAGTGCTGCGGCAACAGTTATTTTAATATATGTTTCGCAGTTCTTTGTGCGAATTGGAGGGGGTAGCGCTAAGTAACAATGGAAGTACGCAGGTATATCATATCAGCTATAATGATACTCGTCGGACTATGTATGGTCGGGCGACTAGCGTATGTGCAGTTATTCGAAGAGTCGTATCAGCTTTCTGCTGATAGTAACTCCAGACGTAAGGTCATACAATATCCATCACGAGGATTGATATATGACCGTAATGGAAAATTGCTCGTATCCAATCAGCCTGTGTATGATATCATGATTATCCCTAGGGAAGTTCATGAGTTTGATAGTCTTGATTTCTGCAATACAGTAGGTATAGATATGCCTACGTTGCGACTTCTGTTCAAGGAGTTGAGATTAAATATCAGAAGGCGTAGGGCATCGGTACATAAACCTTCGGTTTTCATCAGGCAGTTGTCGGGAGAGCGTTATGCTATGCTTCAGGAGAAACTGTACAAGATGGAAGGCTTTTATGCTCAGCGACGTACTTTGAGAAAATACGAGTATCCTGCTGCGGCTCACGTACTTGGGTACGTTGGTGAGGTAAATGAGAATATTGTAAAAAAGAATCCATACTATATACAAGGTGATTATATTGGTGTCTCGGGTATAGAGAGTTCTTTTGAAGAGCAACTTAGAGGTAAAAAAGGTGTCAACTTTCAGATGGTTGATGTGTTGGGTCGAACAAAGGGCTCATTCAGAGATGGAGAGTATGACACATTGGCTGTTTCGGGACAAGACTTGACACTAAGTCTTGATATTGAGCTACAGCAATATGGAGAAAAACTGATGGCTGGGAAGACAGGCAGTATCGTAGCTATCAGACCAGAGACAGGAGAGATACTCTGTATGGTGTCGGCACCGTCGTACGACCCGTCGTTATTAATCGGTCGTGATAGATCTGTCAATTTCCCTGTTTTGAGTACTGACCCATTGAAGCCATTGTTCAACCGTGCTATTCAGGCATGGTATCCGCCGGGATCTACTTTCAAGACTATCAATGCTTTGATAGGTCTGCAAGAGGGGGTAGTAGCACCTGAGACGAGGTATCCATGTTCTCACGGATACACTATTGGTCGTTTTCACATGGGATGCCATGGCCATATGTCGCCTTTGAATTTGAGGCAGTCGATACAGCACTCATGTAATGCGTACTATGCTTATGAGTTCAGGTCAATATTGGACAATAAGAACTATAGTTCTGTCAATGAGGCTCTTGATACATGGAAAGATTATCTGGTAAGGTTTGGCCTAGGATATAGACTAGGAGTAGATATCGCGAATGAGAACCGAGGTTTTGTGCCGAACTCTGCTTATTATGATAAGAACAAGGGTAAGGGGTGGACCTCGTTGGGTGTTGTTTCTTTGGCTATTGGACAGGGAGAGTTGCTGCTTACCCCATTACAGATGGCCAATGTGGCAGCTACTATAGCCAACAAGGGGTGGTTCTATACCCCACATGCGGTACACAGGATAGAGGACTCGTCCATTGATTCGCTATATACGACCAAGAGATATACAGGTATAGATACTTCGTACTTCTCTATAATACAAGATGGTATGGAATTAGCTGTATGGGGTACAGATGCAGGTACTGCCCGAGGGGCACAGATTCCAGGTATTCGTATTTGTGGTAAGACGGGTACGGCGCAGAACCCACATGGTAGGGACCATTCTATCTTCATGTCGTTTGCTCCGAAAGAAGATCCGCAGATAGCCATTTCGGTGTATGTTGAGAATGCAGGTTTCGGTGCGACATGGGCGGCGCCTATTGCTAGTTTGATGGTAGAGAAATATATTAATGGAGAGATAGCTCCAAATAGAAAATATATGGAAGACAGGATTCTCCAAACATCTTTAAATGGACAATAGTTATAACATACAAAATAGAGGGTTGTACAATCAAGGAGTAGACTGGGTAACAGTACTACTTTATGCTTTGTTGGTCGTTTTCGGATGGAGCAACCTCTATGCTGCGAACTTCAATCCGGAGACGAAGGTCTTTTTCTCTGCTGATGCCGAATATTTCAAGCAGTTGGTCTGGGTTGTGATAACGATAGGGTTAGCTGGAGTGATAATGATGGCAGACAGTAAGATGTTTGTCGAATTTGCACCTATATTATATATAGTATCGTTAGTAATATTAGCACTGACCCTTGTAATAGGCAAAGAGGTTAATGGAGCCAAGGCGTGGTTGGGCTTCGGTCCAGTCCAGTTTCAGCCGGTAGAACTTGCCAAGATATCCTCGGCGCTATTAGTGGCGAGAGTTATGAGTAGGTATGGCTTTAAGTTTACCATGCGCAGTTATGTGCAGCTATTTACGATACTATTGATACCTATATTATTTGTGCTACTGCAGAATGATACGGGTAGTGCCCTTATTTTCATGGTACTTATATTGCCTATGTTCAGGGAAGGACTGACGGGGCATATACTATGTTTGGGAGCGATAAGTATAGTCTGTGCTATTGCTACTTTGCTCTCGGACGTATGGATAGTGATGTCTGTAGTGTATACGTTGGCTATACTTGCTGGGTGTGTTTACCTCAATCATATCCAGAACAAGAAGGCGGTATTTGTGACGTTGCTTATAGCTACACTTGTTCCTGGGTTGGCGGCGTTGGCGTTGTATCTTATGGGCAAGGAGATAGAATATGAGTTATTGATATTAGCTGGTGCGGTCTGTGTATCTATCTACTTTTTGATAGTTGCGATTTCCAAGAGAGTAAAATATCTGTTGCCTATACTTATGTATATGTGGACAGGTCTGATAGTGTCGTTTGGTACTGACTATGCTTTTGAGAATATTCTCATTGAGCATCAAAGGACCCGTATCAATGTGCTATTTGGCAAAGAAGAAGACCTTTTGGGAGCTGGATATAATGTACATCAAAGTTTGATAGCCATTGGTTCTGGTGGTTTGACAGGCAAGGGTTTCCTAGAAGGGACACAGACCAAGCTTGACTTTGTGCCCAAGCAGTCGACCGACTTTATTTTCTGTACGGTAGGAGAAGAGTGGGGATTCCTAGGTTGTACATTCCTGATAGGTATATATTTGGCGTTCTTTCTCAGGTTGATACAACTAGCTGAGAAACAGCACTCTGTCTTCAGTAGGGTATATGGGTACAGTATAGTCTGCATATTCTTCTTCCACTTTGCGGTAAATATATGTATGACGATAGGACTGATGCCAGTTATAGGTATTCCGTTACCATTCTTCAGTTATGGAGGATCGTCATTCCTTGGATTTTCGCTTATGCTGTTTTTGTTCCTAAGGTTAGACAAGGACAGGCAAGAGCTCATCCGCTGATTTGTGGAGAAGGGACATATTTCTTATTTTTGCACTGAAAACTAGTTTGACATGAAGAATATACGCAATTTCTGCATTATAGCGCACATTGACCATGGAAAGAGTACGCTTGCTGACCGACTCTTGGAGTTTACCAAGACAGTTATAGGCAAGGACATGCAAGCTCAGGTACTTGATGACATGGATTTGGAGAGGGAGCGAGGCATTACTATTAAGAGTCATGCCATCCAGATGGACTATGTGCTCAATGGAGAGAAATACGTACTCAACCTTATTGACACTCCCGGTCACGTAGACTTTTCATATGAGGTATCGCGATCGATTGCTGCCTGTGAGGGAGCGTTGCTTGTAGTAGATGCTACTCAAGGCATACAAGCGCAGACGATTTCCAACCTTTATCAGGCTATCAATCATGATTTGGAGATTATTCCAGTACTCAACAAGATGGACATGCCGAATGCCATGCCAGAAGAAGTTGAGGATCAGATAATAGAGCTTGTAGGATGCAAGCGAGAAGAGATTATACGAGCATCGGGCAAGACAGGAGAAGGTGTGCCAGAGATATTGGAAGCCATTATCAATAGGATACCTGCGCCAACGGGAGATCCAGAAGCGCCGCTACAATGTTTGATTTTTGACTCAGTATTCAACTCGTTCCGTGGTATTGTTGCCTACTTCAAGGTAGTCAATGGTGTCATGAAGCAAGGAGAGATGGTAAAGTTCGTTGCCACAGGCAAAGAATATGATGCTGATGAGATAGGAGTATTGAGACTTGATATGGAGCCTAGGAAAGAGCTCAGGACCGGAGATGTAGGTTACATTATATCAGGTATCAAGACAAGCTCCGAGGTAAAAGTAGGAGATACCATTACCCATAGAGATGCGCCATGTGAGAAAGCCATTGACGGTTTTGAGGAGGTGAAGCCTATGGTATTTGCCGGTATTTATCCTATTGATACAGATGACTATGAAGATTTGAGAGCCGCGATAGAGAAGTTGCAGTTGAACGATGCGTCGCTCACGTTCCAGCCCGAGAGTTCCCTTGCGCTTGGATTTGGTTTCCGTTGCGGTTTCTTGGGGTTGCTTCACATGGAGATTGTTCAAGAGCGACTTGACCGAGAGTTCAACCAAGCCGTTATCACCACTGTGCCCAACGTGCCCTACAAGGCATTTACGAAGAAAGGAGAGTGCATAGAAGTCCACACGCCTTCGGCCTTGCCAGAGCCTACGGTAATAGACCATGTAGAAGAGCCATATATCAAGGCACAAGTTATTACCAAGTCCGAGTATATCGGTCCGATTATGACACTATGTCTATCGAAGCGCGGTAACCTTGTAAAGCAGACCTATCTGACAAGTGACCGAGTAGAACTTGAGTATGACATGCCATTGGCCGAGATTGTGTTTGACTTTTATGATAAATTGAAGTCTATTTCTAGAGGTTATGCTTCATTTGATTACTACTCGATAGGATATAGGGCAAGTAATTTGGCCAAGATGGACATTTTGCTCAATGGAGAGAAGGTGGACGCTTTGTCGACATTGACATTCTATGATAATGCGGTAGTAATTGGACGCAAGATGTGTGTCAGGTTGAAAGAGCTGATACCAAGACAGCAATATGACGTTGCTGTTCAGGCAGCCATTGGAGCCAAGATTATTGCCCGAGAGACTATCAAGCAGGTAAGAAAAGACGTATTGGCGAAGTGTTATGGTGGTGACGTTTCGCGAAAGAGGAAGTTGCTTGAGAAGCAGAAAGAAGGAAAGAAGAGAATGAAGCAAGTAGGTAACGTTGAGGTGCCACAGAAGGCGTTCCTGGCGGTATTGAAGTTGGATGGCGAATAGAAAACAGCAAAAAGAATAGATGAGAAGAGAGCTTGGGTGGATTCCGGGCTCTCTTTTTTGTTTTGTTGGCTGTGTATCAAGGGTGTTAGAAGGCTGTTGGGAGGTAGTCGGAGAGTATACGCTGATATGAGGGAACATATATGTTGCTCGCAGTTTTTTTTATTTTGGGCGGATTTGTGAAGTTATTTTTTCGTTCATTATGGAATAAGTAAAAACGAAATCAGTGGGGGGATAATTCAATTTATTTTTGTATATTTGCACCTTAAAAGAAATTGAAAGGAATATATGAGCAACCCTAAGCAGATTAAGACAGCTCTCATCTCCGTATTTTATAAGGACGGACTTGATGACATTGTAAGAACACTTAACTCGTTGGGAGTTAAGATTATTTCCACTGGCGGTACACAGACATTCATTGAAGGTCTGGGTATTTCATGTACACCAGTAGAGAAACTTACTGGCTACCCATCAATTCTTGGCGGTCGTGTCAAGACTTTGCATCCGGGTGTATTTGGTGGTATATTGGCACGTCGTGACAATCCGGGTGACAAGGTACAGACCGCGCAATATGATATTCCAGAGATAGACCTTGTGATAGTTGACCTCTATCCATTTGAGGCGACAGTAGCAAGTGGTGCTGCACATGAGGATATTATTGAGAAGATAGACATAGGTGGTATTTCGCTTATCCGTGCTGCTGCAAAGAACTACAAGGACGTAGTTATCATTCCATCGCAGGCGCAGTACTCTAAGCTTGCCAAGTTGCTTTATGAGAAGCAGGGCATGACAGACGAGGAAGACCGTATGGATTTGGCTATGGATGCGTTTGCTGTATCGAGCCATTATGACAGCGCTATCTTCAGTTACTTTGACAAAGACCATGCACGTCTCCGCATTACTGCAGACGCATCTAAGTCGCTCCGTTACGGAGAGAACCCACACCAGAACGGTGTATTCTTCGGCGACTTTGAGGCGATGTTTGAGCAGTTGCACGGCAAGGAGATTTCGTATAACAACCTTTTGGACATTGATGCTGCTGTAGGTTTGATCAACGAGTTTGATGAGACAACGGTTGCCATCTTGAAGCACAACAATGCGTGTGGTTTGGCATCGCGTGGCACACTGCTTCAGGCATGGACAGATGCATTGGCAGGTGACCCTGTATCGGCGTTTGGTGGTATTGTAGTTTGCAATAAGCCAGTAGACAAAGAGACAGCAGAAGAGATGAACAAGATTTTCTTTGAGGTTGTGATAGCACCATCGTACTCAGAAGAGGCGCTTGAGGTATTGAAGCAGAAGAAGAACAGAATTATACTTGTTCAGAAGTCGAAGGAATTGTCGTCACGTACGGTACGTACATGTTTGAACGGCTTGCTTGTTCAGGACAGAGACTTCAAGACAGAGACAGCGGCAGATTTGGAGAATAAGGGTGCTCGTCCTGCTACTGCAGCTGAGATTGAAGATTTGCTCTTTGCGAACAAGATTGTTAAGCATACAAAGTCGAATGCCATTGTATTGGCAAAGAACAAGCAGTTGCTTGGCAGTGGTACAGGCCAAACGAGCCGTGTAGATTCGCTTCGTCATGCGATAGCTAAGGCACATGCATTCAACTTTGACCTCAAGGGTGCTGCGTTGGCTTCGGATGCCTTCTTCCCATTTGGCGATTGTGTAGAGATTGCGCATGCGGAGGGTATCGATGCTGTAATTGAGCCAGGCGGTTCGGTTAGAGACAATGAGACAATTGAGTACTGTACAAAGAACGGTATGGCGCTTGTCTTCTCGGGTTCACGTCACTTTAAGCATTAATTGAATATAGAATTGTGGGAGGCAGTTGCTGCTTCTCACAATTTGATTTATATAAAGTATTATTTGAGATATGGGTCTCTTTTCATTTCTTTCGCAGGAATTAGCTATGGACCTTGGTACTGCTAATACCATCATTATCCACAATGATAAGGTAGCGGTAGACGAGCCATCCATAGTTGCACTTGACCAGCATTCGGGCGAGGCGATTGCCATAGGTAAGCGTGCTCGTGAGATGCAGGGTAAGGAGCACAACAACATTCGTACGGTCCGTCCATTGAAGGACGGTGTTATTGCTGACTTTAACGCGGCAGAGAAGATGATACGTGGCATGATAAAGATTTTGCCACAGCCAAAGTTTTTCAGTCCTTCTCTGACGATGGTTATATGTGTACCATCAGGTTCAACTGAAGTTGAGCTACGTGCTGTGCGTGACTCTGCAGAGCATGCTGGCGGTCGTGAGGTATACATGATATATGAGCCAATGGCTGCTGCTATTGGTATTGGTATTGACGTAGAGGCGCCACAAGGAAACATGATTGTTGACATAGGTGGTGGTACTACAGAGATTGCTGTCATTTCGCTTGGTGGTATTGTAACGAACAAGAGTATACGTATTGCTGGAGATGAGTTGACAGAAGACGTAGTAGAGTATATGCGCAGGCAGCACAACATCAAGATAGGCGAGCGTACAGCGGAGCAGATTAAGATTCGTGTAGGTTCGGCGTTACCAGAGTTGGAGACTCCACCAGATGACTTTGTGGTAAGAGGACCTAACCAGATGACAGCGTTACCAATAGAGGTACCTGTAAGTTACCAAGAGATTTCGCATGCATTGGAGAAGTCGGTAAGCAAGATAGAGGCGGCGGTACTAGCTGCGCTTGAGCAGACACCTCCAGAGCTTTATGCAGATATTGTTGAGAATGGTATTTACCTTACTGGTGGTGGTGCTATGCTCAGGGGTCTTGACAAGCGATTGACAGACAAGATCAATATTCCATTCCACGTTGCAGAGAATCCATTGCTTTCTGTAGCTATTGGAACAGGTATTGCGTTGAAGAATCGTCACAGAGGCCTTCCATATCTGTTGCGCTAATCAGGAATTACAAATTATTTTACACCAACTGAGAAATTATGAAGTACAGGTCGATTGTATTATCCGTTGCGGCATCAACATCGTTGTTGCTCACAGGATGTTCGGGGATGTCTGGTATGACTATACCAGGGATAACAGCAGTATCGCAAGCTGCCCTATCACAAGCAGATATTACTGCGGGGTTGAAGGAAGCGTTGAATATCGGAGTATCTATGGGTATTCAGAAGTTAGCTGCCAAGAATGGGTACTACAATGACTTAGCTGTCAAGATAGGTCTACCAGAAGAAGCTTCGATGATACTTGCCAACATCAGCAAGATACCTGGAGGCAATCAGCTAGTAGAGAATGTAGTAAAGAGTATCAATGCTGCTGCTACGGATGCGGTAAAAGACACTGCTCCTATTTTTGCGCAAGCGATCAAGGATATGACATTCCAAGATGCTACCAGCATACTCAAGGGCAACAAGACAGCTGCCACTGCATATTTCAAGGGCAAGACCAAGACAGCGCTCAAGGGAGTATTTGCGAAGAGGATAGAGGCATCTATCCAGAAGAAGCTTATTGGAGATGTATCTGCGCAATCGTCGTGGAACACATTGACAGAGAAGTGGAATGTAATAGCGAAGAATCCTGTTGGTGTAATAGCAGGCTTTAAGCCAGTGAATACAGATTTGACCGACTACCTGACAGACAAGGCTGTAGACGGGCTATATGTAAAAGTTGGTGAGCAAGAAACCAAGATACGTACACAAGCTTCGGCGCGTACTACAGACTTGCTTAAGAAAGTATTTGGTCGATGAGATTTAGAATATTACTTCTCAGTGCAATAGCCTTGTTAGGCTTTTGCACTGAGATTTTTGCTCAAGATATCTATGTATCGGAGGTGCTACAAGATGCGCCATTGGACACGGCCGACTGTGGAGACATACGGCTATCCATAAAAAATATATCCTACTTCAAGAATAACGAATATTTTGGAGAATTTGCTGAAGGGTATACATTGCCAGGATATAAGTTAAGACCCACGTTGAGGTATCAGTTTCTATCGAATGTGATGATAGAAGTTGGTGCGGAGATGGTACAATATGGGGGAACGGACAAGATGGACAAAGTTTATCCCATTGTATCTGCGTTGTGGCAGGTAGTTTCCAATTTTTCATTGAGATTAGGTGTTATTGATGGCAATACCAGGCATAAATTACATGCTGCAGTACTAGACCCTGAGAGAGTTTTGACCTCACGTCCAGAGACTGGTGCACAAGTATTATGGTCGACAGCCAAGATGGAAGGAGAAGTATGGGTAGACTGGCAAGCCTTTATAAAACATGGGGACACTATACCAGAGAGGTTTATGGCAGGAGTCAGGACAGATTGGACGTTAGTAGACAAGGGAGATTACTGTTTTGAGTTGCCTTTCAGGGTAACGTTCAACCATATTGGAGGTCAGATAAGTGATTTTCCTGAGCCTGTACAAAGTCTGATGAACATGCAGATAGGGGTGAAGTCGCGCCACAAGAAATATGACAGTTTTGTGAAAGAGGTATATTATGGAGTTGATTTTCTGTACTTCAAAGTATTTAATGGTGGGGATGCGCACTTGATAACTGATGGTTGGGCTATCAATCCTGAAGTAGGCATAAAAACGAGGTTGATTTCTGCGTCGGCCGGGTATTTTAGGGCTGACGACTATAATTCGCTGCATGGAATGCCTATTTTGACAAGCCATTCACGTTTTTTAGGCACATATCGCAAGAAGAGAGATATTGCTTTAGCGCATATTGCTTTAGAAAAAGAGATACATAAGACAGTGAGGTTCAGTTTGGATTTCAATGGTTATTGTGATTTAAACAAGGGGCAATTTGACTACAGTTATGGATTTGCGATAGCATTATCGCCAAACATTAAGATAGCCAACGTCAAGTTAGACAAATAATGACTAACTTTGCGGCTATAAAAGAATAGAATACAAGAACATAAACATACAATCATTCGATGAACTTTGTTGAAGAGTTGAAATGGAGAGGCATGCTCCACAACATCATGCCAGGTGCAGAAGAGCAGCTTCAGAAAGAGATGACGACTGCATATCTTGGTATAGATCCTACGGCAGACTCACTGCACATTGGACACCTTGTAGGAGTAATGATTCTCAAGCATTTTCAGGCAGCTGGTCACAAGCCTATTGCACTAGTAGGTGGTGCAACGGGTATGATAGGTGACCCTTCGATGAAGTCGCAAGAGAGAAATTTGTTGGATGAGGCTACACTAGCGAAGAATCAGGCAGGAATAAAGAAGCAATTGGAGAAGTTCCTTGATTTCAAGAGTGATGCTCCAAATGCTGCTGTAATGGTAAACAATTACGACTGGATGAAGGACTTTTCGTTCCTTGCATTTATTCGTGATATTGGTAAGCACATTACAGTTAACTATATGATGGCTAAGGATTCGGTTAAGAAGCGCCTTAGTTCGGAGAGTCGTGACGGCATGTCGTTCACAGAATTCTCTTATCAGCTTGTACAGGGATATGACTTCCTCTACCTATATGAGCACTACAACTGCAAGCTTCAGCTTGGAGGTTCGGATCAGTGGGGTAATATTACTACAGGAACAGAGCTTATCCGCAGGAAATTGAACGGCGAGGCATACGCCATGACATGTCCTCTATTGACAAAGTCGGACGGCACAAAGTTTGGCAAGACAGAAGGTGGCAATGTATGGTTGGATCCAGAGAAGACCAGTCCATATAAGTTCTATCAGTTCTGGCTCAACACATCAGACGAAGATGCTGCGCGTTACATCAAGATATTCACTATGCTCACGCAAGAAGAGATAGCGGCACTTGAGAAGCAGCAGGCAGAAGATCCAGGTTTGCGTCCATTGCAGAAGAAGTTGGCAGAGCAGATCACCATTATGGTACATGGAGAAGAGGCATTGCAGACAGCCATTTCGGCATCGCAGTTGCTCTTTGGCAAGGGTACCACAGAAATGTTGCAGTCGATGGATGAGGCTACTATCCTTTCGGTATTTGAGGGAGTAGAGCGTTACGATGTACCTATGGACGTATTGAAGTCGGGAGTTCAAGTAGCAGATTTGCTTACCAGCAATGCTCCAGTATTCCCATCAAAGGGCGAATTGAAGAGAAACATTGCAGGTTTGCAGATTAACAAAGGTAAGATTGATGCTCCAGAAGCGATAATCAATGATACATTCCTTTTGCAAGGCAAGTATCTTCTAGTTCAGAAAGGCAAGAAGAACTATTACCTTTTGACTGCTAAGTAAGAGCAAATGATATAAGAGATGAGTGAGGGCACATCGGGAGACGGTGTGCCCTTGATTTTTTTATGGGTATAGATATTTGGAAGGGAAAGGAAAATAATTATCTTTGAGAAAAAGATAGAATATTCACTAACTAAGAGATAGAGCTATGAAAAAAGACAAGATCAGAATAGAGATAGAAACTATACTCAGGAAGAAGATTTATGATGCTTTGCAAGGGGAGACGGTAAGTTTCATAATGGAGAAAGCCGGGATTAACAACACGCCTGACTATTTAAGGAATCTACTTGAGGGGCAATCGTTCAAGGTTGACCAGAAGTTGATGAAGCGATATTATGATATTTTCTATGGCGTAAAAGCAGAATTAGGGTTTGAAGAAGATATAGACTTCTATATTACCAGTGACACGACAGTGAATGCGTGGACGGTAAAGAGGCATAAAGAAGGCAATGCCAATGTGATAAATATCAATTCGGGGTTATTGCAATTGATGAGTGATGACGAATTGAAATTTGTCATTGGGCATGAGATTGGGCATTTGATAAATCAAGATACTGACTTAAAGAACCTTGTATCCTTTGTTTATCCAGAAGATGACATTATGCCAGTTGCGCTGAAGTACAAGGTACAATTATGGTCGCAGTTGGCCGAGCTAGAAGCCGACAGGTATGGGTATATAGCCTGCAAGAATTTGGATCAATGTGTGAGTGCCTTTTTCAAGTTGACGACGGGGTTGAACATTGACCAGATAGACATGGATATCAAGACCCTTTTATCAACCAATAAAGAGAGGCTAGAGTTTTTCAAGAGTGACGATGGCTACAACAGTTTTGAGGACCATCCGGTCAATCCTATACGAATAGAAGCCATTTGTCTATTTGCGGACCAGATGGCTGGCAAGAGGGTAGGCAAGAAGATGGACGAGCTATTTGATTTGCTAGCCAAGATGCCATCGACGCCTATTGACTACTATTTGGCGAGGTTTGTGGCCACAGCCGGGCTGTTGATGACCAATGTAGACGATGTGATAACGGAAGAAGAGTACAACGTCATAGTAGACAGGTTATCGACCTTCCAGTTGTTCCCTAGGGAGTATCTGCAAGAGATAATAGACAGTGAGATGGACTTGGTAGAAGTATTTGAAGATGCTACCAATCACATATTAGAGTTAGATGCTGGATTCAGGCTTTCGTTGCTTGACTATGTGATTTCGTTGTCGATAGTAGACAGGAGGATAAAGAAGGCTGAAGTAGATATAGTTTTCAATATAGGCATGAACTATCTACGCTTCTCTGAGATAGAGATAGCGCAAGCATTTGCGCAGAAGGTACAAGCAGAATTCTCTCCTAGGCCAGGGGATATAGTGTGACGTTTGAGGCATGTGGCTGTATACTCTCTGATATAAGAGAGGGTAGTTGTTGCTCGCAGTTTTTATACTTTGTGAGTATATAGAGATACCTTGTTGCTCGCAATTTTTTTAATAAATGCGAGGTTGGGGGATGAGAAATAGAAAAGGCTGAGCTCCTATCAGGAGTTCAGCCTTTTATGATATTAGGGTATCTATCTCTATTAAGAGAGGAGGTCGATATATTCGCGGATAATCTTCACGGCGCTCTCTGTATCCTTGTCGAGTGTAGGGTGAACAGCGTTGAAGTCGGCCATGCAATCCTCCTCGGAACCATCGAGTCCGTATCCGACAGACATACGGCCGGCAGATTCGCGTTTAGCATCGAACTGGAGAGTATCCAAGAGGACTTCGAAAGTCTGCTTTGCCTTAGCTATTTCGGCGTTCACTTTATCTGTATTATGGGTATCGTCGATACCGAGGTAATCGGACATCATAGAGACGATAGCTTTTACGATATTGTGGCGCTTAGTCTGCTGGAGGAAGAAAAGTTCGTCGGTAATTTTGCTGACGCATTTATACTTATTATCGATGATGTTCTGCTCCACGCTATCGATGACCACCTTATTGAAGAAAGAGCCGGCGAGGTCGACCCACTGTAAGTTTTTCGAATTACCCTTAACGCCAGCGAAAGCGTCGCACTCCTTGCGGTCCTGCATATAGCGAGCCATGAGGAGAGCCTGAGCGATGCTACGGTAAGTCTCGATAGCAGGCTTCATCATTATTTTCTGTATACGGCATCCCTCGTAGATAACGGTATCGCCCTTAGCCTTAGCCAGGAGAGACTCGAGGAGGTCGGCAGCTGCATACAACTTGCTGACGTACGTTGGTCTATTTATAGCGAAATCAGGCTCGAGGGCGTCGTTAGACAACTTATATCGAGAAGGCCATTTAGCCAAATCGCGCCATGTGCCGATAGCCTTGAAGTTCTGTGCGGGGAAGATAAAGCTAGCGCCATACTTTTCGATGAGGTAAGAGAAAGGCAATTTAGAAGTATTAGGGTGACCGGTATGGTGGCCGATGACCATTGTAAAATCGCCCACATGAGCAGGTTGGAGTACGTAGCTTCCTGAACCAGTTTTTACGCCACGGTTGTATATAGCCTGATGGATAGGGCCGAGGCGGTAGTTGTGGTTAGACGAATTAGTATTACTACCTGCGTTATAGAAAGAGTAGAGGCTAGCTATGAGTAGGGTAGATTTATGGTGACTTACGGTCATAGGACCGCAGAAGGCAGACACACCCTCGCCGTTAGCGAGGTGACAATTGTCGGCGATAAAGCAATTATCAGCAGTAAAAGCCTCCAATACAGAATCGTGACCTACGAAAGAATTGTGTATGTTACACCCCTTCATGACGGTAGCGTTAGGACTGATAGTCATGAGATCATCCTCGGCATACATTTTCTTGAACGCGTCCTGCAATCCAGGTTTATATGTATGGAACGCCTCGATGTATGCGATTTGAGGAGTAAGTCCGGGAGTACAATAGATAACACGGTTACCAGCCTCGTTGAGGATATGGATGACATTATCCTCGGCTTCGAGGGTACTATTAAGTACGGAAGCGTTGTCGAGGATTTCGTAACCAGAAATTGTAGATCCGATGATTTCCACGTTAGCTCCCAGGTAGGCACGGCCTCGGAAATAATTATTACGTATATTAAGAGCTGAGAAATCCTGCTCAGATACTACCACCAAATCCCAGTCGGTAGCGATATTGCCACGACGTTCAAGCTGTGTGACCTCGGTAGGGGTCAAGGGTCTACTGTTTCTCATTGTTTCTTAGATTTTTTGACGTTATAAAAAACTCCACCAACTAAGAGCAGCACTGCCAATATGGAACCAGCCATAGAGACTGTTTTGCCCACGGTATAAGACTTAGGGTGGAAAGTAAAACGGATTTCATGATTACCTGCAGGGATCTGCAGAGCGCGGAGGATGTAGTCGGCGTGGAGAATTTCTGTCTCCTTGCCATCTATATAAGCCTTCCAACCTGCAGAGTAGTATATTTCGCTGAATACGGCTACCTGGGCAGACTTGGACGAACTATTATACACTATCTCCTCTGGTGTATAAGATATCTGACGTATTACGGCAGAAGAATCGGCAGAAGTCTGTAAAGAATTTGTGTTACAATTCTCTATGACAGCCACTTCGCGGGTATTGATATTTCCCAAGGCTGCGATAGCCTCATCAGGAGAAGCGGCAGGGGAAACCTTGGATACGAACCATGCGGCGCCCTGAGCGTAGGGGTTGAGGATAGGTTCGGCCTCGGGATTATATATTAAATACTTAGTATTCAACATATTCAATACGGTAGACAAGCTAAGTTCCGTTTTGACGGCATCGATATCCTGTTTTCTCAGGCACTGCTGGATATTGTTCCATTCGTTGCGGATATAATAGTCGATTACATCCTGGTAGCGGCGAAGTTTAGCTCCGTGGTATCCGCCCACTGAATGGTGGAAATAGCTAGTAGCCACCTCGTTGAAAGGATCGCGGTAGAGAGAGATAACGCGGTGAGGCTCCTTATCGGCCATTATCAATTTATCGGCCTTAGAGATAGGGAATTCAGTCCTGCCCAAAGACTTAGCAGAAAAATGCTGGTCGGAAAGATATCTCTTATCCACGCCCCACATATCGATGAGGATCAATAATCCGAGGGTAGCGAGAGAAATTTTAGAATTTATTTTGCCGACGGCGAAGAACCACAAAGCAGAAGAAGCCAAGAAGATAAAGAATACCGATCTCCAGGCATCCATTCTAGTCAGTTCGATACGAGCGTCCACTACGCCCTGTTCGAATAAAGAGTAAGCCAAGGCATTTTCGCCAGCCTTCATCTGGTCGAACATAGCCATTTCCTGTTCAGACAAGAAATCGTAGAAGAGGGTAGGAGCTATAGCGATGATGAGAGCTACGCCAGCGGTGAGACCCAAAGCTCCGAAGAACTTACCCGTTTCGTACTTTATGCGTTCAGGGTTTTCGAACAACTCCTTCAAGCCCAAGAAGCCCAGGAGAGGTATGGTCATAGATGCTATTACGAGAGCCATTTCCACGGTACGGAATTTATTGTACATTGGGAAATAGTAGAACATCAAGTCGGTAAAAGGCATAAAGTTTTTGCCCCAAGCCAAGAAGATGGACAATATTGTAGCTGCGATAAGCCACCATTTATGTTTACCCTCGTAGAAGAAAGCGCCCAAGAAGAACAAGAAGCAGATAATGGCGCCGGCGTAAACTGGGCCAGAAGTAAAACTACGTCCGCCCCAGTATTTAGGCATCTGTTGAGCCACTGCATCGCGGATTTGAGGATCCAGTTGCTGTACGGCCTTGTTGTCGTATCCTATAAGTTCGCTTGCGCCGCCCACTATATTAGGTATAAGTAAAGTAGGCGTTTCGTGGATGCCGTAGCTCCAAGCCAAGGCATAATCCTTGTCGAGTCCCTCGTGAGGGCGTTCCTCTGTAGTAGAAGTAATCTCGGAAGGACCGCGGGTAGAGAACTTACTATACTCGTAGGTAGACCACATATTAGTAGTGCCAGGGAGGACAGCCAAGAGGGATGCTCCAATAAGGACTATGCAAGATATGGCGAAATCCTTGATATTTTTTGCCTTTATGGCGAATATCAGTTCGGCGATGATCATGACCAATACTGCCAATCCAAGGTAGTAAGTAATCTGGACGTGGTTGTAAGCCAGTTCCATGCCCAATGCTACCATAGTATATAAGCCGCCTATTATCCATCGTTTTTGGTAAATAAGGATTATACCGGCGAGGACCATTGGCATTATAGCTATAGCGTAGGCCTTAGTAATATGTCCAGCTATGATGATAATAATATTATAAGAGCCGAAAGCGAAAGCGATAGAGCCCACCATAGCCATCCAAGGTTTGAAATTCATGGACACCAGCAAGAGGTAGAAGCCCAAGAGGTACATGAAGAGGATACCCATAGTAGTATATGGGAGGTTCAGTCGTGCTACCTTATTAAAGAACTTATATACGTTTTGGGAAGAGTCGCTACGGATTTGGTAAGCAGGCATACCGCCGAACATAGAGTCGGTCCATTGAGCGAATTCACCTGACTCCTTTTGGTACTGGACCAATTCCTGAGCGGCGCCCTTAGCGTTGATGTCGTCGCCCTGGCGGATTTCTTTACCTTGGAGTACTGGGATGAAGTAAGCGCAAGTAAGGACAACGAAAGAGAGGGCCACTAATAAATGAGGCCATATACGTTGCCAAAAATCAGATAATTTTTCCTTGTTCATCACTAATTATAAATAAGTGCAAAAATACTATAAATCTTGATATGAGCATAAAAGAGGGCGTTTTTTCACTAAGATAGCTTGTATATTCAGAAAATATAGTAATTTAGCAATCTCAAAGCGGGGGTACAGATGTACAACTGCGCATAGACTTTAGGGGTTTATGTTTAAATTTAACTTAACTAATTTTAAATACTTAAAACAATTTATTTCAAATTATGAAAAAGCTATTTGCGTCAATCGCAGTACTCTCTATGATGAGTTTCGGAGCTTTTGCTCAGGATGCTCAGCCAGAGGCAGAATCAGCACCAGTTGAGGTAGCCGCAGCTGACGAGGCAGCAGCTCCAGTAGAGGCAGCAGAGGTAAGCATGCACCAGGTACTTAAGGAGAAGTTCGTTGAGGGTGGTGTAGGATGGATGCTCCCAGTGTTGGCATGTATCGTTCTCGGTCTTGCTATTGCTATCGAGCGTATTATTTACCTCACAGCAGCAAACACAAACACAAAGAAGCTTCTTCTCAAGTTGGAGGATGCTCTTAACAATGGTGGTGTTGAGAAGGCTAAAGAGCTTTGCCGTAACACTAGTGGTCCAGTAGCTTCTATTTTCTACCAGGGTCTCGAGCGTTATGATGAGGGTCTTGACATGGTAGAGAAGTCAGTTGTATCATACGGTTCGGTTCAGATGGGCCAGCTCGAGAGTGGTATGACATGGATTTCGTTGTTCATCGCACTTGCTCCATCCCTCGGATTCATGGGTACTGTAGTAGGTATGATCGGTGCATTTGACTCTATCCAGGCTATGGGTGATATTTCTCCTATCGCAGTTGCTGGTGGTATCAAGGTTGCCCTTTTGACAACATTGTTCGGTTTGATCGCAGCCGTTATTCTTCAAGTATTCTACAACTACATCGTTGTTAAGATCGACGGTATCGTAAACAAGATGGAAGATGCTTCTATCTCGTTCATGGATATCCTCTTGAAGTACAAGGCAAACCATTAATCAATTGTTCTTCTAACTTAATACTTATATTAGATGAAGACAGTAGGTTTAGTTGGTAAAATAGTGATGGCCGCTATCGTTGTGATAGGTCTCGTCCTCGCCCTCCTTATGGGTATCAAGGGTGAGATTCTCGCAGAGGCGGTTAACCCAAATGCAAGCGCCGACGGCTCTTGGACGGGTGTCATCATCACAGCTACCATAGCTATTTTGGCTATTGGTATTATTGGCGCCATTATCTCTTGGATAGTTGAGGCGTTTACAAATCCAGAAGGTTTGTTGAAGTCGCTCATCGTAGTAGCAGGATGTATAGCAATAGTAGTAATTTGCTGGTTGATGGCAGATGACACTATTTTGAATCTTCCAGGTTACGAGGGTACAGACAATGAGCCATTTATGTTGAAGGTTGCAGATACAGGTATTTTCTTGGCATACATCAGTGCTAGTGCAGCTGTATTGTGTATCCTTTACTCAGAGATTCGTCAATTATTAAAGTAATAACCATTTAGTGGTTAAACTAGAAAGAGTTTAAGAATTATGGCAAAGAAAGAGACTCCAGAACTTAATGCGAGTTCATTGGCGGATATTGCGTTCTTGCTGCTTATCTTCTTCCTTGTAGCCACAACAATGAGCACGGATACAGGTTTGGCTCGTATGTTGCCACCTATCATGCCTAATACGGAGGACGATGCTCCACCTATTAAGGAGAGAAACGTGTTCACTGTGCTTCTCAACTTTAAGAATCAGCTTTTGGTTGAGGGTGAGTGGTTGGACGTTAAAGATTTGCGTTCGAAGGCTAAAGAGTTCATTGCCAATCCAGGTAATCTAGAGACACTTCCAGAGAAGACAGATACTGAGGTTGAGTTTTTCGGCACATATCCAGTTTCGAAGGGTGTGATTTCTCTACAGAATGACCGTGGTAGTACATACCAGGCATACTTGGAGGTACAGAATGAGCTTCAAGCTGCATACAATGAGTTGCGTGAAGAGTTAGCTAAATCGAAGTTCCGCAAGAGCTATGATGACTGTTCAGAAGATGAGCAGAAAGCTATCAAGGTAATCTATCCTCAGCGTATTTCAGAGGCTGAACCTAAAAACTACAAGAAGTAATGGCAAAATTCAGAAAAGAAAGAAAAGGTGGCCAGCAGAAGTTGAACACCTCGTCACTGCCTGATATTGTGTTCATGCTTTTGTTCTTCTTCATGGTTGCTACATCAATGAAGGAGGTTACAATGCAGGTTAAGATTAAGTCTCCTGAGGCTACTGAGGTAACAAAGCTCGAGCAGAAGTCGTTGGTATCGTACGTTTATGTAGGTGTACCATTGAGTTCGAAGAAGTATGGTAGTGAGCCACGTATTCAGTTGAATGATTCGTTTGCTACTGTAGATGATATTGAGAATTATATCCTTCAAGAGCGTGAGGGTATGAAAGAAGCTGACCGTCCAAAGATGACAGTTTCGATCAAGGCTGACGCTGATGTACAGATGGGTACAATTACAGATATCAAGCAAGCCCTTCGTAAGGCTCAGGCGCTTAAGATTAGCTATTCAGCACGTAAAGCGCAGTAAAAAACAAAAAACAAGTCAAAGTCAAGTCATAAAACACCTCGGGCGGATGCTCGGGGTGTTTTTGTTTTAATATGTTGGATTTTTTGTGGGGGATTGGCATAGATTTTGCATTTGATTTATGTGATAAACAATAATTACAAACATCAAAAATAAGAGTTATGACACGTTTAATTAGCGCTATTTTCTCAGCTATTATGCTATGTCTTAATGTGATGGCACAGAATCCTGCCACTGCTATTTCTACAGATTGTTTCAACTCAGTTAAGCCAACTCCCGAGAATGCCAAGGGTGTAGGTTCGTTGGATGTCCTTAAAGGTCAGAAAACGGTCAATATTTCGTTTTATTACAACGATGCTACCTACATGAAGGCACCTCTTATGGATAGTTGTGATGATTTTTATCCTGAGGCTATATTGAATTCGACATCAGAGATTAATGAGCGAGTATTGCAATCGCTTGTTGACAAATTGGGTGAAGTAGATGCAGCTCCACACTTCTCCAATTCAGCACCAACGAAGTATTGTTTCAAGGCGCATGTTCTAAAGGTAGACAAGAAAGGTAATACGGAATTGCATTTGATGCTCATTGATACAGACAACTGCGATGTTGTGTATGAGAAGTTCTATGCTGTGAAGGGAGGTTCATGGGGTACAAAGATTAATCTTTTTGGTGATGCGGCAGGAGAATTAGGTAAGGAGTTGGGCAAGACATTAAAGAAGATTTGCAAGTAATTCTCTTTCATATTAAAAAGAGCGCAAGGAGTTTGGACTTCTTGCGCTCTTTATATTTCAGGACCACTATATTTGTCGTTATAGTATAGTTGGAAGTTACTCTCTGTATACGGAGAGCCTCCTTGTTGCTCGCAGTTTTTTTATTTAACAAGTTGTTTCGGGGAGGTATATTTATCTAGTGATAGGCAAGTTGACTATTGCTTCTGGGTAACCGAAAGATTGAGAGCGGCTATCTTTAGACCACTCCTTTACGGCCAAGATTCGGCGTACGGAAGTTTCGATTTGTGCTTCGGGTATTGAGCCAGAAAGAACTGCCTGTTCAGTTGCTGAGACAGCGCGTTCGGCGTTGAGAGAAAACTCCACGACGTCGTTACCAGCCTTGATAGCCAACATTTCGGCTATGTCATCGCCAGCAGACTTTCGAGCGCCCGCCATGTTTATAGCATCGGTAACAATTATTCCGTTGAAATTCATTTTCTCTCGCAGTACACCCTTTAGGATAGCAGACGACAAGCTAGCGGCGCGTTTGCTAGGGTCGAGAGCTGGCACTACCAGGTGTCCGCTCATTACGCCCATTGCGCCATTATTGATGCAATGCTGGAACGGAGCCAGTTCGACGCTTGCCAATCTAGTACTATCGTGAGCTACTACTGGCAAAGCCAAGTGGGAGTCGGTACTTGTATCGCCATGGCCTGGGAAATGCTTTATTACGGCGCATACGCCTCGAGACTGGAGTCCGCGGATGTAAGCCTCGCCCATTTTAGAGACGACATCCACGTTATCTCCGAAAGCGCGTTTACCTATTATAGGGTTTTTAGGATTAGTATTTACATCGACATCGGGAGAAAAATTGATATTCAAGCCACAAGCCAGCATCTGTTCGGCAGTGCGTTCGCCTATTAAGCGCACGAAAGAAGAGTCGCCCCTCTCACCCAGTTCCTTAAAATAAGGGAATTTATCCACGTTGATGAACTTGAAGCCCAAGCCATTCTCTGCGTCAGCGGCGAAAAGCAGAGGGACTTTAGAAGCTCTATTCATTCGCTCTGTGAAATTCAAGCAATCGCTAGGGGTAGCCTTAAGGATTAGTATGCCGCCCACGCCAAGAGATTTAACCTCCGATTCGATTTTCTGGATATTCTTCTCGGTAAAATTGACATCCAAAGTAACCCAAACCATTTGAGCTATACGTTCGCGAAGAGACAAAGAGCTATAGATGCTATCCACCCAATGAGAATGCATGGCTGCGTTCCAGTCGGTAATAGGTTTACGATCGGTTATTTTCTGGCGATCGTATATCAGGTAGCGTTTTCTCTGCGCCTTGAACTTATTCAATTGAGGTTCCCAAGAAAGGCGGATAGAATCGGTACTGAGGCCCTGTTTCAGTTGTTTGCGAAGAGAAGTAGAGCCAGCGAGGATATCGAAAGTGCGAGTAGACTTAGACCAGAAGAGGGAATCGCCTATACGTTTGTGCATATCTGCGATAAACTCGAGAGAGAAGCCAGTGATATCGCTATTACGCAAGTCGACGCCTCGGCACAAAGTTTCGTTGAACACAGGAGAAGCAGCGCCGTAGGAAGGTTTAGGTGTAAAAGAAAAATCCGACTCCTTAATATAAGGCGAGCCGATAACCTCGAAAGGGAAATCTGTGCCACGGCCAACTGATACATTTGTACCCTCGAACAAGCACAAAGAAGGGTAGAGAGCTATAGCATGGTCGTTGCGAAGGTTAGGCGACGGTTGGCAATTCAGCGCTATTTTCCAGCTATGAGAATACTCCTCCATAGGGATGATACGCAGCATACACTTGGCACCTTTATCCAGCCAACCTTCGCCATTTATCATACATGCCAGTTCGGCGGGGGTCATGCCATATAATATAGGTAATGGATCGAGACCCACGAAACTCTTGCAATCAGCCTCTCGCACTGGGCCGTCGACCACATCCCCCTGAGGATTAGGTCGGTCGAGTACCAACACCTCGGTCCTTCCACCTTGATCGGCGGGGCGGGAATTAGTTTCGGCGCAAGCCTCCATGATGTAGTGAAGAGTAGAGATATAGGTATAGAATCGTGTTCCCACGTCCTGCAAGTCGTAAATCACCATATTGATACCCTTCATATCTGCTGGGGTAGGTTTTTTATGGTTGCCGTAGAGGCTAACGATAGAGATACCAGTTTTTTCGTCGACAGAATTATTTATTTTCTGGCCAGCGTCGGCATTGCCGCGGAAGCCATGTTCAGGTACGAAAACGCGTTGTACGTTGACACCCAGAGAAAGGAGTGTATCGAGGAGGTGGGTATTGCCGACGGTAGACGTATGGTTGACTACCAGAGCCACCTTTTTGTTTTTAATAAGAGGGAGGTACATAGACAAGCGCTCGTTGGCAGGGTGTACCTGATGGATGATGTTGGTATCGTTTGACGGTGTAAGTGTATTGGGGGTAGCTGTGCAACTAATGCAAAAAGAAGTAAGTAGTGTTATAACAAACTGCTTAGCGTATGAAATTGTACTCATGAAAAGGGTTGTTTTATGAGTGCTAAGTTACTGAATTGGGCATTTTTTTGCAAATTTCATGTCGTTCGTCAAAAAATAATGTCGTTCGTCAAAAAGTTGATTGTCGGAAATCAAAACAGTATTAATATTGTGACAGCAAAAAAGGAGATAACTACACTACTAAACTACTTGAGACTAATAAACTACTATGATGAAGATTAACAAAATGAACGAATGAAAACTAAGCTACATAAGAAAAGAGACTTATACAATATATAACTACTACTATGGTTAAGGAATTATCTACTAGACACTGTTATTGAATATCAACTATAGTAAAAGAGATTTCTCAAAGATATGACGTGAGGTTAAAGATTTGAGTTTTTGAGTTTGTTCCCAAAAGGCTAGGACGTTTGTTCTAGCCTTTTTTGTTGCATAAAAAAAGAGAGTACATAAGATTATGTACTCTCTAGTGTTATTGTAGGACTTAGAATTACTCAGCGAAGTAAGCGGTACGCAGCGGCATAGTAATTTCGTTGCCTGTGAGGGTAATCTCCTTTTCTGCTCGGATATCAGCAGAAGAAGCACCGATCTTGATCATGAAGCGACCTGGATCGACGTTCCACTCATTATTCATGTAATAGCCAAGTTGTTGTGGGGACACCTTAAAAGAGACTGTTTTTGTTTCACCCGCCTTGAGGGACACTCGCTTAAAGCCTTGGAGTTTGATAGGCTTAAGTTTAGCTGAGCGATCGAGAGGAGAAACATAAAGTTGTACTATTTCATCGGCATCCACGCTACCGGTATTCTTGACATTCACAGAAACCTCGAAGCGGTCGGCATTAGTAGCAGCCTCAGCGTCCATCTGCATATCAGAATATTCGAAAGAGGTATAGCTAAGGCCGAATCCGAATGGGTAAGCTATGCGAGGATCGTTGGCGATACCATAGTTGTAGCAAATATTTTCATTAAGTTGCTCTGCAGGGTAGCTAACGCTAAGTTTTCCTGAAGGGGCGATATTACCGTAGATGATATCAGCCAAGGCGTTACCACCCTCCTCGCCAGGGTACCAAGCTTGGATAACGGCGGCACATTTATCAGCGAGGCCATTAATTACCTGAGCGCGGCCACCGAATATGACAAGCACTACAGGTTTGCCTGTTGCTATGAGAGCATTTACGTACTCCTCCTGTTTGCCAGGGAGGCGGAGGTGTTTACGGTCGCGGTTCTCTCCGCAAAGAATAGCATTTTCGCCTACGGCAGCGATGATTACGTCGGCCTTTTTAGCCGCAGCCACGGCCTCGGTCATATTAGCCTCCTCTCCGCTATCGATCATACGGTTTTGGATATTTACCAAGTAAGCCACGCGAGGGTCGCCGCTACTTTCCACTACAGTTTCGACCTCTTCTGTCCAATCGCAACCGCGGTTGTACGATAAAGAATAACCCTCTGGGAGTTTATTTTTCAAACCATCGTTGAGGTTGATGATCTGAGGGTGCATATCATCTTCGATAGAAGATTTCCAGAAGAAGCGCATAGACTGGTATGTGTAGTCGCCCAACATTGCCCACATATTATTAGCATTAGGGCCTGAGAGAGCTATGTTGCAAGGCTTATTCAGAGGGAGGATACCATTGTTTTTGAGGAGGACTACTGACTGAGAAGCCAATTTGTATGCTGTTTCGCGCTCAGCCTTTGTATCCCACTCGATATGACCCTGCTCGTAGAGTTTAGGGTTCTTATCAAGAAGACCCACTTGAGCCTTTATTCGCAAGACACGTTTAACTGCGGTTTCGAGAGCCTCCTGAGTTGTGAGACCCTCATTGATAGCCTGTTGGAGTTGGCGGTAGCTATTACCCTCAGGGAAATCTACGTCATTACCAGCGTTGAGGGCAGCTGCGGCGCGTTGGACATCGTTCATATTATCATCTATCTGTTCGATAGCGCCATAATCGCTGACAATCATACCATCGAATTTGAGGTAATCGCGAAGTACCTCTTGGAGTATATTGCGGTTAGCTACGCACTTGATGCCATCTATAGCGTGATAACCAGGCATGAGGACTTTGCTGTCAGCTGTACGGATGATAGTCTCGTGAGGCAGAAGGATTTCCTCCATAAGTTCCTTTTTATTGGCATCACCGCCGCCGCCATAACCGAGGAAATGTTTTGTGCAAGCTGCCACGCCCTCGCGGAGGTCGCCATGTTGCAATCCGCGTACGAAAGCAGTACCCATTACAGCTGAGAGGTAAGCATCCTCGCCGTAAGACTCCTCGAGTCGGTTGAAAGAAGGGTTGCGCACCACATCCACCATAGGAGACAGGGCTAGATAGCCACCCACTTTACGGAGGGCAGTAGCTGTTTGGTATGTTTTCTGTTCTGCCAACTCGGGGTTGAAAGAGCAAGCCAGACCTATCTGTTGGGGGTATACGGTAGCATCCATACCATTTACACCACTAAGGACCTCTTCGTGGAGGAGGGCAGGGATTGAATTTGGTGTATTATTGATGAGCCAATCCTGCATTTGGGCTACCATGTCACGTAGTTGGTCGGGATTCTTACGAGTATTGAGAGCAAACTGAGAGAAGTGACCTATGCCGTTAGAGAGTTTTTCTTTACAAAGATCGACAATCAGTTTATCGTTCTCGTCGAAGAACTGAGTCATGTAAAGTCCATGAAGTTGAGCTATTCGCTCCTCCTGGGACATGCGATTGTACAATGCATCGACCTGTTCGTCGATAGTCTGAGGAACATTAGCGCATGATGACAAAGCAGCTGTCACGCCTAAAGCCGCAAAGGTTTTAGAAAGATTGCCCATATTGATTAACGTTTACGTGAATTATTCTTCTTGATTTTATACTTATTGACGTATTTAGCTATAGTATAATTGCCTACGCTGAAGTCGACCTTTATTTCCCAATTAGCTCTAACAGAGACCTTCTCCATATAGTATATGAACTCCTCCGGTTGCTGGTGGGAATCGAAGTCGCCATTATCGAATTTACCGTTCATATTTCTATCTATGAGTATACGTATCATATACTCCTTTGGCTTGAGGTATCTGAAAGCCAGTTTTCCATTTTTAGGAACATAGTTCTGTCGGAAAACAGAAGTACCCTTTTCGTCGACCAGTTGTAGCAATGCATTCTCTGGTACAGAATCCACTTCGATATAGAGAGTTCCGTATTTATCGAGGGCTGGAGTAGATACATTATATTCCTTTTTGAGGCATGCCAAGTCGTAAATATCTGATATGGCGGCAGAATCTACGGCCAATACGTACTGTTCTCCGGGTTGCCATTTAGCCTTGATGCGTACTGTTTTCAAGTTGACGGTATCTTCGATTACCGTGTACTGCATAGGCTCGAATATAGTATCCTTCTTGTGTGACAAAGATATGCCATCCCAATTTATGTGTTTGAAAGGGGTGGGGCTAGTAATTGTGACATTACCGAAGGCTCCGAATGACAGAGGGACAGAGATATTAAGAGACGGTTTTTTGGTCTCTTTGTTTTTGTCGTTTTTATTTTTACGTTTTTCCTCTTTGGGGTCGACCTTTTTGAAATACCAGAAATCTATTGTATCGACCTTTGTGGTCAATTGCTTCAAGGTATCCAAGGCGAGGTAAGATATAGCCAAGCCGACAGAGTCTCTATTATATATTGTAGAATCTGTCATCCAGACAGTCAGTGAGTCGTTGTTGGTAGAATACTCGTAGACAGCCAGCGAGTCGGAATTGTCATGTCCAATGAAAGCGACAGAAGGTTTTGATTTCATTTGGCAATTGAACAAGACATCGATACGGTGAGGTTCCTTACGGTTTTCGGAAGATATATACTGGTCGTACGCCTTCTCCATGAAAGCGAACAACTTTAAGGAATCTGGGGTATATACTAATGTGTCGCGTGTTATATGTTCGAAAACCCACTCGGCGGTGTCGACAGATTGAGACAAGGAGTCGATACGCACGGAATCATTGATTTGGCGTATTTCCCATGATGGGCGGACCTTTTCGGGGTACCATGCGATACGTTCCAACCCTTTCTGGTCGTACAAGAAGTTGCGATTCTGGTCGTCCAAAGCATATACCATATAATCTGTTTCTGCTGGGACGTTACGCAATATGAATCGACCAGTCTCGTCGGTTTTTGATATACGGATAGGAGGAACCTTAGTCAGTGCAGTATCCTCGAGGCAAGAATGCAAGAGGACGTATACTCCCTTGATGGGCTCCAGGGTTTCGGCGTTGTATAAGTTGCCAGAAATCATCATTGAGTCCTGGGACTCACCTGTAGAAAAAGTGAAAGAGAAGTTCTCCAGGGGATTACCCTCGTTGAGGTCCAGTACGCAATCGGCGAAATCCAGGGTGTATGTAGTATTAGGCATCAGCTCCACCTTCTCGTCCATTCTTACGCGCAGTTGATTACCGTGGGCATCAACTTTTGGGGCGGGAAATACTGGAGGGGACATGACGAACTTCTGGTCGGCATCCTTGATTTGAATATTCTCATTGAAGAGTATTGTCACCACTTTATCATTGAATCCCGTAGAGAAGGGGAGCGGTTTAGAATTTATGACAAGGGGTGGTCTAGTGTCTTTAGGTCCACCTGTAGGTGTTCCAGGGTTAGCGCACATAGTTGCCAAGATAGGCATCAGTGCGAATATGATGTATAGTATATATGATTTACTCTTCATTTTCATAAAAAAAGCATCATCTATCCATTGAGAATTGATGATGCTGTGATATGCGAATTACTTTGATTATTTCTTTGTAAACTCAGACTGAGAATTGTCGTAGTTGAGGTAGTACTTACCTTTCTGGAGAGTTGAGATGTTGATTGTAGAGCCGAAGCCCTTGAATACGATACCACCGAACTGGTCGTAAATCTCGTACATTGTCTCAGCAGAGAAAGTGATCTGAGTTTCAGAAGCCTTGTAAGTTACGGCAGGAACTGTAACGATTTCGAGGGCCTCCTTAGAGTATACAGATATTTTCTTTCCGTCAGTCTGGCGAACGCGGAACTTGTTAGCGCCGCTATGGGTGCGAACCTTAACTTCGTATGAGTTAGGTTGGTTTTTACCTTTACCCTTAACTTCGCCTACTCGTACCCACTTGTTCCAACGGAACTGTTCGATATAGAAAGATATAGAACCTGTTTCACCTGTTGTAGAGAACTTGAGAACGCCACCCTTTACAGATATGCCTTCGAAAGTTGCAGCCTTCTTTACCTGAAGAGCGTAGTGATTTAGGATCATTGGCAGGCAATCGTCCTTGTACTTGATTGCGACAACGACCTCGTCACCGACATTGAAGCCATACACAGACAAGTCAATCTCAAAAGCGCTTGAGTTAATCTCGTCGGTAGTGATTTGACCATTAACGGTAACCTCGTAAGCACAAAAGCCCACGCCTGAAGGGGCGAAAGGATTTCGTACGTATATATTTTCACCTTGATAAGTGCCTTTAAGCACTAACTCTTCTGCAGATACTGGTGCTATTGCAACCAAGAATAGTGTTGCGGTAAGTAATAGTCCCAGAAAGTTTTTCATATTCTGTCTGTATTTTGGGGAGCAAGTTTAATATTTTTTTTCGGCTTAGGCAAGAAATATTTTATCTATTTCGTTTTTGGACCGAATTATGGTTCAATCCAGAGGTTATCTTGCTTGATAATATCGATTAATTGGTCGAGGGCCTCCTCCTGATTTAACTCTTTCTTTACAAGAATCTTGCCACGATAGAGAGAGATTTTATCATATCCGGCTCCCACGTATCCGTAGTGCGCATCTGCCATTTCGCCTATGCCATTTACTATACAACCCATTACGCCGATTTTCAGGCCTTTGAGGTGTCCAAGTTTAGCCTTGATACGTTGGACAGTACTTTGGAGGTCGTACAATGTACGTCCGCAGCCAGGGCAAGAGATGAATTCGGCCTTTGAGAAGCGCGATTGAGTTGCCTGTAGGATAGAGTAGGCAGTCTCGCTGAGGTTGTCGTTGCTTATATTACTGTCGGAGAGCAATATGCCATCAGCCAGTCCATCGATAAAAAGCAAGCCCAAGTCGGTCGCAGCCTTCAGTTGGAACGTCGCCAAATTCTTTTCGTCGCTAGAATATTTGACGATAACTGGGGCGTTGATGCAAGCTACGTTAAGTTTAAGGATGAAGGCACGTATTTCGCGAGCTTGATTATTTACGTTTTGGGCTGAGGTGACGATAACCATGTTGGAGTTCTTTTTCAAGAGCTCCAAAGATTTATCGTTCAAATCAGGAAGTTGGCAGAAAACGAACAGAGGTTTTTCGGGATTTTCATTGATGCCAACCTTGTTAAGATCCTTAATATCAATGAAATCGTACATTTTGCCATCGGCAGCTACCAATGAATTGCCGTTGAGGTAGTATTCTCCGAAGCCCTTAGAAGTAGATACCACTACAGGGGCGTTAATGCCTCCGATATTCAAGACAGAAGTTGTCTCTCGGCGGCTATAAGAATAAGGAGAATAGCTAGAAGAGTCGACAGGATCGATATTTGAAGGTTGGTTCATTGCCGAAATATGGTCGACCAGCTGTTTAGCTACAGGAATTTCAGCCTCGGGGGCCTCGGTGAGAGAGACGCGTATTGTGTCCCCTATGCCATCGGTAAGAAGAGCGCCGATGCCAGCTGCGGATTTTATGCGGCCTTCGGCGTCGCTACCAGCCTCGGTCACTCCGAGATGGAGGGGGTATACGGACCCTCTAGCTCTCATTCGGGCCATAAGTTGGCGTACAGTGTACACCATTATTCTTGTGTTGCTCGCCTTGATACTGATGACGATATTGAAGAAGTCGAGGTTTTCCAATGCCTCGAGGTACTCCATGCACGACTCCACCATGCCCTCGGGGGTGTCGCCATACTTAGCCATGATACGATCGGACAAAGAGCCATGGTTTACGCCGATACGCAGAGCGGTATTATGCTCCTTGCATATAGTTACGAGAGGAGTAAGTTTCTCCTTGATGAGTGACATCCACTCCTCCTGAGACATATTATCGGCAGCCTCATCAAAACGCTTAGCGCCACCTGTGTAGTTGCCTGGATTTATGCGGACTTTTTCAGAATATTTAGCTGCTATTTCGGCTGCGGCTGGATTGTAGTGTACATCAGCTACTAGAGGAGTTGTGTACCCCTGGGCGCGGAGAGACTTAGAGATATTCTCCATATTCTGAGCCTCGGGGCGACCTTGAGTTGTAAGTCGGACCACCTCGCCACCAGCATTGATGATACGTATAGCCTGTTCGACAGACGCCTTAGTGTCGTTGGTATTTGTGGTAGTCATAGACTGTACGCGTACAGGTTCCAGACCTCCTATAGTAAGATTGCCTACGTGGGCTTTACGAGTGTTTATGCGTTTGTATGCGAATAAGTTTTCGCAATAGTCTGATGGTTTCATTATTTAGTGTAGATAATAAATCGGGATTGAAAAATGTCTATTCTGCGAAAGAGAATAAGTTTATCATTTTAGTCAGCTGGCTATCGAAGGTGAATATGTCGGCTCGTTTTGCTGCTTTCTGGGTCAGTTCCCTTCGCAAGTTGTTGTCGGTGGTGATTTGGGAGATAGCATTTGCCATGGCTGAGCAATCACCAGGAGGAACCAATATACCAGAGCGGCCATTGTCCAATATTTCGGCAGGACCTACGGGGCAGTTGGACGAAATTACAGGGATATTCAGATACATAGCCTCGACCAGTACGATACCGAAGCCCTCGTATTTAGAGCTAAGTACGAAGGCCTTGCTCTGTCGAATCCACGGGTAAGGGTTCTCGTGGAATCCAGCGAAGAAGACGCGGTCCTCAATTTTCAGGTCGCGCGTCAATTTCTTAAGCATCTCCTCGTCCTTGCCCTTTCCGATGATTACAAGTTTCTCGGCGATATCCGTCTGAGCGTAGGCGCGGATTAAGGTTGACACATCCTTCTGGTCCTCATTGAGGCGGCAGATGGTCAGGATATAAGGATCCGGGAAGTCGATAGACGCCTCTGACTTAAGGACTATAGACGTTTGGTCGATAGGGTTGTATATGGTAGTCAATTTAGGAGCAAGGTTAGGAGCCATTTCGGATAGCTCGTTTCTCATTGCTTCGCAAATTGTGACTATTCTGGTGTATTGGCTAAGTTGTTTAATAATCTGCTGTGTTTTGAGCGGTTCGACTTCATTCAGTTTACGCATGCTGAAATGGAGCCAAGCGATAGTAGGTATTGGGCAATTAGTCAAATATTCTGACTGGCTAGCATCGAAATCGACAACGAGGTCGTGGGATTGAGCCAACTTATTGATGCCCGACTGTATTTTGCGGCGTCTGATTATGTTGTGGATAGAACTATCCCACAATTTAGAAATTGCGGATATTTTGCCTTTGAGTTTAGCTATGCGAGGGTTGCACAGGTAAGGCTGGTCGACCAGGTACTCCACTTTGACCTCCGAAGGGATTTGATTTCGGAAGACCTCCAGTTCGTTCATTCTTACGCTGATAGCTAAGGATACAGTGAACCCCGGCATTTTGACCAACCCTTTCAGGTACTGAAGGAGGATTGTATCAATGCCGCCATCTAGGAAGTGACTAAGAAGGAATAGGACGCGCATGTTATCGACTCATTTCATTGAAACACAAAAATAAGAAAATAATACTGGAATTATCCTGATGGTATCAAATTTCTTACTTGCTAAGTAGTTTCTGTGTATATGGAGGGTAGTCGTTGCTCGCAATTTTTTTATTTTTGACATGGTTGTAGAGGGTATTGGCAGATAATTACAGAGGCTAAGATATACTATTTGTCTATGTAGGGATTTATTATTAGTTTTGCATTATTATGGATAGGTTTGGGAGTTTAATACTGATGTTGTTCTTTGGCTTAGTTATAAGTCAAGGTTACGCTCAGAGACCATTTGATTATAAGGTTACTACGAGAGTTTCCACACAAGTGGGAACGAATTCGTTGCAACCATTGTGGTCGTATTCCAATCAATGGGGGCTCGAGAATATGTATGACCAAGCCAATATATCTGTGTATGCGAAGGGCGCTGCTGAGTGGAAAACCAAGAAAGATGTTCATTTGAAGTGGTGTGGTTTGCATGGTGCGCACGATACCGATACGGTAGTTTCGTTGTTCAGTGTTCGTGCAGGACTAAGTGGGCAATTATCGACAGAGAAAGAGAGGATATTTGTTCATGAGGGCTATTTGACTGGAAATCTTTGGATTTTTGACTATACGATAGGTATGCACGCCTTCACGCCGGTGTTCAGTAACAATGAGTTATCGACCGGTTCGTATTTGATGAGCAATAATGCTCGTCCGTTACCTAGGGTTGGCGTTGGCTTGTTCAAGTATTGGTCGTTGCCCTTTACATGGAATCTGATACAAGTGAGGGGATCTGCCTTTTTCGGGTATATGAACGATGAGGGAAATGCGAATTATACGGATAAGATTCTGCTGCATGAGAAATGTGCATATGGGCGACTAGGTGCGCCATTTGTGAAGCCATATATTGGACTTGTGCATTCAGTGATGATGGGTGGTGTGCTGCCGAATGGGAAGAAGTCGCCTATTGACCTATGGCATTCGATGTTTGGCATGTCGGGCTCTACTGCTAAGTTTACCGAAGAAGGGCAAAGAGGCGAGGTGACGAATGCCGCTGGTGGACATCAAGGCATGTGGGATTTAGGTCTTGACATTGATATATCGAAAGTCAGTTTAAGTGCGTATTATCAGCGACCATTTTCGGACAGCAAGGCGCAGCATCTGATTTTTGATAAAGAAGGAGGTTTTGGTGCTAAAGACATGACGATAGGTGTAGACTTGAGATTGAAGAACGAGAAGAAGACCCATGTCAATGTAGAGTTTGTGCGTACAGTATGGCAAGGCACGCGAGCTACACCAGATCCGGTGGTAGTAGATAAGTATGGGAATACGCACTTTATTTTCCCGGGAGATTTAGATGAGAGTAACTGGAGATCGTGGATGGAAGAGTATATACCACAGGAGATTGTAGATGCATACGAGGAGCATATAGGCAATCCGATGGTAGGCTTTGGCAATTTGGTGAGACTATTCATGTGGCATTACAACCATAATATACCTGCTTATGGAGGCAGAACCAACTACTCATCCAATTCATATTTCAAGCAAGGATGGAGTAAAGATGGGTTGTGTATGGGGTCGGCATTATTCCACACTATGCCAACTGCCACCAAGTATGCTGCTGCGTCGAAGATAGATGCTGGCACCAATTTCCCATTGGTGAGATTATGGGCGGCAAATGTTGGTATAAGTGGGGATATCAATGAGAAATTGAGTTACGTGTTCAAATATACATATTCGAGAAACTTTGGAAGTTGGATAGGAACATATCGAGGATCGTACAGTTGGGTAGAGAATCCCGATTATTTCTACTCGCAAGACGGAATGGTTGAGCATTATGTTATGATGAAAGCCACATATGCGTACAGAGATGACCTATCTTTCCAAGGAAGTCTCTCGGCGGATTTTGGCGACATGTACAAATCAGTATCATTGAAAGTTGCAGCAATTTATAATTTCTAACGAATAGGTAATGTTAAAGCAATTCTTTGCGCTTTTAGCACGATATATAAAGCCCTACCGAAAGCATTTAGTTTGGTCGGTGTTGTTGAACTTTGTATCACAGTGGCTCAATGTCTTCTCCTTTGCCACATTGATACCTATTTTGAATTTGTTATTCAAGATAGACACTACGCACTATGAGTTCATGGATTTTGAGTGGGGGCATGTAAGCAAAGACGTTCTGATAAACAATGGATATTACTACATTCAGCAAGTGGTATTGGAGTATGGAGAATTTCTGACATTGCTGATAATGGGAGGAGTATTGATATTCATGACGGCGTTAAAGACAGCTGGATATTTTGGTTCGGCAGCTGTGATGGTACCATTGAGAACGGGTATAGTTAAAGATATTAGAGTTGAAGTATACAATAAAGTATTGAGGTTGCCCCTCAGTTTCTTCTCGGAAGAGCGCAAGGGAGACATTATGGCCAGAATGAGTGCTGACGTGCAGTCGGTAGAAAATTCTCTAACCAGCAGTCTAGATATGTTGATACGCAATCCGATAGCCATTATAGTATGTTTCATCACCCTTTTTGGCGTTAGTTGGCAGTTGACGCTCTTTGTTTTGGTAGTTATTCCTATAGCAGGATGGGGAATGGGAAGCGTATCGAGAAAACTCAAGAGCAGTGGTACGGAAGTTCAAGGAGCCTGGGGAGACATAGTAGCACAATTGGACGAGACCCTTGGAGGGTTAAGAATAATCAAGGCTTTTTTGGCTGAGAACAGGATGCTTAAGCGTTTTACGGAGACCAATGAAGGGTTCAGGCAAGCTACGAACAATATGGTCATCAGGCAGACCTCTGCTCACCCTATGAGTGAGTTTATGGGAACCTGTATGATAGTTTTGGTATTATGGTTCGGAGGATACTTGATACTACAAGACAGGTCGCCTATTGACGCCTCAATGTTTATATTTTATATGGTAATACTATATAGTATTATCAATCCTTTTAAAGATTTATCGAAGGCATTCTATAATATACCATTAGGAATGGCCTCTATGGAGCGAATTGATTTTATTCTCAAGGCGGAGAATCATATTAAGAATCCAGAGAATCCAAAGGTTCTCAACGGATTTAATAGCGATTTGGAAATTAAAGACGTTTCGTTCTCGTACATTCCTGGGCGAGAAGTACTTAAGCATATCAATATCACCATACCAAAGGGCAAGACTATAGCTTTGGTTGGGCAATCGGGCTCGGGCAAGAGTACCTTGGTAGATTTGATACCGCGCTTCCATGAGGTATGTGAGGGAGCCATTATGATAGACGGCAAGAATATTAAAGATGTTACTTTGACTGATTTGCGTCAGTTGATAGGTAATGTTAACCAAGAGGCCATACTATTTAATGATACCTTCTACAACAACATTACATTTGGTTGTCCAGGAGCCACTATGGAGCAAGTTATAGAAGCAGCTAAGATAGCCAATGCCCATGATTTCATTATGGAATCCGAGAATGGGTATGATACCTATATTGGAGATAGAGGAGGCAGACTATCTGGAGGTCAGCGTCAGCGAGTAAGTATAGCCAGGGCCATTTTGAAGAATCCACCTATTTTGATACTAGACGAGGCTACCAGTGCGCTTGATACAGAAAGTGAGCGTTTGGTGCAAGAGGCTTTGGAGCGTTTGATGAAGAGTCGCACTACCATAGCCATTGCGCATAGACTATCTACGATTAAGAATGCGGATGAGATATATGTGATGAAAGAAGGAGAAATTGTAGAGCGAGGTACCCACGATGAGCTATTAGAGCGAGACGGATACTACAAGAAGCTTACTGAGATGCAAAATGTAAACTAGTATTATATAGGACTCATAGCCCTCCTTAATCTACGATTATAGAAACATGAAAACACTGTCATTCAAGCTATTGGTAACGAACCCCATTAGGTTTGGCTTTATGCACATAATGGCCCTGTTTGTAAAAGGGTCAAAATGGCGTAAAAAGATAGAAGACAGCGGTTTGTTTGATTCGGAGTATTACAAGGCGCAAGTTGCAGGAGGGGAGGCGATGAGTGATTCGGAGCTTCTTTACCATTATTTGCGGACCGGTTGGAAGGCAGGGTATGACCCTTCAGATGCATTTTGTACAGATGCGTATTGTGATCAGTTTTACTGGCACAATAATTTTTCGTATTCGCCGCTAGAGCATTATCTTTTTTGGGGGTACAGGCATGACTGTTCGCCTATACCATCGTCGTATTATAGAGATATTGTTCATGGGCAAGGACTAGAAGAGTGGATAGATTGGGCTAGGCAGCAAGAGCGTCCCGTATTGCTTATCAGTCATGAATTTTCCAATACAGGTGCGCCGATTGCGCTATTAGGTATGGCCGAATCGATGAGAAAGATAGGGTTGACGCCGCTCATGGTATCGTTGACCAGTGGCAATTTGCAAGGAGAGATAACCAGAAGAGGGATAGAAAATATTGTTGTTGGGTTATTCCCGTCACCATACAGGAGAAGGTATAAAGAAGAGAGGCTACGAGTAAAGCGCTTTATGGAGGCGTTTGACTTTGTAGTTTTCAACTGTATTATAGGTCTTTGTTGGGCGGCTGATTTACCAAAGATAGACAAACCAAGTCTATGTTGGATTCATGATGGTCCAGTTGCGATGAAGAATGTGTTTGTCACCAGCAGACTAGTTGAGAGTATATCTAGGATGTCCTTAGTATATTCAGTCAGTCAGTTTACCACAGAAGTATTTGCGCCCCATTGTGACAAAAGCGTAGATTTCCAGTTGTTCCCATACGGTATATCAGATATAGGAGAACATATAGAGTCTGACGTTGAGGGTGTTGGAGGAGTAGAGCAACAAGTCGTGCGATTCCTTATGCCAGGTCAGATTACCAAAAGAAAAGGCCACCATGTATTGTTGGACGCTATAAAGCGACTACCTGACGATTATTTAAAAAGGATTAAGATAATTATTGCGGGCCCCAAAAGTACATCGGAGATGGATTTGTACGAGCGAGTAGTAGATTGGGCTGCGAGTATGGATAATGTGGAGTATAGAGGAGAATTATCTCACGATTTGTTTGTAAAACTATATGATGAGGTGGATATTGTTTTATGTCCATCGTTAGAAGATCCTCTCCCGATAGTATGTGCAGAATCGCTATCGAAAGGTAAAGCTATAATAGTGAGCGACCATACAGGAACTGCTGGGTTGATAGACGATAAGAAGAATGGCCTTATAGTAAAGGCCGGGAATGTTGACTCATTGACCGATGCTATATGTTACGCTATAGATCATCCAAGAGAGATGAAAGAAGTAGGCATACGAGGACGAAAAATATTCGAAGATGTATTTAATGTAGATTCGTTTGACCGCAGAGTTGCCCAAATGGTAGATGCTGCATATAGAGTAAAATAATTAGACTACCTAAATATATGACCATGAATGAAATTTTGAGAAAAGCAGAAGCTTTAGTAAAAACAATAATGACGCCAGTAAGTAATAATGTTTATTTATTCGTGGCATTAGTATTGTTTTCAGCAACGCTTATGATGCTTTCTATGATTGAAACAGAAGAGCAGATTGATTTATGCAAGATATTGATAGCTCCGATTTTTGAGAGTTATATAGTCTGTCTCTTGGCGTGGGTACTTGAGAAAGTATATATGAGGTGGTTTGTATGGGTAGTCTCTATTGCATTCCTATATGTGGAGTTGTTTACGTTGTTTTTCCATCATTCATTATATAATATTCATGTTGTTCAGCTATTGACAGATACTGATGCGCGAGAGAGTGTAGAATTTGTCACATCAGCGCTTTCTTCCTCGGCATTCCTATATACGCTTATGATTACGATTGGAATACTTGTGGTAGGTTTTGTAATCTCTAAGTATTTCAAAATATTATGTAAGAAAGTGCAAATGGTGAAACGTATATCCATATGCGTTTCTTTGGTATTAGTTGTGATTTCTGCAGTAATTCAGTATGATGCTTATGTCAGGCTAAAGAAATGCTTCGATTACGAGTATTTAGGCAACTTTATTACATATGAAGACGAGAAGCCAAGCCAAGACACACCAGCAGTGAGATTTTTATATGGGTTGTCGTTCAAGTACGTGGTGTTGAAAGACCTCAAAAATATTGAGACCTCAGTTGAACAGACAAAAGTTGACGGTTGTTCTTATAAGTGTCCGTTGATAGTCCTTGTCATAGGTGAGTCTTATGATAAAGCGCATTCGCACGTATACAATCCATCGTATCTTGAGACGACCCCACAGCTATCAGCACTAAAAGAATCGGGTAATTTATTCCTTTTTGACAATGCGATAACATCTTACAATCATACAACAGAAGCATTTAAGGAGATGTTTTCAACATTTTCTTTTGATGGGACTGATGACTGGACCAATCATTCGTTATTTACTGCAGTCTTCAAAAAAGCAGGATATGATGTGTATTTCCTTTCCAATCAGTTTGCATCTGATTTTGATGATATATGGAATCACTTTGGGGGTACTCTATTTAACAACAGAAAGTTATCGGAGTTACAATTTACCTATAGGAACAGGAATGTATATCCTTTTGATGGCGAACTTATTGAGGAGATACCGGATATTGAAGTTCTAAAAAGCCGTCCAACGCTTGTAGTTGTCCATTTTATCGGTCAGCATGTAGATTATGCGTTAAGATATCCTGAAGAATTCAGAAAATTCACGCCTGACGATGTGAATCCACAATATGGAGGAGAGATAGGAAAGCATGTAGTAGCGAACTATGACAACTCCCTATTATATAATGACTATGTGGTAGGCTCCATAATGCAGAAAGTTAGTGGTACTGATGCGATATGTATATATATGGCTGATCATGGAGAAGAGGTATATGACTGGCGAGATGCCTATATGCGTACGGATGAGAGTGAGTTGTTGCCAGAAGTGGCGCATTATCAATTTGAGATACCCTTCATGGTGTATTTGTCTGATGAATTCAAGGCAAATCATGAAGATTTAGCGAAAAAAATCTCAGAATCGGTAGATTTGAAGATTATGAATAAGGATTTGAGTCATATACTGCTTAACCTTGGAGGCATAGAAACTCCAGAGTATAATGCAAAATATGATTGCTTCTCTGATGAGTATGACAATGATAAGAAACGAATAGTAAGAGGTTCTTGTGATTTTGATGAGGTAATCAAAGGGTTTAAGGCTAAATGATTACGAGAGAAAAGTATTTTTGACATTGTTGTTGAATGAGCATGGGCAGAAATTTTCGGTATAGATTGTTTTTGCCCTTTGTCCGATAGCAGGCAGAGACTCTATATTGTTGACGATATAATTTAATTTCTCTGCCAGCATCTTTACGTTTCCGCTTTCAAAAACGAAGCCATTCACACCATCCTGGATGAAAGACGCGGTACCTGTATTGTCGCTAACCAGAGTTGGGATGCCGAACATCATTGCTTCTGTACAAGATATTGGCATAGGGTCATCTATAGAGGTGCACAGAAGCATGTCGCACTGTGAAATCATTTTCAGGAGGGCCTCGTGCTCGACCTCACCCAAGATATGTATATCCACATTTTCCTGTGACCTCAGCATTGAGGTTAGATTTTTGTCATGCTCGTCGCCTGCAATTGTTATTTCCAACTTGGACAAGACATCTGGTGGCAGTAATTTCAATGCTTCGATGAGGACGTCGTGACCTTTGCGGGCATCGATAGTTGCTGCCATTATCAAATGGATTTTTGATGATGTTGGTTCCGATTCTTTGGGGACGTATGGAATATCCTTTATTCCGTACAAGAACTGGTTGATATTCTTCAAAGAAGGGTACTGTTTTCTCAAAATATTTTCTGCGTAACTGCCTACGACCAGTATTTCGTCAAAAAAGTCGAGATAATACTTTGCTTTGTTGTTGAAAGAAAAACTTTGGATACTTATATATCCCTCGTGAATCCAGCATACCTTTTTTGAAGGGATACCTCTTATTTCCTTAATAAGAGGAAGGGTTGCAATAGTATTGAATAGTACTATATCGAAGCACGAAGCGTAATCCTTGAAAGATATTTCATTGGCTGGTGACGCCTTGCGAGTTATAAGAGAGTAGACTATTTTATAATCTATTTCTTCGGATTCAATTTCAGAAAGTAAGTTTCCCTCCTGTCGGGACAAAATTACTGGGTGTGCGCCTTGGTTCTTTAAGCTAATAGCCAAATTCAGTAGAGCTCTAGGTGCGCCAGTCATAGATAAATCGTGGCTGAACAGCAAAATTGTTTTTTTGCTTTTTCTGATAGCTTGAATATTTTCGACATCCGACTGGGTGATGCGGTGCTCTTCAACCTCGCGTACGCTATGCATTATTCTTCCCTCCGTTCGTCCACCGTACTCATAATGGTCGAGAGGACACATATTAACTGGTATCAACTCAACGTGCTGTGTCAAGTATGCATTGCCATGGAAGTCGGCAGAAGGGTTGTACCCTTCTGTCCAGCCAATAGTGCAATAATGCATAGCAGGTCTCAGTCCATAAGTCTCCTGAACATTCTTCAAGTAATATGAACGATTGAACAAAGGAGACTTTCGCACGGTTTCCAGCCCCTCCTCCTTTTGCATGCTATTCTTTATGCCAATAATTTTATCACTTGCTGGCAAGAAAATTGCGTTGTTGACCTGGAATTTATCCTCTATGAAATCGGCACCATTATAAGATGCGTGTTGACGCCAAAAGGTAAGATTCTCGTCAACGAAGAAGAGGAGGTTGTTTTTCAAGATTTGTCTATACAGCCAAAAATCTATCCAAGCGGGGATAGGGGAATCGAAATTCAAGGATTGCAAGACATCTTTTTTTATCATAACTGAAGAAAAAGTCGGTATGAAATTAACCTCCTGGTTGTGTCGTAGATCTATTTTATTGCCACCATCGCGGAGTAATTTTCTGACGACAGAGATATATTCCTCCCTTTGTTCGATACATTTTTCGTCGCCTACGAGTTGGATGTTATTTGAAATGATGCGAACATTTTTGTATTTGTTTATCATTTCAATTTTTTTCTCCAAGTGATTAGGTGCCCAATAGTCGTCACTTTCGCAGAAAGCAATAAAATCGCCTTTAGCATTTTCTATAGCGAGCTTCATTGAGGCGATGATACCCTTATTGGCATTGCCGGGATGCAGTAAGAGTTTTATTTTGCCACTTTTAGAGACATACTCATTGATGACATCGACAGAGTTGTCTTTGGAGCCGTCGTCAACGACAATTATTTCGTAATTCTCATAAGTCTGCTTTAGTAAAGAGTTTAAAGTCTCTGGAATATACTGAGCATAATTATAGCTTGTGACTATAATGCTAACAAGGGGGCTTATGTGATTTGTGGCATCATTTAATTCGCCGATAGAATTTTCGCCATAGCAAACATACCCTTGGTATCGGCCTTCGAATAAGTAATGCATCAGAGGATTTTTCCCTTGTGCTTGTATGAGAGGGTATGCCGTGATATATCTTGAGTGAGAAAATTTTGGGGAAGGGGAGTAGCCTTTATAGAATCCAACTCTTAAGTAATGCTTTATTGGGGTCATTTGACAATCCACACCCTTTAGGTATTTTTCTGTATACCATTGGGCATCAAACAGACCTGATATCTTGATTGTTGTCAAGACATAAATCTTATTGAAAGCGTGACTGATAAACTTAGGTACTAATCTCATGTTGATTCTATTAAGAACTAGTCAAATCCCGAATGACAAATTTATTTAAACAGATCGTAGAAGAAAGGGTGATGTGCAATAGTGCCATAAATTTTGAAATATTCAAAAATATGGCTTAGCACTTTAATTTTTCGGTGGCTCTTGATGTATTCAAGTCGTTTTATGCCAAATACAGCTCTCTCTCTACACTCTGGCAAGACATAGTTGACGAATCTATCGACGGGAATCAACGGCTCGATGAGATTTTCATCTTGAGGAGGTGTTTTTATCCATTCGCCCAATCCACATTGTTGAGAAGTGTGGACTCTGTACTTTATAAGAGGTTGTTTTATATAGCCCAAGACCTGTTTGCTAGCAGCAGACAACGCGATAGTAAAATCGTGGAGGGGCAACTCATTTTTTGTTGTAGCTGTTTTATCTATATTAAGATAAGGTACAAAAGATTGTCTAAACGCCATAGCGGCGCCAGTACATCTATTGTGTAGCAACAAAGCCTCAATCTGAAAACCCTGGTCGAAATATTTCATAGCCGTCTCGCTGAAGCCTACGGTTTCGAGCAAGGTGCGATTAGAATAGGGGGCATTCTCCTCGTCGATAAAAGTTGCATTTGAAAATGCGACTTCTTTTTTAGGATTACCTTTGAACCAGTTCAAAGTAACCTCTACCTTATTGTCCAGCCAGAGGTCATCCTGGTCGGATAGGAAAATGATATCGCCGGAGCACTCCTTTATGCATTTGTCGAAATTTGCGCATACTCCAAGGGGAGTTGCATTCTTGTGGTATTTAATATTTATGTCACAAGAATCCTTAATTTCGGATATAATCTTGAAAGTCCCATCAGTAGAACCATCGTCAGAGATGACGATTTCATCAACTTTAACGGTTTGATTTATTATTGAAAGGAGTTGACTTTTCAGGTATTTTTCTCCGTTGTAGGTACAAATTGCTACCGACGTTTTCATTGGCATAGACGATTTCATCTGTTCACAAAGATACTTTTTTTGAACAAAAATAGTATGGGGGGATAAAACAATTTTGTCAAGACGGGTCTTGAGGGGAGTAAAAGTCAGAAAAGATGGAGAATTAATTACTTCAGGTCGTTATATATTGCCATCAGTCTTTCGGCGAGGACGCGAGGGTGGTATGTATTCATGGCGAATTCCTTGCCGCCAGCGATCATTTCGTTGCGTAGGTCGTCATCTGTCAAGACCATTTGGATTTTGTGGCTTATGTCTTCTGGGCTATGAGGGTCGGCCAAAAGGGAGAATGGGCCACCAGCCTCGATAAGACCGCTAGTATTGCTAGTTACGACGGGGCACCCTTTGAGGAGAGCCTCGACGACAGGGAGACCGAAGCCCTCGTAGAAGCTAGGGAATACGAATAGGCGAGCCTTTTGGTACAATAGATGAAGTTCGCAATCCTCGATACGATGAGTAGGGAAGATTACAAGATGTTCCAGGTTGTGCTCTGCAATATACTGCTGAACCTCTGCTTTGTACCTACTATTATCACCCACTGCGATGACAGGTATTTGGAGATCCTTAGGGAGAAGTTCGATAGCTTTTACTATTCCTAGGAGATTTTTGCGAGAGTTAATAGACCCCACGTAGAGCATAAAATCATCTGGGTATGCAGATAACTGTCTATTATTATCTTCTGGAGATAGGGTATTGTCGCTATAGAAAGATGGGTTGACAGGTTGGTATACTATATCGATTCGGCTTTCGTCGACATCGTAATATCTCATGAGTTCCTGTTTGGTAAACTCGCTGATTACCACTATACGATTGGCGTGCTTGATAGCGTAGCGCCATTTCATGTCGTAGATCTGACAATCCTGCCAGTGGTACATATTTTTGAAAGACTTGAAAGCAACGTCGTGGATGGTAACTACCGAAGGGATATTGCATTTGTGGATGCCTACTGGTAGTTCGTTGCTAAGTCCGTGGAAAATATCGATTTTGTCGCGCTTTATGTCGCCGGTCAGTCCGAAGGTACGCCACAAGCTACCTTTTACGAACTTGTTAGGGAAGACGGTCTGGCAATAATCTTTATCGAGGTAAGACAGCATCATATTGTGCTGCTTAACCTTTGGGGTATACAAGAAGTAGGTATTCTCGGGATAATAATCCGTGAGAATATCTATTGTTGTACGGCTATGGTTACCCAACCCCGTAAAGTTATTGTATAGACGTTTGGCGTCGAACCCTATATTCATCAAGCGCTTATTTTTCGTGTTTTATATGATAAGTTTGACAAGTAGGTTACAAGTTGAGGCCTAAGGTACTTAGATTTTTTTAGAAGAATTGCATACAAAATCTTGCGCAAGCGATATTTTGTTTTCAATTCCCACGTCGAAGCAACGCTTATGCCGTATTGTGTAGCCTTGGAAAGATAAAGGTCGCGGAAAGGATTCCCACAATTATGATGCCAAGGTTTACGTTTATTTGAAAAATGTACTATAGCGGGGTTGCGGAGAGCTTCTTTGAGGTCGTCCATACGTCTGCTCTGGATTTCGGGCTTCTTGAAAGTGAAGAAGTCGAGCAAATTCCATCTGCAAGAGATGAATTTGGTAGATCCAGCAGTGAGAGCATTCATTATATCCTGGTCGTGGTGGAGAATGACATCACGATTTTGGGCTATAAACAGAGATGCTTTCTGAGAGAAGTTGGCCTCTCGCAAAGCCTTGAGGTTTATGAGAGCCACTCCAGCGTTGTAGTATGACGACTCTACGCTATAGTTTAATGTTTCAGGTTTCTTCGTGTCGTATGGGGGGCGTTCCTCCACGGCGGCAATCATAAGGTTGTCGGATTCGAGATCTATGTTCCATAGGTCGCTGACACTATCCAGTATCAAAGTGTCGCAATCCAGGAAGAGGACCTTGTCGACAGAAGACGGAAGGAGTTCTGGCATAAAAATGCGCAGGTATGTAGCGGGAGAGACGTAGTCGCGGCGCCACATAGGGAGGCTCTTTAATACATTGTCGTCGACGTCGTAGAAATGGAAATCCATTTTGGGGTGCTTGACGATGAAGTCTTTTTTATGGCTATCGTTAAGTCCGACGTTAATGATATGTATCGAAAAAGAGGTTTCGGCGTTACATTCTTCTAATGAGTATAGCATGACGTGAGCATAAGTGACAAAATCGGAGTCGATATTTATTACTATGTCCATCATGCACCTTATTAACGGAATTGAACGGCACAAAATTGCACATTTTTTATGGAAGAGACAAAAAATATGGCGAGGTATATTTGTACCTCGCCATATAAATATGTAAGAAAAGATAATTTTTAGAACTTAAACGAGACGCCCAACGAAACGAAAGAGTAGCGACCAGATGAAAGTTCGAGGTTGAAACCGAAGTTGTCTACAGGCATGTAGCGAGCGCCGCATACGAAATTGTAGATAAAATCGCCATCGAATTTACCATCAAATACCTTTACCCATTCGCCAGACGAATCCTTGATGCTTTGGTTGTAGTCTGTCCAGTCGCAGATACCGAGGCGGAAACCAGCGTATGTGTCGATAGCAGGTACGAAAGAGTAGTGCATTGTACCGCGTGTTGCGAAGTGGATACGCTTAGCAGTCTGCTTGAAGATGTCGTTCTGCTCATCGCGACCGAAGCCCATACCACCCTCTATACCGATACCAATAGCACCCTTGCCATGGATCATGTTATCGAGGATACCCCACTCAGCTGTGAAGCCGATACCGTGCTGGAGGAAATTCTTCTCATCCCAGTTCAAGTGGATGTCTTCATGTCCTACAGAAAGGTTTGGATGAGCGTTCATCTTGTAGCCATCGAAAGAACCAAGAGAGTAGAGGACGTTGACCAATACGTCGCCCTTGCGGAATTCGCTATTCTGCGCGAAAGAAGTTGAAACAAAGGAGAATGCTGCTACGAGAGCAACTACGATTCTGTTTAATTTCATTGTACTGATAATTAATTAATACTGTTAATTGTCGATATTGTCGTCACAAAAGTAGTTTTTTAAAACTATAATGGCAAAGTAATTTAACTATTTTAGTTAAAATAACTACCTTTGCGCCAAATATGACTCATACATGAGAGGAACTGTAATAAAATCTACGGGAAGCTATTACGATGTGCGTCTTGACGACGGGCAAGTTGTGGCTGATTGTCGCATAAAGGGTAAGATGCGTATTGACGATATCAAGAGCACCAACCCTGTTGCAGTGGGTGATTTTGTAAATATAGAGATAGAATCGAATGAAGGAGTTATAGATGAGGTGTTGCCGAGGAAGAATTATGTTGTAAGGCGTTCGTCGAATCTTTCCAAGCAGACACATATACTTGCGGCCAATGTTGACCAGGCGGTGCTGGTAGTAACAATTAATTTTCCGGTTACCACACCTACATTTATAGACAGATTTCTTGCGTCGGCTGAGGCCTTTGGGGTGCCAGTAGTAATGGTATTCAATAAAGTTGACAGGTACGATGCCCAGTTGAGGGAAGAGTTGCAAGCATTTGAGCAGATATATAAGGATATGGGTTATGACGTTATAGAGATATCTGCCAAGCATGATAAGGGGTTGGAACAAGTCAAGGAGAGGTTGAAAGACAAGGTAAGTGTTATAGCTGGGCATTCGGGGGTAGGTAAATCGACCCTAATTAACAAGATAGAGCCAGGATTAGATTTAAGGACCGACGATATAAGTGAGACGAATAACAGTGGTAAGCATACTACGACGCATGCGGAGATGCATCCATTTTCGTTTGGGGGGTACATTATAGATACTCCTGGGATAAGAGGGTTCGGCATTACGGGGATTGAGAGAAATGAGGTAGCCCATTATTTCAGAGATATATTTAAGGTATCGGACGACTGTCAGTACAACAACTGTTCGCACAGGCATGAGCCAGGGTGTGCGGTCAAACTGGCGGTAGAAGAGGGGCGATTAGCGTACAGCAGGTATCAGAGTTACATTAATATAGTAGACAGTTCTACCAGCAAGTACAGATAGTTACGGAAGTTGGGATAAAGCGGACGTACATTGAGAATTTGGCGTTATTTGCATTTTTTGTATTGTAACGTGAAAATTATATCTACCTTTGCAACCATTAAAATAATACACAACCACTATTAATAATAGGGATGAATAAGAAATTAGCGATACTCGCATTGACATTATTATTTCCACTTGCTGCGATGGCACAGCGAGGTGGAGATTACGATTATGAGGAACCAGACAAGGACGTTGAGAAGCAGGTTAGCTCATCAGTAGCAAGTGATGGGATGGAATTCCATTACGGTTTCAAGGCTGGCATGAACCTCGCCACGTATAGTTCTGACTCTGATGATTTGCAGGCACGTCTTGGACAGATGGGTATTTTGTGTCGTTTCCAATGGCAAAACTGGGCTATCCAGCCAGAGATTTACTTCTCGAAGATGGGTGTTCGTTCATTGGAGTATATGATAGACTGGCATCCAGAGGAGACATGGCGCTTGACAGGTCAGTATATAGTAGGTCACGATGACCTTTTGAACGAGGACTTCAAGCTTCAGATGTTGACATCGAACATTCAGATGCCAATCATGTTCAAGTACTATTTGCCAATGGTTCAGCATGGCATCAACGTACAGGCAGGTCCTGTTCTCTCTGTGAACCTTGATTATGACATCAGTTCTCCTACGCAGAAGGGCTACTTGAACAATCATGAGTTTGGTACACACGTATATGGCTCGAGCACAGGTGTTAAGACGACAGGTATTCAGACACTTCGCCGAATTGCGCGTGACCGTAACCGAGTTGTAGCTTTGGCTCAGTTTGGTGCAGGTTATGACTCGAAGTCGGGTATTGGTGTAGACGTACGTTGTGCGATGGGTATTACTCCAGTATTCAAGTCATTGTACAATACACATGCAAAGGACCGTGTTTGGTCGATTTCATTCTCATACGTATTCTAAAAAACGAAGTAGTAGATGTCACTCCAGTGTGGTATAGTAGGTTTGCCTAACGTTGGTAAGTCAACACTTTTCAATTGCTTGTCAAATGCCAAGGCACAGTCTGCGAACTTTCCATTCTGTACTATAGAGCCTAATGTAGGCGTGATTACAGTTCCTGACAAGCGACTAGAGGCGCTAGATGCCATAGTACATTCGCAGCAGGTAGTACCTACGACGGTAGAGATAGTAGATATTGCTGGTCTTGTCAAGGGAGCCAGTCGTGGTGAGGGACTTGGCAACAAGTTCCTTGCTAATATTCGCGAGACCGATGCCATTATCCATGTTCTTCGTTGTTTTGACGACGAGAATATCACTCACGTAGACGGTTCGGTAGATCCGGTGAGAGACAAGGAAGTAATTGATACAGAGCTTCAGATAAAGGACCTTGAGACAGTAGAGCAGCGCATACAGAAGTGTGAGAAGCAAGCCATCTCGGGTAAGGATCCAGAGGCCAAGAAGCAATTGGACATATTGCTACGCTATCGTGAGGCGTTGCAGGCAGGCAAGAATGCCCGTACTGTAGAGCTTACTGAGCCAGAAGAGAAGATAGCCAAGGGATTCTTTCTTTTGACATCGAAGCCAGTGATGTATGTATGTAATGTAGATGATTCATCGGTAGTTACAGGCAATGCGTACGTTGAGGCTGTAAGAAATGCGGTTAAGGATGAAGATGCTGAGATACTTGTGATAGCAGCTCAGACAGAGGCGGAGATAAATGAGCTAGAGACATACGAAGAGCGTCAGATGTTCCTCAACGACTTAGGCTTGGAAGAGTCGGGAGTTGTAAAACTGATACGTTCGGCATACAGCCTTTTGAAGCTCAGGACATTTTTCACTGTAGGAGAGAAAGAGATTCGTGCGTGGACATTCCATGATGGATTTAAGGCTCCACAGGCTGCGGGAGTTATTCACTCCGACTTTGAGAAGGGCTTTATTAGGGCTGAGGTTATCAAGTATGATGACTTTATTGCTTTGAAATCGGAAGCAGCATGTAAGGAAGCCGGAAAGTTGGGAGTAGAAGGAAAAGACTATGTCGTTCAAGACGGCGACATTATGCATTTCCGTTTCAACGTCTAAAAAAATAAGAGAAATATTTTGCGAGTGTGGATAAAGTTCCATAACTTTGCACTCGCAAAACAAAAGGGTCGGTTGGATGAGTGGCTTAGTCTACGGTCTGCAAAACCGTCTACAGCAGTTCGAATCTGCTACCGACCTCAAGTTTACGAGCCTTTCAGAGAAATCTGAGAGGCTTTTTTTATTGTTGTTGTATGGGTTGGCGGTGAGGTAAGAGAGATGTTGGAGAAGATAGTGGGGTACCTTTGTGAGTAGTTAGAGAGTAGCGGGTGCTCGCAGTTTTTTATTTTTGAGCGTTGACGTGAGGACTGTAAGAAGATAAGAAAAATGAGAGTTTTGTTATGTTTTTTCACCTTGAGGAGATGTGCTCTGTATTAAGGGAGGTATAAGCGAGGTATAAGAGAGAATAGGGAGAAGTCGGTCAGATATTTTTCTTAAGATTGAGGAGGAGGAAGTTGATATTTTGTATTTTAGACAAATTAACCTATAAAAAATAGGAAATAAGAAAATAAGACAATATCTTTGCACCCGATTTAAGGGTAATCCCCAAAATCTTGAGGTTGGTCTCGTAGCTCAGCTGGATAGAGCAGCAGCCTTCTAAGCTGCGGGTCGTGGGTTCGAATCCCGCCGGGATCACAAAGTTAAAATTTTTGCGTTTTTATTTGCAAAGTTCATTTTTATACTATACCTTTGCACCGCAAACGCAGAAAATCAGTCCTTAGGACTTAAAGATATTACATTGCGGGGTGGAGCAGTTGGCAGCTCGTTGGGCTCATAACCCAAAGGTCAGTCGTTCGAGTCGGCTCCCCGCTACTCGAAGAGGATTCGCCATTAGGTGGATCCTTTTTTATTTGAATAGAGAAATAACGGTATATATTGAGATATACAATAAACAAAAGAGTATGAATCATCTAGTCATAATGGCAGGAGGCGTAGGCAGTCGTTTTTGGCCTATGAGTCGACCTGAGAATCCAAAGCAGTTCATTGATGTCCTTGGAGTAGGGCGTACGCTCATACAGTTGACGGTAGATCGTTTTGGTAAAGAATTTGCGCCAGAGAACATATGGGTAGTCACCTCTGCCAAGTATGCTGACAAGGTAAAGGCGCAGTTGCCCGAAGTTCCATCAGCCAACATACTACTTGAGCCATGTATGCGAAATACGGCGCCATGTATAGCCTATGTGACATGGAAGATAAAGCAGATAGATCCGGAAGCTACTCTAGTTATTTCTCCAGCAGACCATTTTGTAGTCAATACAGAAGAATTCCGCAGAGTTATCAATGCTGGAGTTAATTTTGTCAAGGGTACCAGCAATATATTGACACTTGGTATGTTCCCTACACGACCTGACACAGGATACGGCTACATACAAGCCGGAGATAAAGAAGGGCAGTCGGAAGTATGTCAAGTAAGAGCCTTCAAAGAGAAGCCGCAACTAGAAGTTGCCAAGCAATATTTAAGTGAAGGCAATTACTATTGGAATGCCGGTCTATTTATTTGGGATGCTGCTACTGCGGAGGCGTCGCTCAGGGAATTTGAGCCAGAGACATCGGCGCTTTTTGACAAGATGTCGGAATCGTTTGGCAAAGAAAATGAGCGAGCAGTCATTGACGAGTTATTCCCCCAATGCAAGAGTATATCCATAGACTATGCTGTTATGGAGCGTATGTCGGGCAAGACGATGACCATGAACGGCAAGGATGCTGGGGTATATGTGATGCCATCGGACTTTGGCTGGTCGGACCTTGGCACATGGGGTTCGCTCTATACACAGCTTGACAAAGATGAGCACGGCAATGCTGTAGTAGGCAAGCAAAATGTATGTATAATAGAGAGCAACGACTGTATAGTACGAGCATCGGACAATGTAAAGATGGTACTTCAAGGTCTTGACGGCTATATAGTAGCAGAAGACAACAATACGATACTTGTCTGCAAGAAAGAAGAAGAGCAGCGCATTAAGCAATTCAGTGAGAGTTTCAAGTAGCCTAATTACATGCTTACTCCCGAGCTAGAAGAATATATAGAGAAGCATATTGACCAGGAACCTGAGGTACTGCACGAGTTGAACAGGCAGTCGCACATCAGGTTCCTACTTGGGCGTATGGCCAGTGGGCATTGGCAAGGCAGGTTGCTCAAGATGTTTGTAAGGATGATAAATCCAGGCAAGATACTTGAGTTAGGCACATTTACAGGTTATTCGGCCTTAGCCATGGCAGAAGGATTGCTACAAGAAGGAGCCTATGTAGACACGATAGAGATAGACGACGAGCTAGAGCCCACGATAACAGAATTTCTGGGGAAGTCGCCCTACGGAGAGAAAGTCCACCTACACATAGGCAAGTGCGAAGAGGTAATAGAGAAGTTGGGTGGTCCATGGGATCTCATTTTTATGGATGCCAACAAGAGGAACTATCCCGAGTACTACAATCTCTGTATGGAGCACATACCTGTTGGCGGGTACATCATAGCTGACAATATTTTGTGGGATGGCAAGGTAATAGGTCCGCTCCCCAAGGCAGATGCTGCTCAGACACAGGGGATTCGGGATTTTAACGATATTGTTGCTTCAGATCCGAGGGTAGAAAAGGTAATAGTACCCCTCAGAGACGGCTTGACGATCATCAGAAAAATTTATTAACAACATAAGGTATTGTATCTCAATTCAAAGCGAGGCACGAGACAAGTTATTAACAACCAATGTTGAAAATTTATTGCTGAACTCTGCCAAAAGAATACTATTTTTGTCTCACTGAAAAGAACAAAAATGAAGACGATAGCTCGACATATATCATCATTACTTTACAATCACGAGTGTGTGATTGTGCCACATTTGGGTGCATTTCTCACGAATGAAGTAGGTGCGAGTATTGATGTAAACAGAGGGTTGCTTCTTCCTCCGAGGAAGGAGATAGTCTTCAATGCGCAGTTGTCTCACAATGACGGTGTGCTCATCAACGCTGTTGCGCAGTCGGAAGGTATTACATTTTCAGAGGCTAGTAAGAATATAGAGGCTTTTGTGGACAATGTTATGGAGCAGCTCCGTTCTGGGGAAATTGTTTCTTTACCTACGTTAGGCAAGTTGACCCTATTGAAAAATGGAGTCGTTACATTCTCGGCAGACAGTAAGTGCAATTATCTGGCGGAGAGCTATGGTTTGCAGACCATCAGTGCTGCTGTACTTCCAGAGAGGTCGGTAGGCATGGTTCGCATAGGCGACTATTCGCGCTATAAGAGAATTGCTGGGTGGGCTGCTGCTGTTGCGTTGTTGTTCTGTTTCGGCCCTAAGTTGAATGACATGCCACTTCAGGAGCGCAATGTTGACACATACGCATCTTTGGCGTCGGTGTTTGAGACTTCGGTAGTAGCAGATAAAGAGAATGTAGAAGACGGCAATATGTTTTATTCTGTATCTGACGAGATCAGTGAAGGACAAAACGTAGAGCAGTTGCACTACCACATTATAGTAGGAAGTTACCCTACGAGAGCCAAGGCATTGCGACGCATGGCAGAACTGGAGAAGCAAGGAGTCAGCGACATTGAGCTGATAACTGCTACGGACAGCAAATATGTGCGACTAAGTGTAGCATCGTTTGCGACGCAAGAAGAGGCGAGAGAACAGAATCGGATAATACGGAAGATACAAGGCATGGAAAAAGCCTGGGTATTGAAAGATTAGAAGGTGCCACTTAATTAACCAACATACAATCAAAACGACATGAGTAACGATAACCCTAGTTATTTCACGATTCACGATTTGCCTGAAGAAGAGAGACCACGAGAGAAATTGATATCTCAAGGTCCTGGGGCATTATCCAATAAAGAACTTCTTGCCATAATGATAGGGACTGGTGTTCCTGGGCGTTCGGCGTTAGACCTTGCGACTGACTTATTGAGTAGCCATGACAACAATTTGTCGTTGCTTGGGCGTGTAGAGATGGACGAGATAATGTCCATCAAAGGTTTAGGCAAGGCCAAGGCAGCGCATATTATAGCTACGTTAGAGTTTGGTCGCAGAAAAGCTAAGTCGGATGCTGAGAATGTGACAAGCTATATTCGTTCGGCCAATGATGTATACCGTCTGATGCAGCCAGTGATGGTAGACCTGCAAGAAGAGCACTTCAGGGTAATGTTGCTTGACACATCGTGCAAGCTCATGCGTATTGAAGAGATAAGTGTGGGAGGTATAGATGCGACGGTAGTGGATATACGTACATTATTCAAGAAATTGATACTTGGGGGAGCATCGCGATTTATAGCTGTGCACAATCATCCTTCGGGGAACAGTACGCCAAGCAGACCAGATAAAGAGTTGACGACGCGTATTCATGACGCAGCAAAGACAATGATGATAAGATTTGATGATCATGTAATAATAGGCAACAACACATACTTTTCGTTCAACGAAGAGGGGTTGTTGTAGTCAAACGAAACAATAAATGACACATTTAGGAGAGATATTAGCGCTGACTACATCGATATTCTGGACATTATCCGCCATTGTCGCGGAACATGCGGTAAAGAGGGTAGGGGCGCTTAATGCCAATATTGTTAAGATGGCATTATCGTTATTCCTATTAATTATCTGCTTATTTGTATTTACTGGATGTCCGATTCCACAGTATACAAATACCACTACATGTATGTGGCTCTGTCTCTCCAGTCTCTCGGGCTACATCTTCGGAGATATGTGTCTGTTTACCTGCTATAAGTTGGTAGGCTCACGTTTCGGTCAGCTATTCATGACGTTGGCTCCGTTATCAGCAGCCTTATTTGGATGGATACTGCTAGGAGAAAGTCTGACTGCTATGGGCTATCTTGGTATGGCGCTCACAATTTCAGGTATCTGCATATCGGTTTTCAATCGTCAGGTTGGTGAAGACGGGCAGAAGCACACGCAACTTAAGTTGCCCTTGGCAGGAGTGTTATGTGGTATCGGTGCGGGAATGGGACAAGGTATAGGATTGGTGTTGAGCAAGCAAGGTATACTAGAATATGAGCAGTTGATACCAGCAGAAGATACGGATGCTACGCAGATGCTATCTATGTCAGCCACGTTTATCAGGGCTGTCTTTGGAGTTTTGGGTTTCGCTATAATACTATTATTAAAAGGCAAACACAAGACATTCATTCCTACAGTCTGCCATCGAAAAGAGCTGTTTCTGCTGACATTGGCTACGTTGTGTGGCCCATTCATAGGTGTATCCCTTTCGCTTGAGGCAACCAGATACGCTGATGTAGGAGTAACGCAAACCATCATGTCGGTATCTCCAATCATGATTCTCATCCCGCACGTGCTGTTCTTCAAGCAAAAAGTTACGTTCATCGAGGTCATGGGAGCATTAATTAGCGTTGCTGGAGTTGCGTTGTTTTTTGTGTAATAAGAAAATATATTACCTTTGTGGCACTAAAATAGAAACAAATAAGCTATGCAAGAAGAGATAGAACTCATAATGGACGATGCCAAAGAGCAGATGCAGAAGGCTATCGACCACCTAGATTACGAATTGGGTAAGATTCGTGCTGGCAAAGCCAATCCAAAAATGCTCGAGGATATCCGTGTTGAGTATTTCGGTACAGCTACACCACTTTCGCAGGTAGCCAACGTTTCGGTTCCAGACCCACGTACTATAGCTATCCGTCCATGGGAGAAGTCTATGATCCCAGCTATCGAAAAGGCAATTATGGCAGCTAACCTCGGTATGAATCCTGACAACAATGGTGAGATGATCCGAATAATGGTACCACCATTGACAGAGGACCGCCGTCGCGATCTCGTTAAGCAGGCTAAGGGTACATGCGAAGATACACGTATCGTTATCCGTAACGTTCGCCGTGATTCCAACGAGGAGTTCAAGAAACTCAAGAAGGATGGCCTCTCAGAAGATTTGGCTAAGGACGCAGAGGGCGAGGTACAGAAGATTCATGACTCATTCATGAAGAAAGTAGATGACCTCTTCGTTGCCAAGGAGAAAGATATAATGACAGTATAAAGATGCTGACCAAGGGAATGAAATATATCCCTGCCCTATTTACTGCAATAGTTTGGGGTTCAACGTTTATCGCATCAAAGCATATAATAACGCATGGTATAGAGCCATGCGTTATTATGTTTATAAGGTTTGTACTCGCATATATTGTCCTCTGGTGTATATGTCCTAAATATGTTCCTATTCGCTGGAACAGGGATGAATTGAAATTCCTGTTAGTCGGACTCTCCGGGGGATCACTCTATTTTCTTTTCGAATATCACGCTCTTCAGTATACTACAGCTATCAATGTAGGCCTACTCACATCCACCGTACCTATCGCAGGCACGGCCCTACAGTATCTTTTTTATAAGCAGTCGCCAAGCAGACATTATATTATAGGTTCTCTCATCGCTTTCGTAGGGGTAGGCTTTGTAATTCTCTCCCCATTGTTACAGACTTCAGATTTTTCATCATTGTCTGTCAATATATTAGGTGATGTCCTGTGTATAATATCTGTATTACTATGGTCGGTCTACTCTTTGGTCCTTGAGAGAATCCCAAGTGACTATTCGCCGTTCTTCGTGTCGCGCAGATTATTTTTTTACGCAATAATTACAATTTCCCTATTCGCAATACCCAATTTCAGCATACAAGATATATGCTCTATTACTGGCGATACCTCATGTCTGTTGAGTATCCTTTATCTGGGCCTGATAGCTTCTGCCGTATGTATGTGGTTGTGGAACTGGTCGTTTAATAGCATAGGGCTCTCGCAGACCAATGTTTTTCTCTACCTCATGCCACTTATATCGCTAGTCACAGCTACGTTGTATAATACCTCCGAGTTTACCCTCTGGGCTACAATTGGAGCCGTGCTGATTTTTATCGGTATTATCTTGGCAGATAAGGGGAAAACGACAACTCAGGCGTAGCTGTGCATGCCTCCAAGTAGGTAGTTGACCCCGAAATATGTTATCAGCACTGTCAGAAAAGCAAGAACACAATATATATTGAATCCCTTAGGCGTCTGAAGCCATTTGAAAAATCTATAGTGTACAGGGAAACAGTATACAAGAAGTGTTACAAGCGCCCAAACTTCTTTAGGGTCCCAACTCCAATAGTTGCCCCAAGAGATATTTGCCCATGTGGCTCCTACAAAAATGCCTAGTGTCAAGAGTACTATGGCTGGATATAGCAATATTCTGCATGCCGTCATCATCTCTGGCCCTTTCTCTTTTCTTATCAGTCCTATCGCTCCACAAATTAAAATAACTGCGAGCAAAGCGTAGGCTGCCATAATGATCACTATATGCACAAAGAGCAGTGGAGACATCAATACAGGTGGCAAAGTGCCTTCTCGCCATCCTATTATATACTTTACTATCCAGTAAATTACAAAGCTTGTCGCCAATACTCCTATAACTATTTTCCCCTTCTTGCTAATACTCTTTATCTTCCCTTTTAATAGTAGCCTGAATGTCGAGCTAGGGGATATTAACCAGGTAATAGATCCTATCAATAAAAACAAATATCCTATATACGTCACAGTTATTCCCCACGGATCATGTACCACAGCTAGGATGGTCCCTTGCAAATCTTCGTCATACGATGTCTGTAAAAACCTATACCCATCCCTCTTGTATATATTATTCATCGATACCTTTACCTGCTCTCCTTCTATGCTTAAGTGGCTCACATAGTCCTTGACATTGTTGTTGCTTTCATGTGTCTCAAGCAAGAATCGCTCAAGTGTGACCTCAAAAGGTAGCCTTTCTACTAATATTCCCATATCATCAGTCACAATATTGGTACTGTTACCTTCTCTGACATGAAGATATCCCTCTCTGCCAAAGTAGTGGGTTACTCCAGCCCCAAGCAGTATAAAGGCGAATGCTATATGAAATACAAACAATGCAGGTCTTCGCTGCAATTTATTGCTGAATATGTAAGCCATGCCCGATATGGCGAGGATAGCCCAAACAGCACAGAACCAGTCCGCGCCATATATGTACTTGTGTGCAAAATCTGTTCCGTAAAGATTTTCTATTACGGATGCCACAACGAGAACAACTATTATTGCTGCAACAGCAACTAACGTAAATATGCCAATTTTCTTTTTCATACTTTCGCAAAGATAGGTTCTTCGTCTCAAACGACGAAGAACCTAGTGAAACAATATGACTTACGATTTATTGAAAAGGGGTTTATATAGCGTTTATAAACTTTTCTACACACTCACGCTCTTTCTTTGTGAGCGAACGGAATTTCTCTACCGATCTTCGAGCATCACTTTGTGGCGAATACCCATGCCACATAATAGCCTCTATTACATTGCGAGCTCTGCAGTCGTGTAACCTTTCTTCAGCTCCAGTCACAGTCTTGCTCAACCCTCTGCCCCAAAGAGGAGTGGTTCTGCACCAGCCTGTACGGATATCGTTTTGCATGAATAGCCTGTGTTGCACCATATCTGTATATGGCCAAATTGTCTGATTCGGATATCGGGGCAACTCATTGTCAGCATCCTTGAAGAACTTGTTAGGATCTTTTATATGGTCATCTCCCGTATTCCAAGATGGCTTATGACAGTACGCACAACCAATCTTATTGAAGATTTTCTTGCCTTTCTGAACGTCAGCGTCGTCCAAGTCTCGTGCAGCAGGAACAGCCAAACCTCGGTGCCATACCATGAAGTCTTTATAATCCTCATCCGACATTTCTGGCTCTTTCAGTACATCTTTGCTTCCTATAAGGTAGTTGTATATATCCGTCTCTACGTCGCCTGTGATATTCTGCTCAGGAAAGTATTTGTAGAAATCAGCTTGTACCTCAGGATCTTTCGATGCTACTTGCGCATAGGTCTTTGTCATATAGTGATACATTCTGTCAGAACGAGTCACATTTGTAATGTTCCAAATGGCATTAGAGCCAGCTCCGTCTTGAAGCGAACCACGACTTATAGCGTATGTAAATCTACGCATAAACTTCGTGCCGTCTCCCTGAAGTGTATTGACGTAATAGTTGGTAAATTCACCGTTTGAATACATCGCAGGGTTTAGCTGCACTCCTATAGATTCCTGACGCTTGTACTCTGCCAAGATATCTTCGTCGTCAATGGCGTCAAGAAGCCCTGTTCCATATATTCCAATGGTAGATTCTAGTCGAACTTTTACATTGCTGTATGGCACGTCAGTTATTACACCTCCGCTTGTAACCTGAAGGGGTACATAGAAGGCATCTTCATCAATGACAACTTCTGGATAAATCAGGTCGTACGCTTCACCATCATCAAACTTATTCCCCCACTCATCTGTTGCTCTCATCCATGTAATATGGATGCCATCCTCATTGATAGGAGCCTTAAAAGGTTTTACCGCCATAGTCTGAGGCATACCTGTGAGACTACTCAAATAAGTATCAGTCTCATCTGTAATTACGAGAAGATAACCATTACCCATATCATCAGCACGATACCTATCCTGACGTTTGCCATGGCCGTATGAAGGGTGGCAATAAAGACACCCTCTTCTGATATATAGCGGACCTAACCCCTTGAATGCACCAGCAGATGTATTCTTGTAATCTTTCTTGAAGAAATATTCACCTTTCTTGAAAGCATCGTACATGCCGGCTTGCTCAGTCGCAGGAGTGGCCTGCTCGTAAGCGTGCGAAGTATAATTAAAAACAGTTCCAAGTTCACCTCCGGCATACCACTCTGCAGCATAATCAGCAGGATCGTCAAGTTCAGGATTGTTAGGACTCACGCTCACGTCATCCGAACAAGCAAATAGTATAGATGAGAGTAATGCTGAAAAATATAGGTATTGTATTCGTCTCATAATCTATATGGTTATTTGTCCTGGAGAAATTCTTCTGCTGCCAATAGCGCATCATCAAGATTCTCCAACTCACTTATAGCTGTCTGAGCACTCTTGTCTGTATAGTTGAGTACAAATGGCTTTTTCATATTCTTGATAGCTGTTATAGCACTCTCTATAGCGGATACAACATTCTCGTTTATCGCTTCTCCGCCTTTCGCCTTTGCTATAGCATCCGAGAGTGAACCACCTCGGGGTGATGTAGCATTGAGCCCACCATAGTATACATTGCGTACGCTTACTATATTGTCCTCAAAATCTTGAATCGAGTTATATGCATGTGGCGACTCAATATATTCAACGTCCTCACCATTGTGTGGCGTGCCAATCTTGCCATGAGCAACTTCGTCTACAATAGTACGAGCACCTTCCAGTATCTGTATACTGCCAGCTAATACTGTCTTCCAACGATTGTTGGCACCAGCAGTAATCATGTCCTCTCCGAAGTTGTCAGGAATATCTATCTCTGCCTCTTCAAGTAATTCTTGCTTTTCTGATGTGATGTTCTCTACACCTGCCCAGGCACCTTCCAGACGGATCGCAGATATCACTAAATCTTCAGCAATGCTCTCCACAAACGCTAAATCTTTTTCAGAGAGATCAACAAATGGCCTGGCTTTACCTTCGCGGAAGAGAATGTATTCTATTCCATGGAACCCGAGAAATTCAGGGTTAGTCGCCTCAAAGCTTGTCATGCTCGAATATGCCTCGGCATTGAAAGGCCACGTGTCAATATGTGGGTCAATACCATAGTTCGAAGCCGCACCGAAGAGAAATGCTTCTGTCCACTCCCAGTACTGTCTGGCTTGCTTCCATTCGTTGCAGGCATTTTCTAGCCCAGCATCATCTTTCATGGCCTTAATGGCATCCATCAATGATAGAGCATGGTCGGCAAGACCTTTGTAAGTGGGTATTACAGTGCTGTTTACAAACTGCACATTTGCAGCCTTTAGCACAGCGTCGGCAACTACAGCCCCATTGTCGGCTGTTTTTTCGTCGTCATCATCACAGGATGACAGATTCATAGCACATGTAGCAGATATTGCTACATAAAGTGCTTTTGTAAGAGAGATTTTCATATAATTAATTCGTAAATATTATTCTAATATTGGAAGAATCCGCTGTAAGCAATGCTCATAGAAATGCTAGGCTCATTGTTGTATTGCGACTTCAGGAATCTTTTTGAATATTCTGCCTTGATTACTATCTCTTTCATAGGCATATAGTTTAAGCCTAACGCTATTCTATGCTTGCCGCACCATTGATAGGTATCTGAAAGTTTCCCTTTTAGGAATGAGTTGTAGTACTCATAATGCCCAAATATGAGTAGTGCGTTTTCTGATTTTTTGCGATGAACAAGGTAGCTGCCTATACTCAGGCTTAAGGCAACCGCATCTGATCCTATATACTGACGCTTACTCGGACTGTCGTCGTATTTTGTCGCAAAAGTCTCTCTGTTCCACAAACCTATCTCGTAAGCATCACTCAGATGAGCATAGTCGGCATAGCCTCTCGCAACTATTTTCTCGTTTTTATACTGAAAGTCGAATGCCCCAATAACTAGCGTTCCTTTGCAGTCCTTGTATTTCGTATTCTTGCTTAGTGAGTTTTCGAACGTAGGACCAGCATAACCGCTAAGGCCTAATCTCAAACCAGAAATACTGTAGTTGTCTATTCTCAACACTCCCGCATAATTGTTCGCTACTTTAAACTCATATGGACTGGCTGCTCCATAATGAACAAACGACTCATTGCCAAACTGATCCGCATTAAGGCCTGATGTAAAAATCGCTTCGTATTTCCAGTTGTCTGTTCTACCCCAAAAACTGATGCCTACTTGGTGCCATGTGCAAGGAAGTATTGTATTCTCACCTTCTGGCCTGTAAACAGTGAAGAATTCATTGGGTAAGTGTCCTTGATTCGTCAAGCCAATGGGAATTATAATCTCACCTGCTCTGATGTTTGCAGCATCACTGAATGTTTTCTGAATCCAAAACTGCTCTAGAGCAACCTCTCCCCCTCGCTCTACTTCTGCTTCGTACTCACCCGATTCCTCGGCTTCCATCTCAACTGCCGATTCTAATCCTCCGTGCTCAAACTCTATCTCAGTATTCATCTTCCATCCTTTGCCAAAATCATAGCCAACAAAGAATACTACATGAGGTAGGTCAAATCTTCCATGAGAGTCATCATCTGCATGTGACTCGGGCTTGCTATATCTATAAATGTGGTCTGAGTAGAAATTTCGACTCATCACTGCCTCCCCATAACCGCCAAGTGATAGCCTCTTCTTCTTTACTTCAGTAGAGTCTACCTGGGCCATTGTCGCTATTGTCAGGAGAGCCGACGCGCACAATATTATTAGTTTTATCATCTCTTTACGTCTGTTATTTTCACGACGCAAAGTTCGCCCAACTAGATTTGTTCCGAAATACCCATGGTTTGGTAATAAAAAATCAAAGGGGGAAGTATCATCATGATACTCCCCCCTTTTTTGGGTATCTTTTACTTAAAATATTACTTCAAGCCAGGAACTACACCACGCTCACTGCTCTTTACAAAGTCAAGAATCATATCTCTTCCCTCACTTTGTGGAAGCTCTTCTTCTATAGCCTTGATTGCTTGCGTAGTATTCAAACTCTTTCTGTATAAATACTCATATACTTGATTGATAGTGTCAATCTGCTCTCGCTCAAATCCTCTGCGACGAAGACCTACAAGGTTCAATCCACAGAAAGCAGCTGGCTCACGACCAATCATAGAGAATGGAGGTACATCCTTGCCAAGACGTGTGCCACCCTGAATCATTACATACGAGCCAATACGCGTAAACTGATGTACAAGCGAACCACCACCTACAACAGCACAGTCCATAATCTGAACCTCACCAGCAAACTGACAGGCATTGGATACTATAATATTTGAACCCAATACACAGTCATGTCCCACATGAACGTAAGCCATCAAAAGGTTGTTCGAACCTATTATTGTAGTATTCTTTGATGCTGTGCCACGGTTAATAGTAACACACTCACGGAATGTATTGTTGTCGCCAATCTCGCAAAGTGTATACTCTCCCACAAACTTTAGGTCTTGTGGTATGGCTCCTATTGTTGCATGTGGAAATACACGATTGTTCTTACCCATGCGTACACCGTCACATACAACGGCATTCGACATGATGTGACAACCATCGCCAATCACAACGTCACCTGCAATGCATGCAAATGGATCAATAGTTACATTTTCGCCAATCTTTGCTTTTGGATCTACTGATGCTAATGGACTAATCATCTTCTATATATTAAAATCCGTATTTCTTTATCAACATGCGGGCAAATTCTGCATTTGAACCGTGTCCCGAACGTGTAGCTATAATTCTGCCCTTGATAGGCTTGCCTACCAAAGCTAAGTCTCCAATAAGGTCAAGCAACTTATGTCGCGCAGCCTCATTGTTGTACTTGAGGTCTCGGTCATTCAATACACCCGATGGATGTATCGTAGGTGTCTTGCCCATAAGTGCAGCTATCTGCGCCTTCTCTTCCGCAGTGAGCTCTTTCTCTACAAATACTATCGCATTCTCAAGGTCTCCTCCCTTAATCAGACCTTGCTGAAGAAGAAACGCTACCTCATGGAGAAATACAAATGTACGACAGTCATATACCGTCTCATACTCATCAAGCGACTCTATGAGAGCAAACTGATTGCCAAGACAACGAGAACCATTAAAAGCTATATTAACCTGAGCAGCAAAACCGTCTGCCTCTGGAAGCGCAATAATGCGAATATTCTTCTCAGGCTCTTCATATACGGTCTTCTCAGTTATTACCATATACTCACGCTCTGCATCTTGCTCTTCAATGCCAACTTTGTCGATAGCTTCCACAAAAGGTAGAGCACTGCCATCAAGAATTGGCACCTCAGGTCCGTCAAGCGTAATCAGACAGTTGTCTATACGGCGACCTCTAAGGGCCGACATAAGGTGCTCTATAGTGCTTACAGTCACATTAGCCCTGTCCCCACCAGCACTGAGTACAGTACCTCTTTGCGTAAAGGATACATTGCGAGCATCAGCCGCAAATACTGGTTTGCCTTCAAGGTCTACTCGCTGAAACTTGTAGCCATGACCTATAGGGGCAGGATTTATGGTTAGGTTAACTACTACTCCTGTATGCAGACCTTTGCCCGAAAAGGATGCAGCAGCTTTTATGGTCGTCTGTTTCTCCATATCGTTAATTACTTGCCGACTTTCTCGGCCAACTCATCTAATTGTGCTTTTATCTCTGGCAACTTACGGAACATGACAAATGATTTGTTGAATGCCATATAGTCCATAGCTGGAGAGCCGAAGTATGTGCCGGATTTCTTAATCGTGCTGTTTACTCCTGTCTGTGCCGCTAGTACAACTTGATCTGGTACATTGATATGACCTGCAATGCCTACCTGTCCGCCAATCATACAGTTGCTGCCTACCTTGGTACTGCCTGCGACACCAGATTGCGCTGCCATAACGTCATTTTGTCCTATCTCAACATTATGCGCAATCTGAATAAGATTGTCAAGCTTTGTGCCCTTGCCGATACGTGTAGAACCCATAGTCGCACGGTCAATACATGTATTTGCACCAATCTCAACATCATCCTCGATAACTACATTGCCAATTTGTGGTACTTTCTTGTAGTTGTTGTTGGCGTCTGGCTGAAATCCAAAGCCGTCAGCTCCTATTACTGTTCCAGCATGTACTATTACACGGTCGCCAAGTACACAACCTTTATATATCTTCACACCAGGGAATATCTGACAGTCGTTACCTATCTTAACACCATCGCCAATATATGCCTGAGGATAAATCTTAACATTATTGCCTATCTGTACCTTCTCTCCAATGTACGCAAAAGCACCAACGTACGCCTTGTCACCTACTGTAGCACTAGATGAAATGAACGATGGCTGCTCAATGCCTACCTTCTGTGGTACCATACTCTCATATATATATAGCAACTGTGCAAGCGCCTGACGCGAATCAGGAACACGAATGAGTGTCGCTTTCACTGGCTGCGCTGGCTTGAAATCTGCATTAACAATGACAGCCGAAGCCTCTGTAGAGTACACGTAGTGCTCATACTTAGGGTTAGAGTAGAATGTAAGCGTGCCTGGCTTACCCTCTTCTATCTTTGATACGTCGTGCAAGAGAACGTTTGGATCTCCATCCACCGTGCCCTGAATCAACTGCGCTACGTCTGATACTTTGAACTCCATAGGGTTGTATATAATTATTTCGTGCGAATATAATTAATTTCTGTCTACCTTACAAAACTATACCTTATCTGGCTATCTGCTCTGCTACTTCTTCAAGTGTCAATGAAGATTGCTCGCCAGTTACCATGTTCTTGAGAGTTATCTTGTTCTCATTCCTCTCAGTCTCACCGCAAAGTGCCACAAATGGTATCTGCTTCTTGTCCGCATATTGCATCTGCTTCTTCATCTTTGTAGCATCTGGGAATATCTCTACCTTGAAGCCTTTCGCACGTAATGCACGAACTTGCTTGAGGGAGTACATCTCGTCTTCTCCACCAAAATTAGCGAAAAGAATGCGTGTCTGCTCAAGTACCGACTCAGGGAACAGGTTGAGCTGGGTCATTACATCATAAATACGGTCTGCGCCGAATGAAATACCAACTCCCGACATGCCCTTCAAGCCGAAAATGCCTGTCAAGTCGTCATAACGACCACCACCAGTAATCGAACCTATCTCAACATCAAGTGCCTTTACCTCAAAAATAGCACCTGTATAATAGTTCAAGCCTCGAGCCAAAGTAAGGTCAAGCTCTACCTTAATCTTCTTCAAACCAAGTGCCTTTACATAGTTGAAGATAGTCTCCAACTCATCAAGACCTTTCTGTCCTACCTCTGATGTCAGCACGCTGCGCATAGTAGCAAGTTTCTCTTCCTGAGAACCTTGCATCTTGAGGATAGGTTGTAGCTTCTCAACACTTTCATCCGACAAACCTTTCTCCTTGAGCTCAGAATTCACATTCTCAAGACCTATCTTGTCTAGTTTGTCAATAGCTACTGTAATATCAACCATGTGCTCTGCCGCACCGATAGCCTCAGCTATGCCGGCAAGTACCTTACGGTTGTTTATCTTAAGGGCAACATTGATGTTCAATGCCTCATAAACATCGTCTACTATCTGGATAAGTTCTACCTCGTTAAGCAGCGAATCCGAACCAATGATATCTACATCACACTGGTAAAATTCACGGTAACGTCCCTTCTGTGGTCGGTCTGCTCGCCATACAGGCTGAATCTGAAAACGCTTGAATGGAAATGTAAGCTCAGTTTGGTGCTGTACCACAAATCGCGCAAATGGTACCGTAAGGTCATATCGCAAGCCCTTCTCTGAGATTTGCAAGGCAGCCTTGTCCGAATTGACATTCAACGGACCTCCCGCACTGGAGATGAAATCACCCGAATTTAATATCTTGAAAAGGAGCTTGTCTCCCTCGTCGCCGTACTTGCCTAGAAGTGTAGAGAGATTTTCCATAGCAGGAGTCTCTATCTGACTGAAGCCATATTTTGCAAAAACGCCCTTAATGGTGTCGAAAATGTAGTTGCGACGAGCCATCTCAACTGCTGAGAAGTCACGCGTACCCTTTGGTATACTTGGTTTTGTTACAGCCATTGTCTTTCTTGAATCTTTTTTCAGTTGCAAAAATACACTCTTTTTCAATATATTAAGGTTATAATATTTCCAAAAAGACCGAAAAAGTGCTAATTTTGCGCCCAAATAGAACAAAATTATATTCAAATATGGCACAGCAGGAAGATGTTTTCAAGAAGCTTGTAGCACACTGTAAGGAGTATGGCTTCGTATTCCCAAGTAGCGAAATATACGACGGCCTTGGCGCTGTTTATGACTACGGACAAAATGGTGTTGAGCTCAAAAACAACATCAAGAAGTATTGGTGGGATGCAATGGTTAAACTCAACGACAATGTCGTAGGTCTCGACTCTGCAATCTTTATGCACCCAACAATCTGGAAGGCATCAGGTCACGTAGATGCTTTCAACGACCCATTGATCGACAACAAGGATTCTAAGAAACGTTATCGTGCTGACGTGCTCATCGAAGAGCAGATGGCCAAGTTTGATGACAAGATCGAGAAGGAGATCAATAAGGCTAAGAAGAAATTCGGCGACGCATTCGACGAGGCTCAGTTCCGCGCAACTAACCCTAACGTACTCCGCGAGCAGGCTAAGCGCGATGCACTCCACGCACGTTTCTCTAAGGCTCTCAACGATAACAACCTCGAGGAACTCCGTCAGATTATCATCGACGAGGAGATCGTTTGCCCTATCAGCGGTACAAAGAACTGGACAGAGGTTCGTCAGTTCAACCTCATGTTCTCTACTGAGATGGGTTCTACAGCCGATGGCGCTATGAAGATCTACCTCCGTCCTGAGACTGCTCAGGGTATCTTCGTAAACTTCCTCAACGTACAGAAGACTGGCCGTATGAAGGTGCCTTTCGGTATCGCTCAGATCGGTAAGGCTTTCCGTAACGAGATCGTCGCTCGTCAGTTCATCTTCCGTATGCGCGAGTTCGAGCAGATGGAGATGCAGTTCTTCGTTCGTCCAGGCGAGGAGATGAAGTGGTTCGAATACTGGAAGGCTTTCCGCCTCAAGTGGCACAAGGCTCTCGGCATGGGTGACGAGAACTATCAGTTCCACGATCACGATAAGTTGGCTCACTACGCTAACGCAGCTACTGATATCGAATTCCGTATGCCATTCGGCTTCAAGGAGGTTGAGGGTATCCACTCTCGTACAGATTTCGACCTCTCTTCTCACGCTAAATATTCTGGCAAGAAGATCGAGTACTTCGATCCAGAGCTCAACAAGAGCTATACTCCATACGTTATCGAGACTTCTATCGGTGTCGACCGTATGTTCCTCAGCATCCTCGCAGGTGCTTATAAGGAGGAGGCTCTCGAGGGCGGCGATACACGTGTAGTTCTCCGCCTCCCAGCTGTATTGGCTCCAGTTAAGTTGGCTGTTCTCCCTCTCGTTAAGAAGGATGGTCTCCCTGAGAAGGCTCGCGAGATCATGAACACAATGAAACTCGAGTTCAACTGCCAGTACGATGAGAAGGATTCTATCGGTAAGCGTTACCGTCGTCAGGATGCTATCGGTACACCATTCTGTGTTACTGTAGATCATCAGACTCTCGAGGATAACACCGTAACAGTTCGTTACCGCGATACAATGGAGCAGGAGCGCGTAAGCGTTGATACTCTCCACGCTATGATCGCTAAGCAGGTTACAGGTGCCGAGCTCTTCAAGAAGCTCCTCGAGTAATACCTAGTCCACAATAAGACCACAATACTTCGCCCCGCAGAGAATTACACTTCTCCGCGGGGCAAACTTTTTATAGTCGCAAATAAAAAAACTGCGAGCAACCTTATACTTCCCTTATACTAGCCCGAACCAACTGACACACCGCCCATTACACCTCTCCATCATCTTCACCCCGCTGTGCTTTTTGTATGGTAGGGGGTATATTACATACCTTTTCTCCGCTTTTCTTCTCTATCCTGTAGCGCGGTCGTCCTTTTACTTCTACATATATCTTGCCTATGTACTCGCCTATCACGCCTAACGATGTGAGTACACAGCCCGAACAGAACCATATCGAAAGCATCAGAGAACTCCATCCCGGTACCACACTGTGTATGAAATAGGATACCATTACGTATACCAATATACCAAATGATACCACCAGAAACGCAACGCCTAGCCACAGTACTATGTGCACCGGAACGTCTGTAAAGGATGTTATGCCGTCCATCGCTAAATGCAGCATCTTGCGAATTGAATACTTCGACTTCCCTTCTCGCCGCTCTTCTCGCTTGTATTCTACCGTGGCCGACTTGCACCCTAGCAGCGGTACTAAACCCCTCAGATACAGATTCCGCTCGTTAAACTCACTCAGATATTCCACCGCTTTCTTCGTCATCAACCTGTAGTCCGCATGGTTATATACCGTCCTAACTCCCAGCACTTTCATCGTCTTGTAGAATATCTGCGCCGTCTCTCGTTTGGCTAAGCTGTCGCTCGTCCTGTCTTTTCTTACCCCATACACTACATCGTTCCCTTGCCTGCTTAGCTTTATCATCTCTGATATTACGGATGTGTCGTCTTGTAGGTCGGCATCTAGACTTACTATAAGGTCCGACGTGTCTTTCGCTACCGTCAGACCGGCCATCAGCGCATTCTGATGCCCCACATTGCCACTTAGCTTCACTCCGTTCACTCGTTTATATGTCTCGCAACTGCTGCATATAAGGGGCCACGTCTGGTCGGTCGACCCGTCATCTACTAGCACTATGTGACTGTCTTCTCCTACCAGACCTTCGCCCGTTAATTTGCTTAGTACCATGTCTAGGTGCTCAACAAGCTCTACTACCATAGCCTCTTCGTTATAGCATGGCACTACTATTGATAGTGTTTCCAATCTGTCCATAGGGTCAATCTTTTCTTATCTTGTTTCCATGCCCTCTTCCTAGTATATTCTTGTCTGCAATAACAAGAATAATTATTGCCACGACAAATATCGCAAATCCCACATTGCACATCATACCCCTCCCTCGAAAGACATACAGCCCGTATGCAATGAGCGATACCATCTCTATCCCTACCGCCGTCGCTATATAGCGCCAGTTGATTATAGCACAGCTCACTGCTAGCACGTCGGCCGAATACATATACCTCTCGTGCATCCCAGGTAATATAAATGATACTAGCACTATGCTGGTCAACGCCATAAAGGGATAGTCTCCTGCAGCCCACTCTTTCTTCCTCAATAGCCATCCTGATAATAGCGTTAGGAATACTACTGATAGTACGCCCACAGTGCGTATGCCTGATTTGGATACACTCGCATCGAAAAACAGATAAATATTCGGAAAATTGAGCTGAAGTTCCGTATATTCTGCCGCCTGACGAAAATAGGTGGTCAGTAATGCCACAAAATCACCTCCCGACAGCCATGCAGGTACTATCATGACTATATACACTGCCGGTATAACCAGAAAATGCCACACCTTGAAGCGCTTCTGCATTAGTAGTACAAAAAAGAAGGGGGCAACTAGTATAGTCTGTAGCTTAATGGAAAATGCCAGCCCTAGCATCACAACAGTCATCCATCGCCGCTCTCGCATGGCAAAATACAGAGCCCACAGCACAAAACTGGTATATATTGCGTCACACTGCGCAAACCACATACTGTTTATTAGTACCGTCGGAAGCAATGGAACAATGGCTAAACCCCACAACACACCGTTTTTCACTCCGCTCTCCTTGCATATCATGCCCACCGCAAAGGCACATAGATAGCCAAATATGCCCGAAACTACTTTTACCGTCTCATGCCAGGGTAACCCAAGTTGTACTATCGCATTCAGCACATAGAGGTATGGGGGCGTGTAGTCACTGAAATCGGTCGAAAAAACGGCCATGCCTTTCCGCTCCATATAGCCCATCCACTGACGGAGAAAGTTATCAAAGTCTCCATTCTTTATGACTCCTAGATCCAACATCTTAATGTGCACCACCAGTCCCGCCACTATCAGTAGCGAAGCCACAATTATCTCTATGTATCTCCTTCCTCTCATGTTCGTTTGCAAATATAATGCCTGCTCTGTAATTTTCAACAGAGCAGGCATTTTTGTATATATTTCCTACTGAAGGTTATTTGACCGTAATCTTTCTCGATCCGTTATTGGTCTTCACTACGTATACTCCTCGCGATAAAGAGCGTACATCGGTCGTAGGTACTAAACGACCCATCACATCATAGATTGCTTCTATGTGCTCTTCTGTCTCTTCGCCTATTTCTATCGCCTCAATAGCCGTCGCTACCTGGGTATACCACAACTCATCTGCTATCTCGTTCTCTCCCTCAGCATCACTGTAGTGCTTGCCACATAGCGTACACTCATATCCCGCAATATGACCAGGACATGTCGTTGTCGATTCTTTAGCTGGCACTGCCTTTATCACATGCTCTTCTCCATATAGCTCGAATGATGGTATCACAGACTTAATCCAATCGAAAATACCTTGAATATTGCTGGCAACATTCTCATCAGTAGCACTGCCTTTGTATATGAACTGGTTATGATCAGCCATGTAACAGATGAAACGTAAATTGTCAACTGCTTTGTCCATTGCAACCGACAATACCACAGCTAAATTGCTTGCACCATCATATTCAAATGGCGTTCCGAACAAAATATTAGTCTTGCCGCCTCTGCTTATTACCATTTTAGCATTATCGCACACCTTAGTCACTTCGTTCTCGCCATAACCATATTCATTCCTACTATAGAATTCACTCCCGTAAATATTGCCGACAAATAGATTTACACTAGCCTCAACATCTTCTTCTGCCTCATACTCTGTTAGCAGAGTCAATGACGTAATAGGTGTCTTTACCGCAGCTAGTGCTTCTCCCGGAATGATAAACTGCAAAGTGAAATACTTCACTTGTTCTCTTCGAGTGAATTCTTGGTCATTATAAAGACAACTCACAATCAGACTCTCATGAACCTTTCCACACTTCGTACATACACGATTTACGAAGTCATGTTTCTCTGGCACACCTTTTGCCTGGAAGACTTTTTCTCCAGTTGTTGTCGTAAATATGTTGTATGCAGGCTCCGAACATGTCGCAACACAGCTGCCGGTCTTCGTAAGCGCTCCCTTGTAGGCTGTTACTTTCATCTCTCCTCCATAGAGCTCTCCATTCCACTCTAGTGTGCCGTTCCATGCATACTTGTATCCTGGGTCAAGAACATAATTGTTTACATACAAGTCTTCCTCTATCTCTCCTGAAATAATCAGATGCGTCACTCTTTCATCCTCATATACCGTCAAAATCGGGGTGTCGTCTTCTCCTATAACCTGACCCCATACCATTTTGTTAACATCATCGTATGTGGTCTGGAGCATATATGCTACCTTGCCCGATGCTAACTCTTCTTCTGTTACCATCTTGCCACAACCATTGATATCTTCCGACGAATAGATTGATGAAGAATAGTAGCAGTTTGTTACATTCGATTGATCGTATACTGCCTTTGATTCTTCTACTTTTGATTCTGGAAGCTCTGCAGTCTTCATCGTCTTGTCTTCTGCTTCTTTGTCATCTCCCATAAAGAGCGACTTCAATGCTGATAGCAATGAAGGACCTGTCGACTGTGGAGCTACAGGCGCTATCGACTCTTCTACTGGCTCTACAGGAACTGCCGACTCTTCAGGAATATAAGGCGCTTCCGACACAGAAGGCGGCGCTGCCGAATAATACGTTATGTTCCACTCCGAAACTTTTGAAATTTCACCAAACAAACCATAGCATATTGGTCGGCGGTATTCGCTGTCTTCAATAACTCCCAAAGAGAGACACGACTTAATCTCTCGATACACGCCAGGACGCACCTCTCCTACAATACCACAGGCTAAGTAATTAGCACTTACCTTGCCTTTATTGACACATGCCTCAACAAGTCCATTTCTGAGCGCGCCACAAATGCCAGCAGAACTATCTGATGATTTGACATCAGCATAGTTGACACAGCGCTTAATAGTAGCTCTTGTAGAATTCATATATCCACAAATAGCACCAGCGTAACAAGCATCACCATAAGTAGATATAACTTTTCCGCTAACAGAACAGTTGTTTATCTCTCCGTTATTCTGATTACATACAGCACCTAAATATTCAAAAGAACTGGATGTCAAGTCAACTTCATTCAGAACGATATTCTTAATCAGACCATTGTTGATTAGTACTAATGGAGCATCCTTAAGTCCTGTGATTGCGTTCCCTTGACCATCTATTTCTCCTTTGAAATTGTTTATTCCTTTCCATTTATATTCTCCCGGAATAGCAATACTACCTGTCAACTTTGCCTTATCGATGCCTTCTCCTTCAATCTTGCCATGGCACACATTGACAAACCAGCACAACTTCGCAAAATTGTCTATCTGATAATAGCCGTCAATTTTCCCAGGTACTTCTACATACTCTACTCCACATACGCTGCATACGCCGTCTACATAATTATGATCAGCAAGTTCGCCTTCATATTCGCCCTTTGTCGTCTGACCACATATACTGCACTCATGCTCTTTATGCGCTCTCTCTGTACATGTTGCCGCTACATCTTTCACCGTCATCGCCGACTCTCCACTGGAACTCTTATGGTCACAAATCTTGTAGTCGAGCCCCATCTCCGATATTTGTAGCTCCTCGGCACCCCTTGTTTCTGTTACCTCAACCTTATAATAAGAGTACAAGGTCACGTTGTTTGTAATGGTGAAGTTGTACTGTGTAAAGTTCACATCATCCATCGTTTCATCGCCTTCTACTGTGGCTATCGTCGTCCAGTTGCCATTTGTGTTACTGCCACTGATAGTCCAGTTCTTCGGGTTACGTCCTTCGCATTCGTCGTTATCATTCGCAGTAGTGAATGAATAACCCGTTAGAATCACAGGCATCGATGTCTTAAAAACAACGTACACAGACTTGACGCTCGAACCGAAAGGACAACACCACTTCGTTTTCGTATCGCCATCTACAAGTTTTGCGTATGACTCATTATTGTTAAAGCCACTCGTCCCTTCAATGGCCGTACACGTCACTTTAGCCTGTTCTTCGGCTACAGCTGATAGGGCGGCAGTCACAACCATAACAACTGCTAGAAACACCCTCTTTAGATTTCTTTTAATCATAATATAAACTAAAATTTACACTAAAAACGATAATTTAACCTTACTTCGTTTAGTTCTGCAAAGTTACTAATAAAAACAATCCGAAATGCACTGTATATATATTTTTAATAAATTTTTCCCTTACCGCCTCTTATACACCTTTGTATTGTCGTCCGTGTAGCACACCTCATATCCCATCTCTGCCATATCAGGCACAAACGAAACCACTCCATACCCTTGTTCTATTATGAAGTCTGGCTTCTTCTCCTTCACTTCTTTCGCCTTTTCCGCCTTCATCTCTCTCGTAGCATCTTCTTGTGACGACCAATACTTGCACCCTGGAAGCGCATCTGCCCATAAGCCATACCCCACTTCGCCACCTGTGTATACCATAGTCGGGTGCTCTTTATCCGACTCTTCTGCTATACACCTGCTTATCTTCGCCCAGCTGTTGTCCGAATTCTTGTATACTTTCTCCGTCATAAAGCCTTTCATAAAGTATAGCGTATTGGTCGGCGCATAGTATATTGCCCATAGCGCCACTATTGCCACAATCCACTTTGGCATCTTGTCACTTATCTTTACCATATCGAATACAAATATCATGAGAAAGACCGCCCACGTAATAAGCGGACATAGATAGTAGTTGTGAAAGTGAATCACCGCAGCCCCAGATACCGCCACCGCACTTATGAAGGGAGCAAAGTACAAGCGTCGGTCCTTGAAACATATCGGCAACGTGCCGAATATAAGTACCATGGCTACCTTTATGTAGTATCTGTTGTGCTCCCATAGTGCATATATCGTGTCAAAGTATACCTTCCACGCCCCTTGATGCTCATCTGCCTCTACCGTCATCATGGTATTGACTACATACTCGCGCCACATGTCGTCCAGACAGCCCAAAGCCCCCAGATATACCGCAAATGGCAGCATAATGCCTCCACACCCTACTGCCGTCCATACCAATATCTCTTTTACCTTGTCCCACTTCTTCCCTACCGCCACAACAGCAAACGCCACCGCCAGAACTACTCCGCCCATGAAGGCTACACTGTATTTTATGAGTAGTAGCGCTCCTATCGAAATACCGGCACACACTGAGTGCCGCTTCTCTCCCTTGCCATGTAGATAGCACGTCGCCACATAGAGAAGACACATAACAAACGGATAACAGAAATCTTCTGCTCGTATCTCTAGATGTATGATATTGAAGTACAGGACTGGCATCACTAGCCCGACAACTGCCGACGGCCGCCGCCCTATATATAATCTCGATAGCTTATAGGCTAATACCATCACTGCCCAATACGATATCGTCGCCGGAACACATACTCCTACATACGACGTATGGTCTATCAGATAGGCTATACCATATATCAGCCACAGCAACGGCCCCTTCGAGTCACTGAAATCTACGTACGGCAACATGCCATTCATCATAGCCTTACCGCACATGAAAAACCACGCCGAATCAAACCTCGACCATGGAGCATACAGAAACGAATCCGTCGACGAAAATAGTATATAAAACACAGCACAAACCAGAAACATCAAATACACCTTCCAATCCAATGCATAGTGTCTTTCCATCATGCCAATGCCTGTACCCGCATTTCCTTTACCCATATAATATTCCTATTCTTGTTAATCCGATGCAAATATAAACGTTTCTAACCTCATTCACATATTCCCCTATCCCACAAGCCTCATCTCTTCCTCATAATAATCTCCTATCCTCCGGCTTCTCTTATCTGTCCTCTTATGTTTGCTGCCGCAAAACGCCGACCTCTCTCCCATCTTTTTCCATGCACTGTAGCCTACCATCACAAATTCACCTATATCCAACCTCCGCATTTTTCTTCCACCCAGAACCTCCACCCCTAAAAAAAACTGCGAGCAACAAGGACACTCTAAGTATCTAGCGAGGGACTAGCATTGAATCCGAAATATCCTATATTGCTACTCCAATTGAATTCATCATACCAAAAAAAGAGATATATTTGCATTAAAAGTAAAAGACGAAAAAGTAAGACATATATAATATAACATACAGCATTAGCTATTATTCGCGTTCAAAACAAAAGCCTGCAAACTGTTGTTTATAAGAACATCGGGATAAGCTAATTCACGAGTGTCTCCATTATTGGGTGAACGCTCGTTGCATAGTCGTTTGTTAATGCTCGCACCTTTGGGTGTGGGTTCTTCTATGACTATGCAGCGGGGTTCATGCAGGCTCCTCGTGAACGCGGTAGAATGGCTCACGCCTTTCTTTTTGCCCGATAGCGATTGATAGTTGTGCAAAAACTATCAGTCTATGGCTAAGAACGAGAATCTGAGTAGCGCCAAGAATGCCAAGAACGATGAGTTCTACACTCAGTATGCCGACATACAGAAGGAAGTGAACGCCTACCTCGAATACAATCCCGATGTGTTCCGTGGCAAGACTATCCTGCTGCCATGCGATGATCCAGAATGGAGCAACTTCACCAAGTTCTTTGCACAGAACTTTGAGAACTTCGGCCTCAAGAAGCTCATCTCTACAAGTTTTGCCATAGAGAGCAAGAACTACAAGAGCGACTGGCAGCCGACACTCTTTGAAACTGAAAATCCGATATTCAATGCCGACAAAAGCAGGGTGAAGGGCAAGATATTCATACTCGACCACGACACAAATCAAAACGGGAAAATAGACATCGACGACCTCGAATGGAACTACATGGAAGGTGATGGAGACTTCCGTAGCCCAGAGGTAAAAAAACTACGTGACGAAGCAGATGTTATCGTAACAAATCCGCCGTTCTCGTTGTTTAGGGAGTTTATGGCGTGGATAGTAGAAAGTGGGAAGAAGTTCCTTATTATTGGCAACATGAATGCCGTCACATACAAAGAAGTATTCCCATTAATAAAGGACGATATGTTATGGTATGGCCCATCTATAAATAGCGGAGACAGAGAATTCGGCGTTCCTGACAGTTATCCGCTCAACGCAGCTGGCTTCAGAATAGACAATGACGGCCAGCATTTTATTAGAGTAAAGGGAGTCCGTTGGTTCACCAATCTCGACCACGGACGTCGCCATCAACCTCTACAACTCATGACAATGGCCGATAACATCAAATTCAGCAAGCATAAAGAGGTAAGAGGAACTGAATATAAGCACTATGACAATTACGATGCTATAGAAGTGCCTTTTACAGACGCAATACCAAGTGATTACGAAGGGGTGATGGGTGTGCCGATTACATTCCTTGATAAATATTGCCCTGAACAGTATGAAATACTGGGACTAGCAGCAGGAAACACACGAGCTTCTGCTCCAAAGGACTTTTTGGAAATAGTAAAATATCGGCAACACAAGGAAGATCGTGGAGGCTGTCCTGTTTTGGAAGGAAAACGAACTTATGGAAGAGTGATCATCCGCAAAAAACAATAAAACTATGAAAACGACACTACGCACCGACATAACAATAGCCGACATCTGCAAAGGCTTTGTATATAACGAACTAGAAGGTAAGGGCCTTTTCGGTCTCGACGGCAAGCTGACTATCCAGCCAGAGTATCAGCGCAACTATATCTATGCCGACGGCAAGCGCGATGTGGCTGTCATCGACTCTATCCTCAAGGGATATCCTCTTGGCATCATATACTTCAATCAAGTGGCCGAAGGTAAGTACGAGGTTCTTGATGGTCAGCAACGCATCACCTCTTTCGGCCGTTACGTAACAGGCAAGTTCGCCATAAACGACACGTCAAACACTCCGCAATACTTCTCAAGTCTGCCTGCCGACAAACAGGAATTGATAAACAAGACCCCGCTGCTCATCTACATCTGCGAGGGCGAAGAGAGCGAGATAAAGGAGTGGTTCAAGACTATCAACATCGCGGGCGTGCCTCTTAAAGAACAGGAGTTGCTCAACGCTGTCTATAGCGGCCCGTTCGTAACCAAAGCCAAAGAGGAATTCTCCAACTCGCAGAACGCCATGGTGCAGAAATGGCGCACATATATTTCAGGTACTGTCAATCGTCAGGACTATCTTCACACCGCACTCGAATGGGTGAGCCGTAACAACATTGGCGATTATATGAGTCTGCACCGCTACGACGACAACATAAACGAACTGAAAAACTACTTCACTTCGGTCATAGACTGGGTGTCGTCGACTTTCAGTATGGTAGAGAAAGAGATGTGCGGTCTGGAATGGGGCCGACTCTATGAAGCGTACCACAAGCAACCATATAGTGTGGAAACAATAGCTCAGCGTGTCAAAGACCTCTATGCCGACCCATACGTGAAGAACCGCAAAGGCGTATTTGAGTTTATACTCGGAGGTGAAGCCGACACTAAACTTCTCGAAGTACGTGTCTTTGACGAAGCAACAAAACGTTCGGTCTATGCCAAGCAGACAAAAGCTGCAGAGGCGGAAGGTCATTCTAACTGTCCACTATGTGCCCAAGGTAACAACGCAAACAAGACAAAGATCTGGAAGATTGCCGAGATGGATGCTGACCACGTAACAGCATGGAGCAAAGGTGGCGCAACCGACATAAGTAACTGCGAAATGCTCTGCCAAACACATAATAGAGCCAAAGGAAATAGATAAAAACAATCTTCCAAGATTGATTTTTAGCCAATTTTCAATCTTCCAACGTCTTTTTTTGCTAAAAAATCAATCTTGGAAAGTCTTTTTTACTACAACAAAGTGCCGTTGTGGATGTTCTGCATTATAATCTGTCGTTCGTATCATCCGACTTTCTTCTGAGCCTGAACATATACATCCAGATAGCGCCAATAGCTCCTCCACAACCGCCTACGCTTGCCGACACCTCTTTACTTGCCCCAAGTGCATCAAACGCAATGCTGAAAACCACTAGACAGACTATCAGCCATGCTGCAGCCACTAACACTATATCTATGAATGCCTTGCTTGCCTTATTGTTGCTATTCTCGTCAGATTCTTTTTGAGCGCCATCGGGTATATCTTCATTGTTCGTCGCAATGCGTCGTTTCAGAAGCTTATATGTGACAATTGCAGCTATTGTTGACCCTATCAACCCCGAAAGAACACAAGCATCTTCTGATGCTCCCAAAGATGTTGCCACAAAATCGACAGTCATTATTGCAGCACACCAGACCATAACCACAATCATCCAACCTGAACATCCTACGCCATTCTTGTGTCTGGCATCTGACTGTGAATTGCTTTTGTCGTCACTATCCTGATTCTTGGTTTTCTTGGAATTATCAACAAGGCGGTTGTACACAAAAACTGCAATGGCAAACGACAAAATAAAACCAATTATAGATGACCAAACACCCACCCCAATTTTTTTCAGCAAAGTAAATATAACGACATCGCAAGCAAAAAACACAACTATGGCGATCGGATATGCCAAGCACCCATTGCCATCGTTTTTTGTTTTATTTACCTGCGTTTTAGCTTCTGTTTCCTTTGCCTTTTTACAACCACTACACTCCGATTTCTCCGGCAAATTCTTCTCCACATAGTCAGCTACATCATAGAATGTCTGCATCTTCTTCAAGTCGTCAGCCGGAAATTGCTTGACTCCAAAGGCTGTTTCTGTCATGCATAGCAATATGGCCATATCCATATCCTCCAGCTCCTGTGTGTCGAGTGATGTACTGAGCGTCAGGTTGTATTTTTTCTTCTTGAATTCGCAAAACTGCTTGAACACATCCAGCATGCCTTCCTCCAGATCCTTTCTGTCATCCGGATCGTATGTATTGTCCGAACTGATCGATATCTGCGGACGCCATTCGAGAATTTTTATTATTCTGTCGCTATTCATGATGTATATGTATTAGTCATTATTATCATTGTCACATGCAAATATAAACGCATGATGGTCGAAAACGTGTCCCATAGTGTCATAAATCTTAGAAGTCATCGTAAATCAATGACACAAACTCATCTTTATTGAAAGAGAATTTCCGGGCAAGGTAATCTTTGAAGTATATCTGGCGTTGATACTTTTTACCCAATCTCTTAGATAAGATATCAGCAGCCCTCCAGATATCATCTACTGGCAAAACGTGTTTTAATCCTACTTGAACTATATCAACACTCATAACTATACATTTAAGATTATTCCCTCAGCAAAGACAGCAACTTGTACATTTTGACGTATGCCGCCCAACCTATTAGGTCTCCTATCTCTCGGCTGGTGACAACTTTATTCTTGTCGAGTTCGTGCCCCAGCAATTGTACTTCACACGAACACAAGAAACTTAATTCACCTTCAATCATATCATAGAGACTTTCACCGTCAATAATTAAGTCCTTATTTGCACCATCAAGCAGAAGTCGTTCAGCCTTCTTAAAGTCAAATTTCTTGACAGCCAAAGCTAAATCCAAATCAATCTGTCTTGCTTCGCCATTTTGAACTTCAGACTCTTCACACCAATATGCCTCCTCAAAAGTGCTATCCTGTGATGCACACAAGAAATAGTTGCAGTATCTATTGTATTCAATTTCTTCGTCCATGCGCTTGTATACGTTCTTCCACAACTTCATCATCTTATCACACCTTTGCCTTAGTTCTACTACACGTGGCATACAGCTGTCTACGTATGTTTCTGCTAGTGCCTCTTTATGGCAAAGGGTTATGTAATAAAGTGGAAACTGACTGCTTAATAGACTGATGTCTTTTGCTATATCGCTGAACTGACAATCGTCGACAAGAGTCCTCACTTCGTCAACGTCAATTCTGTAAACAGCGTTTATAAGTTTATTCTTATATCTCATAACTTTTTATCGAATGACACTCCGCTGCTATACGGAATGACAACATATAACCAATGTGCCATATTGTTTTCAAACTAATATTTACAGCAACTCTCAAAAACCACCTTACTCAGTGCCCTGGTCAATCCTGCAAAGTCAAGCGTCTCCAGGCGTTCCTTTCCGCCGGCAAAACTGCACGAGTTGACTCTCTTGTCCCATGATACCGAACAAAACTTTGTTGGTCGCTTGCATTCCAGTATGCAATCGGGGCTCTGAAACGGCTGTCCTCCTGTTACGTATGCTAGTTGGCGCGGAGTTGGCGAGTCGGAGAAACGTTGTGGCACAAGAATAATCTGGTCGGCGTTCATCGTCTTTCTAAGCCTTTCATATACGTTTCTTGCTTTTTCAATGCGTGATGCAGATACAAGCAGATTGACACCTGGCTTGATGCTAGTTTCTGATAGCCTTGATACCGTCTCTATGACTCTGTCGACCTCTGTGTCGTTATCCGGATGATGGATAGTGATATGTATCTTGTCTGGCTTATGACGGAGCAGCTTTTGCCATGTCTCGTCGTTCTGCAATGGCAGTCCGTTGCTTGTGACTGAAAGATATACCATTGGCTGCAAAGCGTCTATGATATCAAAAACGCTGTCATACTCGAATGGCTCGCCACCACCAAGTGATATGGCCTTAATGCCATTGGCTACGCAGTCTTGGGCAAAGGAAATAACCTCGCCCGCTTCCCACATCACATTACCTTCCCTGGTGCTATGGTTGTAGCAGAACGAACATTGCTTGCTGCAATAGTTCGACAAGTCGATAGAGAGCATTTCAAGTCGCATCATCACTTCTCCTCCTTTCTCAATCGCTTGGCATCCTCTTCTGATAACACTTTGGGGATTGTAACCCCTCTGTATGGCAGATGTATCAGTTGTTCTATTTGATTGCGATATTTTTCTGTCTCAGTATTTAGAAAATACTTTATTGTCTCACCATTAATAACTATACTTCTATCCATCACGTCGAACCATTGGCGCAAACGCTCAACAGCTTCCGACCACAGAATCAGCACATACGGTCTATACATTTTGACAAGTCCCTCCATTTGAGACTTTGTCTGCAAGTCTTTAAGAGGAATATAAACACCAAGCATGGAAACAAAAGTACGCGACTCTTTCATGTCATACGATCTCATTTTCAAGTCGGCAATGATTATGGCTGTTGGGGTGTCGCTAAAATTTATTGCGTCTTTTGAAAAGGCTGTCCTACCATTGTGATAATACTTTATCACTCCTTGTTCGTCAGGATATTTGCAATAGCCATCAAGTACACTATCGTCAACCTCTCTTTCGTCAAATGGTAGGTAAGCGGCAATCTGAACATATTCTGAGTCAGCAAATCGTATGGGCAGAGTAGATATCTTATCTCGGGTCTCATGGTTCAGTTGGTCAATTTTCAAAGGCATAACTGTTGGACTGTACACTTTTCTTATTGCCTCTTCAGTTGGCCAATAGGTTTGAGCATAAAAATAAAAAGGCAAAGAAGTGAAGTCATTAGTAAATATAAGTTTGCCATCTTCAAATTTGTCGACTGAAGTATAGTCTGGTAATGAATAACGTTTTATAATGCACCCACTATTTTCAAATCGTATAAGGTCTTCTGCTGACACATCGTCGTATTCTTCAATCCAATATAGATTCCTGTGAACAGCTAACCGTATAACGATTTCTAACACTTTGTTTTCTAAAGCATCAACAAGAACACTCACTTTGTTTGGATCTATTTCGACAAGGTATTCATAGCAACCATCGTCTTTACAATCCTTAAGAAGTGAATCAATCTGTTCGTCTGTAAGCCTTGCAGTAGGAATCCCCTATATTATTGTAACATCAAGATTTTGATATAACATATAAGGTAAACAATCTTCGTGAACCGATGTTGGCACAGGACCATTCTCATTGAAATCGAACAAAGCGACATTGCCGTCAAGGTCAGCGAAAAACCATGCCGTCGACATCGAGTGTGTTGCTGGATATTCCTTATCGAGTATCATAGTACTTTTCTCTTTAGTTCACACGCAAATATAAATACATACTGGCCCATAACGTGTACCATGTGTCATAAATCTTCGAAGTCATCGCGTAATCTTTTAGCTCAGAAGCTGAAAAAAAACATATTTTCCCAAGCCTTAACTATGAATAGTTTAAAGCCGAGATGGTAAAGAACGAAGATGATTACAGAATTGTAATCAGAAGCCTTATGACAAAGAATCAACTACCGCACAAGTTTAATACAGGCTTCATCTCCTACAGGTAATCAATATAGTTATCTGTGGTAATGACAACGGTCTCAGCTACATCATAATTCTCCATAAACGCCTTAGGAATCTTTGCCGAAGCTTTGTTCGGATTCCATTTCATCTCAAAAAGCGTGAATTGTCCGTTCGACTCTTCTATGTAATCAATCTCTTGTTGCTGCGTCGTTCTCCAAAAATAGGACCGACAATATCTTGCGTTGTAATGATTGCTCTTGATGCGTTCGCTGATAAAGAAGTTCTCCCACAAAGCGCCTACGTCATTTCGTAGAGCCAAGGGAGCGAAATTCTGCAATATAGCATTGCGAATACCATTGTCATAAAAGTATATCTTTCTGCTTTTCTTCAGCTCGGTTCGCATGTTGCGGTTAAATGCTTGAAGTCGAAATACTATAAAACATTTCTCCAGTAGATCTATATATTTCTCTATCGTCTTGGCATCCGTGCCAATGGTTTGGGCTATCTCATTATACGACACTTCGCTGCACACTTGTAGCGCCAACGCAACAAGTAGTTTCTCTAGCAAAACTGGTTTGCGGATACCTTCGTATGTAAGCAAATCTTTATATAGATAACTGCTAGAAATATTCATAAGCAGTTCTTTCGCATTGTCGGCATGATTTATTATGTCGGGATATGAACCATATATCAGTCGGTTTTCCAACGACTGCTTGACTTTTAGTAACCCGTCAGTCGACAGAATCTCAGATGTAGATATTGGATATAGATAATATTCGAATTTCCTGCCTGTCAACGGCTCGTTGAGTCTATTCTGTAATTCAAGCGATGACGAACCGGTAACCAACAACTGCACTTCTGGAAAATTGTCAGTTATGCGCTTTAGTGACATGCCAATATTGCTCACTTGCTGAGCTTCGTCAATGACAACAATTTTATTGTTGCCAATGAGCTGCCTGAGTTCGCTTGTGTTGATGTCATGCAACATCTCTTTGACCTCTGGCTCGTCGCAGTTTAGCCATAATACAGATTCGGTACCCTTGTCCACAACCTGCTTGAACAACGTACTTTTGCCAACTTGTCGAGCTCCTATCAATATTATAGCTTTACTCTGATGCATGTGACTTTCAATCACATTTTGCAATTTGCGTGCTATCATGACTTGTCATTTCTTATTGCTGTCGCAAATATAGTAATATATTGCTCTATTCCAAAAACTACACATGACTTTTTGGATTACAATCCAAAATTTTAGTATGTTATTTTGGAATAGGGCTATACACATACTCCCCATTTATCTTCTCGGATTTCATCACGACCATCTTCTCTACTATCATGCTGGCTCTTTCGACTTCTATGTCTGTCTCTTCCATATTGGCCTCTTTCAGCAACGAAATATGCGGCTTGAATTTTGTCCCTTTATACCGTATTCCGTGTGCATCCAAGCGTTCTCTCAGCACTTTGGCTATCTTATTCAATGGCCTTTCTTCCCTTACCCCACACCATATTACTCGTCCATACTTGGTGACAAAGGTCCCTAACTTCCCTAGCTCCATCTCAAATGGCTCAAACTTTACTTCGTCTACAGCCTTCTGTATCAGCTCTACTTCGTCAGTTTCCCCTATGTAGACCATCGTCAAATGCAAATTGCTCTCTGAGCACCACTTCCCTCGCACTCCTCTGGCTTTCAACGCCTCTTGTGTCTTTACTAAAGCCGACTTGACTTCTTCCGAAAATTGTATGGCAATAAATATCTTGGGCATATCTTCTTCGTATTGTTTTGTGCAAATATACATATCGCAATTTAAAAAAATTGCGAGCAAACGCTATTCTCTCGCTATACACCAACTACTTATTAACTAAAAAAACTGCGAGCAACAACTACACTCTCTTGACTCTCCCTTATACCATAATCGTCTCCCAAAATATCCTCTAACCCAAAAATCAAAAAGCCAAATTTGCCGAATCCAAATCTTTTTTGTTGCTTTGCAGTAATTATTAAACAACAAGAATCATACAGCCATGCAAATAAATATAATTAACCGACAGGACTCTGTCATCAATAATTATCTTTCAGAGATACGCGATGTTGACGTACAGACCGATCCTTTGCGATTCCGTCGCAATATCGAACGTATAGGCTCTCTTATGGCCTACGAAGTCAGTAAAACTTTGTCTTATTCCCCAAAGGATGTTCGTACTCCACTGGGCGTGGCTACCGTTAATGTGCCATCCAACGAAATAGTCGTCGGAACTATCCTTCGAGCTGGTTTGCCTATGCACCATGGCGTGCTCGACGTCTTCGATCATGCCCAGAATTGCTTCATTTCTGCTTATAGAAAGTATATCAGCCCTAATGAGTTCGAAATCAATCTCGAGTACGTGGCTACAGCTCATCTCGATGATAAAATCCTCATAATAGCCGACCCAATGCTGGCTACAGGCAATAGCATCGAGGCTACTTATCAGGCTCTCAAAAAGTACGGTAAGCCTAAACATACTCATATCATGAGCATCTTGGGCGCACAGCCAGGAGTGGATTATCTCCTCAATTCTATCAAGGACGAGAACGTTACTCTTTGGGTGGCCGCTGTGGATGAGCAACTTAATGATCATAAATATATAGTGCCTGGCTTGGGAGATGCCGGCGATTTGGCTTATGGCTATAAGATCTAATGCGCTAATCTTTATTCCTTATGGCCGCTAAAACCAAAACTGTATATGTTTGCCGCGAATGCGGAGCAGAGTCTCCTAAGTGGATGGGACGATGCAACCAGTGCGGAGAATGGAATACCTTCACAGAGGAGCAGGTGGTTGTCTCTTCTAAGTCGTCTTTCTCTTCTCTCCCCGATGCCCCTTTGTCTTCAGTGTCTGTCAAACCGATGGTGCTGTCCGAGGTTGTCGTGGGCGAAGTGCAACGCTCTTCTACCGCTAACGCCGAACTGGATAGAGTCCTCGGCGGTGGTATAGTGCCGGGCGCACTTATATTGATAGGCGGCGAACCTGGTATCGGAAAGTCTACATTGGTCCTTCAGGTGGCTCTCACTTTGCCTGGTAAAAGGGTCTTGTATATCTCGGGCGAGGAGAGCGCTCAACAAATCAAACTCCGCGCTGAGCGTATATCTAAGGTTAATATGGATAACTGCCTGGTAGTGAGCGATACTAATATCGATCGCATACACCAGCATATCAAGGCAGCTAACCCCGATATCGTAGTAGTCGATTCTATCCAGACCGTCGAGACGGAGCGCGTAGATAGCCTCCCAGGTAGTGTCTCACAGATTCGTGAGTGTACGGGTATACTCATGCGAATAGCTAAGGAGTCTCATCTGCCTATAATATTGATAGGTCATATTAATAAGGATGGTCAGTTGGCTGGACCTAAGGTTTTGGAGCACATGGTGGATGTGGTCCTCCAGTTCGAGGGCGACCGCAATCATATGTACCGTATCTTGCGTGGTATAAAAAACCGTTTCGGATCAACTAACGAGATAGGTATCTTCGAAATGCTTGGAGATGGCTTGCGCGAGGTGTCTAACCCTTCCGAAATGTTGCTGTCTGAGTTCGATGAGCAGTTGTCTGGCGTGGCTATCGCTGCCGCTATGGAGGGCGCCCGACCATTCCTTATCGAGATTCAGGCTCTGGCTAGCTCTGCCGCATATGGAACCCCTCAGCGTTCCGCTACTGGATTCGACGGACGCCGCTTGAATATGCTCCTCGCTGTTCTGGAGAAACGCGCTGGGTTTAAATTGGCTGCGAAGGATGTCTTCCTTAACGTCGCAGGTGGTATTCGTGTAGTGGATACCGCTGTCGATCTGGCTGTCGCAGCTAGTATTTTGTCTTCTAATACCGATATAGCTATTACCCCTGGCATATGTATGGCTGGAGAAATAGGATTGTCTGGCGAAATACGCCCAGTTACCCGTATAGATCAGAGAATCTCCGAGGCGGCTAAATTGGGCTTCAAGCATATAATAATACCTAAGTATTCTCGTCTCGATGTTAAGAAGTACGATATAGAGGTTCATCAGGTGTCTCGCCTCGACCAAGCATTCAGATTGTTATTTCAATAATATATTATGCAACCAATCCTAAATCCACAGCAGATTCGTGAGGTGGACACCTTCACGTGTCAGCATCAACATATATCTTCTCTTCAATTGATGGACCGCGCTTGCCGCGCAATCGTTGATTGGCTCTTGGCTAAATACCCAGATGTCGCTCTGCGTAGGGTAGTGGTCGTCGCCGGTTCAGGTGGTAATGGCGGCGACGCTCTGGGCGTAGCTGCCGCTCTCGCGCTTATGAACGTTACTGTGGAGGTCTATAGATGGACAGAGGGCCATAGGTCTACTCCCGATAACTTGAATATGCTGGAGCGCGTTCGTCAGCATAATGTCCCTATCCACGAGAACGAATTGCCTGGCGAATGTACCAATCCTAGGGATATCCTCCTCGATGGCGTGCTGGGATTTGGCGCCAAAGGGGGTATAGCAGAGGAACTGGCTATGCGAATCTACTCGTATTGTAATGTCGTCAGCATAGATTTGCCTTCGGGTGTAATGGCTGATGGCTCTTTTTCTAGTGAGTCTGCTGTCCATGCCGATTATACGCTGGCTATTCAGTTGCCTAAACTGGCTTATTTCCTCCCAGAGTGCGATGAGTGTATAGGTGAACTTGAATTCTTGAATATCGACCTCGATACTTCGTGCGCCGATTCTCCTGATATGTCAAATTTTAAAATAATAGACGATAGCCCAATATTTGGAGATAGTAAGCGACCAAGGGCTTGCTATAAGGGCGATTTCGGCCATGTGTTGTCTATTACTGGCTCTGATGGCATGATGGGGGCATCGGTTTTGTCTTCTAAGGCTGCCTTGCGTAGCGGAACGGGCTTGCTGACGGCTGTAATCCCAGATAGGTGTACCGAAATAATGCAGATTTCTCTCCCCGAGGCTATGGTGTATCGTAGAGAGTGCCTGGACGACCTCTTTTCCGTAACTCCCAGAAAACCATATACTATTGTAATAGGATCGGGATTGGCTAACGAGGCCGACTCGGAGCTTGTCCTGAATAAGACTCTTGCTTTCGCTAAAAAGAACGATTTTCCGGTAGTCGTAGACGCAACTTCTATTCGCGACCTCAAGAATATGCTGATATATAAGGAGTCTCTCCCCGTGGATAATATGACCATCACTCCTCACGTAGGGGAGTTCGATGCCTTGGTAGGCCCTTCTAAGACCCACTTGGAGCGCCTCCAAAAGGCTATGAATTTCTCTAAGGAGTATAATTGCGTGGTCGTCTTGAAGAATTTCCGTACAGCTGTAGTCTATAAAGATGAGGTCTATTTTTGTCAGCATGGTAACCCTGGTATGGCTACCGCAGGGTCGGGTGATGTCTTGGCGGGTGTAATAGCTGGTGTCATAGCTTCCGAGGGTATGCGTTGGACAAGTGTCTGTAAGGCAGTCTCTTTGCATTCAAGGGCTGGCGATATGGCTGCCCAATCGATATCCGAGCGCGCTCTGATTGCTTCTGATATCATAGAGGGACTTAAACATAGCTTTTAATATCAAATTCAATTATTAAACTCAATATAATACCACTTATAATGAAACAAACTACAAGTGTAAGTATGGACGCTAATCCCGAAGCCGAATTGGCTTGGGAGTGTCTGACAACTACTGGCGTGAATGTTTTTCTTACTGGTAGAGCAGGCACAGGTAAGACAACTTTTCTAAAACGTTTGCGCGAACATTCGTCTAAACGTATGGTCGTGGTAGCCCCGACTGGTGTGGCGGCTATCAATGCCGGAGGGGTAACTATCCATTCTATGTTCCAGTTGCCTTTCGGCCCGTTTGTCCCTGGCTCTAAAATAAAGAGGGATTTCAGAATGCGAAAGGAGAAGGAGCGTATTATTCGTACCCTCGACCTCCTCGTAATCGACGAGATAAGTATGGTGCGTGCCGATCTGCTGGATGCCGTGGATACTTATCTTAAGCATATTCGACGCAATCCGCAACCTTTCGGAGGGGTGCAGTTGCTGATGATAGGCGATCTGCAGCAGTTGTCCCCCGTAGTTACTGAGCAGGAGCGCGAACTGATAGCGGCTAATTATTCGTCGCCTTACTTTTTCGCTTCTAAGGCTCTGGCACAGACGCAGTATATTACTATCGAACTGCAGAAGGTCTACCGCCAGTCGGATGCCCGTTTCCTGGACCTGCTGAATAGCGTACGCATAGGCAATATGTCGCAACAGACCATCCTTGAATTGAATAAGCAATATCTCCCAGAGAGCGCAATCAAGGATGATACGGGATATATACGACTTACTACCCATAATAACTCTGCCGATAGTATAAATGAGAGAAAACTGGCACAACTTAAAGGGTTCTCTCAGTCGTATTCTTGCAAAGTCACTGGCTCTTTCCCAGAATTGAGCTACCCAGCCGATAAGATGTTGGTACTTAAGGAGAATGCCCAGGTAATGTTCCTTAAAAACGACCCAACAGGCCAACATAGATACTATAATGGTAAAATAGGACGTGTCCAAAGCCTCTCAGAGGATGTCGTAAAGGTGCAATTAGAGGATGGACTAATAGTGGATGTAACCCCAGAAACTTGGCAGAATACTAAGTATGTAATAGATAAAGAGACAAAAGAAATCAGCGAACAAGTGGAGGGAGAGTTCTCGCAAATGCCTCTTCGCTTGGCATGGGCTATTACAATTCATAAAAGTCAGGGTCTTACATTCGATAAGGCTATCATAGATGCTCACTCTTCTTTTGCTCATGGTCAGGTCTATGTCGCCTTGTCTCGATGTCGTACATTAGAGGGCTTGATATTGAGCACTCCTCTAAATGCGCGTTCCGTGATGACCGATGCAAATGTCTCTCAATTTGTGCAGGATCAGTTGTCTCGCAAAATAGATTCTTCTGGCATCGAGGCTTTGCAGGAAGCTTATGCTAGGGATCTGATATCGGAGTTGATGTCTTTTGGCGAGCTGCAACGTCTCTCTTTTATGATTGAGCGCCTTTTCGATGAGTCGCTTTATACTCAATATCCTCAAGCATTGGCCGAGGTGAAAATATACGCTCAACTGGCAACTAACGAGGTGTTCCAGGTGGGTAAGAGGTTCAGTTCTGCTATCCCTCAGAATGTATTGGGCGATACAGCTTTTCTACAACGTATATCTAATGGGGCTAAATATATGTTGCAGAAGTGCTCTTCTACATACGAGTGTTTGCTGAATAGTAGTAACGTAGTTCTGGATAATAAGGAGCTGAAAGAGCGCCTTGGGCGTTACCGTGATGAACTGAAAACAGAGTTGTCTATCAAAAAGATGATTTTCCAGAGCGTAATGGATAATGGTTTCTCCGTCCTGACATATCAGAAGGCTAAGACTAATGCTATCCTACATGTAATGAAGGAGGATAATGTTCGTGAGGAGCGTAAGCCTAAGGTGTCAGTCTCTTCATCGGATATTAAGTACCCTGTGTTGTATGAACGCTTGCGCCAATGGAGAAAAAATGTCTCAGAGGAGACAGGAAAATCTCTTACTCAGATAGTTAATAATAAAACATTGGTCAATATATCTTCAACCTTGCCTGTCGATTACGACTCTTTGTCACAAATAAAGGGTGTCGGCGAACGTACTTTGTTCTTGTATAGCGAGTCTATAATAGAAATCGTCAAGGATTACGCGCGGGAACTTGAAGAACTCAAGGCGTAGCGCTACTCTTCTGATATGTGCCTCTTTATGCTGGGAATAAGCAGCATGCCTGGTATGCAGCATACGAGGACGTATATGAAGAATAACTCATACGAGCTGGATAACTGTTCAAATATCCAACCGGATACCATTCCAGGAAGCATCATCCCTAGCGCCATGACGGCAGTGGCAAGTGCGTACTCTGCAGTTTTGTATTTTGCGTCTTTGACGTAGTTTATCAGAAACAGCATGTAGGCACAGAATCCAAATCCGTACCCGAATTGCTCAGTTATAACGGCTGCCCAGATAGTCCAACTGTCCGAATCGGGTTGGGTTTGAGCTAGTAATACGTATGCTATATTGGGTAAATTCATGGCTAAGACCATAGGCCAGAATGTCCGCTTGAGCCCCCATTTGCCAGCAGCAAAACCGCCAAGGATGCCTCCCACAGTGAGTGCTATCAGTCCCGCAGTACCATATATCAGACCGTACTGCGTCTCTGTCAGAGCCAAACCGCCATTGTCAACAGCGTCTACCAGAAAAGGGGTGGCTATCTTCGAGAGTTGTGCTTCTCCCAAGCGGTATAGGAGCATAAAGGCTATGGAAGGGACAACTCCTGGTTTAGAGAAAAATGATGCAATGACATCTATAAATATCCCCCAACTGTTACCACTAGAGGAAGTGTTGTCTGTAGGGTTGGGCATCAAAAGCGCATTGATTATAGCTAATACGCCAAGAATGCCTCCTAATACAATAAAGGCATAAGTCCATGGTGAGGATGAAATCTCCTTGAGTTGCCCTACTAATATAGGTATCAGACCTATGGCTGCCATCGAACCTAGCCTGTAAAAAGTGGAGCGTATACCTACATAGTATTTCTGCTCTTTCTCATTGAGCGCCAGAATATAAAAACCATCACAGGCTATGTCGTGACTCGCAGAGGTAAACGCTATAATGGCCAGACTTATCAGGCTTAGTACATAAAAAGCATCGCACTCCAGCGCAAAACCCATGCCGACAAAGAGCATCGCCATAAGTATCTGGGTATAGACAACCCATTGCCTTTTAGTCCCTAGACTCTCAACTATAGGGCTCCATAGTGGCTTAATGGTCCATGGTAGGTATAGAAGTGACGTCCAAAATGTAAACGATGCCGCTGATATACCTAGTTGCTGATACATCAGAACACTCGTCGTCATGACGATGCTATATGGGATAGCCTGATAAAGATATAGTGTGGGGATGTAAGCGAAAGGCTTGTTCATTATTTGACAACCTTATCGGTGATGAACTCTTGAATAGCCTGTTTGCTCGCTGGAATATCAACCTTCTCGATGATATATCCTGCCAGTGATTTGATAGGGGCATAGCTGACAGACGATAGCTTGGCATCTTCCCAACGGTCTGACTGTATGCCGCTATATTGCTCATATACGTATATGCCACAACTGAGGATAAACAATATCTTGAGTACCGAGAATACCCCTCCTAATAGTCTGTTGACTATCGAGAGAATAGTGGCATTGATCATCTTATTGAGTAAACGGGCTATGTAGCTGAATAGTATTAAGGCTATTACTACAGTAAGTCCAAAGGCGATAAGAGGCGCTACGGTAGATGGTACACTGAAGTGAGCCATCATGAAATCGTACACGATGTACGAAAAATGAGTGCCTGCCCAAATGGCAAGTATAATGCCCACAACACCCGATAATTCAATAATGATACCGCGCTTCATGCCGTAAATAAACGATATGACTGCGACTACGAGAACTACAATATCAAAAGTTGCCATAACGCGGTTAGTTTTTGAGAAATGATTAGCGAAATAGTAGTAGCCCCACCGAGACTCGAACTCGAATCTAAAGTTTAGGAAACTTTCGTTCTATCCCTTGAACTATAGGGCCCTGCCTTTATTTCGACTGCAAAGATAGAGAAAAAATAGTTTATTCTGCAATAAGGGGGGTGAGTTTTAAGTGATTTCGATTGAAGAGTGCAGATGAATACTATTTTTTTGATACTGGATGTATAATAGCATATAAAAAACATTATATTTGTACTCTACCAAACTACGATGAGAATATTATGAGTTTTTGGATACGATACATATATAATACGTCAATACTGATAGCGGGATTACTGCTATTGTCATCTTGCCAGAGGGAGTCGGTGAAACTGAAATGGGATAAAAACCAGAAGGGTGAGATCCGAACTCTTGTGCTAGCTGATGACACAAAGGTGAAGTATACCGCTTACGAGAAGATTTTTTACACGTCTAAGGAATCCGACTCAACTTATCAGTACATGAATATCTATGTCCCTTGTCGAATGCGAGAGGACAATCCTCCTATTTTCCTTAAGACCTATGTTGGCGGCTATATGGCATCCAAGGCTAGAGGTCCGTTGGCCAATGATGCTACAGCCTATGCCTTGTCCGAGGGGTATGTCGTTTGTATTGTAGGCAGTAGAGGGTGGAACTCGAAATTTATGAATATGCACGTTGGCCGTGCTCCGGCAGCTATCATGGATCTTAAGGCAGCTGTAAGATACCTTCATGCCAACGACTCTATCATGCCTGGAGATGCAGAGAGAATTATTGCCGATGGTACAAGCGCGGGCGGTGCTCTGGTTGCCCTATTGGGAGCCTCTGGAAATAATGCAGACTACGCCTTGCCTCTGGAACTATTGGGCGCTGCTGATGCGAGAGATGATATCTGGACGGTGGTGTCTTATTGTCCGGTGACCGACTTAGAGCATTCAGATATGGCCTATGAGTGGCAATTCTGTAGTATTAATGACGTGAGAGGCTTGTCGGACAGACAGTTGCTCCTTTCCAGTCAGTTGGCATCGTCATACCCGGACTACCTTGAATCCCAAGGAGTAAGCGAGGATAAGATGGATAGTTGGATTCGCAAGTATATCCTCCAGGCTGCTTCAGTGGCAGTGTCAGAAGGACAAGAGATAGCGCCCGAAACAGGGGTGTCGCTTTCCGATACTACTGTCGATGTCTCTAAATTTCTGCGCTACATGGCAGGAGTTCAGCCGCTCAAGTCGCCTCCAGCATTTGACGCGCTGAATGTTGTGAATAAGTACTCAACTTTTGAGAACAAACTATTTGGCTCTGTAAATGGTCAGGATGCAAATTTTACAGAATTTGCTGTCAAAAATCAGTTGTCAGGTAACTACAAGTTGAGTGAAGACGTAAAGTGGAAAACGCACCTGATGAATCCTATGGAGTTTATAGGAAAGAAAGGGTCGACAATGAGTAAGCATTGGTACATTAGGTATGGTGTATTGGACAGAGATACATCCTTCCCCGTGCAATTATTGCTTAAACATAAACTTAAAGTTGCGGGAGCAGATGTAAATTTTGCCCTTCAATGGGGTGAGGCACACAGTGGTGATTATCAATTGACGAATCTCTTTGAGTGGCTTGCCAAATTATAAAAGTAGTGATGAAGTTGTTTAGGAATATTATTTGTTTAATATTGGTAGTATGTAGTATCGCTTGCTCGCAGAAGCAGACCGATCTCATACTGTCTCCATATATCTCAGATGGGATGCTCTTGCAGCAGAATGCCCAGACGAAATTCTGGGGTAAGGCTAGTCCAGGCAGCAATGTAAAGGTTCAGACCGACTGGGATTGCCTTTTTTCGGCTACTGCCAACAATGATAGTATCTGGGAAGTTAGCATATTGACGCCTAAAACAGATAACAAGCAGCACAAAATAGAAATCTATACAACATCTGAGAGCATTACCATTACCAATGTATTGATAGGGGAGCTATGGATGGTGTCGGGAGAAGCCTATATGGAGTTCCCTCTTATAGGGTGGCCTCCAGACTCTGTAGAGGGGGTAAGTGCTACGTTGGCTAATGAGATTTCTGACCCATTATTGAGATTTTTCCAGGCTAAACCTCAATACTCTATTACGCCTATGACCGACGTAGAGGGTGTTTGGCTGGATGACTCCAAGATGTGGAGAGGTATGATAAGTGCTGTTGCATACTATTTTGGTCAGACCTTGAGGGACAGTCTCAAGGTACCAGTAGGTGTGGTTGTGTCGACATGTGGCGAGTCTCGTGCAGAGTCGTGGATAAGAAAGGAGCTTTTGCCAAGTCACGTTGCAGGTGTGTATAACCCTGAATGGAGCTCTCAAATGGACGATATAATCGATGAGGTTGAGACATTCAAGAGTTGGCTTGGAGAGCACAAGCACCGAAAGTTGGAGTATGGCCCCAACGGAGAAGACCCATATTTGGATCCAAAATTTGAATACCGTGACGAGTCATTGGTAATGTCTGATTACGATTTCTCAAAATGGGAGAAGACAAAACTGCCAGCCATGTGGGAACAGACCCCAATTGGTCGCGCTTCAGGCATCTGCTGGTTTGTCAAGACAGATACCATACCTAAGAGTTGGGTAGGTAAGGCCCTTAAGATATATTTAGGGGCGATAGACGATAGAGATGTTACCTATTTCAATGGCTATGAGATTGGTAGGCACATGGAAGCCAACCATTTCAATATAGACCGCGTGTATGAAGTTCCACGAGGCCAGTTGAAATCGCAGTACTTTACACTCCTTATAAAGACCATCAATACTGGCGGTCCTGGTGGATTCAGAGGGTGCTCGGCTGGGCGCATGAGGATAGTCATGGAAGGCAACGAGTCAAAGCCTATGTTTATTGACAATCAGTGGGCATACCGAATGACTGGCATTAAGAGTGGTGACGAGATGTACTTCTTCGACTTAGATAAAGACGAGTTGAAGGGCGTTAAATCGCTCTCATGGACATACGATGAGATGTTGCCTACTGTGGCGTCGAATGCGATGTGGGCTCCATTCGAAGGTGTAGCTGTGAAAGGTGCCCTTTGGTACAATGGAGAGCATAATGAGGCGTATGCCGACAGTACGTTTAGGAAGATAAATGAGGCAAATATAGAGACATTCAAGAGCTATTTCGGTAAGGATATCTCATTCTATCAGCTTCAGGTTCAGCCAAGTGCTCTGGCGTACAAGCTTGGAGGAGAATCGACATCTATGATGGGAGTCAGACGTGCGCAGTTTGAAACAACAAAGAATAGGGAGAAGAGAGGTACTATATCTATGATGGATATGCCATGGTACTCATATCATTCCCCATATAAGCGTGTTGTAGGAGAGCGTTTTGCTCGTATGGCACTTTCCAGGACATACGGAGTGAAGTACGTGAATGATGCTGGGCCAGAACCTATAAGTGTATCTACATCGGATCCGTTGATGATTATCCGATTCAAGAATAACAGAAATATGACATTGAATGCCGATGCCTGTCAGTTTGAAGTTGCAGGAGAAGATGGTGAATATTTCGTAGCCACAACCTTTGTACAAGGTCCAGATGTAGCCGTATTCTCGCACGCTGTGCCTCACCCAAAGAAGGTTAGGTATGCAGCAAAGAACATGGTTCGAGGTACATTCAAGAACGAAGATGGCTTGCCTAGCTTATCTTTCGAAGTAGAGTTGCAGGAATAATAGAATCGGTTATCGTGCAGATTGGTAATACTTATGCACGATAGTATTTACAGGGTACCATGCAGCCAGGTATCCCACTATCACTACGGCTATAAAAACTATAAGTACATCGGAGAGAGCCAGCTCGACAGGGTATGCGTCGATGATGTACGAAGCCGAATCGTGGAAATTGATAATTCCGTAGTTCTGCTGTATCAATACGAGAGCGATTCCCAGCAGCAAGCCTATCAGTGCGCCACCTATAGAGACCAGCAGGCCCTCGAAGAGGAATACTCGCGTCACGGTCTGCTTAGATGCGCCCATAGCCTTCAGGATATATATGCTCTCTTTTTTCTCGTATATAAGCATAGACAATGTGCCTATGATATTGAAAGCTGCGATAGCCAGGATGAAGAGCAGAATGAGGAATGCCATAAACTTTTCGACCTCCATCATGCGGAAAAACTGGGAGTGCTGTTCCCAGCGATTCTTTACATCCAAGGTAGCTCCAAGTCTCTTTTTGAGTAGTTGCTGTATATTGTCAGTGTTAAGGTTGCTCGCAGTTTTTATTCCTATTCCCGATACCTCGTTGCCCGAATAACAGAATAAATCGCGGGCCTGAGACAGTCCGATAATAGCGTATTGAGAGTCGTAATCGGCCTGTTGTACAGCAAATGTACTAGACACGGTAGATACCTGTTTGATAAACGACTTCTCGGGATTGCTCATATTAATATTTCCGGTACGTTTAGGAGCGTAGATCACCAATTGGTTAGTGAAAGCCATAGGGTTAGTCCCCAACTGCTGGGCAAGGATATATCCAAGAGAGCAACAATTATCCAAGCTGTAATAATCCTCGGGCGAAGGGAAAGAACCTGAAACTATAATGCTATCGATATTAGTGACACTTGAAAAGTGCTTGTCGACGCCCATTATGAGAGCTGGCATCTGGCGTTCATCGTAACGAAGGAGAGCATTATCGATAAGGAAACAAGATGCAGCCTCCACGCCCTCGGTCTCCCTTATGATTGAAAGGATAGAGTCGTTGGCCTCGAAAGTCTTTCCCTCTACGGCCTCTATTTTAAGGTCGGGGTCAAAAGAGCCGAACAGTGACCCTATGAAAGAGTGGAGCCCGTTGAATACACTCAAGACGATAAGTATGGCAGCGCTGCCTACCAGTACACCCAAGAGGGAGATCCAAGAGATAACATTGATGATGTTTTGTGATTTCTTGGCAAACAGGTAACGCCATGCTATACGTAGAGATATTCTCATCGGACGGTTATTTGTAAGCCTCTACTATCAGACCTGTACCTGTTTTATGGTCCATGTATAGGTCGAATGCATTAAGAATCAGACACCAAGGGAAAGTGACGATGTAGTAGAACGGCAATAATATAAAGAACACCTTGGAGATGCCGAGCATAGTTATAGGCCATTTCATGGAAAGAATCCACGAAATATGTCCAGGTGTACCGTATGAATATTTAGCCTTGATATTCTTGAATCCTGCGCGAGAAAGTTTCTCCCGGATATCATTGATATTGTATCCGTCGCGGACATGCTCATCTATGAAACCGTGAGCGCCATCCTCGTCATGCTCATCAGAATCGGAGCCGCCCAAATCTGAAGGGGTAGATATCAGCAGTAATCCTCCCTCTGTCATAGAAGCATAGAAATTCTGGAAAACCTGTTCGTCCTCCAGTATATGCTCCATTACATCCACAGAAAGTACAAGGTCGTATTTGTTGTCGACCTTATACCTTGTAAGATCCTGCACCTCGAAATGGACACGATTGCCCAACCCTATTTTCGTAAAGAACTCGTTGCAGTCGGCTATCTGTTCATCCTTAACATCAACTCCCAGAATAGAATAAGCACTATTGAGCGATGCCAATCCATAGGTGTACTGTCCGAATCCACTTCCGGCGTCGAGAATAGAGGCGCTAGAAGCCATCTTGCTCCATTTTTTCAAGGCACGTTTGATATGCCAAGAACGCAAGAGCAGCAAGTCGAGCAGGTGGTAGAAGAAGATACGCATCCAAGGAGCGTGACTCACTACTGAACCTAGGGAACGTTTGATAGGGTCGTACTGCATAAGAAATAAAAGGGATTATTTCTTCAGGAGTTCGTCAATATTCTCAAGATAGTCGAGGCTATCGTCTATGAAGAATACTGGATTAGGGACGATGCGGAGCTGCTTGCCTGTGCGCTGACCGATACCAAAGCGTACGCGATGGATATTTTGGTTGATAGACTCAAGCACGGCATTTGTCTTCTCGGTAGGGAATACCGAGATATAGAACTTAACCTGGCTCAGATCCGAAGATACGCGTGCTATGGTAATGCTCACCATAGCTCCGAGGGTAAGTTCGCGCAACTCCTGCTGGAGAAGTTCTGCTGTCTCCTTTTGGAGGAGTCGAGATATTTTCTTTTGTCTTGTAGATTCCATGATGGGTAATGTTGAAAGATTATTCTACAGTTACGCTCTTAGCCAAGTTGCGAGGCTGGTCGACATTGCAACCACGCATAACTGCAACGTAGTAACTGAACAACTGTAGAGGAACGACAGCCAATAGAGGGATGAAAGGATCCTCGATATGAGGAATTTCGATCACATAATCGGCCATATTGCGGATAACAGTATCGCCAGCGGTAACTATGGCGATAACCTGACCCTGACGAGCCTTGACCTCCTGGATATTGTTGACTACCTTTTCGTAGTACTTATCCTTTGTAGCTAGAACAAATACAGGCATGAGGTTGTCAATAAGGGCGATTGGGCCATGCTTCATCTCGGCTGCAGGATATCCCTCTGCGTGGATATAGGATATCTCTTTGAGTTTAAGCGCACCCTCAAGGGCAACAGGGTAGAGAAGACCGCGACCCAGGTAGAGCGAGTTGGATGCTGAACGATACTTCTCTGCTATTTCGCGTACGTGGTCCTCATCGGCCAATATACGATTGATAGCAGTAGGTACATTGGTGAGGTCGTCTATGAGAGCCTTGTATCGACCCTCTGTCAGCGCACCCTTCTTTTTGCCGAGATATAGGGCCAAGAGGGTAAGTACTACAGCCTGAGCTGTGAAAGCCTTTGTGCTGGCTACACCAATCTCTGGTCCTGCGTGGGTATATATACCGGCATCAGTTTCGCGAGCTATGCTGCTACCTACGACATTACAAACGCCAAGGATAAGGGCGCCCTGCTCCTTAGCCATACGGATAGCTGCCAAGGTATCGGCAGTTTCGCCCGACTGGCTGATAGCTATGATGACATCGTTAGGTGTTATGATAGGGTTACGGTAGCGGAATTCGGATGCGTATTCAACCTCCACATTTATGCGGGCGTACTCCTCGATGAGGTATTCGCCAACCATTCCGGCGTAGTAAGATGTACCACAAGCTACTATGATGATACGGTTTGCGTTAAGAATGCGAGGCATTACGTCGACTATACCACCCAAGTGAATCTCGTGAACATCAGGCAAGAGACGGCCACGAAGAGTATCCGCTATAGTAATAGGTTGTTCGTGGATCTCCTTCAGCATATAATGAGGGAAGTTGCCCTTGTCGATATTGTCGAGGCTCATGTCCACCTTAGTGACATTGATCTGCTTGTCGCCAGACTCGTGGATATTAGTCAATCGGACATCATCTGCGGTTGCAATTACAAGTTCCTCATCGTTGAGGTATATCATCTTGTCGGTATACTCTACTATAGGAGTAGCGTCGGAAGCGAGGAAATGTTCACCATTGCCGATGCCCAATACCAGTGGGGAGCCCTTTCGTGTGCCGAACAACTTATCAGGCTCGTCGGCACAAACGATAGCCAGACCATAAGCGCCGATGATATGCAAAAGGGCTGTGCGGATAGCCTGCTCTGCAGAGCACTTGCTGGTGAGGTAGATATCCTCTATGAAGTTAGCCAGTACCTCTGTATCGGTTTCGCTCTTGAAGGTATAGCCTTTGCTCTCTAGGATAGCCTTGAGGTAAGTGTAGTTTTCGATGATACCATTGTGGACTACCACAAATTTCCCGTTCATGGAAACGTGAGGGTGAGCATTGACATTATTTGGTGCTCCGTGAGTAGCCCAACGGGTATGACCTATGCCTATTGTTCCTGATATATCTTGAGTGCCAATCAGTTGTTCGAGGTCTTTAACTTTGCCTCGGCACTTGTATGTATTTACGTTGTTGCTGTTTACAAGGGCGATACCTGCGGAGTCGTAACCACGGTACTCCAGGCGCTTAAGACCCTTGATAAGGATAGGGTAGGCTGTACGGCCTCCAATATATCCGACTATTCCACACATAAGTTGTATAGTGTTATTATTATTGTCTATTTAACAATGTAAAGTTATGGATTCTGATTGACATAAAAAAACCTCGCAAGAAATATCACATCTCTTACGGGGTTTTACATTTACCAACCTAATAAATAACCTTACCTTAATTGAGTGAACCAGCTGGGGTTCGAACCCAGGACCCCAACATTAAAAGTGTTGTGCTCTACCTACTGAGCTACTGATTCAACCTAATGTAAAAACTCGTTTCTCACCTTAGTGAGAGTGAACCAGCTGGGGTTCGAACCCAGGACCCCAACATTAAAAGTGTTGTGCTCTACCTACTGAGCTACTGATTCAACCTAGTTTTGCCTTGTCTTAAGGCGGTGCAAAGTTACATACTTTTTTTATATAGCAATGTAAAAATACCTAAAAATTACAAGTTGTAAGGGGTTGCCTGGTACACGTAATAGTTGAGCCAGTTGGTGTACAGCAGGTGCGCATGAGCCCTCCAAGTGACTGTTGGTATGGCACTTGCGTCGCCACCTGGGAAGTAATTTACAGGTTGCTGAATCTCTAGACCGCGACCCAGATCGCGTACGTATTCTCCCTTGAGGGTATCGCGGTCGTACTCCGAATGGCCAGTTACGAATATCTGCCTGCGGTCGGCAGAAATTATGATATAGGCGCCAGCTTCATTGGACTCAGCCAAAAGTCTAAGTTCCTCGTTGCTACGGATATCCTCGCTGCTCACAGCAGTGTGGCGGGAATGAGGAGCGAAGAAATAATCATCGAACCCGCGCATCAATGGTTCTTGAGGATTTATGACGTTATGTTTGTATATTCCAAACATTTTTTGGCTTAGAGGGTGCTTGTTGATGCCGTAATGGTAATAGAGGCCAGCCTGAGCTCCCCAGCAGATATGGAATGTATTGGTTACATTGGTACGGGTCCAATCCATAATCTGCACCAACTCATCCCAGTAGTCGACCTGTTCAAATTGCATCTGCTCCACTGGAGCACCTGTAATAATCATACCATCGTACTTATGGTCCTTCACCTCCTCGAAACTTTTGTAGAAAGTGCTTAGGTGTTCGTTGGGCGTATTTTTTGAAATATGCGTACTAGTATGAAGGAACTCAACGTCTACCTGAAGGGGAGAGTTGGAAAGACAGCGCAAGAGCTGAGTTTCTGTTGTTATTTTGGTAGGCATTAAGTTGAGAATCAAGATGCGCAATGGTCGAATGTCCTGTTGCAGGGCGCGGGTCTCTGACATTACGAAGACATTTTCACTCTCAAGAATTTGTCTTGCTGGGAGCGAATCTGGTATTCTGATAGGCATAAGTTGCAGTTTTTTGTTCTAGGGATTCAAAGGTAACAAATCTTTTAGATAAGACCTCTATCTTTAAGTGCTTGAAGATCCTCTGGGGTGTCGATAGATAGGCTTTCGAGTTCTGTTTCAAGGACTTTGATAGAGTAGCCATTTTCCAGCCAGCGCAACTGCTCCAGCGATTCGGTCTTCTCCAATATTCCTAGAGGGAGTTTGGTAATTTTGCCTAGGACGTCGCTGCGATAGCCATACATACCTATATGATTATAGTATTTTATGCCGCTGTCGAGCCATTTTTCTATCTCCACGCCTCGGAGGTATGGAATAGGTTGGCGACTGAAGTATAGTGCGTTACCCTCGAGGGACAAGACAACCTTAGGCTTGTTTGGAGAGATAAGGTCGGCCTGATTGTCAACAGGTTTAACGAGAGTTGCTATTTCTGTCTGCTCGTTATCGAAAGCAGAAGCCAGGAGCTCTATCTGTTTAGGCTCTATGAAAGGCTCGTCGCCCTGGATATTGATAACGGCATGAAATTTAATGCCAAGTTCAGCCTCCACCTTGTTGAGAGCCTCGGCGCAACGGTCGGTTCCGCTCTTGTGGGTATCGGCAGTCATTACTACGCGACCGCCGAAAGAGCGTACTACGTTGGCAATACGATCATCGTCGGTTGCGACGTATGCATATTCGAGGATGCTAGAAGCGCGTTCGTATACGCGTTGTATCATTGGTTTGCCGCCTATATCGGCAAGAGGTTTGCCTGGGAAACGTGTTGAAGCGTATCTTGCAGGGATGAGTCCAAGAATCTTTGTATTCATTTTTCAGCAATTTGTGGGTACAAAGGTAGAAAAAATCAAAAACTTTAAGGATAGTTGTAACCTTATGTGTTAGTTGCGCGTTAAAGAGCACAAAACAAGGATTTGAAATGGCTAAGACGAAACAAGATGTAGCGTGTGCAATCATAGTCCGAAATGGGATGGTACTTGCTGCTCGTCGAGGCGAAGAACTTTCCAACAGTGGTGCTTGGGAGTTTCCTGGTGGAAAGCCACGGGAGAATGAGTCACCTAGGGATTGTGCGGTACGCAGGGTCTTGGAAGAGTTGGAAATCAATATCCGAATTATAGAAGAGCTACCTTCGTATGAGGTTGTGAGTAGTACGAATGAGGATAAGACATTTGTCATTCACCCATTCATTGCGGAGATAGAAGATGGCAAAGTAATGCTTCATGGACATTCTTATGTAGCATGGTACATGCCGATCCAGTTGATGGGTCTAGCTTGGCCGCCATCAGATATGCCGATTATCGACAATATTGTTGAAAGAATATTGCAGACCGGCAAGATTGCGTAGAACATATGACGTGTAATATATAGAGTTTTGAGTGGTTATGAGTAGGGCTGGCCGTGATGGTCAGCCAACTCTTTTTTTATCCCTTGCCTATTTGTAGAAATCAAGTTAACTTTGTCTCAAGTTTACAACTTTGCGTTATGGCGGAGAAGATAGATGAAATAAAGAAACGCTTTGGCATAGTGGGTAGTGACCCTATGCTTGATCGGGCTATTGATACGGCCGTTCAGGTAGCTCCTATCCAGTTGTCGGCTCTCATTATTGGTGAGAGTGGTAGCGGTAAGGAGTTTTTCCCACAGATTATTCATCAGTTTAGTCAGCGCAAGCACAAGCCATATGTGGCGGTAAACTGTGGCGCTATACCTGAAGGTACAATGGACTCAGAGCTTTTTGGTCATGAAAAGGGCTCATTTACTGGTGCATTGGCAGACCGTAAGGGATATTTTGAAGAGGCAGATACGGGAACCATCTTTCTTGATGAGATAGGAGAGTTGCCACTGGCTACGCAAGCCAAGTTGCTTCGTGTTCTCGAGAAGGGAGAGTACATGAAGGTGGGTTCGTCTGTTGTCAAGAAGACCGATGTGCGAATAGTAGCTGCTACTAATGTAAATCTAGAAGAGGCTATAAAGAGCGGTAAGTTCAGAGAAGATCTCTTTTACCGTCTCAATGGTATAATGATTCGCATCCCACCGTTGAGAAATCGTGTTGCTGATATTCCGGCGTTGTTCCATAAGTTCACGAACGATTTTTCGGAGGCGAATAAGATGCCTGCTGTATCGTTGACATCCGATGCCAAGGAGTTGCTCAAGCAATATGAGTGGCCAGGTAACGTGCGTCAGCTCAAGAATGTTGCGGAGCAGATAACTGTTTTGGCTGCAGACAGGGTGGTGGATGCAGTTGAACTTCAGCGATTCTTGCCAGAGGTACACAGCAGTTCATCCCTCATATTGCCAGGGGCTCGAGGCAATAATGCCGGTCGCGAGACATTTGAGAATGAGCGAGAGATACTATATAAGGTACTCTTTGATATGCGTCGCGAGATGGCCGATTTGAAGAAGCTTGTTCTAGATATGGCTGAGAACCATGGAAATATGAGTGTGGAAAATCAGCAGATATTGGACAGATATACTGTAGAAGACGGATTGACACTGACGACGCACAAGGGCAGTCACGATCAGTCGGCTCATCCTATGCACCATATTCTCAATGCCGGCGAGCATATCAGTGATGTTCAGGCCAGTGATGTCAGCAATATATCGGAGCAAGAGAGCGAGGAGACGGTATTCTCCATACCCGATAATGAGAAAGAGCTCATACGCAAGGCATTGGAGAAATATAACGGCAACCGCAGGCTCGCGGCGCAAGAACTTGGTATAGCAGAACGTACGCTCTACAGGAAGATTGAGTCGTACGGACTAAAGTAAATATATAATACACGTTTGGATGAATCGTAATATTACAAGATATATCATGATGGCGGTATCCGTATTGGCACTCTGTGTCATTAATTTCGGGTGCACTATCAGTATTACTATGAGTGGAGCCTCCATACCAGAGAATCTGAATACGTTTTCTGTACAGTATATCAATAATAGGGCTCCGTTGATCAACCCAGAATTGTCGCAGAAGTTGACTGAGGGTTTGAAAGACAGGATACAGAACGAGTCTCGTCTTGCCCTTGTGGTAGATGATGGAGACATTGATTTTTCTGGTAATATTACGGGTTACTCTACCCAGCCTATGGCTATGAAGGCCGATGCTGAGTCGGCAGAGACGCGACTCACTGTGGCGGTGAAGATCAGGTGTCGCAACTCGAAGGATCCAAAGAAAGATTGGGAGCAAAGTTTCTCGGCATATAAAGATTATCCATCAGAGAACAACCTGGCGGATGTCGAGAACGAGCTTGTGGAAGAGATAGTTGAGCAGTTGACAGAGAATATCTTCAATAAGGCATTTGCAGATTGGTAATCGTATGACGCAAGAAGAGTTCTATAGGTCGATGGAGCACCCATTGGGATTATCCGCCAGTGTTGTAGAGAATCTAGAGCACGAATTGGAGGAGTATCCATACTTCGAGGCCGGCTGGATGTTGGCATTGAAAGGTATGAACGACCTTGGTGTGACCAATTACGAAGCTGCTCTGCATAGGGGGGCGGTCAGTATAGCCAATAGAGATGTACTCTTTTCGCTCATAAGGGCTGAGGCGCCAGTCAAGGTAGAAGAAGAAAAGCCAGTTGAGGTTAAGACCCCTGAAAACAAGAAAGTTAAGATCAAGGAGAAAGAAAGTGAGCCTGTATCCTGGAAGGAGGTCAACTTTGAGTACGATATTGCTATGGGTAGTTCGTGTGCTGTGGGTGCGGTCTCGTACAATATCAATGATATCTCTGTTTCGGTGACTGAGGGAGACAATTGTGGGTTCTCCGATTGGTTGGATTACATGGAGAAGAAGCCTACTGTTCAGGCCGAGGTGGCATCTAGTGCGGGTGGAGAGAAGCCAGACCGTCGTAAGAAGAACCGGTCAAGGAGCCTCAACCTTATAGAATCGTTCCTGAATAATGACAATGCCGAGGCTATGCAGGTTCGCAAGCAAGAAGAGCCGGTGGCGTCTAAGGCGGTGGAAGAAAAAACGGCAGAGGGTCAGGCAGATGTGATGGCAGATGCAGATAATGACGATATTTTGAGCGAGACATTGGCCAAAATATATATAAAACAAGGCCAATTTGAGAAGGCGATAAATATATTCCGCAAATTAGGTTTGAAATATCCAGAAAAAAGTAGTTACTTTGCATCCCGAATAAATGAATTGGAAAACAAATAAGTCTATAAGACAATGTATACAGTAATAACATGGATAATAATGGTGATCTGTGTATTCTTGATCATCACGGTATTGGTACAAAATTCTAAGGGCGGTGGATTGTCACAGCAGTTCGCTGGTCAGCAGCAGATAATGGGTGTTCGCAAGACCACAGATTTCCTTGAGAGAGCTACTTGGGTACTTGCAACAAGCGTAATGGTATTCTCATTTGTTGCTGTAGCACTTATTCCTTCTAGAACAAGCACCAATGTAGGTGGTTCAGAGCTCGAGCAGTTGCTCCAGAATCAGCAGCAGGCTCCTGCAGCACCAGCATTCCCTACTCCATCAGCTACTGAAGAGCAGTCGGCAGAGTAATTAGGGCTATCCGAAAAAGAAACAATACAGTCCAGTTGCGCTTTGGCGTGACTGGATTTATTGTTTTTTGGGGGTGGGTAATGTTGTGTGGGAAAGATATGGATATTGGGGGAATGTGATTATTTTCATTGTTTTGTTATAGATGTTTGGGGTGCCTCTGCATAGTCTCTGTATTAAGCCTGCTTATATAGAGTGTTAAGAGGGTGTAGAGAAAAATTTATGCTAAGTAGTATTTAGGTCGGCGTGGGTATGATGTTAAACCTTGCTAGTGACGAAGATAATCACGGCATAGCGTAGGAATTTGCCGACGAGGATTGTGATGGTGGACATTGTGGGGTTGCAGCGGACTAGGCCCATACATACGGCCAGCACATCGCCTATTCCTGGGAGCCAGACTGCCAGTCCCAGCCATGGGCCGTATTTATTGGAATACTTGATATACTTTTCGGTAGTCTCCTCCTTAATTCGGAACCACTTACTGATACGCTTCCAGTTGCCCACGTACCCCATATAGTAAGTGAGCATGCTACCCAGCCAGTTTCCCAACGTAGCTATAAACAATATGTACCACGGGTTGAAATCGCCCAAAATCATTCCTGCCACCACCGCCTCGGAAGAGAAGGGGAGGATGGTAGCCGACAAGAAGCTGGCTATGAGCAGAGAGAGATAACCCAGCTCCTCCATCATTTCTGGCTCCTGATTACCTCAAGAGCTTTGAGGATAGTAGGTTCGTCCTCGTTGAAGATTGCGTAGAAGGCATCGTCGCCAGAAATATTACGGGCGATATATGCTTTTACCTCACGCTCGATTATTTCGCGCTCCACCTCTTTGACCTCGCCCTTAGGTTTGACGCCCTTTGCTGCGGCGTAGCTAAGTATATTGCTCCACATGCTTTTCTTTTCGAGTTGGGCTATCAGCTCCTTATCCGACAAGTTTGCGTACTGGCTACGATTTTTGTTGGCGAAATCGAGGGCGTAGGTATACAATACACTCTTGGCTCTCAGGCTATAAAGGAAAGATGAAGCCTTGGTAGTATCGCGAGGCACGAAGAAATCGGGCATTATGCCGCCGCCGCCATATACGACGCGTCCTTTTTTGGTAGTGAACTTCTGCGATTGGTCGAACTTTGTACTATCGGCAGCGAATAGCTCGTTGGCAAAACGCTTACCGAACTCCTGGTAGTAGTCCTCGCGACCATCAGAATAAGGGCGCTGTATACATCTACCGCTAGGGGTATGGTAGCGCGAGATGGTCAGTCGGATAGCCGACTGATCTGGGAGTTGCAACTGTGTCTGTACCAGGCCCTTTCCGAATGAGCGGCGACCTATGACTATTCCTCGGTCGTTATCCTGCATAGCACCTGCGAAGATTTCGCTAGCAGAAGCAGAAAATTCGTCTATAAGGATATAGACCTCCATATCCTGGCATACGCCCTTGCCATCGGCGCGAGCCTCCTGTCGCATCTGGTGAGCACCCTCGGTGTATACTATCAAGTCGCCCGCGTGGAGGAACTCGTTACATATACGTATAGCTGCGTCGAGGAATCCACCCTGGTTGGAGCGCAAGTCGACAATAAGCTTGTTACAGCCCTGGGTTTTCAGTTTAGCTACGCCCTGGAGCATCTCCTCGTAAGTATTCTCGGCAAATCTGTCGATGAAGATATATCCTATATCATCCTTGAGCATATAAGAAGCGTTGACGCTATGCTGAGGGATGAGTCCGCGGGTAATATTGAAATCGATAGTTGCGTCGCTGCGAGAGACGGTAATCTCGACCTTGGTACCTATATCGCCGCGGAGAGAATCCATAACCATCTGGTTGTCGATACTTGGACCCACGAAAGGGTGGCCATTGACCTTGATGATCTTATCTCCTGGCAATACGCCCAGGTGTGATGAAGGGCCGCCGTTGACTACCGATACAATATTGACGGTATCCTGAATGATGGTAAACTGTACGCCCACGCCACCGAAATTGGACTTAAGCTCATTATTTACGTCATTGAGCATATCGGCTGGGATGTAAGTAGTATGAGGGTCGAGATCCTCAAGGACCTTTGGGATGACCTTCTCTATGATAGAATCTGTAGCTACGTCCTCTACGTAGTACAGGTCGATAGCATCAAGTATTTGCTGAAGTTTGTTGGTCGAAGTAGGCATCTGCGTTATCTGCACACCCTCGTAATCATCCGATTGAGAGTGGGGTATGGATAGGCGGCCCAGGAAGATACCTGTAGAGACTGCCAGTCCAAGGATGATAGGCGACCAAAGTTTTTTATTGTTCATGGATTAGGGTCACTTGATGATGATTTCTTCTTCTACGTGCTCCACCTCTATGCCGGCGCGACGCAGAAGGTCGAGGCCGTCGGTGAGTCGGTATTCGTCCGAATATACTACACGGCGTATGCCAGCCTGGATGATCAGTTTAGCGCACTCCAGACAAGGAGAAGCTGTGATGTACATTGTTGCCCCCTCGGAGCTGTTGCTGCTTTTGGCCACTTTTGATATAGCGTTAGCTTCGGCATGGAGAACGTAGGGTTTGGTAGTGCCATCCTCTTGCTCGCAGAAATTCTCGAAGCCAGAAGGAGTACCGTTGTAGCCATCGGATATAATCATCTTATCCTTAACCATAAGGGCTCCCACCTGCCTGCGTTGGCAGTATGAGTTTTGAGACCATATGCGTGCCATGGCGAGGTAGCGTTGGTCCAGGAGTGTCTGCTTTGACTTTTCCATGTTGAGCATTTTAATGTGAGGCGAAAGTTCGCTCTATAAACCACCCAAAGGTAACAAATATATGTAGAAACGTAGCAATATTATACGAATAAAAAAAGAGACACACCATTTGATGTATCTCTTTTTCTGTGGTGCCACCAGGAATCGAACCGGGGACACAAGGATTTT
>JAKSLE010000049.1 GCA_024401365.1 Bacteroidales bacterium | reverse complement strand
TACAAATCACATAGAGGCGACCCTTGCGAGATACTACCTTGCAATCAGCGCTTCTCTTCTTGATTGATGCTCTTACTTTCATCGTTATATATTATGTATGATATGTATAAGCTTTCCAGCGTTTACTTGTACCTATAAGATATACGACCCTTTGTGAGGTCGTATGGAGAGATCTCCACCTTAACCTTATCGCCTGGCAGGATTTTGATGTAGTTCATACGCATCTTACCAGAGATATGTGCAATAATGACGTGACCATTCTCGAGTTCCACCTTGAACATTGCGTTCGAGAGGGCCTCTTTGATGGTACCATCCTGTTCTATTGATGACTGTTTAGGCATACTTATAGTCGAATTTTGGGCGCAAAGTTATAACAATAAAAATCCCCTTGCAAGTTTTTTCTCCAAAAAAATTGTTAATCAATAGGATAGGTATCCAACTTAGGGTTACGGTTAGGGTAATCCAGGGTATAATGGAGGCCGCGAGACTCGTGACGTTTCTGAGCCATCTTAATAATAAGGTATCCTATATTGATTTTGTTACGGAGTTCGCAAAGTTTGCGGCTCACCTTACTATGGTTGTAGAGATCCTCTGTTTCGCGGTAGATGATTTCCAATCTATCGAGAGCGCGCTTAAGGCGGAGATTAGAACGTACGATACCCACGTAGCTAGAGAGGACTGTCTCGACCTCCTTATTAGCCTGAGTAATAAGGATCATCTCCTCGTTATGGATTGTACCCTCATCATTCCAATCAGGGATATCGGTACGGATTTCGGTATGTTTAACCACCTCTATAGAATCCTTAGCGGCGGTATCGGCATATACCAATGCTTCGAGGAGTGAGTTAGATGCGAGGCGGTTGGCTCCGTGGAGGCCAGTACAAGAGCACTCGCCGGCAGCGTAGAGGTTATTGATAGACGAACGGCCGTTGAGATCCACCTTGATACCGCCACACAGATAGTGAGCAGCAGGCACGATAGGGATATACTCCTTAGTAATATCGATACCGATAGAGAGGCACTTCTGGTAGATCATTGGGAAATGGTGCTTAGTCTCCTCAGGGTCCTTATGAGTCACATCGAGGTAGAGGTACTCATCGCCCGAGATTTTCATCTCATTATCGATAGCGCGGGCAACGATATCGCGAGGAGCGAGGCAACCACGCTCATCATACTCCTCCATGAAAGTCTTGCCATTGCGGCGGCGGAGGATAGCGCCATAACCACGCATAGCCTCAGTGATGAGGAAGTTAGGGCGTTCGTTAGGGTTATACAAAGAAGTAGGATGGAACTGAACGAACTCCATATTCTTGATTACGCCCTTAGCGCGGAACACCATAGCGATACCGTCGCCTGTAGAGATTACAGGGTTAGTAGTAATAGAATATACGTTACCGATACCGCCAGTAGCCATCATAGTGACCTTAGACAAGAAAGTGATGACCTCATTATCTGGGCTAAGGACATAAGCGCCATAGCAACGGATATCAGTCATCCAAGGCTCGTTGTTACGGCCGAGGTGGTGTTGAGTAATGATATCGATAGCGAAATAATTCTCGAACACCTCGATATTAGGATGATTCTTGATTTGCGAGATAAGAGCTCGTTGGATTTCGAAGCCAGTATTATCCAAGTGGTGGAGGATACGGAACTCCGAGTGGCCGCCCTCCTTGTGGAGATCGAATTGGCCATCAGACCTTTTGTCGAACTCGGTACCCCACTGGAGGAGAGTCTCGATTTGTTTAGGGGCCATAGTAATGACCTGGTTGACAGCTGCGGGGTCGCACAACCCGGCGCCTGCGATATGAGTATCGTGGATATGTTTTTCGAAATCGTCCTGTGTACGATCGGTTACGGCGGCGATACCGCCCTGAGCGTAAGATGTATTGGTCAGGTCGAGCGAAGCTTTAGAGATCAATGCAACTTTACCATGTTCAGCCACTTTAAGGGCGTAGGTCAGACCAGCTGCGCCTGAACCTATTACAAGGAAATCGTATGTTTTAGTCATTGTCTACCCTATTTAAAAAATAGTATTGGAAGGCAAAGATAGGAATAATTTCTAATTCTTAATTCCTAACCCTCATAAAGTTGGGGTAGCATTATTACGGCGTGGACTTTAAAAAAGTCAATATCCTTTTTAATAGTCTAGTGCCTCGTTATATTGTTCATCGCTGACAGGTTCAAGCCATTCATTACTTTCAGGGTCAGCAACATGGACATGAGATGCTAGATGCTGAAACCAAGAATTCTTTGTTGCTCCATGCCAGTGCTTTACGCCCTCAGGGATATCGATGATATCTCCGGCATGGAGAAGGATAGCAGGTTTACCCCATTCCTGATAAATACCCTCACCACTGACACAGATAAGGATCTGATGAGCTCCGTGGTGGATATGCCAGTTATTGCGGCAACCAGGTTCAAAGGTGACATTAGCGTAGCTCTGAACCGTCTTTTCCCCTTCAGATAGATTTTTAGGCTGAATAGGCGCAAGGTAACTTTGACCTGTAAAATACTGAGCGTAAGCATCATTAGGATTACCCTTTGGCCAAGAAGTATTTAATTGCTGTTCTACTTCCATAATATTTATATCATTGACATTTGCTTTATTAAAGATTAGAGGAAGGCATTCTGGAGCCATCTGACGCATATCCACAAGATCGAGATTCTTCACCATGTGGAGGGTACCCTGCTTATAGGTCAAGAAATGCTGTGCCTTGATATGATGCTGATATGCCTCCTGAGATGCATAGATTTCCAGGATACGTATCTGGCAACTGTCACGCAACTGCTGCATAGGGTAGATACAAATTACGCCAGGCTCCTCACGAACGGAAGTTGCGCCGACATTATGGGCAAATTCCAGATACTCTTTGAGGTGTTCAGGATAAACTTCTATCTCACTGATACGAACTATCATTGTGCTATCGGGTTTAAACAGCTCCTGTGCCATACTTGCAATTGGCCAGAGAAACAACATGAATAATAAAAACCTTTTCATCTTCTTGTTTTCTTAACTCCGTTTTCGATATATATCCCCCTTGCAGGTCTTTCAGCAAGTTTCTGACCATTCAACGCGTAGAGGCTGTTCGTCTTTGCTTCGGTTGCCGAGACAGATTTTATGCCCGTTGAATTATCGAGGGAAAGAGTTATACTAACCTCTCCAGTTCCGAAAGCAACCTTCAACTGCTGGGCAGACATTCCCTCAATCTTACCTATTGGAGTATATTCCCAAGAGTTGCTATCGAAAAATATGCAAAGTTGATTATTGGTGTAGAGCATTACATCACCAAGTTCTGTGGAGATGTACGAGTCATTAGAAGGAAGAGAAAAGCCCAGTGCCCCCACCTTCTCAAATCCGCCATAATCATGAGCGCTATATGTAATTGTGCCATCTTTCAAACGTTCAAGAAGAGCCCTTGTTGCAGTATTGTCTGCGAGCTTTACCCTCAAGGTATTATTATTTACTTTCAGAAACATAGTGCTATTGTTTTGGTCATACCCTATTTCCTTCAGCCATTGCTCCAAGAGAGACTTGCGCTGAGAATGTTTTGATGCGTTTATCCAAAGACTTTTAGTAAAAACTCCACTAGGAACAAGACGTTTGGCATCTGCTTCTACGCCATTGATGCTGCTACTATGGCTACTTACTATGAGTCCAACATTCTTACCAGCCATCTCAGCCCCATACTTAAAGAGGAAAGTCTGCATATTGCTAGCCATCTGGCTCCACCAAAGCGGAGTAGCAATTATTATGGTATTGTACTCGCTCAAATCCACGGTTACAGGATCAATGGCGGGGTAAGAACTCACGTCGTTCGGTTTATTCTTGATTTTGTTCAGCTGCTCCGTACCGATAGCATAGCCATTAGCGGCGTAATCCAAATTCTTGTTAGCAGGTTCTATTTCGAGGACATCCGCATTAATCAGCGATTTCAGGTCGGCAACAATCTGCTCCGTGTTATTTGTGTAGCTATAATAGACTATTAGAGTCTTGCTGTCGCCATTACCCAACCCACCGTTAGTCGAGCCACCATTATCTGATGGAGATGTTGCGTTAACATCTTCATTCTGGCAAGCCATCATGACAAAGACCAGAAGAACAATGTAAATGTGCGAAAAAAATCTATTCATAATCTGTAATTTGTACGTTTTACGCAAAAATAAAGATATTGACCCTTAAAGGGTATACCTATATTTTTGAAAAGACAACCATTTTTTAGGAGATTGTCCCATCGCGACCTTTGCAGTGCTATTCCGAGAGTATAGCAAAAAACAGGGAGCACTTCACGTGAGGTGCTCCCTGTTTTTTGCGATCATCAAAGTTTATTCAGTCTCTTTTACTACAACCTTGGTTATTGTAATGCCTACGCCTTGG
>JAKSLE010000048.1 GCA_024401365.1 Bacteroidales bacterium | reverse complement strand
AATGGTTATGGTGGTGGACATAATTTTGCCATCCGTAAGGCATTGGCACTTGGCAGTAAATATCATCTTGTGGTAAATCCAGATATCTGGTTTGGCCCTCGTGTCATTCCTGAGCTTGCTCGCTACATGGATCTTCATGAAGATGTAGCTCAGATGATGCCAAAGGTGCTCTATCCTAATGGTGAGATACAGCGACTTGCCAAGTTGCTGCCTTCTCCTCTGGATATCTTCGGCAGATTCTGTCTGCCTCATTTCATGATAGCAAGACGCAACGCACGTTACGAACTTTTCTACTCTAACTTCGACATGGTGCTTAATGTGCCTTATCTCTCAGGCTGCTTCATGTTCTTCAGACTGGAGGCATTGAAGTCAATAAATCTCTTTGACGAGAATCTCTTCATGTATGCAGAGGATATTGACGTGACACGTAGGTTGCATGAGAAATATAAGACTCTTTACTATCCCAAACTGCCTATCTACCATAAGTTCAGCAGAGCTTCGCATAGCAGTTTCAAGCTTTTCTGGATTCATGTCACCAATATCATCATGTACTTCAATAAATGGGGATGGTGGAAAGATAGTTTCAGAAAAGAGGCAAACAAAAGACTTGAAGAGCAGATTGCCGAGGGTGGCATAAAGGAACAGCCAATCGCGACAAAGAAAGCTGTGCTTAAGCCATCTATCTCTTTATTAAATAAAAGGCAGTCGCAATAAAACAATACTATTAATTTCAAAGGTGAAACAAGGAATAATCACTATATTTCTAACTGTATTCTCTGTTCTCTATGCCTGGGGCGATGCCGTTGGCACATGGAAAGTGTATCCTTCATATAGTGACATTACTGATATTCAACCTGCTGGTAAGCAAATCTTTGTGCTTGCCTCAAACAGCCTATATTCATACAACATTAATGATGGATCGCTGCAGACCTACAGCAAGAATGATGTGCTCAATAGTAGTAACATCCAGAATATTGCGTGGGTAGGTGCTGCAAGAAAACTCATCATAACATATTCTGACTATACCATTGACATTCTCACACTTAATGGTGATGTAGAATACATCAGTGCGCTTGCCGACAAGCAGACAACTGATGACAAGACCATCAACTCTGTGTATGTAAGCGGACAATACGCCTATCTCTCCACAGGCTTTGGTATAGTGAAGATTAATGCCAAGGATGCAACTGTGGCAGATACTTACAATCTTGGTTTCAAGGTTGATTACTGCTATATCTCTTCCGGATATCTCTATGCAGCATCAGAGAGTAAGGGATTAATGCGCTGTGCCCTGACGGCAAATCTGCTCAACAGAAACGAGTGGGCAGAAGCAGGAAATTACACGAAGCAGGAGAAAGAGAAATATGTCTTTGATTCTACCAATAAGTGTTATTGGGCTTCGGATGCTGATGGCAGACTTACCAAATATCAGAAACTCGAAGATGGTAGCTATGAAGCTGCAAGTCTTGGTGTTATGCCTGATGGACCTGCTTGCAATAGTTTCTGGCGACTCTATAAGCATGATGGAAAGCTGTTTGGTACAGCAGGACTTATGGCTGCAGGTATGTATATTGAGAATCCAGGCATCGTGAATATCTATGATCCATCTTCTGATACATGGTCAAAACTTGAAGAGCCTTCAAGTGATCTGAGTAGTATTCCATATAAGATGGTAAACTGTATGACATTCGACCCAAAGGACAATTCCCATTTCTGGGTTGGAGGCTATTCTGGACTATATGAGTATAGAAACTACAAATGCGTCAACGCCTATAACTATACCAATAGTACCTTAGTGCCAATATACAACACAAGTACAACGGGTTCTATTATATGTTCCATGGCGTATGACCCAAGCGGAAACCTATGGGTTATGAATGGTTGGTGTGACACTCCAGTTCAATGTCTTAAGGCAAATGGCGAGTGGAAGTCATATCCAATGGATGGGTATAACTTTGATAATCTGAATACTATCGACTATCAGGGCATTTACTATAGCAATACCAACAAGAGCATGTGGTGGATACATAGCTATCATAGAGATGGCAGAATATTCCGCATGACAGATGAAGGTAATATCAAGGCTATATCACAATTACAATATAACTATGGAGATAATGAATCTGCCAAGACTTTCTCTCCTACGAATATCTATGACATTGAAGAAGATCATCTTGGCAATATATGGTTTGCTACTACTGACGGACCTGTATTCCTCATGAAGGACAGCATATCTGCCAACTCATATATACTTGCGAAGCACAAGGTACCTCGTGGTGATGGAAAAGCCGATCTGCTTCTTGATGGAATAGCGCTACACAGTATTGCCATTGATGCTGCCAATCAGAAGTGGATGGGTACAAAAGATAATGGTGTGTATCTCATCGGTGCTGACAACAACACTCAGATTCATCATTTCACCAAGGATGATTCTCCGCTTATCTCAAACACCGTTCTTGATATTCTTATTGACGAGCAGGATGGAACTGTGTATTTTGCTACCGATAAGGGACTCTGTTCTTTCAAGGGTGACATAACAGCCGATAATCTCAATATGTCTGATGAAACAGTATGGGCATATCCTAATCCTGTGACACCTGATTTTACTGGTGATATTACTATCCGCGGACTTGAACCTGGTTCACAGATTATCATCACAACAACTTCTGGCCATAAAGTGGCAGAAGGTGTTTGTTCAGGCGGTTCATATCTCTGGAATGGCTGTGACCTGAACGGCAAAAAGGTTGCATCAGGCGTTTATATGGTAAATGTAGCGACCCGTGACGGCAATGAAGGTGTTGTCACAAAGATTGCTATTGTAAGATAAAAGAAATATCCAATCACACGTGTATCTATCTATACTCATTCCTACATACAACTACAAATGCTACACCCTCGTGTATGATCTCAGGCAACAGCTTGAGGCTTCGGGTGTGGAATATGAAATCATAGTACTTGATGATGGTGGTAAGGATCAGGTGGTGGCTATTGCCAATCATCTTATAAATGATCTTCCTAACTGCCGTTTCATACGTAGTATGGAGAATGTAGGCAGGGCAAACAACTGCAACAAACTCATTGCGCTTGCCAAGGGAGAATGGTGTATTATCATGGATTCTGATGCAAAGGTAGTGAAAGACGACTATATCGCCACATATCTTAATATTATAAAGGAGAATCCTGATGTGGATATAATCGATGGTGATCTGGTTAATCCCGAGACACTTCCTTCGCCTGTTGTCACACTCAGATATTTCTATGAGAAGCAGGCAGAACCTATGCGCAAGGCAAGTGTGAGACAAGAGCATGCCTTTGAGCGATTCTCCACTTTCAATGTGCTTATCAGGAAGTCGGCACTTGAAGAAGTGCCTTTCTGCGCTGATTGCAAGGAGTATGGCTATGAAGATACTCTTATGGGTGTTGAGATGGGAAAGCATGGCAAGAAGATTCTCCATGTGGATAATCCACTCATGCATCTCGGCTTTGAGAAGAATGAGGTGTATCTTAAAAAGGTAGAGACATCACTCCGCACATTAAAAAGATTAGGTGATATGCTGCTGCCTCACACCACTATCGGGCAGTATGTTGAGACATTGCGTAAGCGTCATCTTATCCTTCCTGTAAAGATTGCATATACTATATCTCGTCCGTTTCTTCGCAAGAATCTTCTTGGCAACAAGCCAAATCTCAAGGTGTTTGCATTCTATAAGCTTGGCTATCTCCTAAATCTTTGATATGCACATACTCTATGAAATAGAACGACTCTCCACTTGTGGTGGTATAGAGCACATGCTAGCAGACAAAGCCAATTATATGGCAGATGTCTGGGGATGGGATGTGACTATACTTGTATTGCTTGAAGATGATGCTGAGCCATTCTATCATCTTTCACCCAAAATACGTATAGAGTATCTTCATATCAAGTCTTCTGGTATCTTGATGTGTCTTCAGGGACTTTGGAAACTCAATAAGGCGGTCAACAGAATAAAGCCTGATGTATATGTCACAGTTCAGACAATAGGCGCTATGTCATGCCTTTTGCGCACTCACAAAGTTCCTGTTATCTATGAGGCACACGGCATTCGTACTTGTATGCAGCATCCATTAGCCATGAGTATGGCTGAGAAATATGCTGATATTGTAGCTGTTCTTACGCAAAACAATGCCAAGAGATATGCCAAGGCGAAGAGGGTAGAGCTTATTCCTAACTTTACTAATATGGATGTCGTAGAACTTCCTGACTATAGCCAAAAGCGTTGTGTGGCCGTTGGAAGACTTGATTTTGAGAAGAACTTCTCTCGAATGATATCTATTTGGGAGAAAGTGCATAAGACACATCCTGATTGGGTTCTCGATATATATGGAGATGGCCCTGAGCAGAATGCTTTACAACAGCATATAGATAGTCTTGGACTTAGCAATAACGTATTTCTTAAGGGAAGAACGGATAATGCAGTTGAGGCATATCTTTCAGGAAGTATATATCTTATGACATCACATTTCGAGGGTTTCCCACTTGTGCTTATCGAGGCTGCAAGATGTGGATTGGTTTCTGTTTCACTTAATTGTCCTGATGGTCCTCGTGATATAATAGAAGATGGAAAGACAGGCTATCTTGTACCTTATGAGGATGATGATGCTATGGCTATTACCATTGGTAAGCTTATGGATGATGAAGCAAAACGCCAGTCAATGGGACTTGCAGCAAAAGAAGCATCCGTCCGTTTCAGCCGACAGGTGGTAATGAATAAGTGGAAA
>JAKSLE010000047.1 GCA_024401365.1 Bacteroidales bacterium | reverse complement strand
TTGCTCGCAGTTTTTTTATTTTGGAGTAATATATAAGTATATGGATTGGGGAGGAGGGGGCTATGTAGTTCTCATTTTTTATGTATTTTTGTAATGCTCATAAGAAGGGCGTTTGGGTAAGCTATGCATTTGCAGAAATTACATATAATCAACTATAGGAATATTGCGCAAGCCGACATTGCCTTGTGTGAAGGTATCAACTGCTTTGTGGGAAAGAATGGGGCGGGTAAGACCAATATTCTTGATACGGTATATTATTTATCGTTCTGCAAGAGCTATACCAGTGTAGCGGACAGTCTGAACATTCTGCACGAGCAGCCATTCATGGTTATTCAGGGAGAGTACCTTATAAATGGGGTAGAAGAGACTATATATTGTGGTATCAAGCGAGGGCGGAAGAAGCAATTTAAGAGAAACAAGACAGACTATATAAGGTTGACGGACCATATAGGGCTGTTGCCCTTAGTCATTATAGCGCCAGCCGATGAAGAATTGATAGCAGATGCTGCTGAAAGTAGGCGCAAGTATATGGACTATGTGATCTCGCAATCGGACCCTATATATTTTGATGCCATTATGCGCTATGCCAAGACCATGCAAAATCGCAATCAGCATTTGAAGGCACTGCAAGAAAAGATAGAAGAAGGGATGGCGGTAGACTACTCTCTATTGGATATTTTTGATGAGCAGATGGCGTCCATAGGGCAATTTATATCACAGAAGCGCAGAGCCTTTGTAGAGTGGTTGCGACCTATGGTACAGCAGATATATGGAGCAATATCATCGTCGCAGAATGAAGCCATTGATGTATCGTATCTGACGGGGCTAGACAGGTATGACCTACTCTCGGGGTTAAGAGAGAGCAGGCAGCGAGACTTGGTATTAGGGTATACATCCAGGGGGATACATAAAGATGACATTATAATAACCTCGGGAGGCTATCCTATGAAGCAAGTAGGATCGCAAGGCCAGCGAAAGTCGTTCGTCATAGCCCTTAAGTTGGCCCAGTACCGATATCTAGAGCATGTGACTGGGCAAAATCCTATACTACTGTTGGACGATGTTTTTGACAAGTTGGACGGGATACGAGGAGACAACCTTATACGTTTTGTGTCATCGGGGCTATATGGGCAGATATTTATATCAGACACCAACAAAGAGAGGTTGACGCGACTTCGGGACAGTATTGAAAACAAGTCGTTCAAGATATTTGACGTTGCTGAAGGAGTAATAACAGAAAGTGTAAATCAGTAAGGTATGGACGGAGAAGAATACTGGGCGGCGCCAGGGAAGCGCATGGGAGAAGCGCAAAAGATGTCGGCGATAGTTCTTGAGATACTCAAAGAGAACGATATGGGCAGGCATCTTTTGGAGCATCGTGCTATAGACCTATGGAAAGTTGTAACTGGACCCACAGTTGTTGGTGTTACGCGCAATGTATATGTAAAAGAAGGGGTTATGTTTGTGGAGTTACAATCGAGTGTAGTACGCAACGAGTTGCTCATGCTAAAAAATAAGATCCTGGACAACATCAACAGCGCTGTAGGCCAAGACGTCATCCAGGATATTGTATTCAGGTAGGCTTTTCTCAGCAAAAGCTCTTAATCATCTCAGTAACATACTGCCAGAACATACCTACTGTTTTTATCTCCACTCTTTCGTTAGGAGAGTGAACCTCTCGGAAAGTAGGACCGATAGATATCATATCCAGAGCAGGGTATTTCTCCAAGAACAGACCACACTCCAGGCCGGCGTGGATAGCTTTGACTGCGGGCTCCTTGCCGAAGAGTTTCCTGTAAGTAGCTACGCTATGTTTCAATAATTTAGAATTCATGTTAGGCTTCCATCCTGGGTAGCCATCGCCGGTATCGACCTTAGCGTCTGCCAATTCCCATACAGCCTGTACCATTTGGGCTGCGAGAATTTTTTGGCTATCGGTAGAACTTCGTTGGCTAGTAGTAATTAAGAAATCCTTTTCGGACTCCTTTATAGAAGCCAAGTTGACCGATGTTTCTACCAGACCCTCGATATCGTTGCTCATAGCCAAGACGCCATGAGGGGTAGCCAGCAAGCCATTGACAAGTCGCTTTGCTGATTCAGGCTCCAAGATATAAGTTGGTATATCGTCATTAGTCTGCAAAGAGATATGCAAGCCATTGTCGACACCATTCAATTCATCCTGTAGGGAAGCAGATATAATGTTGCACTCGATACGAGCCTCCTCGCGACGGGCGTTGACCACGTAGCCCTTGATACAAGCCTCGCGGGCGATAGCGTTGTGCAAGTTGCCCCCCGATATGCTAGTCAATTCGAAAAGACCGCAATCCATCAGATGTTTAGCTACGCGTGCGGCGATTTTTACGGCGTTGCCACGTTGCAGATGGATATCGCCGCCAGAGTGTCCACCTTTGAGACCCGTAATGTTTATTTCTACGGGGAGCATACCAGCAGGAGTTGGTACAATCTGCTTACTGACAGTAATATGTGTAGTACAGCCACCTGCGCAGCCCACGTATACCTCGCCCTCATCCTCCGAATCGAGATTTATGAGAGTAGAACCCTTCAGTAGGTCGGCTGCAATATTCTGAGCGCCGGTAATGCCAGTCTCCTCGTCGACAGTAAACAAGCACTCGATAGGGCCATGCTCGATATTATCAGAAGCGAGGATAGCCAGTTCGATAGCCACGCCCATGCCATCATCGGCTCCGAGGGTAGTGCCATTAGCCTTAAGCCAATCGCCATCGACCACTGTCTCGATAGGGTCGTTCATGAAATCATGGGCCTTGTCGGCGTTTTTCTCGCAAACCATATCCACGTGAGCCTGGAGGGCTATAGTAGGAATATTCTCCTTGCCAGGAGTTGCGCACTTATATATAATAGTATTACCTACAGAATCCTGTTTATACTCGAGGTTATTCTTTTTAGCGAAATCGACTATGTAGGCAAGGATTTTCTCCTCGTGTTTAGACGGGCGAGGGATTTGGGTAATTTCGTGAAAATAGTGCCACACTATTTGTGGCTCGAGGTCGTGAATAGTCATGTTATGAATCTTAGAAATGTTCTATTAGAAAAACGAGGAGACGCCTATGGAGGCGTCTCAACTACGTGTTATATTATTCTGTAAATGATACTTTACTGAGCAGGGGTAGAGATAGGCTGCTGAACCGCAGGTCGGTAAACAGGGTGTATCTCGGACAGACCACGCTTTTCGATGAGGTACTTAACGTCGGGCTTCTGCTTACGGAATTTGGTATATTGAACCATTGCCTCTGCCTCTCCGACCTCGGCGAGGCAATTTTTGCGGAAGCTAGCTGCCAGCTCCTGGTTGTAGATATCGCCACTCTCCTTGTAAGCTGCGAAAGCATCGCAATCGAGCAATTCAGCCCACATGTATACGTAGTAGCCTGCAGAATAACCGCCATTGAAAGCGTGAGAGAAGTATGTTGATCTGTATCGAGGGAGGATTTCGTCGATGAGACCTATTTCCTTCATAGCCTCAGCCTCGAAAGCGTTGGCGTCGTTTACTACTGTTTTAGAAGAGATAGAATGCCACTTGAGGTCGAGGATAGACGCTGCGAGGTACTCGACAGTTGCAAAGCCCTGGTTGAATGTTCCAGCTCTCTTAAGTTTCTCTATGAGGGCGTCAGGTATAGCCTCTCCAGTCTGGAAATGCTTAGCGAACATCTTGAGGCACTCAGGCTCATTAGGCCAATGCTCCATGATTTGAGAAGGGAGTTCGACGTAATCGCGAGGAACCTCGCCACAAGTACGGCGGTAGTAGCCCTTAGAGAAGAGCGAATGGAGTCCATGTCCGAATTCGTGGAACATTGTCTCTACGTCGTCGTAGGTCAAGAGAGCAGGTTGGTTGCCCACGGGAGCGGTGAAATTACATACGTTAGACACCTGAGCTGCGGTACGGGTACCATCGAAGTTGTCCAGAGCCGACTGGAACGTTGTACACCAAGCTCCGGCGCTCTTACTCTCGCGAGGGTAGTAGTCGAAGTAGAATACGCCCAAGTAAGAGCCATCCTTTTCTGTTACCTCGAACACCTCTGCGCACTCGTGGTTGTATGAAGGGATGTTCTCCAATTTCTTGAAATTGATACCATACAATTTCTTAGCCACCTCGAAGAGTCCTGCGCGAACATTAGGGAGGGCGAAGTACTGGCTAATCTCTGTTTCGTCGACATCGAATTTAGCCTTGCGCAGTTTTTCGGCCCAATAGAACCAGTCGCAAGCCTCGATATTAGCTGTATGGTTGTATCTCCAAGCGAAATCCTTCATATCTCTAAGTTCCGCCTTAGCCTTTTGGAGGGCTGGGGTCCAAAGCTCCCTGAGGAAATCGCTAGCAGCCTCTGGGGTAGCGGCCATATTCTCCTCGATAACATACTCTGCGTGAGACTTATAACCAAGGAGTTCTGCGCGTTGAGCGCGGAGATTAGCTAATTTGATTACGATATCCTTGTTGTCTGTTTCACCGCCATTATTAGCGCGATTAGCATAAGCGTCGTAGATCTGCTTGCGGAGGTCGTGCTTCTCGGAGTATGTCAAGAAAGGGATCATGCTAGCCTTTTGGAGGGTAAAGATCCACTTATCAGGTTTACCGGCATTAGCTGCGCGTTCTGCTGCTGCGGCAATAACGCCATCAGGCAGGCCAGCGAGGTCGGCAACGGTATCGATAACCAGTTGGAACTTATTAGTCTCGGCGAGGAGGTTATTACCGAATTTAAGAGACAAGAGCGACAACTCCTGGTTGATTTTCATAAGTTTCTCCTTATCGGTAGGGGAGAGGAGCGCGCCTCCGCGTACGAAATCGCGGTAGTAGAGTTCAGCCACGCGTATTTGAGACGAGTCGAGGCCTGCGTTCATACGGTTGTCGTATACGGTCTTGATACGAGAGAACAAAGAGGCGTTCATGTAGGTCTCGTCGTGATATTTAGTAAGCATAGGCATTACTGTATTAGCTATCACGTTGAGAGTATCAGTGACATCCGACTCGCGCAAGTTGAAGAACACGTTAGATATGCGGTTCAGGTGTTCGTCGCGGCGATCGAATGGGATGATCGTATTTTGGAAAGTTGCATCGGCGCGGTTGGCCGTGATGAGATCCACTGTTTTACGGGCATCATCTATGGCCTGTTCGAAGGCAGGCACGTAGTGTGATGGTTTAATCTCTTCGAACGGAGGTACGTTGTAATCCGTTTGGAAGGGAGTTTTCATCAGAGGGTTGTCGTTCATTGTAGTACATGCGGTAGCCATCATTAAAGATGCTACAAAGATTGATAATTTTTTCATTTCCTAAGTAGGCTTGTATGACGAGGTACAAAGTTAGTATAAAAGCTTTAAAACAAAAAGAAAAAAGCCGAGGCTTCACAGCTTCGGCTTATGTGTGTGTATTGAAAAATATCCTAGTTATAAAATAACTTCTAATTAAATTG
>JAKSLE010000046.1 GCA_024401365.1 Bacteroidales bacterium | reverse complement strand
ACCTCGAAAATAGTCTAGAAATCTGCCAAAGCTAATTTATAGAACCCACCTTAAGTGATGGTGAAATAATCACTTACCTTTTCAGACAGAAATCAGAGTCTCTCGATTCTATAGATTACGTTATGCTCGAGAACGAGTGGGCGATTGTGTGCGAAGAATACCACACCTGAATCAGGAGCCTTTATCTCTTCGAGAACAGAGCAGTCGTTTGGATCAAGGATACGGGCAAGGACATCATCCTTATGCACGTTCTGACCAGCACCTACCACACGATAGAAGATTCCTGCACGATGGGCACGCATGTTGATAAGGTCCTCTTCCTCCATCACGATGCTGTCGTAACCAACGCTTCGTACCTTATAGTCGCTTACACCAATCTTATTGAGGAAGCGAAGGATTGCGTCGATAGTTTGGTCGGAAGTAGCATTCTCCACATAGTTTGTCTGACCTGCATAGACGCTGAACGCCTTGGTGTTCCAAATCTGCCAGTTGTAGTTGAGAAGGGTTGTGTCGAAAGGCAGAGGTACGCGTGTTGTGACAAAAGGTAATCCGAAGAGACGTGCATCGTCGATAGACTCATAACCAGTCTTGAGCATACGCACATGAGGCACGAAATCGCCAGGGATATAGAAACTTGCCATCTGCAGACCATACTCGAAGCCTTCAAGACTCTTGAAGATGGCGGCTGCGATACGCTGGGTTGTCTCACCCTTGTCATAGCCAGGGAACATACGGTTGATATCGGTATTGTCCATTGTCCAGAAACGTCTGCTGACATTCATAGAGAATGGGTTACAGGAAGGGATGACGAGGATACGCTTTCCCTTGATGATACCACCATTAGCCTCAATCTCCGTAAGGCGCTGAACAAGTTTTGCGCAGATGTACTGCTGCTGGATTTCGTCGCCTCGCATTGCACCTACGATGGCAACCGTCTTCTCTCCCTCACCAAACCAATAGCCGTTGATACGGAACTCACCACGATATGGTGATGACATCTTATATAGTGTTACTTTTTCCATTATACTATTTACATTACTCTTTACACTTTACACATTACTCTTTTTTACCCTTTCTCACTCATAAATCTTAAAGATTCGTGCCATGAGAGATCCTTCGTAAACGATAGGGTAAGCGCGTACGGTGAAGAGGAATCCGTGGCAAGGAGATACCACATTGCTCAGGACTTTACCCTCGAGAGGTGATACAATCTGACCGATGAGCTCACCTTCCTGAACCATATTGCCACTACGCATCTCCGTGAGGAAGATACCGCTTGCCTCTGCGTTGAGGAACTCTACGCTATCACCCTTACATACGAATGGGAACTTCTTGAGCTGGGAGGTATCAACATCGCCACTCCACATACCCATTTCCTTCATGAGGTTGAATACGCCTGTAACGAGACGCTCACACATATCGCGGTTGATGCGCTCTCCCACACCCATCTCTGCCACAAGACAAGGAGTTCCAGTAGAGTTGAGCGAATGTGCCAAAGTAGCCTCAAGTACGGTAGCTGCATCGTGAACCCAAATGAAGTCGATGCCGAGGTTACGAGCCATAGGTACGAGAGTCTCCTCATCGTTGACATTGATACGCACCTGAGGAGTCTCACGCAGGTAAAGGTTACTTGAGTGGATATCGAGAACGAGGTCAGCGCCCTTCAGATCCTCAACGATCTGATAAGCAGCCTGTTCTGCAAGAGTACCGTGCTTGATACCAGGGAAGATACGGTTCATGTCGAGGTCGAAGTTAGGAATGCCTCGCTGAATAGTATCGATACCCAGCGGATTGAGAGCGGGATAGATTTCTACTGTGCCATCAAGCAGAGTGATGTTATCCTGAATAATGCGTGCAATTTCGTAGCACACCATCTGTCCCTCGAGCTCATCTCCGTGGGTACCTGTGACTATGCAGACACGCTTTGTGCCGTTGCCATTACTTAGAACATTCTTCTGAATTCGGAACTGCTCGTCAATAGGCAGTTCTGATGAAATGATAGTCTTTATCATTTTTTCAATCTAAACTTCTTTTAATATTACGTTTATTTGAGTTTGCTGATTTGTGAAGCCGTTGTATTGTCCGCGTGATACCGGACAATCGGCTGCATCCCTGCCGTGGGCGAGTTTCACGTATCCGTATTCAATTCGGATGTCGTGAGTAGGATCGAAACCAACCCAGCAGTTCTGATGGGCATCATACACCTCCACCCACGCATGGGTTTCCCCTGTTCCTTCTACGAATCCGCACGCATATCTTGCAGGAATGCCCTGTATCCTGCAGATGGCTATCATGAGGTGCGAGAAGTCCTGGCATACTCCCTGCCTTGATTCCACCACCTCCTGGGCGGTAGTCTCCACATCGGTAGAGAACGGCACGTACGACAGGTACGAATTTACATTATGCATAATAGACTCTGCCTTCTCCATCAGGCTCATTTCTGCCAACTTCGTGTCATCCAACAGACTTGGGGGAAACGAGAAGGAGGAGATGATTGTAGTCAGATGTGTTGGCTGAAGCCAGATGGAAAAAGGCAAGGAGTCATTATTTATCCTATACGGATGCATCGAGATGATACCCGTGCTGACATAAGCCAGGGCTGAGTGTGGTTCCCGATTGCCTCCATATACTATACGATTGTTGAAAGTATCTGTACCGTGGTGCTTCCAATAGTCCGGAGGCAGAACAAGATGCTCCTCTTCTACGCTCATATACTCACCTAATACAGGCAAGCAACGAATAAGGAACTCATGGTTGCCTATTGGCTCAGAGAATGAGACAATGGTATTGTAACAGTACAGGTATCTTCTCATATTCTCATCATTTGGTTAATATACTTGATGAGCTTCTGCTTATACTCATCGTTTGAGAGGTCGAATGCCTCTTCGGTAAGGAGGGCGTCGAGCTGGCTTGCGATATTGCTATCTACAGATGCAGGAAGTTCCTTGAGGTATTTCTTCAGCATCTTATAGCCGAGGGAGATACGCTTGAAGTCGTAGTTGTAGCGCATCATCATATCGAGATACTCCACGTGTCGGCCTATCATCATGATGGCAAGGATGCGTGAGTTGTAGATACGCTGTTCGGCAGATCCCCAGAAAGCGAGTGACCAGTCTGTGATATACTGAAGAAGAGTGATGTCCACCTTGTTCTCCAACTTGCATTTCTTCATGAGAGAGATGCTCAACTCTATGTATGAGAGTGTTTCTGTGAAGATATCCTCACGAAGGAGTATGGCATTGTCCATAGCACGATTGAGCGCAGAGAGAATGCTCGATGGGTTATTCTCATCATAGAGCATACCGAGTGTGAAATCCTCGTTAGAGGAATAGCAGTTGGCTACGTCAAGCTTATCCCAGAATGCCTGATAGTCTTCCGGTTTTCCGTCTATCATCTGGTCATAACACTTACGGAACTGATGTAGTGTCATATAAACGCGCTCCTGATATCTTCCGAGCCAATATAACTGATTTGCCTTGCTTGCTGATATTATAAAACTCTTAACCATAATTGTATTTGTGTTTGTTATTTACTATTTACCATTTACAATGTACCATTATCATTCTTGCATTCTTTTCATTTTGTCACCATTCGGGCGTTAGCAAAATGCTAAATGTCCCAATGATAATGGTAAATTGTACATGGTAAATTGTACATGAATTTAGTCTTCCAATGCTACCCAGGTATCCTTGAAACCACCACCCTGAGATGAGTTTACGACATAGCTGTCAGGATTGCGTGAGAAACGGGTCAAGCCGCTTCGCCATACACGAACATCCTTACTGCTGCTCACCACGAATGCGCGGAGGTCTGCTTTGCGCCATACGAGTTCCTCGCCTTCGATAATCTCAAGATCCTTGAACTCTACTACCTCCTGAGCAATCCAGCGGCGTGGTTCCTTTATCACGAGTTGCTTGAGTTCCTCGAGCTTCTCTGGAGAGAGTTCGCTACCGAACACTACGCCGTAGCCGCCAGCCTCACTCACATCCTTGATAACGAGCTTGTCGATGTTGGCAATGACGTAGTCGTAGTCCTCCTTGAAATATGGTAGATAGGTAGGTGCGTTCTGCAGAATACTCTCTTCGCCAAGGTAGTACTTCACCATCTTAGGCACAAAGTAGTAGATGCCCTTATCGTCAGCAACACCATTTCCGATACCATTGATCAGAGCCACGTTACCAGCCTTATAAGCCTGCATGATATTCGGAATACCGAGGAGAGAAGATGACTCGAACACCATAGGATCCATGTATTCATCGCTGATTCTGCGATAGATACAGCCTACGCGTGTCTTCTCGTGGAACATACCAGCGTAATACACCACATCGTTCTCCACGAACAAGTCACCAGGATAAGCGAGTGTAGCACCTGTCTTCTCTGCGAGATATGAATGCTCGAAGAAGGCTGAGTTATAGCGGCCTGGAGTATAGATGACGGCGATACCACGGTTATCGTTCATGTCGTCCATCATATCGCGAAGAAGATTTGCATAGTCGCGGTTGTCGGCTATGGCATTTGAGGCGAATGTAGAAGGAGACACCTTACGGCTCACGTTACGCGCTATCATCGGATAACTTGCACCTGATGGAATACGAAGGTTATCCTCAAGAACGTACCATTTATCATCCTTACCCTCAACAAGGTCGATACCAGAGATATGTGAATATATCTTACCCTGCGGACTTATGCCCTCACACTCAGGCATATAGCCTTTTGACGAATACACAAATTCCTCTGGTACTACGCCATCCTTAATAATGTTTTTATCATGGTAGATGTCCCATAGGAACATGTTGAGTGCCGTAACACGCTGTTTGAGACCGCTTTCGAGGTATTCCCAGTCGCTATGCTTGATAATTCTTGGCACAGAATCGAATGGGAAGAGCTGCTCGTTGAATACTCCGTGCTTATAAACTCCGAAACGTACTCCGAAACGCTCCATCCACCTGTTTACGGTGTCCCTACTGTTTGTCAGTTCATTAATATTAATACTCATCTCAATAATGTTTTTTGTGTTGTTGTGTACTTGTGTTACTTGTATCCTATTTCCGAAAGATTTTATCGGAATGCCAAATTTCTTGTTTCTGAGTGCAAAATTAGGCATTTTGTCATAAAATTAAAAGAAAAGTTGTCAGATTGAAAGATGAAAAATATTGCATGTGTCATTATGTAAACGACAATGGGTATTTATATTCCAAAATGAAAGTAAAAATGATTATTGTACTTACAAATTGTAAGTGTATGATAAAAATATGCTACAAACGTGTGTTTTTCATCTCATTCTGAGGCTAATATAAATAAAAAAGGGTCACCGCTGTGACCCAATCTTTGTTAACCTTAAATCTAATACTATGAAAAACACGGTGCAAAGATATTATGTTTTTAAGTCTTATGCAAATTTTTGCATAGTAAAAGTGTGATTTTTACGTTTATTTAAATATTTTTGCCAAGTTAAGTTGACAATTTATGTACCATTT
>JAKSLE010000045.1 GCA_024401365.1 Bacteroidales bacterium | reverse complement strand
CTCTTCACTCCTGATATGGCTGATTATAGGGTAAAGCGTATGTGGGATATGCTCGATAACTCAGATAATGGTGAGGCTGTTGTTGGAGAGAATGACACCATCTATGTGGGAAGACAATACATCGGAACTGAGGCAATACTTAATAAACAACGCTCTACCGATGGACTTATAGAAACTCATGGCACCCATTGTATAGGTACTGCTGCTGGCTCTGGAATTGCCTCTGAATCTTCTATTCTGTATCGAGGAATGTGTCCTAATGCTGATATCTGTATTGTATCTAATTACACTTCTGAAAATAAGTCGTTGGTTAGTACAGAAGACACCTATAAATACACTACTGCAACTGATATGCTGGCGTTTAAGTATATCTTTGACTATGCAGAGAGTGTGGGAAAGCCATGCGTAATCAACTTCTCTGAGGGAAGTCCTGAAGATCTTTATGAAAGTGTATTGTATGGTGAGGTACTATCCAAAATGATAGGCCCTGGACGTATCTTATGTAGTGCTGCTGGTAATGAAGGTGCTGGCGACGGCACCTATATGCACAAGCCGAAAGGTAAGAACTCCGCTGGTGCATTCATAGCAAAGTGGGCAACTAATTCCGTTGCTTATGCCTTGAGTTCTACCCACCCAGCTGAGATGACATTCACCTTCTATAAGGATGGAGCAAAGGTACTCGATTGGCAATATGATTGCACCAAACTATCCCAATTTCCCGATAGCGTTTATCAAGATACTATAATGGTTGGGAATGAGAAATATGCTATTTCTCTCAATACCTACCCTTCATGCTTTGATGAGAATAAGTTTGCTACTGACATCTCACTAACTGATTTACAGCATGATAGATTAGGATATGCTACACCAATATCACTCACCATATCAGGTCGTGATAATGATATGGAGTTATTTGCTTGTGGTGGATATCTCGTTAAGAACAACCTTGATGCAAGTTTAAGCGATTTCGAATGCACTCACAATGTCTTCTTCCCTGGATGCGTGAATGATGTGATTTGTGTTGGAGCCACCTCTTACGTAGAATCTGTGGAAAACAGATACGGATATATCGTAGGAAAAGATTACGGTAGTAATGGAGTGCGTGCCAAGTACAGTAGCATAGGTCCAACCAATAGTGGATTGACAAAACCCGATATCATGGCTCCTGGCACTAATATAGTATCTGCATTCAATCATTTCTGGCGTGATCAGATTTCTGCTGATGAACAGCGTTCCTATGAAGTTATGGGTACCGTTATCGATGGGATAGATTATCCTTGGGGCATCAGTACTGGTACTTCTATGGCATGTCCAGTAGTAACTGGTATCATCGGATTATGGTTGCAGGTATGCCCTACCCTTACTCCAGATCAGATAAAGGATATCTTTGCTCATACCTCTTCGCATTATGACGATGCGCTGGAATATCCCAACAACTACTATGGCTATGGAGAGATAGATGCCCTTGCAGGAATAGAGTACATCAACCGTATCTACACAGGAATAGAAACCCTACCCCAACCATCCCGTGGTAGTGATTCCAAGAGTGTATATAGCATTACAGGCATGAAGATAAACACCCTCCCAACCACCCTTAAAGGAAGTGGAAGAGAAGGCATCTATATCATAAACGACGGCAAGAGGATAAGGAAAGTCGTGAAGTGATAAATTGTAATTTGTAACTTGACTAATACCCCATTCTGGAGATATCCAAAGTTTTGTTCCTCTTCGCTTTATAGTTGCCTATCTTATAGATAAGATTGAGGTAATAGGTGCGATACTCCTGCCACATACGCATGGTCAAAACCTGATTATTCTGTTTGGAGGTGAGACTAAAATTATCGTTAGTGATGTTTTCGGCAGAAAGTTCTGCTACCCACTTTCCATTATCTGAAGTCCAGCGTAATGATGCATCGAGAGAAAGCTTACTGTCAGCGTCATAGATACCCTGGATGAAATCATTCATGAAGAACGGGGTGATGGTGAATCGCAGGTTAGGTCTTTCGCTTATCAGATATGTAGCATTTCCTGAGAGAATAAAACTCATCTTCGTCCTGTCGATATCAAGATCAAAGAAACTATCTGCCTTATCCATAAGGTAATAACCTGTAGCCGATATATCTCCGCTGAATCGCTTTCCTGAGATAATCTGGGCAGACCCCATCACACCTATCATATTACGGTAGTCGAAGTTTATACTCTTGAAGATTACCGCTACCCTATCAGATGGCAGATATGACTGCTGGAGAATATAATTCTTCTTCAGGTCAGCAAAGAGAGACAGACTGTATCTCTGCTTGTATCTCCACATAAGGTTGAAGCTATATACGGATTTCAACCTTAGATCAGGATTTCCCCATGTCTCGCTATAAGAGGATAGGTAGTAAACTCCACTCATAGTACTCCAATAGCTTGGATAATCAGCATTTGAATTGAAACTGAAGCTGAGCATATTATCCTTATTGATATTCCACATGGCATTGAATGAAGGATATATGCGCCACTCATTCCATTTGATGGAATTGTAGTTCTCTACCGTCACAGAAGCATCAATACTGAGATTCTTACCAAACTGCCTTGATATTCCCACGTATGGACTATATATGCGCTCGAGGTAATCAGCACTGCTTGTTGCATCAGCCAATGGATTTCCCTGCAGGTCATTGGTAATCTGATAGCTTCGGTTATCAGCAAACTGCATCATAACACCATAGGAGAGCTCATAGTCACTACCAAGTTCGTGCACCTGATCAGCAGAGAGCATCCATTTGCTTATATTCTGCTTACTTCTGGTGGTGAGATCTCTATGCGTTTTGTAAGCTTCACTATCAAGGAACTGTGAACGGGGATTCTGATAATTAAGATAAGAAACGCTGAGATCAAGACCGAAAGGCAGTGAATAATTTATGTCAACATTGTGGATATGGTAGTGGATATTGCTGTTGAGAGTGGAACTGCAACTACCAGTAGAGATATACCTATCCTCATCACTTTCCCATTCACCATTGTAAGCAAGAGAGAGTTTGCTATCCTCAGAGATGGCATAATCCATGCCAAGGTTATATCTATGCTGAAGGATGTTATTGCGGTTTTCAGACACCTCATTATAGTGGATATCCTCATTCTGTACGATATGGTCAGCATCATATTCCTGCTTCACATACTCACTCCCCTTCTTAAGCGAATAACCAGCTGTCAAGGTGAGTTTTCCTCTATTTACCATCACATTGGCTTTGGCCTTTCCAGAGAAATACTTGCTGTAAAAGCCCATACCCTCTATCTGAGCTGATATCTGATTGGTATCGGTGAAATCCTTGGTAACAACATTAATAGCAAGTCCACGCACGTGATATCGTGAAGGAGCTGACATCATTATCTCCACCTTCTGAAGCTGCATGGCAGGGATATTCTTCAGTTTCTCCACTATCTGCTGGAGAGAGAGCGTGGTAATACGACCATTAATGATAAGTGTGGCTTCCTGACCACCATAGTTGATAGATGCATTATTACCATAGATTCCGGGTATCTTGGTCAGAGCGTCATACGCGTTATCAGCTGGCATCTGTTCAAGCAATAGAGGTATGTTGTAGGTAATCTTACCATTCTCCGTACTAACGATGGGAAGTGTTCCCTTGACTTTCACGTTATGCAGTTTAATATTATTTTCCTTCATCCTGATAGTGCCAAGATCACCATTGGTGCAATGGTGGTACTGTGTCTTGTATCCTATGAACGAAACCTTAGCAAGCACTTCCTTCTGGCTGCATGGAATAACTATATCACCATTATCATTGCTCACACCACCATTGATATAACTGCTGTCAGCAACAGATAGTAAGGTTACATTGGCATACCCCATTGGGTTGTTTTTCTCATCAAGTATCCTTCCCTTCACCTTCATAGATTCCTTCTGCACACACTCAAGAGAATATATGTTGCCATTCTGCGAAATTCGGATAGGATAGAACCCAATGATGCTTCGAAGAGCTTCAGAAACGGGCTTGTTGCGTATGGATTGCGTTACGGTGAAATCCTCAAGCTCATTGTATATGAAATTTATACGTATGTTCTTACACTGCCGTTCTATTGTAAGCAGAGCATCAGTCATACTTGTCTTGTGGAAGTTTACCGTCACACGTTGTGCAGAAACCATTCCAACACCTAACAGCCAAAACATGACACCCATCACCCAACATCTATCACCCATAAAATTCTTCATTCAATCTCAAGTTTTCCGTTTATTTTTCTTATCTTAATCTTCTCAAACATATTGAGAGCCTTTACTACATCATCAAGAGCATCGGATGTGTCGTATCTGAAATGAAGCCGCACATCTTTCAGTTCCTTGTTATTAAACTCAACAGGGATGCTATAGTTGTTGCTTATGCTCATCATTATATCTGACAGACTTGAATCATCGAATGCAACCTCACCCTTCTGAACGGTAACAGTATCAGAAGGAAGGATGATAAGATCATTATTAATAGAGGTAATAGGTTCACTTTGCGAAGTAGATGTATGTTCATCCTTAGCTTCGAATAATTGCGCTATGGCATCACTATTTACAGCAGCAAGGGTAATTCCACCCAAGGTAAGGATAATAGCTATAGAAGCAGCAATCCTACGCATTGTATGGAAGACAACACGCTTGTTATGCTTCTCTTTTATCATGGCAAGTTCCTGCTCGATATCAGGAATACCGATATCCTTATCAGACTTAATGGATGTAAAAGCTTCCATCAGTTCTAACTCAATATTATCTTTCTTGTTCATTTGCCTAAAGATTTTTGTTAGGGTTAAATCGCTCTCTCAGTTTGCGCAATGCCTGAGATATATGCTTATTAACCGCTTGTACACTAATACCAAGCTCGGATGCAACATCCTTATACTTACGTTTCTCATCATAGCACATAGAGAGCACCCTACGCGTTTGAGGAGTGAGTTCGGTATCTATATAGGTGAGTATATCTTTCATGCGATCATCATGCTCTGCATCGTGCATAGGAACGCTGTTTTCGCGTAGCATCTGCTTTCGGGCTTCATCCTCCACCTTACGGTGACGAAGTAAATCCAGAGAACGACTATGCACCATAGAGCAGAGGTACGCTTCGGTTATATTCTCCCTAAGTTCGTATTTATCCAGCAAGTCAGCGAATACACCACTCACAATATCCCTACTATCTTCCTGATTATGCAGTAGAGAATAAGCGAGTCGGTATAATCGTGCGTATGAGTTTCTGAAGAGCTTATCAAATTTCTCTTCCGCCATCTGCTTTCTATTTGCGAATAGTGATACCATTATTTTTTCTTGCTATATACTTATAACGATTGAAATTCGAAATCAATTACCCCTTATAGGAATTTTTTATGGAATCTCTACACTTTTACCCATCAGAAAGTGTAATCATAACTTCTAATTATATATAATATAACGTGAGTTCGACGAATTTCAAATATTTGGTATTCAGCAAAATAAAGGGATTGGGATGTGCTGAGATTCATAGCACTTGAGCCACTTGATGCTTCCTGTTCCTTTGCTTCTCCTTCGCTTCTGAAGGCTCGATACAAGGATACGGTGATAGATACTCCATCTGCCCAGTTTGTGCGCTCAGAGGCTCTGAAAACGGGTGCCTATGCCTTTGTTCACTTGCGCAAGGTTAAAGGTATCGACAAGGATGCCTTGAACGGAGGTCTTGATACTAAGGGTGGCTATCGCGCTTCGAGTCAGAGGCTGGTAGTTGTTAACCATCAGGATTCATAATGACAATAGCCCCCACGATTGTGAGGGCTATTTTTTT
>JAKSLE010000044.1 GCA_024401365.1 Bacteroidales bacterium | reverse complement strand
TAATCCTGGCATTACTTAAGTTTTATTTGTTTTATTATTAAAGATTAGATTCGCAATAATATCTATCCTTTCTACACTTTGAGATAGACACACCGAACCCATGTCTTTTTGAACGTGCAAATATACTGACTATTTTCCTAACAACCTACAATTCAGCTAGAAAATAGTGCTTTTTATATTCTTTTAACGAGTTGGGATTAAAATAAAAAATGAGGTTTGCACGAAAAAAATCTCATCGAAGGACATCTTTCAAGACAAGTCGGGAGTTGAGAGGGCGGAATTGAGGGATATGGAGAGCATAGTATTTTTCTAATAAACCGAATAGAATCTGACGGTCGTCTGCGCTCAAGAGCATCTCGGAAAGAGTATCTACTTTAACGAGACAAAGTTTTCTCCACAAAGACAACTCTTCCCCACTAAGCACATTAGGGTGCATAGGATGAAGTTCGCGGTAAGCTCCATCCACCATATCGAAGTAAGGCAACCTATTATCGCCCGTATCGGGAGCGAATCCCAGCAAGCGAGCCAAGTTGAACATTATTAGCAGGTGAAAATTAGCCAAACCCTCCACGCCCTGGTCCAGCACCTCTATAGACTGGCGCAGAAAAGAATAGGTACGTTCATCTGGAGTTGCCTCGAGAGTAGCCTGCTGGAACAACTCTGCCAAGAAAATAGCTATTGACCTCTTAGAGACATCGAACGGCACCGATCTAAAAACATACTCAAGATTGACACTTGACAACCTTTTCATAGTTGAGTTCTTGCAATCCGAAGCCTCGATCTCGACAATAGACAAGGGCGTCATAAGAACTTGGCGAAGTTTTTTGGCGCTAGCAGACACACTTACTATATATGCCTGTCGTCCATGTTCGAGGGTATAAGCGGTTACGATGAGTGACGACTCACCATACTTAATAGCAGAAAGGATTATTCCGTGAGTTATTGTTTTGGGCATTGGATTCCAAACTGACTTAAGAAATCAGAATGAGCGCAACCGCGACCCAGGACATAAGCACCAATTTCTCGCCTAAGTGGGTACTCGCCCCTAAGTTTCTCGAAAATATCCGGATCAGCCTTATAACGCTGAGACTCCCCACGCACATCGTAGGTCTGGAGAAACATGATACAAGCCGCAGTAACAGGATCCTTATCAGCACCTATAACCACCTCCCTATCCTCTGGAAGTTCCAACCTTCCAGAAGCATACACAGACAATGGCAACGAGAAAAACTTAGCCAAAGCCTTCATAGTCATCTCTGTACCATTACGCTTAGAGTCGTACGAGTAGCCAGCCACATGAGGCGAAGCCAGGTAAGCTCTCTCAAGCAACTCGCCATTGACATTAGGCTCATTCTCCCAAACATCAGCCACCACCTCACTTATCGCGCCACTATTCAGTCCATCGAGAAGAGCATACGTATCGCACACCTCACCTCGTGATGCATTTATCACTACGGCTCCACGTTTCAACACCCCCAAAGCCCTATCATCGAACATATGGAAAGTAGGATACTTGCCGTCGTGTATTAGAGGAGTATGGAAAGTAACTATATCTGCCTGAGACAAAGCGTCGTAGTACGAGATAAAATCGGATGAAGACTCCCTATCAGCTCTAACCGGATCTACCAAAAGGACATTCATACCCAACTTACGGCACCAATCCTCGACCTTAGACCCCACGTTGCCCACGCCCACTATAGCTATAGTAGCACTAGATATATTCACCTTACCATCGAGATGAAGCAAAGCCAGAACAGAAGCGATATACTGCTGCACGCTAGTTGAATTACAACCAGGAGCATTCTGCCAATGGATATTATTGTCATAGCAATACGTTGCGTCTATATGATCGTACCCTATAGTCGCAGTAAAAATTGCGCGCACCGAGCTACCATCCAAAAGAGTTGCATTACAACGAGTACGGGTACGCACTATCAGAGCATCGGCATCCTTAACATCAGAAGCCGACATACCCTTACCAGAGAGATATACAACATCGGCGAAAGGTTCCAACACCCCTTTGACGAATGGTATTTTATCATCAACTACGAACTTCATGGCAACAATCTGCTAATTATCCAAGCCATAACGAGATGCATCCTTACATGCACGCTCTATATCCTTCAAGGCATCCACCTGAGCGATCTGCTTACCGACCACCCATTCAAAAAAACGCTTAATATCCACACCAGAGCGTTCCACTATAGTCAGCGTAGGCACAATATTAGAACGAGACATAGAGACCTGATGTTCGAAAGTACGACAAAGAGCCACATAATCATTACCCTTAACAGTCTGCACAGACAATCCCTGTCGGTCGCGATGCAAGTGACTAAACCCCGAGAACAACTTCGATACCGAAGCATTAGAATATGTTGACGCGTCGTTCCAAACCACAAAAGCTATTGGCAACTGTTCCACGACAGAAGCGAAGAACGCCTCCAAGAACTCTCCCCTACCCAACGAATCGGAAGGAAGCGTTACGAAAACCACGTTAGTCGCACTACCATCACTACCCTCGACGCCCCCCTTAAAAGCGCGACCGAAAGACAATACATCATCCCAATGAGGAGAAAAAGGCTTCTCATCGGAAGCGATACGACGCAAGCGCTCATAGAAACGTTTTGCATCCGTCTCACCGCTAGCCAAAGCGTACGCCAGATCTATGGAAGCCGATATATAGCGATCGGTACCCTCGACATATTTAGCCAGAGTCACCTGAGCCACATCGACATCGCGAGTCACAGAGACGGCAGGCCACTGTTCGCGAGCGACACCACGCACCTGAGATGCGAGAAAAGCCAATTTATAATCAGCCACCACCTGAGCCTTGAACTCCTCGATTACCATAGAACACTTAAAATTAGACTACAAAGGTAAGAGATTATCTTGAGAGGTATACAACAATATAAAAAGAAACTCGCCGAGTAAAAAAGAATACCGACGAGTTCCTAATATATATACTGTATATTGAATGTGTCTTATTACAAATACATTGGTTTCAAAGAAGAACTACGTACAGCAACAGTTGACTGCCACATAGCATATATATCCTGATTTGGTCGGCGAGCATTACCCTCTGTCTGAACAAGCTTGCTACGGCGAGCGATGACCAAGGACATATCGGCGGCAGAATCAGAAGTCTGCACCAGATAATCGATATTCATAACCTCCAGATCAGCCAAGCGAATATTATCGGCACCCTCAACCTCCACTACGAAAGAGCGGCGATTAGCGCGAGCCAAAGCACCGAGGGCCACAAGAACACCTCTATCCTTCACTCCCAAAGACATAATATGGCTGATATCGTGATTATCATCCAATATTGCCTGGATAGAAGATGGGGACACATGCTCGGCATCTACCAAAGTAACATTGATACCCAAGCCATCGCACAACTCACTCCAAGTATCGAACGAAGAAGAGTTGACCACCAAGAGAAGATCTGAATTAAGAGAAACCACAGAAGAGATGACGCACTCGCACACCTGAGAACGGTCGGCCTCAACGAAAATCCCCTCATACCCTGTAAGGTAGAAGAAATCAGGCGAAACACCCTGGCCCGCGAAACTCGAAATAATGCTTCCGATGTTGCGGTCAGCTACATTCTCTATGTAATTTGCTGTTGTCATTTCAGTAAATTGACGTGAATTTATCCTCTGTTATTTAAATCCTTCATATACTAGACAACTGAATTCGCCCTAACACTTACGCCCAAATGATTTTTTTGCAAAAAAATTGAGAGGCCCGAGAGGCGACCTTAAATACACACAGAGGAAGTGGCGAATACATATACATAATATAGGTATAGGCGCATGGGAAAAATAAAAACAGGACCGACGAAAGTCGATCCTGTTTTGTTATGTATTTGAGAAGGGGGAAACCCCAACTAAATTACAATTAAGCCTCAGCTGGAGCAGCCTCTTCAGACTTCTTAGCCTTGCTACGGCGAGTACGCTTCTTCTCAGTTGCAGCCTTAGGAGCTGTGAGCATGTTAGCGTTGTAATCAACGAGCTCGATGTAGCACATCTCAGCTGCATCGCCCTCGCGGTTACCGATCTTAAGGATACGAGTGTAACCACCGTTACGTGCTGCTACCTTCTCAGCAACCTCAGTAAAGAGCTCCTTAACGGCGAACTTATTAGCGAGGTGAGAGAAAACGAGACGCTGAGCGTTACGCTTGTCATCTACTGTATTAAGGTTCTTAGTCTTTGTGATAAGTGGCTCAACGTATGTGCGCAAAGCCTTTGCCTTAGCAACTGTAGTCACGATTCTCTTGTGGAGAATGAGAGAAGCTGCCATGTTAGACAACATTGCTTTACGATGGGCACTTGTGCGACCAAGATGATTTACTTTTTTATTATGTCTCATCGTAATTAATCTTGATTAAGTTTATACTTTGCAGTTTCCATACCGAACTGGAGGCCGTTAGACACGAGCAACTCATCGAGTTCAGTAAGAGACTTCTTACCAAAGTTACGGAACTTTAGAAGGTCGTTTCTATGGTAAGTTACCAATTCGCCTAAGGTTTCAACGTTAGCAGCCTTGAGACAGTTGAGCGCGCGTACGGAAAGATCCATATCAGCGAGGCGTGTCTTAAGGAGCTGGCGCATTCTGAGAACTTCCTCATCAAACTCTTGACCACCGCTCTTCTCCGAATCGTCGATAGTAATCTTTTCATCTGAGAACAACTGGAAGTGGTAGATAAGAATCTTAGCTGCCTCTTTAAGTGCCTGCTTAGGATGAATAGAACCGTTTGTAGTAATCTCGAGAGTAAGCTTCTCGTAATCGGTCTGCTGCTCTACGCGATAGTTCTCGATAGCGTACTTAACGTTAACGATAGGAGTGTGAATAGAATCGATGGCGATGATACCAAGTTCAGAATCCTTATCAGAAGCGTTCTCATCAGCTGGGATATAACCGCGACCCTTGTTGATATTGAATTCGATGCTGAAATCAACCTCTTTAGCAAGAGTACAAACAACCTGGTCTGGGTTCAACACCTCGAAAGCGTGCATGAACTTGTTAAAATCACCAGCCTTGATCTCCTCCTGTCCGGAGATACGTACAGTAACCTTCTCGGAATCAGTCTCAGGAACGATCTGCTTAAAGTTGATCATCTTGAGATTGAGGATGATTTGAGTTACATCATCAACAACACCAGGGATAGTGTCAAACTCATGCTGCACACCGTCGATCTTGATGTTTGTGATTGCGTATCCTTCGAGCGACGAAATCAGTATTCTTCTTAGGGCATTTCCAACAGTAATACCATAACCTGGCTCTAGGGGACGGAATTCGAAGCGACCGAATCTGTCGTCGCTCTCGAGCAAAATGACTTTGTCTGGTTTTTGGAATGCTAGTATTGCCATAAGAATTTATTTATTTAGAGTACAAATCGACGATAAGCTGTTCTTTGATGTTCTCTGGGATGTCTGCACGCTCAGGCATGTTAAGGAACTTACCTGACATTGTGTTCTTGTCCCACTCGAGCCAAGAGTACTTCTTAACTGAGCTAGCTGCGAGGCTGTTTGTAATAACCTCGAGAGACTTAGACTTCTCACGAACGCCGATTACCATACCAGGCTTAACGCGGAAAGAAGGGATATTTACGACCTCGCCATCAACTACGATGTGACGGTGACCTACGAGCTGGCGAGCAGCTGCGCGAGTAGGAGCCATACCGAGGCGGTATACTACGTTATCGAGACGAGCCTCGAGGAGAGAGAGGAGGACCTCACCTGTTACACCCTTGATACGCTTAGCGTCAGCGTAGAGGATACGGAACTGGTTCTCGAGAACGCCATAGATGTACTTTGTTTTCTGCTTCTCCTTGAGCTGTGTACCATACTCAGAAGTTTTCTTACGACGGTTGATACCGTGCTGTCCAGGAGGGAAATTACGACGCTCGAGGACTTTGT
>JAKSLE010000043.1 GCA_024401365.1 Bacteroidales bacterium | reverse complement strand
CCGCCGACCCTCTGCTTGTAAGGCAGATGCTCTGAACCAGCTGAGCTAAACGCCCCTATTGGGTATGTTGTCTTATGGATTGACTCTTGAAGTGGGCGTTGACGGATTCGAACCGCCGACCCTCTGCTTGTAAGGCAGATGCTCTGAACCAGCTGAGCTAAACGCCCCTCTTGAGGTGTGTCCTTTTGTTTAAGACGATGCAAAGGTAATGCCTTTTTCTTTAATTCCAATAGTTTTAGCAGATTTTTTTATACCTCTGCAACGGTGTAATTGCTACCGCCTATGAATATCAGGCTGTTAGCAGATGCATTTTTTTTCGCAGCCTGAATGGCGTCTTGTACGCTAGGGTAGTGATTGCCCATTCTGCCACAATTTCTGCCCATTTCGGCTAGTTTGTCCGAAGGTACAGCTCTCTCGGTTTTGGCCTGCGCGAAGTAGTACGTAGCCTTCTCTGGGAGAAGAGGGAGAACCTCCTCGGGGTGCTTGTCGTTGACCATACCTATAACTATATGCAGATCCTCGTACTTGTCCATTTCCTCGTGCAACTGTTCTGCCACGTACTTCATGCCGTGAGAATTGTGGCCTGTATCGATAATCGTATCTGGGTTGCTGCCTATTTTCTGCCATCTGCCCATGAGACCCGTCTGCTCCTGGACATTAGCGAGGCCCTCTCTGATAGAGACAATATCGAGCATCTCGTAGTTGAGCGAGCGAAGTACGTCGATAGCCTTGAGGATAGTGATAAGATTTTTTTGCTGGTAATTGCCAATGAGAGAGAAAGGTACCTTATGCTGTTGGTTGGTCTTCTTCTCCAGGATGACAAAATCGTTTTTGTCGCCATTTCGCTTGCACTCCAGAATCCTGTAATAATCCTCGGCGAAATGTATAGGAGCCTCCTGTATGCCTGCCATATCTACGAATACCTCGTCTGTTTCGGGGTGTCTTTCGCCAATAACCACAGGAATTTCCTCCTTGATGATACCAGCCTTCTCCTTGGCTATTTCGGCTAATGTATTTCCCAGATATTGAGTGTGGTCCATGCCTATATTAGTAATCACACACATATCTGGCCATACAATATTGGTACTATCCAGGCGACCGCCAAGACCGACCTCTACTATAGCTACCTCTACGCCAACAAATTTGAAGTAGTCGAACGCCATAGCGGTAGAGATTTCGAAGAACGATGCATGCAAATCCTTGAGGAACAGTTCATGCTCGTTGACAAAACGCATGACGTACTCTTCAGGGATCATAGCGCCATCGACGCGGATTCTCTCCCTGAAATCGTGCAAGTGAGGAGATGTATACAGACCCACTATATATCCAGCCGATTGCAGAATAGATGCAATGGAGTGAGATACAGAGCCCTTGCCGTTGGTGCCGGCTACATGTATTACCTTGAAAGCTCGACTAGGATTGCCAAGATGGTCGTCCAATTTCAGCGAAGTACCCAAGCCCGGCTTCATGGCTCTATCGCCAACCTTCTGATATTCTGGGAATTGTGTATAGAGATAATTGATTACCTCCTCGTATGTTTTCATCATATTATATAAGTCTCTATTAAACTACTATTTACGCAGCAAGTCTGTAAATCGTGTCAAAGTTATTTGATTGTGCGATTTTCAGCAATATCTACGCCAGATTTAGTGCTTTATAATCCCAATTCTTCTCGTTTCTCGTGCATTGCCCTTATTTCGGCTGCATTTTTAGCCTCTCGGGTTGTGGCACCATACCTTACATAGTATATGCCAGCCACTGCCACGGGGTCGGGACATCTCTTGATATCTATTTTGAATACCAATCGACCGTCTATAGTTACCATAGAAGAGGTAATGTACTGGACTGGCTGTGTGCCAAGGGCAGAATAAGCCGCCTCGTCGAAGCAGTTGCGGAACTTATCTATAGGGTCGTCCTGTGGACCCTTGCAAAGTTTTGTAAAGTAAGCTATGTCGGAATCGAGGCCAGCAGCTATACCCTGGTTGTTGACCCCTATATACAAAGTACCTCCATCGGTATTGAGCATACCGCAAAGGCGCTCCATGATATGCTTCTTCTGTTTTTTCTCGTCGGGATCGAGTTTTCCTGCAGGGGTAACGAGGGACGACTTGAACTCGAGGGTTTGCGACTCTTCGCCTAGCTCGGTAAGTTGCTTCTCTGGGATACTGATATTTAGGATCTCACTAATCTGGTCCACAATCTGCTTTTTCTCCTTAGAGAACTGCAAGCCGAAATTATCAAGCAAGTTTCTGGAGAGCATCAGGGCTGATATACTCTTGATAGTCTCGCTCTTGCTCTTGGTGTATGTTTCCCAGAGGTAGTTGTTCTTATCTGCCTGACCTTTAGCCCCTATGATACGGAGCCTTGTGAGATCTTCATAAAATTTCGTATCCTCGGAATCCGTAATAAGGTCTTGGTTGCTGTCAGCCAATTTCCTTACCTCGTCGTCGTTAATCTGCTTGTTTAGGGCATAATCGTACAACAGCTCAACTATTCGCTTCCTGTCGGCATAGTACTTGACGTAATTTACTGCTGATACGTTGTCGCAAAGTCGTGCCAAAAGGTGGGCGAGTGACAGATAATTATACATCAATGATTGTTCCTTGCAAGAGACAGCCAAACGGTCGAGTATAAGCATCAGTTCCCTTATATGCTTGAAATCAAGAAGCGAGGCTGTCTGTTCAGGTTCGTCCTCAAGGTATGGCGACTCTTCGTCTTCGTTGTTTGCGACTTCAGCCTCCTTATCTGGAACTACACCAGTGCTATACCAAGACATGAGTTTGGTAAGAATCTCTGAATCGTCAAAGTGGTCATTGGTCGTTTCAATGAATGAGCCCATGACCTGTCCTGTGGCTGTAAAACCGTCAACTCGTACTCTTACGTATGTGTCATATGTAATGTCCAGAAGACTGTCTGATTTCGGGAATACTATCGAATGTCCATATTCGCCGAGGCATAGGAAGGCATCTTGGCGCTTGGCTGTAGTCATGTGTCCCTTCAATGTCTTGACTTTACACAACAGCTCGTCGCCAAGCTCGGTCTCGTCCCTCATAAACTCGTCAATCATTCTTCTGGCAGTAAATATATATCTGCCTTGCTCCAGTTCGTCTTCTATTTCTACAGGGAAAATGATTGACTGGTGGGTCTCAACATCCTTGAAGTTCTCCATTGTAGTTGCAACACGGAAGGATACTAACTTATTGGAGTCAAGTGTGCCTTCTCCTATATATCTGTCGTCGTATATCTGACATTGGATAGAATAACGGTTGACGAATTTCGACATCTCTTGCTCTTGAGGCGTGGGCGGAATCTTGACGATGTTTGTCGCTATTACGTTGACGGTATCTCCAATATGAGGGTATACTTTTGGTGCTGCTTTAGTCGCATTGTCATTCTTCTCACTGCTCTTAGGGGCAATCTTTAATGTGTTAGGATTGAATACAGCCTGCTCAATCTTTATCCATGCCGTGCTGAGCTGCGATACCGTAAAATCGCTGTCAATATGAATATCGTTGATGCTCTTGTCAAGATAAATCTCAACATCCATAGCAGGGAAGAAGTCACTAGGTATAATATTCCTGATAGCATCATTCTTCGGACGTATGATGAGTGTCTTGCCTATAAGACGAAATAGCTCGTCGCCATATTCCATCTCCATCATACGGGTGTCGTACAGCCTCTCGTTGCGGTTGGCCTGACTTAGTTTTTGGGCTATTGTATGGGTGTGCCTTAAGTCGTCCCAACCATAATCTAGCCTAGAATTATATGGGAAACATATAAACTCAAATGATTTCTTGAGTAGGTCATTAACTTCTGTTACGCCTTCCGAATAGGTGAGTAGTCGGCACAACATCGACATTCTGCAGCGTCTGTCGATACCATCGCCGTCACCTGAAAGGTAAAGTTCTATGGCAAGGGCCTTAACGACTGATTCTATCAGTTGCCTGCCTTCTGGAGTCTCGGCATTGGCTTTTACATTTACATGGTCTTGCTCGCTCGAAACGTACATTTCAAGCATTCTGACCATCGCACCTCTAAATGGTTCAATGTGCCAGTCGCGTTCTTTGCCATTGGTAATAATGTCAAATATATCGCCCATGTACTCGTTACAAAGCTGAGGACGTAACGAGAGCAGGTGCATCATCGTCTTGAGTTTCTCTTCTGGATGGTATAGATAGCCCGATTTTCGGAGGCTGTTAAGTATATGCTCAATCCAGAGACGTTCTTCGCCGCTTGCCAGAAGTTCTATGGCTTGTTTTGCAATCTCTACATTTTCTACCGAGCTTGACAGCAGATTCTGAGCCTCTTGTCTTTCGTCACCAATGGTTTTCAGTATGTTGCTCTCTTCCAGAAGGTACAGAGATATAGATCTCAAGGAGTCGAGAAGCATGCCTGTGATGTTATGGTGTCCTCTGTCTATGGTGTCCCTTACCCAGTCGATGAGCGTCTGGTTCATCATGCCTACAGCCTTAATGATCCAGTCGGCATTTTCCATCTGGTACGCCCTGCGGACAAACTGGTAGTCGGGGTCGGTCTGCATCTGGTGGATAAGAAACCGGGCCATAGTAGGGTCGATATTTGCTGCCTTGGCCAGTTTTCCCGATGTGACGAAGGAGCGTTCCTCTGTTTGTGGGGCTATTTCTACTGCACTTGTACTTGTTGCAGGGATAGGGTCTGCGATTTCAAGGTTTAATATCCAGCCGACCATCGAACTTACTCGGCACATAACGCGTTGTCTGGTCCAGAGCTTCTGTCCGTTGATTTTGTCTATATTGAGGTGAAATTTGAAGAATCTTTCGTCTCTTACTATATAAAATTTTCTTTGAGGAGTATCTCGATAGTCAGTTTCTACATAGAAAGGATATATATTACCTACTTTATAAAATGATTTTACTATTGGTTCGAAGTCTTGAGTCCAAATAATCTGATCTTTGTTTATTTCTTTTACCAGGCACGGCAGTTTTTCGGGTATCGCCCCTGATTCTTGAAATTTAAATACGCCTATTTGAAATTCTTTTTCTCCGTCTGTTACGACGTAGTACATTTTTCCTTCCTCTTTTTGCGTTCGTCGCAGTACTTTGAGTTCTGCTTTTTGTCCGATTTTGTATTGTTTCATTTTGTCGCATTTTTAATAAGTACGCAAATATACGAAAAAGTGGCGTACCTTTGCAGTATACTTTTTCATCAAATTATGGACTTTATTTCTTTAGTCAACGATATATTGTGGACTTGGTTGGTAATACCTCTCTTGGTGGGGTGTGCCTTGTGGTTTACATTTCGCTTGGGCGCTTTTCAGTTTCGCCATTTAGGACTGATGGTAAGGCAACTTACTGAATCTAATAATAGTGTAAGGAATTCTTCCGAAAAGGAGGGTATAAGTTCTTTTCACGCTTTTGTGGTTTCGTTGGCTAGCCGTATTGGAACGGGCAACTTGGCGGGTGTGGCCTCTGCTATCTTCGTGGGTGGACCGGGTGCTGTTTTCTGGATGTGGATAATGGCTCTCATGGGGTCGGCAACGGCTTTCGCTGAGTCAACATTGGCGCAGTATTATAAGTTGAAGGTCAAGGGGGCTTACATTGGTGGTCCTGCTTATTATATGTACTATGGCTTGCATAAGCGTTGGCTCGGGGTGCTTTTCTCTATATGTATGATTATTACTTTCGCTATGGCCAACCAGATGATGCAGAGTAATCAGATCAGTGCTTCTTTGGCCGATACTATCGGGGTGCCAGATATGGCTGTTGCTGTAGTACTTGCCGTAATGATTGGTGTGATAATATTAGGTGGTATTCATCGTATAGCTAAGGTTTCTTCGTATATCGTCCCTTTTATGGCAGTGGCTTATCTTTTGTTGGCTATATTTGTCATAATTGTCAATTTTTCTTTGATTCCCGATGTGCTGTACACTATAGTCTCTAATGCTTTTGGAGTTCAGCAGGTAGCGGGTGGCGCTATAGGTGTTACTATTGCTCAGGGTGTCAAGCGTGGCCTGTTCTCTAATGAGGCTGGTGAGGGTTCTGCTCCTAATGCCGCGGCTACGGCCGAGACTTCGCATCCTGTCAAACAGGGTCTGGTTCAGGCTCTTGGCGTTTTTACTGATACTCTTGTCGTTTGTACTTGTACAGCTGTCATCATTCTTCTTTCGGGTGTCTACCAGAATAGTGATGCCGATGGTATACTCTTGACTACTCGCGCCCTTGAGGTGCATATCGGACCGTGTGCCCGCTATTTCGTTTCGGCGGCAATCTTCTTTTTCGCTTTTAGCTCGATAATAGGTAATTACTACTATGGTGAGACTTCGGTGCGCTTTCTCACGCCTCATCGTAGGTATATGTGGATATTCCGCATCGTTACAGTTGCTACTGTGGTCATAGGTGGAACATTGTCGCTCGAGGATGTCTGGGCAATTATCGACTTGTGTATGTGTTCTATAGTTTTGCTGAATGTTTATTCGATATTACGACTCTCTCCTAAGGTGGAAAAGTTGTGGCACAACTATAAGGAGCAGCGATGGAAGGGTAGTGATCCTGTTTTTCGTAGGGATATGATGCCCGAGGATAAGGATGATGTAAAGTGTTGGCTGTAAAAATAAAAAGCAGAGGTACTCCCATAATGAGAATACCTCTGTTTTTCGTTTCTATTGCGGTGGTTTACAGTGCTATCTCGTAGATGGCTCTTGTTACTTCCTTTGTCATCGTGTAGTATACTCCTTCTACAGTCTCACCGTTGTTCTGGTGGAACTTTCTTACCAATTCGTCGATGTCCTTGGCCTCAAAACCCAATTCTCTCAGGGTCTTTGGCATCTTGAGGGTGCCTACGAAGAATTCTTTGAGCTTCTCTATGCCCTTGAGCGCTCTCTCTTCTTCTGTGCCTTTGGCCTCAATGCCGAATACTCTTTCGGCCAACTGCGCGCCTTTGTATGGGTTGTGCTTTGCCATGAATGTCATCCACGCAGGGAAGATAACAGCAAGTCCTGCTCCGTGTGCTACCTTGTCATTCAGACCGCTTACCTCATGTTCCATGCAGTGTGTCATCCAGTCTTCTTGGCGACCTACACCACATAGTCCGTTGTGCGCAATAGTGCCGCTCCACATGATATTGGCTCTTGCTTCGTAGTTCATTGGGTCAGCCATGACTTTCTTGGCCTCGTTTATAATGGCAATGAGCAACCCTTCTGCTACTCGGTCTGTCACTTCTACGTCTCTTGTATTGGTGAAGTATCTCTCAAAAATATGAGCCATCATGTCTACTATACCATACGCTGTCTGGTTGGCTGGAAGTGTCATCGTAATCTCTGGGTTCATGATGGAGAACTTAGGGCGCATATGCTCGCTGCCAAGACCCAACTTGTTCATGCCGTCGATTTTGGTGATTACTGAGTCGCCCGATCCTTCACTGCCTGCTGCAGGAATGGTAAGGACTGTAGCTACTGGTAACGCACTTGTTACTTTTGCCTTGCCAACGTAGAAGTCCCAGAAGTCGCCATTGTATGGAACGCCAACAGCAATGGCTTTTGCTGTGTCAATGGCTGAACCGCCACCTACAGGAAGAATGAAGTCAATGCCTTCTTTGCGAACAAGTTCAATGCCTTCGTATACTTTTGTGTCTATTGGGTTCGGTTGAATGCCTCCGAATTCTACATACTTAATTCCCGCTTCTGTCAATGATGCCTCAACGCGACTAAGTAATCCGCTCTTTACTACACTGCCGCCACCATATACTAGTAGTACCTTAGTGCCACCAAATTGCTTACAGAGCCCGCCTGTGCGACTCTCTACTCCTCGTCCGAATACAAATTTTGTAGGACTGAAAAACGTAAAATTATTCATATGTCTTGTGTTGTTCCGATATTTCGGTAGTAACTATGTTTAAACCCATAGGGAATAGTTGATTATAGACCACTAATTGTCAATAGCAAATCTACGTAATATATGTCATTAAAACAAATGGGTGCATAATAAGAAAATTACGACCAACAACTATCCTCCATATACTCAGAGAGTGATTTTAAAATAGAAAAACTGCGAGCAACCGCTATGCTCTATTGTATCAGCAGCTACCTATCGTATATCTTCCAAATACCCACCAATACGGGTGCATCTTTGCCGATTTTTGCCCATTTCCTGGTGTGTATATGGATTCTCATTTTTCTCAACAAAATTTAACCTATCGTGTAACGTGCTGACATACATGGTAAAACCGCTGGTTTGTATTGTGGTGACAAAAAATATTTCACCGATGGTATTGCAGAATCAAAAATAGTGCCTACCTTTGCATCCGCTTTCGAAAAGGAA
>JAKSLE010000042.1 GCA_024401365.1 Bacteroidales bacterium | reverse complement strand
TGTAACTTGTTGCCATTTGTCTGGAATATTAATTATGTTTTGTGTTTATAATCGTTATACACTGTGCGCTAAACGAACAGCGGGTCAAAGGTAGTAAAATTCTTCTGATTATGACATGATATGGAGTATTATTTTGGCTCGAGCAGTTGGCATTCAGAAAGTTTAACATATTATAGAGGGGACGAAAAAGAGGCATCTGCAATAATTACAGATGCCTCTATGAGAAAAATCTAAATTATCAGATTTAGAACAAGCTAGTTGTATTAAGCTCAGACAACTTTTCCAAGTATGTCAATGAAGAATAACCAACCTTGCCATCAGCGAGCTCAACCTTAGCCCAGCCGTTGATCTCCTCAAGACCTACAACCTCAGTACCCTTAGCAAGCTTACCAATAACTGGTGCGTTGATATTAGGCTCCTGACGTACGTTGAGGTTAGAAGACTTTGTTACTACTTTGTACTTAGCCATATTCCTTGTGGATTATAGTGTTAGTAAATTATTTTGTGATAGCCTCTTTAGCCTGGAATGCTGTAGCTACAGTTGTGTAGAGAGCGTTGAGAGCCGACTTCTCCTCGTCAGAGAGGTTTGCTGCATTTGCCTTAACGTCAGCTGCTACTGCGTTGAGCTTCTCACCTACTGCCTTAACTGCGTCTTTTGTTGATGCGTCAGCGAGCTGTGACTGAATCTCCTTGAGAGTCTCGATAGTCTTCTCAGCGAATGTGAGAACTTTTTCAACTGCTGGAGCTGCTGCTTCTACTGCTGCTGGAGCTGTTTCTGTCTTAGCCTCTTGCTTCTTTGAGCAACCTACCATTACAAGTGCTGCGAGTGCAGCTGCAAAGAAAATCTTCTTCATAGTGATGCGTTTTTATTTTTGATATTGTTTGATTCTTATTTACGCATGCAGTAAAAGATTTGTTGCAGAGATTTTTACATTTTTTTTAATCTTTTACTCCGTCGCTCTTTACGGTAATCTTGTGGCCGCACTGGAGAAGCATCCTGCCATAGGCCTAGGCGGTTTTCTCGGGCCTGAATTTCTGCCTCTGCGTAGGCGCTATCTGAGTTATAATCCTTATAGTGCCATGCGAACCCAGCCTTTATCATTTCTATATTAACATCGGGAATGCCAGCTGTAGATATACGAGCCACGGAGCGTCCGTAATGATCTTTCTTGATTACCGTCACGACTATGGTACTATCGTTCCAAATCATAGAAGACAGGTACTCTTTGGCCCTATTGGCGAACGGCTGTCCTTTCTCCGGGGCATCTATACCGTCAAGGCGTACCTTCACCTGCTCGTTATCGGCCGTGAGCAATGTAAACGTGTCGCCATCAGCTATTTTCACGACTCTACCTGTAAGCGCTTGGGCATACGATATTGAAGACAACAAAAAAGTAAGTAGTGTAAGAATGATGTATCTCATGAGGTATCGGTTTTGGCACTCTATACGGAGTATTTGCTACCTTTGTTGTCATAGGCTGCATAGTTACATCCTAGTTGTTGCTCGCAGTTTTTCAAATTGCATAAGTTATAATCACTAACTTTGTCGCCAAGAAAAAACAAGAAAATGTCAGAACTATCCCGTACACAAAAAAGCCTGCGCAATGCGAAAGTCGCGCTTCTCTTCAGCGTGCTGACTTTTGTATTGGGTTTCTTTTCCAGGAAGATTCTGATAGATGCCTTGGGGGCTGATATTCTTGGCCTATACACCACTGCCAACAATCTTTGCGGGTTTCTCAACTTAGCAGAACTAGGCATTACATCTGCGGTAGCATTTTCTCTATATAAGCCCATATTTGACAATGACAGACAAGTCATTACGGAGATAATCTCCATTCAAGGATGGCTATTCAGGTATGTCGGCATTGCCATGACTGTAGGGGCAGTGATTTTGATGTCGCTATTCCCTGTATTTTTCAATGAAGAGAAAACGAATCTGCCATTATGGTATTCTTATGCCACCTTTGGAGTCATATTTCTGTCGCAAGTCCTCGGGTATTTCTTTTGTTATCAGCAGACTTTGCTGAGTGCGGACCAGAAGGAATATAGGGTGACGTACTGGCTCCAAGGTGGAAGATCGTTGAAAATAGCATTGCAGATTATTGGCATTGGCTTTTGCGGATTAGGATATAAATTTTGGTTGGTAGCAGAACTTGCGTGTGGACTTTTGACTATAGCCGGCATTTGGTGGACGGTACAAAAGCAATATCCATGGCTCAAAACCGATATATCACAAGGAGGAAACCTAAGATCCCATCACCCAGAAATATTGGCCAAGGTCAAGCAGATGATGGTACACAAGATATGTTTTTCAGTAATAGACAGAGCCACACCAGTAATAGTCTATGGGTTGATATCGCTATCGATGGTGGCTGTTTATGGAAATTATATGATGATTGTGACGAATATAGGCATATTCATCAGGGCATGCTTCAACAGTATGAATGCGAGTCTTGGCAATATAGTTGCGGAAGGCGACAACCCGAAAGCCGAACGATATTACAAAGAGACTACGATTCTAAGATACTGGATTGTGTCCATTTTCTGCTACTGTCTATACCACTTGGCTACTCCATTTATGATTCTTTGGATGGGGGAAGAATATACATTCGACAATCTTACCTTGACATGTTTGGTAGTATACACATTTATTGAACTGACTTGTAATACCGACCCTTTCATAAATGCGTACGGGCTATTTCAAGACGTTTGGGCATCTATAACAAAAGTAATCCTCAATATCGGGCTGTCGATACTACTAGGTATTTACTATGGAATTCCAGGCATCTTACTTGGGGTAAATATAAGTTTGATTCTGATATTTCACATCTGGAAGCCATACTTCCTGTATCGCAATGGGTTTGGTGTCGAAGCATCAAAATATATCCGTGGCATAATTATGTCCATCATGCTGATTATCGTTGCTTGGTTGTGCTGCGACCTATTGAATTATGAACCAGATACCCTCAACGCGTTATCATTCATCTACATGGCAACAATCACCTTGGTCAAGTACACCCTTGCAAGTGGTATTCTTTTTCTGACTATAAGCAAAGAGGCAAGAAACTCACTCGCAGCCTTGACGAGCACATATCTCAAGAGGTAGCCGACTTGTATATTTCGGCCAATCTTTTACCTACATTATCGAAACTATATTCCATACCGAGCTTTCGCATCTCATCTGGATCATAATCGGTGTAATGATCTAACATCCAGCCAATGGCATTCTTGAGTCCCTGTTCATCACCAATATCCAACAACTTTCCAACATCACAATTCTGCTGGTCGGCCAGCACTCCTACCTTTGTAGACACTATTGGCTTTCCACTCGCCATTGCCTCCGAGAATATCACTCCTGCAGTCTCATAATTTGAGAACATTACTAAAAAATCACTATTACTCAACCACTTAGAAACCTCCTCTGGGGTTTGCTCTCCTACGAAACGAATCGTACCCTCGGGGAAAGACAACGACTCAGAGTATGCTTTTATCCTATCATAATCTACCCCAAAGCCAACAAGCACCAGTTCAAAATCTTCACGTTCACACAGCAGTTGGCGAGTAGCCCGTAGAATGCCACTGATATTTTTTTGTTTATCTAAAAAACACGAAATATGGAGAATTCGTTTCCTTGCTCGTTTTTCTGTCTCAACATCCTCAAAGAAAAAATCATCTACCACATTATTTACCCGACAATACACATTGGATTTTAGACCTCTAGACTGCATAGCAATAGTCAAATCACGAGAAACGGTCATGACTTGCCTTGCATCCTTAACCACACTTTGGGTCAATATTTTATGAAAAGAGCCACTAAAACATTTTCTATCAGGCAAATACCTAGTCCAATGCTCCATTACTACGTATGGGATACCCCTCAATTTCCATAGCATTTTAGCCAGAACCCCGCAGCGCGTCAGCACATTAACCTGTACCACATCTGGCCTAAACCTCAATCTGCTGTACCCCTTCTTGAAAGCGGAAAAGAAAAAGTATGTTTTCAGAACAACATTATTAGGATTGCGATAATGAACGACTATCTCGTGCACTCCATTTATATGCGTTTCTACTACTTCGACATCCGACACGTATGAATCCGGCTTCAAGCACAGCACCTCCACGCTATCCACAAAACGAGCGGCAGCCTGTGCATGCTTACGCACAAACAGTCCGTCCATCGCATCATACCGATTAGGATACCAAGGTGTCAAAAATAGAACGTTCATACCTATTTAGTCAATCTACTCAACAAACGTCCTATCAAACCCGACACTTTCACTATCTGCAAATAAGCTATCTTTTCTGTACCTATCCCAGCATAAGACCTTGCCATTCCCTCATTAGTTCCTCCTCCTTTATTAAACATCCTACAGTTGTTTTTCTTCGCATCTTTCATCATCTCTACGATGAGCAATGTGGAAGATCCGTCATCTTTGTATGTAGGATTTATATAGGTACACTCCTCCTGACAGCAATCAGGCGAGTCGAGCAGATATGCCCCCGCGGCATGAACCACTCCCGCTGAGTCATGAATAGATATTACGCCTCCCTTACCCCTCATTATTGCCTCGTCAAATAATCGGCAGAATAAAGATTTGGAATAATAAACTGATTCTCCTTTTAACCTTAACTGGGTTTGGTACAGATCATACAACTCAGATGGAGTAATATCATTATGTCTTACTAGCAGATTTTCTTGGCTTGCTCTTTTTGCCAGTCTTCGCTTATTTTCGTTGAATAAAGAGATTATCTCCTCATCTCTCTCTGGGATATCATTCATTATATAGGTATACCTCACTCTGCAAAGGAAGCCATTCCACTCCAACGCTTGCCAAGACAAAGAATCAATACCCAATTTCATGTTAAGATAAAAGATCCCCCTTCTATCCAACTCTTCAGATATTGTCTTTATTATCTTACTGGCTACACTGTCATACTCTGAAACCTTCTTCCCCTCTGTCAAATGCTTCATCCATATACCCATGTGCTGAGTCAGTTGTGGCTGAACAACAAACGTCAACCACAATTTGCGAACATAATGGTACGGCATTGCACCTATTATCTCCCCTTTATCATCCTCAACAACTATCGCATCCCAACCCTTTCCTTTTTCGCTAGACACAATATCAAGCCACCACGGCTGCATAGCCAATGGCAACTTGACTTTCTCTGAAAGTTGTATGTATTTTTCTTTTTGCGTCATCAGCAACCTCTACAAATCCCTCACCGCCAAATCCATATAAGCCACAAACATATGGTGCTCAAACAAATCCTCAGCATTCCTCTCATGTTTCTTATGATACACCTCGTCTGGCATCATTACTATAGTAGTACCAACTCTCTGGAAATTAGCACACTTTTCCAACTCGGGCGTACTATAATCTACTCCTAAGTCTCTCAACATATCAGACATTGTATACCCCAAATACTTAGTAAGCTTCTCCTCACTCTTTCTTGTAGGCTTCCTCAAAATACGCATCAGCATCTTCACCTTTATACGGTCAGTACCTTTCATGTCGGCAGTCTTCACCATATCGTCTACCCTCGAAAACGGATTAGTCTCATTAAAGTCATCAGGCGTCTGAACACTTAGCGGTGTCTCTGGTACCCAATCATCAGCATTGATAACATTAAACGCCCAACCGCCTCTTGTCATCCTCTCATAGTGCATGGCAAATAAATAATCTCCAGGCTTAGGCGCTGCACTGCAATATGTTTTGAATCGCAAGTCGGTAGGTATCGCCCCACTCTTCTGCTTTTGCAGCACATAGGCGGTAAGCAACGAACAGATTGCTCCTCCTTGACTATGTCCTGTCAATATGCAATCTCTTAATCCCGACTTGTAGCACGAATCTATCTTTGACTCGATATCTTTGCTCAAGGCCAATACACTACCAAGCCATCCAGCATGTACTAGCGCCTTGGGATCGTCACAGAGCCTGTACTCATAGTCTTCTCCTATGTGATACTTGCCTTGCGATGGCAACATGCCTGCGTGGAAGTTGGCCAACCAACTTGTCATCGTGGGCACACTGCCTCTTATACTTACCAGAAAAACCTTCTTTTCTTTATTCTCCCACAATTCCCACTTATTGTCAAATCCCATGGATGGCGACTCATACAATCGCACATACTCCTTAGGCTCATCACACTTATATTTATCTTCTATCTGCCCATCTTTGAAGTGCGAAGCAATTCTCAAACACTCTAAATATTCTTCTTTCTGAAAGCCAGAAACAAGTTGAGCGGAGATAGTTACCCCGCTCAACATCATCAATATAGTGACTAATACCGATTTCATAGCATATATGTATTACATACGCTGTGGCATCTCTATACCAAGAATCCACATCGCATTCTTCAATACCTTAGCAACCACCGAACTCAAAAGAATTCTGTTAGCACGTACCTCAGCATTTTCTTCCTTCAGTATTGAGAAGTCGTGATAATACTGATTGTATTCCTTAGCCAAATCGTATGCGAAATTAGCTACCAAAGCTGGGCTGTATACCTCACCCGCCTCTTTAACTACTGCAGGAAATTGCTCTACCTGACGGAGTATCTGTACCTCCTTATCTGCCAATGCCGAGTTATTAGCCTTAGCTGCTACCTTCTCTCCAGCTTCTGCCGCCTTACGGAGCACCGACTGGATACGAGCGTACGCATATTGAATAAATGGACCCGTATTACCATTGAAGTCGATAGACTCTTTAGGGTTAAAGGTCATATTCTTTCTTGGGTCAACCTTCAATATAAAATACTTCAACGCACCAAGTGCCAATATTCTATATGTATTCTCACACTCTTCTTCTGTCAAACCGTCAAGACGTCCAAGTTCCTTGCCCATCTCTCTGGCTGTAGAAATCATGTCTGCCACAAGGTCGTCTGCATCTACTACTGTTCCTTCACGACTCTTCATCTTTCCTTCTGGCAACTCTACCATACCGTATGAGAAGTGTACCAAGTCTTTGCCCCACTTGAACCCGAGTCGGTCAAGTAGTATAGATAGCACCTGGAAGTGGTAGTTCTGCTCGTTGCCTACCACATACACCATCTTGTCAATTGGGAAATCGTCAAATCTCAACTTAGCCGTACCAATGTCCTGTGTCATATATACACTGGTACCGTCTTTTCTGAGAAGCAACTTCTCGTCAAGTCCGTCTTCTCTGAGGTCTGCCCATACCGAGCCGTCTTCTCTCTTGTAGAACTTTCCTGCCTCAAGACCTTCAAGTACCTTGCCTTTACCAATCTTATATGTCTGGCTCTCGTAGTATATCTTGTCAAAGTCTACTCCGAGCAACTTATATGTCTCGTCAAATCCAGCATATACCCACGAGTTCATCTTCTCCCAGAGACCGCGTACTTCTGCATCGCCTGCCTCCCACTTGCGGAGCATCTCTCGCGCTTCTGCCATGAGTGGCGACTTAGCTTCTGCTGCTGCCTTCTGGAGCTCTTTTGTCTCTTCGTCGTCTTTACCCTTGATAGCCTTAACTTCTGGATCGTTTTCTATGATTCCCTTGAGCTCGTTCTTGAACTCTTTGTCAAATCTTACATAATAATCGCCTACCAAGTGGTCACCTTTCTGACCTAGACTTTCTGGAGTGCAACCATTACCCCACTTCTGCCATGCAAGCATACTCTTGCAGATGTGGATACCACGGTCATTTACTATATTTGTCTTTACGACCTTATTGCCACAAACACTTACTAGTCGCGCCAATGAAGATCCTAAGAGGTTATTTCTGATGTGTCCTAGGTGAAGTGGCTTATTGGTATTTGGTGACGAATACTCAATCATAACAAGGGGCGACTTCTCTCCTGCCTTTACATAGCCATAGTCTTCGGCCGTAGCAGCATTCATCACGTTCATCCAGTAATCTGCCGCAAGACTGAGATTCAAGAAGCCTTTGATAACCTCAAATTCCGATACCTCAGAGACCTCTGCTACTATAGCTTCTCCAAGCAACTTTCCTGTCTCATCTGGAGATTTCTTCGAAAGTCGTACCAATGGGAAAACTACCAATGTATAGTCTCCCTTCTGATCCTTTCTTGTGACGTTTACTTGAATCGTCGAAGCATCTACTGTTGCAGAGAATAACTTCTCAACTGCCGCCGCAGCAGCTTGTTGAATCTTCTGTTCTATATTCATTTCAAATAGTTTTTTCCAACTTAATAAGTACCCCAGCCCCATTTCTGCTGGCTGTATATACTTTCATGTACTCCTCAAATGGCTCAAACAATTCCCTCACAATCTGAGGTTTATTGTTTTCGCCCGATAAATGAGACAATACCAATGCCTGCATCTTATATGGCTTGGGCAAATTGCTTACAAGGTCAAACGCATCCTTGTTGCTTATATGTCCCTCACCTCCAGTAATCCTGTTTTTTAAATAAATAGGATAACTGCCTTTTCGCAGCATCTCTTCATCATAATTACTCTCCAAAAAAACAGCATCACATTGCTCTAGCTCTTGAACCAGTCTCTCTGTAGGCTTACCTATGTCTGTATACACACCTATCGTTATGCCATCGACAGTCCTAACCGTAAAACTTACGGGCTCCTTAACGTCATGCGGCTTAAGAAAGCTCGATACCTCTATCGGTCCTACCGTCACCACCCCGTCCGACGGCATAAGGTGCACCCTCGACCCGTCTATCGGCATATAGTATTCTCTCACCCCCTTAGCCGTACCTCCAGTCATGTAGCATTGCATATGCTTATGATGATTGGCTAGCACTTTCAAGCCTCTCACATGGTCTGAATGCTCATGGGATATAAAAATGGCCGAGAGCATTTTAAGGTCTATTCCCACCAACTTAGCTCTCTTCACCATCTCCCTGTAACCAATACCGCAGTCTATCAGGATAGCCGTATCCTGACACTGAATCCAGTATGCATTACCATTGCTCCCCGATGCAATAGAACATATATATGTTGACGCTTCTGCTAAAAGTGATGAATTGTCCATTTGGATGCAAAGTTAGTGAAAAATATTGACGTACAAGTAACTGATATACGCAGTATCATTCCTTTCTTTTTTGCATCTGCCTGTAATAATAATTGCTACTGCACCGACTTATTCTTCTGCTCTTGCAACAAATGACTATATTTGTCCTTAATATCAAACTTTTCTTTATGGACAAAAGATTATCCCAAATAGTAGACTTCTGCCGCCTCATCGACAGAGAGAAATTCATCGAGCGCCGTACATATCTTACCGATGGCAATCGCCTCGAAAACGATGCCGAGCACGCATGGCACATGGCTGTCATGGTCCTCCTCCTTAAGGAGTACGCCAACGAGAAAATAGATACCCTCAAGGTAATCAGCATATTGCTGATCCACGACCTCGTGGAAATATACGCCGGAGATACTTTCGCATACGACGAGGCCGGTAAGCAGAGCCAGCGTGAACGTGAACTGGCAGCAGCCGAAAAACTCTTCTCACAACTCCCCGACGATCTCTGCTCTTACATGCGCAGCCTCTGGGATGAGTTCGAAGCATGGGAAACACCCGAATCCAAATTCGCCCATTCCTTGGATAATTTCCAACCTACCATGCTCCAAAATGCGTCCAACAATCGCTCATGGCGCGAGTGTAACCGCAAACTTTCGGAAGTATTGCGACGAAACGAAAAGACCGCCCTCGGTTCTCAGCCTCTTTGGAATTTCATGAAGGAGGTTTTCATCGCCGACGGCCTGAATTCTGGAGCTCTCTCAAA
>JAKSLE010000041.1 GCA_024401365.1 Bacteroidales bacterium | reverse complement strand
ATTGTGCGATATGCCGCCGCTATATCTTTTTTGACGCTGCAAAGATACGCACTCTTTAGTACACCCCTGCCGCTTTCTCGTCTATTTAGCCGCTTCCGCTTCTAAATCGCCGCTTTCTATGCAAAAAAAGTAGAAACAATGTATTTCTAGCTGGTCAGGTTGGCCGAGAGCGACTTCTTTAGCAGGTGTTGCATCTTAGCATAGAACTCTTTCTCTTTGTAAGAAAGCTGAGAGGGTGTGGTGAAGGTGAATTGAACCCCAGAAGTTTTAGTCTAACTTCTGGGGTTCAATTCTTTTATATTCAGAAAAAGGGTGGCTTATTTTATACTATGAAAATAGCAGTAGTGCTTGTGACGAAATTACTTCACGATGAACTTATAGCCGCCCTTGATAACAAAGCCCTTGGCAGAACCTTCAACTGGCATGCCATACGCATTATAAGCAGGCTTATGAGTTGGAGTAACCTCAATGACACTGATGCCCGTAGGAATAACTGGCTCTCCCTTCTTTCCTCGAACATATACAGAATATGCATCAAATACATAATCATCAGCCTCCACCTCTACGAAACAAGGCTGACCAAGCTCCTCGTCATAGTCGAGACGATAGATGGTCTCGTTAGGATTGCCCATCTCCTTGAGTTTAGCACTAGTTACCTCTTCTAACGTACCGCCTACGTGCAGATCATAGTTTGATGGTGATTCATCTGAAGATTCTTCAACCATTCCATTCGGATCGGTTTCGACAAATACGAAGTAATCCGTATTGAAAGAATTTCCACCTTTGTATAGTTCAATAGGCACGTATTCTTCAAGAATATGGCAGAGAATAGGGTTGCAACCCTTGATATCCTTGTTCTCAATGCTATTCAATACCAAACGATTTTGCTCGTCGACGTAAATATCAAATGCCTCGACATATTCCGGCAGAGTAAGGCTTTCATCACAGTACAAAGAAAACCAATTGTTGTAGAGCGTTGGACGATAAGGAATACCATTCTTGATTACGAGTTCCTCTGTTTCAGGAACCACAAAGCCGCCGACACCGGTCTGAGTGCCAAGGCTATCAACGTCAATATAGCTGAATGGCAGGCTCTCGGCCATCTGCAGATCTCGATTAAAGAGGGCAACTGGATGCTGAATCTTCTTAATGCTATAAGGAATGGAATATCTACTCATATCGCTGATAAGCAATGGAATGGTAGCACCTACTACGGCTGAATCAGGGACATAGAATGAATATATGTCAGGTAATTCGGTCTTGACAGGCAACTTCTGCTTATCAAAGAAATAGATAGACATATCCTGATCTGGCATCTTGAACTGATATCTGTGATTAACTGCATCGACAGTGCTTATCTCAACAGGAATCTGCTTGCCTCGAGCATCGAGATACCATGCATTGATGTTGTTAGCATCAAATCCAGATACAGAAGTCTGAACGTCGAATACTACATAGTCATTGGCAAACGCTGAGCTGTAACGACTATCAGTACCCGTTTCAATTGGGATGTTGTCCTGACAATCGCTGAAAACTGCAGACACACGAGACTTCATTGCCTCATTGAAAGTGATACGCTTGGCCGACTGTTCTTTCCATTGTACTGATATCTCCATCTTACGTGCATCATAGACAGGATATTCAAATACCTTGCGCAGACAGCCATTGACCTTATGATCAATCATCATGGCAGGAGTGCCACGCTGGCTATCATTGACCTTAACACTTACAGAAGGACGATAAGCCTTTTCCACACCAGTCTTCTCATTTTCTTCAAGCATAGCAAGTATATAGATGTGCTTGGTCTTATAGACATCGAAGTCTGCCAACTTGCCTCCATAACAGCTATCTGCGGTGATTCCAAACCATTCTGCATCATCTGTATAGAGTTTCTCTTCTTTATCCATCAAAGCCACATGCATCCTGTCTGGTAGATTAGTGGTGATTTTCTCGACCTTGTATTGAGCAAAGGTAAACTCTCCACTGAGCTCTACGTTGTCATTAGGCATATCGAAGGTGTACTTTGTCTCACTCACCTGTGTAAGAGCGACAGGCACCTCCTCGGATTGGGTCTTTGCCTCTAAATTGACAAGACGGTAACTCTCATCGGTATAGTTGACATCAATGTTGATGGTTGATCCATAGCTGATATCGACAGACTTGCTCAGAGTCAGGCTACAGGTCGATGATCCCTGGATGACATTGTTGACAATAGAGAACAACTTATCAGCAGGAACCGCTTTCATCGTCAATTTGTAAGCTGGCATTGAATCGATATTTGCAGGTTCCCAACCACCGATGACCTTTCCTCGTACAGGCTTAACGACAGGATAGGTCAATGACATTCCATACTTTACTTCACCTGCCTTGGTATAGTCATCTGCATTGATCAAGTTCTTCTCAAACTCTTCTTCAGAAGTGCACACAGCACTATAGTCCCAGTCAAGGCGGAAAGAGTTACGAAGATAGTTATGCTGTATCTTAACAATCGACTGGTCGAGCTTCATTGTAATAGACTCAGCCTCACCTGGCAACAGATAATAACGACGCTCATTTGCAGTCAGACGTGATTCGTCGTCAGTAAGCAGACTTTCGATACGTTGGTCATCAAGGTTCATGAAAGCCTTGGTGGTTACCGTCGGAATTTCGCCCGTCTTAAATCCAAAGCGTCTGGTCTCACGAATGACGAGACTGTTGCTATTGAAGCTATTCTCATTATCGAGCGTAAGAGGATCGGCAATGACATGTTCTACGATGACGGTCACAGAATCATTCCAATGTGCCGTCAATTCAATATCCTTAGTTGTTGTAACAATCCAGCCAAAGTTCGATTTTTTATAAACTGTGTTATCCTTGTCATTAGCTAGAATAATGTCAAGATTACCTTCCTTATCATAGACCTGATTGCCATACTGATCGAAATAACCCATGAAATAAGAAAAATCTCTTTGTGTAGGGGTATCGACTTTAGGGAGATTATCTGGATTAAGGTGCATGCCTTGATAAAAATACAAAGCATCATAATTGGTGCCATTGCTATGCCATTTGACATTATTGCTGCTCATCTTGTTAGTAATGAGCTTATGTTTTGACACCAAATCAGCATATTTTACGTCCTGAAGATCAGAGGCGCTTGCTTTATCAATACAGGTACTACCGGCACCTGTAGAGTCGGCAAAAACAATGAATGGCGTATAATACAAATGGCCATTGCTACCTCTATGACCCATCTGGCCAGCAGCACCGCCACTACCACCATATTCCGAACCAGGATAATTATCATCTTTATATCTACAGTTTATGCCGCCAGTATTTCCATTGACGAAATCTCCACTTCCGCCAATACCGCCTTGGCCATAGCGGCATGTCAGATCTGATTTATAATAATTGTCTTTGATACCACCAGAACCGCCGCCACCACCGCCGCCAGCTCCAGGAGCACCAGCACCGATGCCAAAGAAGGTTGATTTGGCGTAACCACCATTGCCGCCACCACCACCGCCTGCAAACATGACATATTGACTCATACAGTCACCAATACGTTCAACGCGGCCACCTTTTGTGGTACTCTGCTTCACGTTAAATCCTGAGTCCCAGCTTGGCACAGCAACGCCTCCTTGCCAAGTATGAATTTGGAGGTTACCGAGGACATAGATGGTACCACAATCAGCAGAAGCTTCTCCATTACCACCAGCATGACCACAATATTCTGGACCAGTAGCAAATTTGCCACTATGTCCAGACAAGACTTTATCAGGACAATTACCGCCATCACCACCACGGCCGCCAGCGGTACCAATACCAGGTGCATTGCCATAACTGCCATTACCTCCGTAGCCACCTCGGCCTGTATCACCGCCTACACATCCTTCATGTAAGCCAGCATCTTTACCATTTGTTCCTGCTGTAGCCCATGCACCTGCACCGCCATGCACCTTCAGTACGCCATCACCCTTAAGGATAAGCGTACTACTTGCAGGCAGCTCGACAGCAGGATAGGACGGTTGTCCGTCAGCTGCTTTTGAGGCCGGCTTAGCATCAGAGCCCCACAAACTGACTTTGATACCACTTGGAATACGAATGGTTACAACAGAATTAGGCTCTATACGAATGGCAGGACCAACCATTTTCAGCCTGTTCATGTCATAGTTGATTTCTTTGGTGATTACATAGGCACCCTGCTTGAGTGTCATGGTTCCATCATGGAAATCGTACAACTGAATCTCGTCTTGTTCTGCCTTAGCCATAGAGACAGAACAAAGGCAGCAAAGAAGCAGCAATATATAATGTCTGATCGTTCTCATATTTGATATTCAAAAATTATTATAATCCTTCAATAAAACGTACTTTCTTGCCATCGACAATAACAATACCTGATGGCATTGTCTTTAGTTTGCCATTACGCAATGAACCTATCTTCTGTCCCATAAGGTTATAGACGTCATGCGTAAGACGGCGGTCATCGTCATCAATAGTACTGATACCGGTGTAATAATCCTCATTAAGCGAAAGGAAGACATTCTCATCTGGCATAATAAAGTTCCAATTCACGACCACAGCATCTTCATCAGTATTAGTAGGAAAACTATACACATCATGTGGCAAACCATTGACATAGAGAACAAGATCATCTTGATTTGGAAAATCAACCTGTTCCTTATTGATGATAATCGAACCATAAATCTGAGCACCGACAATACCTGAAGACGGAGCCATGATATATGCCTTATCTGTATTAGAGTCATCGGTGGTAATGCCATGCTTCGTACCTTCAATGAGCCTGAGTGTTAGATTCTCATCTGGCATTGTGAAGGCAAAGATACCATTACCTGCGCTAATGACAGAGATTCGTTTGGTCTCATCTACGACGCTATACTCCGCTTCAATGTTTGAAGTATCAAACTCTGAATCCTCGGTTACAACCTTGAAAGTGATCTGATCGCCTGCATAGGCTGTGTTGTCATTACCAACGTCATGCATGCCCGAGTAAAGATCAGTAAACTGCGCAGTCTTAGATTCTACAAACTTGACTCTGATTCCAGACCTACTATCCGACCAACTCAGGGTCAATAATAGATCAGACTTGGTCATAAGGCTATCGACAGTAAATGCGAAATAGGTCATTGTGCTATCAGCAAAGCCCGTCACAGTACGCTTAATGTCAACAAGATGCTCACCAGAATCTTCCATACGGGTATATGACAGAGAAGCCTGTCGGCTACCGTCATCTCCAGCATAATCACTCACCAGATAGAGACGATCGCCAGAAGAGAACTGCAAGTCTCCAATACCGCCTGCTACCTTACTTTCGTCAAATTGATAGTAGTCATTATCGTCAGTATAATAGGTGTTCCAATCTTTGGTAACATAGAGCCTTATATCATCCGTCATGCCCATGTCCTCAACTAATTCCACCTTTAACTTGCTGTAAGGATGGTATTCGAACACTACACAGACCTTCACATCCTCGTCAGGCATGAGGAAGGCTGACGTAGCTTCATCCATAATTATTTCACGGTCAGAATTCTTTCCGATAACGGTGATGCGCTTGCAGCGGTATGCCGCATCATCTGCAATTGCTTCAACAATAACTCTATCATGATAGGCTAATGGAGACTCCGAAGTCACATCCTGACCATTGTTAAGATGTAATTTCACAGAACCTTGGCCTATCACTTCAGTACAAGCACTGAATGAAGCATTTTCGAAGACAGGACGTAGGGTAAGGTCTTCAGCAATCATCTTATCAGTATCGAATACTTCATACTTACCATCTGCCAACTTGCGCTCCCAGTGGCTAAATGATTTGCCGTCTCGTTGAGATAGTCTTGGCAAGATCAATGCCTTTTCGAATTGATAGCTACCAGCTGGAGTATAGTCACCTGTATTGGTACAGTGTCGCTGAATGACATCAGTATCCTCATAAGAAAGCCTATACTTCATGCCGTCGTAGTTCATATTAACAACAGTAAGGATATCTGCCTTCTCAAGACTTACGAGAATCTTCTCTTGCTCTTCGCCTGTATATTTAAATAAGGTGTTATCTATCTGTTGGTCAGGATAGATATTAATCTGAACAGATGTTTGGTTGGCAGGTACATAGATATGCTCTGCAATCAATTCGCCCGTAGTATAACGCTTCGGATCAGTTGGATAGCCATCGAAATCTGGGTTTTCAAGATATCGTAGCACAAAGATACTTTTCGCACCACTCCATACGGCATGAAGCTGGATGGTATCGATGGCATTAACATACCAAAGATAGTTGGTCACCTCTCCTATTTTATTCTCAACAACAGAGAAGTTGGCCGAATGATCCTTGATATCAGGATTCAAATCACCCTTCTCATCATAGACTAACTTTCCATATTGATCGTAATAACCCATAAAAGCACCTTTTGTCGCATCGACAGGCACGTTGACATGAGTATCAGAAATACATTGACCGACAAAAGTCTCAAGCGAAGTCTTGTCTTTTCCCCACTCCGCACCTTTGATGATACGTGTAAGTAGCGGACGGATCTTTTCAGGGAGCATCTCAAGTGAAGTAATCTCCTTAACAGACTCTATCTCATACTTACCATCGATGATGACACTGCCCGTCTTGAAGAGTTTACCATTAGCACCATATTCCGTGCTTGAATTTCCCCCTTTGCCACCAATGCCTTTGTCATTGGAAGGGATACCCTCACCATTACGGCCAGAATACTTTTCTTCGAGCGCGTTACCGCCCTTGCCACCACCACCTGATATAAAACGCAGGTCATCGCGCTGCATATCAGACATGAAACCACCAATACCGCCGCTACCGCCACCGCCAGCACCTGGAGCACCACCGCCGATGTCATATTTAGCTGCAGCTCCGCTACCGCCGCTACCACCTGCACCGCCATAGCCTACACGGAAGAATCGGTTACTTGCACCACTCTCATAATAATTGAGACCTGCGCCATGTGACGAGAATTCATGAACAAAGCTACCAGGCTGGCCTGCACTAGCCACCACCTTTACATTACCTAGTATATACACCTCGCCCATCGATTCACCTTTCTCGCCATCATAGCCATCAAGGCCAGGACCTGGGTTAATATCGTCGTAGCTGGTACTCATGCTGACTTTCTTTTCGTAAGTTTTTGTGCGAGGGGCACCCTTACCACCTATGCCACCAATTGCACCGATGCCCGGAGCACCACCGCCGCCACCGATACCACCGCCACCGCCATAGCCACCGATAACCGTTGCTCCAACGATGTCACCATTGCCACCTGGCTCACCAACTGATCCTCGTCCGCCAGCGCCACCTTTAGCAATGATTTCTCCATCACCATACACGATGAGCGTAGCTCCTTCAGGTACCAAGATTCCAGGATATCCCATTCGCCTGGTATTATATGACCAGGCATTTTTCATACCATCAGAACCAGTTACGATGATACGCTGTCCGTTGCGCAATTCTAACAAACCAATTTTGCCAACCTCTACAGAAAGTGGAGACATAAACACCTTATCATGCATGTCGATGGTCAAACTTTCAAAAGGAATACCATAGCGTACACCATCCTCAAGTACTTGCGGCATACCTGGCTGCAGGAACTTGACATCATTGATCCCTGCATAGGCTGTAAAGGCAGATGCAATGCTCAAAGCGATCGCAGAAATAAACTTCCTCATACTGCAGATAATTATTCGTTAGAATTCATCTCGAAAGGTTCTCTCCTGTCCTTCTTTCCATCACCGTAGATCTTCTTTTCGTCCCAATAGCGACGGTTGTTATTGATAACTGCCTCCAAGGCGATATCTCCATTAACGGTGTCAGATGCCATATTCTTCCAGATTGGACAACCGCAATAATCCATTAGGACGATACCGAGATAACATTGTGGATGCTGATTGACATACTGTGCGAAAAGGGCATTGACAGGGCCTGCTATCTCCCACTGATTAGGTATTAAATGGATGTAAGCCGAAAGGAAGTTCATACACCAGATCATTGAGTCTGGGTGCTCTTCTACAATCTGAGTAAACTGTTCGATCTCTGGACGAACATAATTATAGAACTTTAGAGTCACATCATTGTCAAATACATCTTCGTGATAATCATTTTGAGAATGCACAGTGACATCTACCGTAGGGTTTACACATTTTATATATGCTATGCTTCCAGGTCCGTCGCCTCTACCTGGAATATATGGGCCTGCCATCAATTCAGGCTTGTCATATTCATCGTTGAAAAGCAAGATAACACGTCCACGTGCATCTCCTACTGTCAGATCCGGACGGAAATACATCCATTTCGACTTAGCCCTATTGTAATCTGACTCTTTTTTCCAATAAGTACGACAGACGTCACGGCTTGAATCTTTATACTGTGGACGGAAATATGACTTAAGGTGATCCTTACAATTGTCTTTCTGCTTAGTATCACTCTCGATGGTCACCTCAACGATTACAAACTCATCTTGATGTTCTTCCAGCTTGTTATACAAGTCGTTCATGACACCTATAAAAGTTCGGCTGACATCCACAAAGCCATGATACATACGCATCTCAATTCCCGAAGTGAAACCCGTTCGGAAATCAAAATAGCGAACTCCTGCATCAAACAGTTCATTGACATTCAGATTCTGACAAGAGGTTCCTGCCAGATTGACGGTTCCCGTAGCAGCATCATGAGCGCCCGGAATACTGACCTTTCGTATAGGAATACTGTCATACAGATTGCTCATCCAGTCTGCATGGTTTGGAACTACATAATTTTTAGCATTACTTTCTGTCGTAGCTACAAGGAGCATTGACATAAATGCAAATAAAAAGCTCAGTTTTTTCATGACATATTATTGGTAAGTAAACTATATTAATATCTATGTTTTCACTATGTGATAATGAAACACTATAAATACGTATTTATAATTCTTATCCGTTTTTAGACATGGCAAAGATACAAATATAATTTGAACAATCACACAATTTGTTTAGTTTTTTTCAATTATAATAGTAATAGACCTTATTTAGGTATAAATTTTATGGGTTATTACAATTTTTTTTTCTTCCGACAACAACATTGGATTTGCCCCACTCCGTTCTTCTATCGATGTTTTATATATAATTATTTCCACCCTCTCTACAATGGTCTGTAACGGGAGTGGAAAATATTAAATATGCATGTTTTTAATTTACATTGCCTCGAACTTCTTGACAGCGTCTTCAACAGACATATTTGCGAAGTCCTGAGCACTAATGATGCGACCAGACTTCTTGTCTGACAAGAATACTCCAAGAACGGCGCCTGTAACAGCACTCTCTGGTGCATTTGGAGCCTTTGGACCACCAAGGTCTGTGCGGCACCAACCTGGATCGATCAAGTTGATCATGACGTTGGTTCCTTCGACCAAAGTGCCAAGATCCTTAGTTACCTTGTCAAGGCCTGCCTTACTTGCAGAATAAGCAGCCTGCTGTGGTTCTTTGTCGATGCCACTTGTGGTGTTGACGATACGACCATAGCCAGCCTTCATCATGCGAGGCAAAAAATGATAGCAGATAATCATTGGTGCGATGATGTTGACCTTCAGGCTATCGACGAAATCAATGGCAGGAGTGTCAAAGATCTCTGAACGGTATGTAACCTGAATACCTGCGTTATTAAGCACATATTCGATATTCAGACCTTCATCATCAATCTTCTGCAACATGGCACGTACTTCGTTCTCATCTTCTAGGTTTGCAGCTACGGTCATTACCTTGACGCCTTTCTGTATTGCTTTCTCAGCGACTTTTTCAAGGTGTGCAACGCTACGACTGTGCAAAACAAGATTACAGCCATAATCAGCCAATCTATCGGCCACTAAAGATCCGATGCCACGACTTGCTCCGGTAACCAGAGCCCATTTTCCTTTAACTGTTTCCATTGTATAAACAAGGATTAGTTATTTTTCTA
>JAKSLE010000040.1 GCA_024401365.1 Bacteroidales bacterium | reverse complement strand
GGGAGCATTTACAAAAAACGTACAACAACGAATCCGACTATGTGAAGAGTTGCAAGTAAGATTAAAATTTGAGAATGAGACGAAGATAGGGTTCGTAGGGAGAGTTTATCTTTGGGAACAATTACATACGAAACTACATACTTTCCTCCTATCTACGTTTCTGGCCGTTGGAATGATTGCCAGTGCGCAACAGCTAAAACTGAATCCTGACAATATCGACGAGATTCTCAAGGCAATGACCTTAGAAGAGAAAGCTACCCTACTGGTTGGCAAGAGCAGTCAGGGTGCAGTAGGTGCCAATGCCAATTCAGACGACATGATAGGTATGCACTCAGATCTCGTGCCTGGTGCTGCTGGCACTACACAAGCCATACCACGTCTAGGCATTCCTGCGACAGTATTGACCGACGGTCCTGCTGGTGTGCGCATCAATCCTACGCGAAAGAATACCAGTGACACATTCTACGCTACCGGCTTTCCTGTGGGGACAGCACTAGCCTGTACATGGAACCAAGAACTAGTCGAAGAGGTCGGCAAGGCTATAGGCAATGAGGTACTTGAATACGGCTACGATGTACTCCTTGCTCCAGGCATGAACATCCACCGCTCGCCACTCTGCGGACGAAACTTCGAGTATTAGTAGAGCCATGGCGTTCGGCTGCATTCCCAGTAATCAAGGACTTGATGGTAGACAGAAATGCATTCGATAAGATACAGCAAGCTGGTGGTTATGTAAGCTTCAGCTGTGGCGGTGCTCAGGATGCGAATGCGCTTCCTATCTCGAAGGTTAACGCTGATCTTGCAATGGACGCAGCTACATGTGTAGGTTGTGGTGCTTGTGTTGCAGCATGTAAGAACGGTTCGGCTATGCTCTTCGTATCGGCAAAGGTTAGCCAGTTTGCTCTCCTTCCACAGGGTCAGGTAGAGGCAGCACGTCGTGCTAAGGCTATGGTTGCACGTATGGATGAGCTTGGTTTCGGTAACTGTACAAACACACGTGCTTGTGAGGCAGAGTGTCCAAAGGGCATTTCTATCTCTAACATTGCACGACTCAACCGTGAGTTCTTGAAGGCTAAGTTGAAAGACTAAAGCTATTTGAGATAAAAGGATTCCCCTCGCTGGCTAAAGCTGGCGGGGGGATTTTTTTGTTGTTTTTTGGACGGTTTATGGGTATGGGAAAGGCTATGTGTAGTCATAGGCTGTATACGGGGAAGTATAAGGTTGCTCGCAGTTTTTTTATTTTGCGCAATTATGTCGAGGGAGATTGAGAAGTAGTAAATGGGCTAGAAAGGCTATGGGGGAGGTGGAGACTGCAGGGGTCTATATTGAGGTGGAGAAAACAAAATAGCCTAGCACATTGAGATGTACTAGGCTTGATTTTTTGGTACCCAGAGCCGGGATCGAACCGGCACGTCTTGCAACATTGGTGTTTGAGACCAACGCGTCTACCAATTCCGCCATCTGGGCTCGCCGCAAATGCTTTGAGCTCTCCAAGTAGGACTTGAACCTACGACCCCCTGATTAACAGTCAGGTGCTCTAACCAACTGAGCTATTAGAGAATGACCTTGAATCTTGAAGAGAACACCCTTCTCGATTGCGGTGCAAAGGTAGTATATGATTTTGGAGTTTGCAAGCAAAAAATAAAAAAAGTGCGTAGAGTGTACTTTTTTCATTTTTTCTTTGGTGGAAAGAAAAATGTATATACCTTTGCAGTGTACTACTTAGGTAGAACACAAAAACATATACAATAAACCTTAACTGAAAAAATATGAAAAAGTTTTTATTAACAGTCTTAGCGGTAATAGTGGGAGGCATTATACTCTCGATACTTCCGTTTTTGATAATGGTAGGAGTAGCCTCTTCGATAGGAAAAGAAGAAGTGGCAGTAAAGAGCAACTCAGCGCTCGTATATAATATAGAGACCAATGTGATGGATCAGGAAGAAGAGGATCCTATGGCGGTTTTGACACAGAGGATGTATGGCAATACAGGATCGATGATAGGGTTCCGCACGTTATTGGACAATATTGACAAGGCTGCTGTGGATGAGAACATCAAGTGTATTGTGCTAGAAGGTTCATCATCCGGTGCGTCGTTGACAGATATCAGAGAGATTAGGAATCACCTTATCTCATTCAAGGAGAAAGGCAAGAAGGTATATTACTATTCGAACTCTATAGAGCCAGGTGCGCTCTATTTGGCCAGTGTGGCAGATAAGCTATGCATGACGCCAGAAGGCATGGTAACCATTATGGGCATGTCGTCGAGCATTATGTTTTACAAGGACATACTTGACAAATTTGACGTAGAGATGCAAGTTATACGTCACGGCAAGTTCAAATCGGCCATTGAGCCATACATTCTTAATGGCATGAGTGAGGCCAACAAAGAGCAGACACAGAAGTTTATAGACTCTATGTGGGCGACAATGCGAGAAGACATAGCTACGGCGCGAGGGATAAAGCCAGAAGTAATAGACAGCTACATCAATGAATTTCAGTTTTCCGACCCAAAGAATGCTGTTGATCTTGGGTTGATAGACCAGTTGATGTATAGAGACGAGTTCATTTCGATGGTAAAGCAAGACCTTGGCATAGACGAGAAGGACAATATTGCCAGTGTAGGGATAGAAAAGTACAAGAATGCAATGGTATATCGTCCAGAGAAATCGTTTGCGACACGTAAGATAGCGTTGATTACTGCCAGTGGTGAGATATTTGATGGTTCGAACGAGATGGACAATGCCAATATATATGGAGACGATCTATCGAGAGCCATCAGAGAGGCACGTCGTGATGAGTCGGTAGAGGCGATAGTACTTCGCGTCAACTCACCTGGTGGTTCGGCTTTGGCATCAGACATTATATGGAGAGAGGTAAAATTGGCCAAGGAAGCTAAGCCAGTTATTGTTTCGATGGGGCAATATGCGGCTTCGGGTGGATATTATATCTCATGTGCGGCAGATTATATTTATGCGCAGCCAAACACATTGACAGGCTCGATAGGAGTCTTTGGATTGATTCCATGTGTAAAGAAAGCCATCAATAAGTGGGGTATTCATGTAGACGTAACCTCGAGCCACGAAGTAACACCACCTTCGCTCTATGAGCCACTTTCGGCGAAGCAGAAGGCATTTTACCAGAATATGGTAGAGAAGACATACGATGTATTTACATCGCGCTGTGCTGAAGGTCGCCACTGTACTCAAGAGCACATTGACAGCATAGGCCAAGGTCGCGTTTGGGCAGGATCAGATGCTCTCAAGATAGGATTGGTAGATGAGCTAGGTTCGCTTGACGATGCTATAGCGATGGCCAAATCCAAGGTTGGCATAGAAGGCGAGGCAAACATTGTAGTATTCCCTACACCACAAGACCCAGTAAAGAAGATGCTCAAGCAGATGGGTATGGATACAAAGGCTACGATAGGTAAGGCTGTTCTTGGCGATGCATACGAGTATGTAAAGAAGGCGCAAGCGTTAACTAAGGAGCCATCGGTACAAGCCAGGATGGATGCAGATATTACACTTGTATATTAAACGTCATTAATTTTAAAAATAGATTCATATGAAAAATAGAGGATTGCTCAAGTCATTTGTTACTCTAGGAGTTGCATCGATTCTTTCAACCGCACTATCGTCGTGTGTATTTGAAATGGTCAAAAACGCATCAGTCTCAGTCTCTATGGGAGAGATGATAGAAGGCTCAGGTGTTGTATCGACACGTGGGAGCAACATTGCAAAATTTGATGAATTGGATGTTTCATCAGATGTCAATGTAGTGTTCAATATTGGAGGCGATTTTGCGTACAAGTTGACGGCCGACAGTGTAGTTATTGATGATTATGAGGTTTCGTTTATCAATAATGAGTTGAAAGTAGGGTACAAGTATGGTATTACACGTTATTTGAATCCTGACGGCATTAAGACGGTATTTGAGATTACTGTTCCAGATTATGACTCATTGCCAGAACTTGACATAGATCTATCTGGTGCTTCGAAGTTGGTTTTGCCAGCATTCAATATGGTAAAGTTGCAACTTGATGGCAGTGGAGCTTCGGACATTTCGGTTAAGGGAGTTAAGGTTAATGGCCCATTTGAGATAGATTGTTCTGGAGCGTCGACGATTGACTGTGCAGAAATAAAGGCGGTAAGCATTGACTGTGACTGTTCAGGAGCGTCGAAGGTTTCCATTGAAGGTGCGACAGAGGATTTGAATTTGGACTGTTCCGGCGCCTCAAATACACATGCTGACAGGTTGTCGGTATCAAAGAGAGCAGTTATTGACTGTTCAGGAGCGTCGCATGTCAATATTGGCGATCTAACTGGGGCATCGGCAACATTCAAGGCATCTGGAGCATCGGGCATTAAGTATACTGGAGAGCCAAATATTGAAAGTTCAAATGCTTACGGGGCATCGCACGTTTCAAGAATCTAACTTACATATTGTAAGCATGTAATCTACTTGCAATAAAATAGAAGATATATAATAGAGGTTTTAGGGAATTATGACGTTTGTGTCGTAAAAGTCTATCGCAAAGAGCGCCACGTTGAGACGGCGTGGCGCTCATTTTTTGCCCAAAAATAGGGCAACCTCGTTATGTTTGAAGAAAAATTGTAAGTAAATAGAAGAAAATCACTTTTTCAGGTTGGCATAAAACAGGTCAAAACGAGCACTAAAAGGCTAGTTTTGGATATGTCTACTTACAAATTGAAAGTACTTTGAGGCTTTTAGTTTAAGGGTGAATATGTTAATAATTTCACAATATAAAAATATTTGTGCAATAATTAACAACATATTGAATATAATTCTATATTTGCACTGTCGAGATAAGACAAAACATCATATTAACACGTTTAAAAATATCTGCGTTATGAAAACTGTAAGTATAAAGGCAATTTTGAGCGTAATTGCTCTTGCCACCATGATGACACTTGCTAATGCTGCAAGCAATAAGAGGATCTTCAATAATGATACGATTGAAGAAGGGAAAGTAACTGTACGAGAAGTTTGTTCGGAAGAGAACGGCTTATTGTCGTTGATCAGCCGTTCAGAGATGGAGTACAATGAAGATGGTCGTATTTCAGTGAAGCGCGACTATGTATGGAACAAAGAGTCGGCAGCTTGGGTTTTTGTCCGTAGTGTATCATACTCATACGGCGACCATTCCTACACGATTACACTCACCGACGCTAAGGGCAACACGAAAGTGCTACAGCAGCAAGGGGAGTAATTAATAGATATAGCAAATACTTTTTCGCATTTTTCATAGAGGTTGAAAAGCATCTACGTCGTGCAGACGTGGGTGCTTTTGTAATAGATAGTAATCTGTGTCAAAGTTTTTGCTAATTGCGAATATTTGCGCACATTTGCATATCATTTTACAAGCAATGGACAATAGTACGATAATCTGGGCTACCATTATCATAGCCGTAATCGCCCTAGTGGGACGAATAATCATCAATCATCAGAAGAAAGGAACTATCAATTGGTTCAAGCTCCTACTGTTGGGGGTGGCAATCTTGGCATGCCTATTGGGGTATATGAACGTTGATCCTCAGCGAGTCATAGATTCCTGGAAGGGAGAAGCCACAATGGCTGAATCGCGAACTTCGAACATTGCAGGTAGAGTCGCAGGAGAAGATATCCCATGTTACGCGAAAGCAGTTGCCGACAATGAGGGATTATATTGTGTCCCTGTTGTAGACTCTCTGTCGCGTACAGAGTACTACCTTATTAAAGATGTTCAGATACTTGGCGAGTCGGCAGAGCGTGAAGTTGAAGAATCAATAGACAACAGACAGAAGATAAGCCACAAGACTACAGTATTTGAGGTAACCAAGAATCCTAAGGGCAATGCCGATAAATATCTCCCACTATATAAGTTGTCGCTCCACTCGGGGGGAGCTATCCTGGCTGCAATCGACGAGCGAGATGCAAAAGATGAGGCTCATCTTCCAGTTGCGCGTATAGTGGAGTCCTCAAATAGGATTGCGTCGTTGGCAGAGAAGCTCGATACCTCTATGATATCGGAAGAATATCTGGTGTGCTCCAATACTCAAGATTATGTCCGTAATCAGACTACCTATATAATATATAGAGCCATTGCGGGAGTGCTTTTTGCCATCCTTGCAGTATTGGTTCTGATACTAGTAAAACACCTTGCCAAGCGATAAGCAGGCATCATAATAGTAACATAATTAGCCACATCTGCGTATACTTGCCCAAATGGAACAAGTAATGCAGAATAGAGAGCATCTGGTAATAGCTATTGACGGTCACTCTTCATGTGGAAAGAGTACTGTAGCTAAGGAATTAGCAAAGAAGTTGCATATAGCATATGTCGATACAGGAGCTATGTATCGATCTGTTACGTTGTATGCATTACGTCACGGGTATATTAAAGATGGTAAGTGTGATGTAGAGTCGTTGGAGAAATCATTTGATGACATCAAGATTACATTTAATTTCAATGCAGAGACAGGTTCCAATTGTACATATCTGAATGGAGAAGATGTAGAGTCGGAAATCCGAGGGTTAGAGGTAAGCGGTAATGTGAGTATGGTCAGCGCCATCCCACAGGTTCGCCATAGATTGGTAGACTGGCAGAGGGCTATGGGTAATGAGACATCGCTCGTTATGGATGGTCGAGACATCGGAACAGTCGTATTCCCTAATGCTCAGATAAAGATTTTCATGACGGCATCCGATGAGGTTCGAGCCCAGCGCAGATACGATGAGTTGAAAGCCAAGGGTCAGGAGGCTTCTTTCGAGGAGGTATTGTTCAATGTGCGTGAGCGAGACAGGATAGATAGCACGCGAGAGGAGAGCCCTCTTCGCAAAGCTGAAGATGCTGTTTTGCTGGACAACAGCCAGATGACACGTGAAGAACAGTTCCAGTGGATACTTGATTTGATTGATGAAAAAACTAAGAAATAACTTTACAACACTATTTTTCACGGGTCAGCTATGAGAATTGTAATTGATAACGGTTCAGGTTTTTGCTTCGGAGTTCGCCGAGCCATCGCGACACTGGAGCAGGAACTCAGGCGCAAGGGTAGTATACATTGTGTTGGCGACATTGTTCATAACGAACAGGAGATAGAGCGCTTGCAGAAATTGGGCTTAAAAATCATAGACAATGAGGGCTTGACGAAACTCAAGAACTCCAGTGTGCTTTTCCGCGCACATGGTGAGCCTCCATCGTCATATGAGATAGTTGAGAAAAATAATCTCAAACTTATAGATGCTACTTGCCCAGTTGTCCTCAAGCTTCAGCAGAGTATCCGCCAGGCATGGCAAAAGCAGAAAAAGGCTGGAGGCCAGGTTGTTCTGTTCGGTAAGAAGGGTCACGCCGAGGTTATCGGTTTGATGGGACAGACTGATAATGAGTGCATTCTGGTCGAGGATGAAACACAGATCGATCTGATCGATCCTAATAAGCCTTGTGTCGTATTCGCACAGACTACCAAGGATCCACAGCAGTATATGTCGTTGCTCCAAAAGATACAGGCGCGTACCTCAATGAAGATTGAGGCACATAATAGTATTTGCCGACAGATGGCCGACCGCGCCGAGCAACTTAAAAGTTTTGCCCTGCAGTACGACACAATTCTCTTTGTGGGAGGAGCCAAGAGTTCCAATTCCAAGGTTTTGTTCGGTATATGTAAAGATATAAATACTTCAAGCTACTTCCTCACATCTGAAGAGGATATCGATAAATCGTGGTTCGACTCTAAGCCGGAGACAATAGGAATCTTCGGAGCTACATCAACGCCTCTTTGGTTGATGGAGAGAGTAAAGGCACGATGCGTTGAGTTACTAAAGTCATAGACATAGAATATGGAGAGGTTCTTCGGTACCATAATTGTTGTTTTACTCGTCATATATGCTCTCGGTTTTATTGGGCGTTTGGTCTTCCCTTGGTTACTGAGGAGAATGTTCAATAAAATGCAGAGCCGAGCAAATGAGCAATTTTCTTCCATGTTCGGAGATCAGTTTGGAAGCCAGACTTATTATAATGATGCGCAGGAGACTCAGTACGACTCCGGAGAGCCACGTGTGACTATTACCCGTCCTAATCAGAAAGACAAAGAAAAACCGTCAGGTTACTCAGAACTTGACGGTCAGTACGTGGATTACGAAGAGATCAAATAAATCTCAATCCTGTCTGTATATTTAGCTTGTTGTGTATTCTTTCCGTAGGTCATCGCTGACGATTACAAAGATGCCGTTTATATTCCAAAACGGTTTTTCTCTATGTAACAAAGGTTTATTTTTTGGTATCATTTTAAATTTGCATATGTAACGCACAACAAAAAAGTGCTGCTTTCCTGTATCATACAGAGCACTTTATGCGTAAACCGAAAATATTAAGACGAAAATCTCTCAACTATCATGTACATAGCATTGGCAGGAAATATAGGTTGTGGTCGTTCAAGTATGATACAATTAATACGTGAACGCCTGAAGTGGCACGTTTGCGATGACACGAAGGATCAAAACCCATACTTGGCCGATGCTGCAAATAATATGTACCGCTGGGCATTCAGTAGCCAATTATGGTATCTTAGTCAGCATTACCGCGAAACTCAGCAACTTCTCTGGCACGATGGAGTAGTGGTGCAACCTCGTACAATGATGGAGGATATGTACATATATGCATATAGCCTCTACTCTATGGGTAATATCGACCAGCGCGATTTTGATACTTACTCTAGATTGTACGACAACTACCGTTGCTCAGTCCCTCAGCCCGATTTGCTGTTGTATCTCCACGCATCTGTCCCTACTTTGCTCGAAAGAATCCTCAACGGACAGAATAAGTATGAGTCAAATCTCGATGCTAATTATATAATGCGCCTCAATGACCGATACGAAGAGTGGATACAGAATTACAAGGGTGAGGTTTTGACTATCGATGTTGATAACAAGGATTGTTTCAAGGACGAGGCTAATATCGAGGCACTGCTGTCTGTATTGCAGAAAATGGCTAAGGAGTTTGAGAGAAATAAACATAATCCTCGCTAACGGCCATATATTATCGGTAGGAATATTGCATGGTAGTGTGAAATATTCTTAAAAGTGGAGTCCTGAACCGTTTGGGTTGAAACATAAGGTGTATCTCGTCAGTACAATCAACCGCATAACGTCCCAGAGTGGACTGTGCCGACTTAATAAATAACTAAAAACACTAACTATTATAGATATATGATGAGAAAGACGCTATTGATTAAATTGTTTGTCATGGTGGGTTTCGTCTTAACCTTGACAATTGCCGCAAAAGCACAGATGGCGCAGTTCCAGGCGCTTTATATCTACAATTTTGCTAAAAACATTGCTTGGCCTGCTGAGGATTCTCAGAAAGACCTCGTCGTTACCGTTATCGGTGATAATGATCTGATAAGCGAACTCAACAAATTGGCTCAGACAAAGAAAATCGCCAACCGTAAGCTTGTCGTTAAGGAGTCAGCCGTCGTAAACGGCTTGGCTAAGAGCGATATTATCTATCTCGGCGAGAGTAAGAGCGCTCAGATCGCTACCTTGGTCGCTAACCAAAAGGGTAATCGTACCCTAATCGTGAGCGGTAAGCAAGGTCATTGCGCTAGCGGCGCCGGCGTCTCTTTTGTGATGAACGGTGCTAAACTGGGGTTCGAAATTTCAAGCAACAATATCTCTTCTGGCGGTCTTCAGGTGTCTCAAAAACTCCTGAATCTGGGTACAGAAGTCAACTGAATTATACAGCGAAGTGGCCTCGCTCCTTCCTGTTACCAACCTTTAACCTTACTAAACCCTGTCTTAAAGCCTTTTAAGACAGGGTTTTATCTTTGTTTAACATTATCTGATAACTCTAAGTGTAACTTTTTATTGTTAACGGGCATATAAGACTCAAAAGAAGCGGCGCAGAACAGGTCGCGCAACACTAACAAATACACATTACAACACTAAGATTATGAGACACACAAGAAATATATCCATGAAGTGCTTAATGATAGTGGGAATGTTGTTCTCACTCTCATTCGCCGTTAAAGCGCAGATAGCACAGTTCCAGGCCTTGTACATCTATAACTTCGCCAAAAACATCGCGTGGCCTGCAGAAGATGCCCAGAAAGATCTTGTCATCACTATCATCGGCGATAATGAACTAGTTAGCGAACTCAACAAATTGGCTCAGACAAAGAAAATCGCCAACCGTAAGGTCGTCGTTAAAGAATCGGCTACCGCCAACGGCATAGCAAAATGTGATGTCATCTATCTCGGTGAAAGTAAAAGCTCTCAAATCGCAAACCTGGTTTCTAACCAACGAGGCAACAAGACGCTTATCGTCAGCGGTAAAAGCGGACAGTGCGCTAGCGGCGCCGGCGTAGCTTTCGTGATGAACGGAGCTAAATTGGGATTCGAAATTTCTAACAACAACATAAAAACAGCAGGATTACAAGTTTCACAAAAATTACTGAATTTGGGTACTGAGGTAAATTGACCTAAGCCGGGAGCAGATCAATTACTTGAAACAACCTATCGTGAATCATCCTTATATACAGACAACAACAGACCATTTGTATAACCTCTATTTGTTCGGGATTGAAAGAGAATCGCGAATTCTACATATTTTTAATAGTGATGTGAATACTTGATCATTATAAAAGGTCGAATAACCTCAAAAACCAACCTAATCAATCCCTGGCTCTGAAGCATGATTTTTGCTTCAGGGCTATTTCATTTATATATAAAAAACTGCGAGCAACCACTATGCTCTATAGTATCAGCAACTATATACCCAGTACATTCCAAATTCCCTCCACCACTTATATATCCACAGTGAATTTGCTCCATTACCCAATGCGAAATTCCCCTCAACAAAATTTAACCAATCGTGTAACGTGCTGACAT
>JAKSLE010000004.1 GCA_024401365.1 Bacteroidales bacterium | reverse complement strand
ATGTGGGAGAGTAGGTAGCCGCCACTTAAATTTAGAACCTCAGTAATCTGATGATCGCTGGGGTTCGTTGTTTTTGGGGTAGGGGTATGGGGAGGATGTTTTAATTTTTTACTACATGTTTTCACGGGTTGACACGAGTTTTTGAGGGGTGGAGCAGTTTCGTGTAGAATGGGGATTATGGTTTTGGAGCCGTTTCGTGAAACGGCTGTACAAGTGGGGGTGAGTTTTTGTTGGGTTACACGTTTTTGGGGAGGCGTTTCTGTACATGGGATTGTTTTTTTGTTAAAAGTTTGGGTGATATGGTGATTTTTGTGTTGGATGTTGTATTTTTGTTGTAGTTTTTTGAGAATGATTGAATTAGCTATATGAAATATTTGGACGATAAATATAATGTATTGATATACAATATATTTAGGGGGGGGTAAATTAGCTTCGCTAGGTATTTTGTATAGTAGTGATATAGAGCCTTCTGATGATGCTTTGGCATTGTTGGGAGGCTTTTCTTTTTGTTTTGGATAGTATTTATATTATTAATTAGACTATGAAGAAGTTATTTACTTTTTTATCGGCTGCGGTTATTGCGTGTTCGGCGTGGGCGCAGCGTATGGAGAAGGGTCATGTGTATGTTGACCTTGGGTTGCCAAGTGGCACTATGTGGGCTACTTGCAATGTGGGTGCTAATGAGCCTGAGGCTTATGGCGACTGTGTAGCTTGGGGTGGTATTGAAATGCAGAACTTCTACAGATGGAAGGACTACAAGTTTGGCAATGGTAGCGATAACAAGTTGAGTGCTTACACTATTGAAGACCATGAGACAAGTGCTTCGTGGTATAATTCAGATGGAGAATTTATCGGGGATGGTATGTCAGAACTTGTTGACGGTGATGACTATGCTATGCAGACATGGGGAGGCAAGTGGAGAATACCTACAGTAGCTCAGCAGGATGAACTTCGCTCTAAATGTTATTGGCAATGGACAACAAGCTATAATGGCAAGAATGTTAATGGATATATTGTCTTCAAGGCTAAAAATAAAAGTGTCGAGGGCAAAATAGGGGGGCAGAGTGTCGCTACATATGATGTCGCTAATGATGTACATATTTTCCTTCCTGCTGCGGGTTATAATGATTTAGATTCACGCGGTTATGTTGGTACCAATGGCTGCTATTGGTCGCGTTCGCTTACTACTAACGACTCCAAGAAGGCTCATGGATTAGGCATAAGCTCGACAAATGTCTACTCGTTCGTTAGCGACCGCCACATTGGTTATTCAATACGACCAGTATTTGATCCATATGAATATGAGGCAGAGCTTATTGCCTTCATAGGGTCGGATGTGTATGAGGATGACGTCCATAATGTAATCTCTGTAGTAGATGGGCACGTTCACCATTTTGTTGCAAAGGATAATGTAGATATGATTCTTTATAAGAGTTTTAAGTTGAATGTATCTGGTTCCGATTATACCTTCGATGATCCTGTTGGATCATTTGTCTTTACAATTGAGGATGGCAAGTTGGCGAAGGTTTTTTATTGGCATCCGAATGGCAGTACTGATTATCTTCTTAAGAGCACGACTGGTGTCAAGACTATTGGCGCAGACAGACAGAAAGCTGTGAAGATTCTTGAGAATGGCAGGGTTGTGATTAAGAAAGATGGTAAGACATACGACCTTTCAGGTAGGGAGTTGTAATTAATTACGAATTATGATGATATGGGGCTGCTTCCTGGGTGGGGGCGGCCTTTTTCGTATATGGTTGCTGGTATAAGGGAGGGTATTGGTTGCTCGCAGTTTTTTTATTTTGATGATTGTTGGAGGGTCTCTGTGTTAAGGCTGTATTAAGCGAGGGTGGTTAGAGTGTATATAGAGTGTATATAGAGCGTAGTGGGAGGTGAATCTTATGAAATAATTGTATATTTGCCTTGTAAATATTATTCAGTTATGTATAAAGTATTTTATCTTTTCGGGGTATTGGCGTTAATTTTCATATCATGTCAGAAAGAAGAGCGTCAGGTTACTAAGGCAGATCCATATACAGATATGCTTTTTTATGATGAGCCTGCTTCTGTATGGCAGGAGTCGCTCCCTGTAGGTAGCGGTCGTATGGGAGCTACAGTATTTGGAAATGCTGTAGATGAGCGCATAATATTGAATGATATTACCATGTGGTCGGGCTCCAAGGCAGATTATGCCAATCCTGAGGCAGCTAAGTCGCTTCCTGAGATTCAGAAGTTGCTACTTGAAGGAAAAAATGTGGAGGCACAAGAGTTGATGTACAGCAGTTTTGTGCCTAAAGCCGGCAGTGCAGGAGGGGCTTATGGCTCCTATCAATATTTAGCTGATTTATTTATCAATACTACTATTAGTGACTCGGTTAGGTACGGGAGTCGCACCCTTGATTTATCGACAGGTATAGCAACTACCACCTGGTCGGCTGGCGAAGTAGATTTTAAGAGAGAAGTTTTTGCAGATAGGGTAAACGATATAGTTGTTGTCCGTCAAGAATCATCCAGACCAAGCAGTATAAACATTGGACTATCGAGAGTAAAAAGCGATGATTTTGCAATTTATTCGCGAGACGGCAAGTATTATATGCGAATTGAAGGTAGGCTACGCAGTGGGCAAAAAGGAGTAGAAGGTTTAGGGTATGCGTGTGAAGTTGCGATAGTATCAGATTCTAAAAATATTAGCAACAAATCATCTGATAATATAATTATTGACGATGCCAAAGAGGTGACTATATATATAGCATCAGAGACCACCCTTATGGAAAAGTTGCCTATAGAGAGCTTAATCTCGAAAGCATCAGAAAGAATAGGGAATGCTATTGAAGTATCTTATAAAAGTTTGCGAGACAATCATATAGCTGCGCATGGAGAGTTGTACAATAGGGTAAAGCTCGATATTAAGTCGGATTTTGAAGATGGGAAGATGACTACAGACAAGCGCATAGAGCGTTTTGCGGAGAGTCAGGACCCATCGTTGGCTGTATTGTACTACAATTTTGGACGTTATTCACTTATTTCAAGTACGCGAGTTGGGTTTCTGCCACCAAACCTTCAAGGGTTATGGGCAGAGTCGACCTCTACGCCATGGAATGGAGATTACCATACCAATATCAATGTTCAGATGAATCACTGGCCGCTAGAGCAAGGCAATTTATCAGAGCTATATGAGCCACTGATATCACTGATAAAGCGTTCGATAAAATCAGGAGAAGAGTCGGCCAAGGCCTTCTATGGACCAGAAGCCCGTGGGTGGGTAATGCACATGATGACCAACGTATGGGAATATACGGCGCCAGGAGAACATCCCTCGTGGGGCGCTACCAATACAGGAGGGGCATGGTTGTGTGAACATTTATGGGAACATTACCAGTACACCCTTGACAAAGAATACTTAGCCTCCATCTATCCCATTATGAAGGGGTGTGCTGAGTTTTTTCACAGCACGATGATAAGAGAGCCCAAGCATAATTGGCTTGTTACGGCACCTAGTTCATCGCCAGAAAACGAATTTATTCTGAACGGCAACAATGTCAGTGTCTGTATGGGGCCTACTATGGATACCCAAATAGTAACAGAACTGTTCAACAATGTTGCTCAAGCTGCTGAAATACTAGGATGTGATAATGATTTTGCTACTATTCTGAAGCAAGATATAGCGATGCTGCCACCTATGCAGATTTCTAAAGAGGGGTATCTTATGGAGTGGCTAGAAGATTATGAAGAGTTAGATATTCACCATAGGCACGTCTCTCATTTATATGGATTACATCCAAGCAATCAGATTACGCCATTTGGCACACCAGAATTGGCGGCCGCCTGTCGCAAGACATTAGAGAGGAGAGGTGATAGTGGTACGGGGTGGAGTCGTGCTTGGAAGATTAATTTTTGGGCAAGGTTGGGCGACGGCAATCGTGCGTTGCAGTTGTTGACCAATCTTTTAGAGCCAGCATTATCCAATGAGACCAACTATCATCATGGTGGAACATATCCCAATTTATGGTGTTCGCACCCACCATTTCAGTTGGACGGAAATTTTGGAGGCGCATCAGGCATTGCTGAGATGCTATTACAAAGTCACGCTGGCTATGTAGACCCATTACCTGCGCTCCCTGATGCATGGTCGGAAGGGACAGTTACAGGAATGAAAGTAAGAGGTGGTGCGGAAGTCGACATGCGATGGAAAGACGGACACCTTGTAAGTTTACGACTCAGCGGAGGAAAAATGCGAGAATATTCTGTAGCTCTTCCGGTAAATATTGCTTCGACATCCAAGGTTGTCATTAATGGTGGTGAGCCTGTGATAAAAAAACAAAATGGAAGAGATATTGTGGTTTTGAGAGAAGGAGACGTGTTGAAAGTTGACTATTAGGTAAATAAGTATATATATTTAGTGGTCTAATTTTGCTAATTGTAATTAAAGAAGTAAATTTGTGACTTGATAATTATCGCATAAGGATATTTTCTACACAAAATGAAATATTTATCGTTAATCGTATTTACATTACTAACCTGTGTAAATCTCTTTGCGCAAGAGAATACTGAGTTGACCCGCAAGCAGTCGTCGATGTTGGACGATGCTGTAGAATTTGGCAATAAATCCAATGCAAAGCAAGCGTTGGGGTTGATGTGGAAGATATATAAGGAAAATCCAAACAATATTGATTTGAATTACAATATGGGTTTAGCTTATATTAATCTAAATGGCAATCCAGATTCGGCGCTATATTTCTTTGATAAAGTTCAGAAACTAGACAACTCGGGTATATGGACAGAAGATGATGTAGATTTGCATTTAGCGATCTGCAGGGCATACCAATTGAAAGAAGACTATGAGAGTGCGTTGATGGAATTGACGCTCATTAGAGAGAAGAACGATACGGGGTATGCAAATGATAAGATTAAGCGAGAAGTCAATATCTGTCAGAATGCCATTACGCTTATGGCCAACCCAGTGCGATTGGAAGTAGAGAATCTGGGTCCAAAAGTAAACTCCGTTCATAATGACTATCGTCCTGTACTCTCGAACAGTGAGACAGAGATGTACTTCACCTCTCGTCGCCGTCGTAATGAGCGACGTTCGGCATTTGATGACGGGCAATATGAAGAGTCGATATACTGCATGACGCTTGATGAGAATGGGCAATGGGGGGAGCCAAAGCGCGTGCCAAATATATTTGATTATGCAGGAAGGAATCAAGAGTCGGCGACATGTGTAGCCAACAATGACAAAGAGCTATATATATTCCACAATGGAGAGATATTTGTTTCGAAGCGAGACACAATCACGGCTCCATGGCAAAGGGCAGAGTGGCTTCCAGAACCTATAAACGGATATGGAGACATAAAGTATGCTTTTGTGACGGCAGACGGAGAGCAGATGTTTTTCTCGTCCGATTGTGGAGGAGGATACGGTGGCTATGACATTTATCGTTCGCGTCGTTTGCCGAATGGCAATTGGGGTGTGCCGCTCAATCTAGGACCTGGTATCAACACAGAATATGATGAAGATGCGCCAGTAATGCATCCTACCAAGAATATACTCTATTTCAGTTCAGAGGGTCATAACTCCATGGGTGGGTATGATATTTTCTATGCTCCACAGAATGAAGACGGCAGTTTTGATGCGGTAGTAAATATAGGATACCCTATAAATACGCCATACGACGATATATACTTCATGCCATCGTCGCAGAAAGACGTAGCGTATTATGCCTCAATAAAGTGGGATGCAGATGCGAAAAACATTTCTTCGAATGGCTATGACCTTTACAAGGTTACATACGATGAGCCAGAAGTAAACAAGATGGCAGTCTACAAAGGCGTTGTCATGGCAGAAGACCTTAAAGACGTGAAGATATACGCCATGCAAGAAGACAAGCAAGTAGGCATATACAGGCCAAATGTAAACGGTCAGTACGTTATAATACTTGAGACAGGTCTAGATTATACTATAAAAGTATCGGCATCGGACACTACCACCACTTTTGTAGCAAATGCTGATCTAAGCAAGAGTTACTACCATGCGGGGCAGCCAATACAGTTGGCAGTTATAGACCTGCGACCAAATGTACTATCGCCAGAGGTGGCATCCAAGGCAGATTCAGACAAAGCACAGTCGGGCAAGCAACAAGGCGAAGACAAGTCGGATTTTGCTGCGATATACGATAAGCAAGGTTACACTATCCAGATACTATCTTTGAAAAAAGCATTGAATCCATCGAGACTCAAGGGTGTAGATGCTAAAGAACTGATGGAGCACAAGTACCTTGACGGTTGGTATGTATACTCATATAAGGTATACGACACGTATTCAGAAGCCAAGACTGCCTTGGAAGATATTCTTCAATCTTCGCCATACAAAGATGCATTTGTAAGGAAGTTGTCTAGCTACAAGAAGCATGTTGGACAAAAGATAGACGGTGAGATATGGCAGAGGTAGTAATCAGGGCGATGGAGCCATCAGATGTTGATGTTATTTTCGCGTGGGAAAATGATGTTGAGACATGGAAAGATGGCAGCGTCAATTACAAACCTCTTTCGAAAGCCGATATCCAACGATTTGTAGACAATTCGGGGTTGGATATTTATCAGGAGCGACAGATGCGCCTGATGATAGACGAAGCAAAGACGAGAAAAACTGTAGGGTGTGTGGATCTATTTGATTTTGATCCATTTTCGCTACATGCAAATATAGGCATACTCATAGACAAGCGATATCGCAGGAATGGGTATGCCCTTTCTGCTATTGAGTGGGTAGTAGGCTATGCGTTTGACGTTTTAGGTATTAAAGCGCTCTGTGCCACTATGGTTTCGAGCAATGAGATTTCGAGACAATTGTTTGAGAAGAGTGGATTTGAGTTTGTGGGCACTCGTCACGACTGGATACGTATAGGCAATGAGATGGCAGATGAGTTGATATTTGAAAAGCTCAATCCGACAAAAAGAGGATAAACAGAGAGATATGCCTCCAAAATTAAACCTTCCAGAGATAGAATTGAAGTTGAAAGCGCCGACTACCCCCAAAGGTAGACCCTTGGTGTGGGATTTCTGCAGGAAGCGTTATGTAGCCCTTACCCCAGAAGAATATGTGAGGCAACATATTTTGTCGTACCTTATAAATAATCTAGGTTATCCCAAGGAGAGGACATCGGTAGAAGCTGTTGTGGATGTCAATGGGCAAAATCAGCGAGCAGACATTATTATATATGATATAGAGATGAGGCCCCTCCTAGTAGTAGAATGCAAGGCACCCAGTGTGCAGATATCACAAGAGACCTTAGATCAAGCGTTACGTTATAATACCAAGTTGGGTGTACGTTATATAATCCTTACAAATGGGATGAGACATTACTGTTTGGGGGTGGATGGTCAGAAAGTATCTATTTTGCAACAGATACCCCCATACGAGAAGGGGGTGTAATGGAGATTTTGCGTTAAATTTCTCAAAATAGAGGTATTTACGAGGCAAAAAGTAAAAACTCTCCATTATCTTTGTGCCATCAAACAATAAATCGAAGAGATAATGGCGACATTGCGTTTCAAGGCATTGACCGACTTGATGAACAAGAAGGCACCAGACATGAAGTTTCCAGAGAAGCGAGTTTCGGACTTCTATGGCGAGTTAGTATTTAACGATGAGGCGATGAAGAGATATCTTCAGCCAAGTGTCTACAAGCAAGTCAAGGAATGCATTGTAAAAGGAGAACTTATAGGCAGGTCCATAGCAGACGGAGTAGCAGCCGGCATGAAAGCCTGGGCGCTTGACCATGGGGTAGTACACTATACGCACTGGTTTCAGCCATTGACAGAAGGTACGGCAGAGAAGCATGACGGCTTTATTAACTATGGACCAGACGGCAAGATAATAGAAGAATTTTCCGGAAAGCACCTTGCTCAGCAAGAGCCAGACGCCTCGTCGTTCCCTAACGGAGGTATACGTCAGACCTTTGAGGCGAGAGGTTATACAGCATGGGATGTAACATCGCCAGCATTTATTGTAGGTTCTACGCTCTGTGTACCAACGATTTTCATCTCATATACAGGAGATGCTCTAGATTACAAGACTCCGCTTTTGAAGGCACTTCATGCTGTAGACCAAGCGGCTGTTGCTGTTTGTCAGTATTTTGACAAGAATGTCACCAAGGTAATAGCCAATTTGGGTTGGGAGCAAGAATATTTTCTCGTAGACCAAGGACTATACATGGCAAGACCAGACCTGATGTTGACCGGACGTACCTTGATGGGGCACCTCTCTGCCAAGAACCAGCAGTTGGACGACCACTACTTCGGCTCCATACCAGAGCGTGTTGCGTACTTCATGCGAGACCTAGAAGTTGAATGTCAGCGACTAGGTATTCCAGTCAAGACCCGTCACAATGAGGTAGCGCCAAACCAATTTGAGTTGGCCCCAATATATGAAGAGTGCAATCTAGCCAATGACCACAACCAGTTGGTCATGGACACGATGAAGCGCTTAGCCAAGCATCACGGATTTGAGGTGTTGCTACATGAGAAGCCATTTGCTGGAGTAAACGGTTCCGGCAAGCACAACAACTGGTCGCTCTGCACCGACACGGGAGTCAATCTTTTTGCCCCTGGCAAGAATCCCAAAGGCAATATGCTCTTTTTGACGTTCCTTACCAATGTGATGGCGGCGGTATATAAAGGACAAGATTTGTTGCGTTCGGCGATTCTCAACTCTACGAATATGCACAGACTTGGAGCCAATGAGGCGCCACCGGCAATTATGTCAATTTTCCTTGGCACGCAGATATCGTCTATGTTGGACAGCATAGTAGAGAAAGTTTCGGATGCCAAGATGACCCCAGAAGAGAAGACAGCGCTGAAGTTGGGCGTTGGTCGTTTGCCAGAGATTCTGATAGACAACACAGACAGAAACCGCACATCGCCATTTGCGTTCACGGGAGACAGATTTGAGTTCAGGGCAGTAGGGTCGTCGGCCAACTGTGCTGGTGCCATGACGGTACTCAACTCTATGGTAGCTGCGCAATTGGTAGAATTCAAGAAAAATGTTGATGCTCTCATAGAAAAAGGCGTTAAGAAAGACGAAGCCATATTCCAAGAGATCAGGAATCTCATTATAGAATCAGCTCCGATACACTTTGACGGCAACGGCTATTCGGACGAGTGGAAGGCAGAAGCAGCTCGCAGGGGGTTGACCAATATTACGTCGGCGCCAGAGTCGATAAGCAAGATGACTACGCAGCATGCCAAGGACGTATTGGTAAAGACAGGCATTTTGACAGAGCGAGAACTAGAGGCTCGTGCGGAGGTAGAGTATGAGAAATTCACCAAGAAGATTCAGATAGAAGGTAGAGTTATGAGTGACCTGGTAGTCAACCATATTATACCTACAGCCATCCAGTATCAGAATATCCTTATAAACAATGTAAAAGGTATTATGGAGATAATGGGAGCTGAAGCAGAAAGTCTGACAGCCTCTGAGAAAGAACTTATCCGTCAGATCTCCACTCATGTAGGGGAGATAAGGACCAAGTCAACTGCGCTAGAAGACGCTAGGCGAGTTGCCAATAAGATTACCTCTGAGAAAGAGAAGGCAGAAGCCTATGACAAGAATGTGCGTCCGTTGCTTGATGAGATAAGACTCCATGTAGACAAGTTGGAGCTCATAGTAGACAATGAGATGTGGCCGTTGCCAAAGTACAGAGAGCTGCTATTTGCTCGATAGGGGAGAATAGGAATACTAGACCTATTATATTAAGTGTCGTTTCACGGGTAGTGGGGCGGCACTTTTTGTGTCATGGGAAGAGAGGGGGAGACATTAGGGTAGTTAGTTGCAGATATAAGCGAGGTACCTTGTTGCTCGCAGTTTTTTATTTTGCGGCAGGCGAAAGGGGGGAGATTTGGGAAGAGGGAAGTTGGCAGATTCAATTTTTTTAACCGCATCTTATTTGTTTATAATCAAAAACTTACTACCTTTGCGTCCGCTATTTGTGGACAACTATGTCTACACGTAGCATGCAACAATTTCATTTATAACGTTTTAATACATTTTTAAGAAATGCCTACGATTCAGCAATTGGTACGCAAGGGTCGTGCCAAGCTCGTGGACAAGAGCAAGTCACCAGCACTTGATTCATGCCCACAACGTAGAGGTGTTTGTGTACGTGTTTACACAACAACTCCTAAGAAGCCTAACTCAGCTATGCGTAAGGTAGCTCGTGTTCGTTTGACAAACGGCAAGGAAGTTAACGCATACATCCCAGGAGAGGGTCACAACCTCCAGGAGCACTCAATTGTGCTTGTACGTGGTGGTCGTGTAAAGGACCTTCCAGGTGTACGTTATCACTTGGTACGTGGTACACTTGATGCAAGTGGTGTAGAAGGTCGTATGCAGCGTCGTTCTAAGTACGGTGCTAAGCGTCCAAAGGCAGGTAAGGGAGCAGCAGCACCTGCAAAGAAAAAATAATCATTAACGGTTAGTGAGTTTTTGTTTACAGTTGTGCAAATCGGTTGAGTAAATAGTCGTGAGAGACTGTTGAAGCAAGCATTTGACAGCTGGATCTAAAAATCAACTGCAAAACAAGAAAAAACATGAGAAAGGCTAAGCCAAAGAAAAGAGTATTGTTACCAGATCCAAAGTTCGGTGATATTATGGTAACACAGTTCGTTAACAACTTGATGGTTGACGGAAAGAAGTCTACAGCATTTACAATTCTTTACGATGCATTGGATCGAGTAAGTGACAAGGCAGAGAAGGAAGGTAAGCCAGTATTGGAGTACTTCAAGAAGGCATTGGAGAACATTACACCAGCTGTAGAGGTAAAGAGCCGCCGTGTAGGTGGTGCTACATTCCAGGTGCCAACTGAGATTCGTCCAGACCGTAAGGCATCACTTGCTATCAAGAATATGATTCTCTACTCACGCAAACGTTCAGGCCATTCAATGGCAGAGAAGCTCTCAGCTGAAATTGTTGCAGCATATAACAACGAGGGTGCAGCTTACAAGCGTAAGGAGGATATGCACAAGATGGCAGAGGCCAACCGTGCATTTGCACACTTCCGTTTCTAATACTTTATCTATAAACGAAAGTCATTATGGCAGATCTTCATTTGACCAGAAACATCGGTATCATGGCGCATATCGATGCTGGTAAGACAACTACCACAGAGCGTATATTGTTCTACACAGGTATCACACACAAGATTGGTGAGGTACACGATGGTGCAGCAACAATGGACTGGATGGAGCAGGAGCAGGAGCGCGGTATTACAATTACCTCAGCTGCTGTAACAGCAAACTGGAAGTACAAGGATAAGACATACAAGTGTAATATTATTGATACTCCGGGCCACGTAGACTTCACAGTAGAGGTAGAGCGTTCGCTCCGTATTCTTGACGGTGCAGTAGCTTTGTTCTGTGCAGTAGGTGGTGTACAGCCACAGTCGGAGACAGTATGGCGTCAGGCAAACAAGTATAACGTACCACGTATCGGTTTCGTTAACAAGATGGACCGTTCGGGTGCTAACTTCTATGAGGTAGTACGTCAGGTACGTGAGGTACTCGGTGCAAATCCAGTTCCAGTTGTAATTCCAATTGGTGCAGAGGATTCATTCGAGGGTGTTATTGACCTTATTACAAACCAGGAGATTATCTGGACAGAGCACCAGGATCTTGGTTCTACATTTGAGTATCGTCCAATCCGCGAGTCTATGGTAGCAGAGGCTGAGGAGTGGCGTGCTAAGCTTGTTGAGGCAGTTGCAGAGCAGGATGAGACACTTATGGAGAAGTTCTTTGAGGATCCAAACTCTATTTCAGAGGATGAGATTCTTTCGGCAATCCGTAAGGCTACAATTGCGCAGGAGGTTACTCCAATGCTTTGTGGTTCATCATTCCGCAACAAGGGTGTACAGCGTCTTCTTGATGCGGTAATGGCATTCTTGCCATCTCCACTTGACGTTCCAGCAGCAGTAGGTGTTAACCCACACACTGGTGAGGAGGAAGAGCGTCACAGCAAGGAGGACGAGCCACTTGCAGCGCTTGCATTTAAGATTGCAACAGACCCATTCGTAGGTCGTCTTGCATTCATCCGTGTATATTCTGGTAAGCTTGAGGCTGGTTCGTACGTTCTCAATGCTCGTTCAGACAAGAAGGAGCGTATTGCACGTTTGTATCAGATGAAGTCTAACAAGCAGATTCCACAGGATGTTATCGGTACAGGTGACATTGGAGCTGCAGTAGGTTTCAAGGATATCAAGACAGGTGATACACTTTGTGATGAGAACCATCCAATTTCACTCGAGTCTATGACATTTGCTGAGCCAGTTATTGGTATCTCTGTAGAGCCAATCAGCCAGAAGGATATGGACAAGTTGACAAATGCCCTCATCAAGTTGGCAGAAGAGGACCCAACATTCCGCTTCAAGACAGACGAGGAGACAGGTCAAACAGTTATCGAGGGTATGGGTGAGCTTCACTTGGATATCATCATTGACCGTTTGAAGAGAGAGTTCAAGGTAGAATGTAACCAGGGTCGTCCACAAGTTTCTTACCGTGAGTCTATCAAGGCTGAGGTTGATCACCGTGAGGTATTCAAGAAGCAGACTGGTGGTCGTGGTAAGTTTGCTGATATCTGTGTTAAGGTTGGTCCAGCAGAGAATGGCAAGCCAGGTCTTACATTCATCGATGAGGTTAAGGGCGGTAACGTACCTAAGGAGTATATTCCTTCAGTAGAGAAGGGCTTCAAGGAGGCTATGAAGAATGGTGTTCTTGCAGGTTATGAGGTTGAGTCTCTCAAGGTTACTCTTTACGATGGTTCATTCCACCCAGTGGATTCCGATTCACTCTCATTTGAGGTTGCAGCTCGTCAGGCATTCAAGGCAGCTTCGGCAAAGGCTACTCCAGTATTGCTTGAGCCTATCATGAAGGTTGAGGTTGTTACTCCAGAAGAGTACATGGGTGATATCATCGGTGACCTCAACAAGCGTCGTGGTCAGGTAGAGGGCATGGAAGAGAAGAACGGTGCTCGTGTAATCAAGGCTAAGGTACCTCTCGCAGAGATGTTCGGTTACGTAACAGTACTCCGTACAATTTCACAGGGTCGTGCTACACAGTCGATGGAGTTCCTCGAGTACGCTGAGGTTTCTAAGAACATTGCAATCGAGGTATTGAAGGAAGTTAAGGGTCACACTGAGCTCCTCTAATACTTAGAGATAAAACAAATTTTCGTGGGGAGTTAGCGAATGACTCTTAACTCCCCACTTATTCTGAAATATTTAAACAAATACAGAAATGAGTCAAAAAGTAAGAATTAAGCTTAAGTCTTTCGACCACAACTTGGTTGACAAGTCAGCAGAGAAGATTGTTAAAACAGTTAAGGCTACAGGTGCAGTAGTTAGCGGTCCAATTCCACTTCCTACACACAAGAGCATCTTCACAGTACTTCGTTCTACATTCGTAAACAAGAAGTCACGTGAGCAGTTTGAGCTCTCTAGCTACAAGCGTCTTATTGACATCTACTCTTCTACATCTAAGACTATCGAGGCTTTGATGAAGCTCGAGTTGCCTTCAGGTGTTGAGGTTGAGATCAAGGCATAAGCTGTAAGTTCTCAAAGAAAAGCCCCGCGCAGTAGAAATATTGCGTGGGGTTATTTTTTTGTGTATTAAGATTTAGATAAGGGGTAGGGCTGTGGGTAGTGTCTGTCTATATAGTGTCTATATAGAGCGTATATAGAATCTATATAGAAGTTGCGTGATAAATAGGATTATGATTTTTTAGTCAGCTTGACGGTCTCGATACGGGCCTGGGTAGCCACGAGTATTTTGAATTCGAAATCCTGGGCGTCGATAGTTTCCTCCTGAGCTGGGATGCTCTCGGTAATGCTAAGGATTAGGCCTGCGATGGTATCGTAATCATCCGATTTTGGCAAGTTGAGGTTGTATTTGTCGTTCAAGTAATCTATTTCGAGGCGGCCGGAGAATATGTATTCGCCCTCGGCGCAAACCTTTTCGATATAATCTGGGGTATCGTGCTCGTCGTTGATTTCGCCGAATATTTCCTCCAGCACATCCTCCAAGGTGACCATACCTGCTGTTCCTCCGAATTCGTCGACTACCAAGGCGATAGACTTATGCTCGCCGGTGAAGCGTTTGAAGAGCATTTTAGCCTCCATTGTTTCGGGGACTACGGCGATAGGGTACATGATGGAGCGGATATCTGTAGGATTCTTGAACATTGAAGAAGCGTGGACGTAGCCGATGATATTATCGATAGACTCCTCGTAGACCAATATTTTAGAATAACCTGTACGGATGAAGGTATTGTTAAGCTCCTCTATAGAATCTGTGATATCCACTGCCTCTATTTCGGTACGAGGGATAGCGCAATCGCGGACCTTTATTTTGCCGAAATCAAGGGCGTTTTTCATCAGTTTAGCCTCCTGAGCCACTTCGCTCTCGGTATTGTTGGTATTTTCGGACTGGTTAGTGAGAAAATTATCCAAGTCGATACGGGAAGGCAAGATATTAGCGTTATCGTCGTCGACAGGTTTACGCAAGATTTTGGTAATAAAGAAATGGGCGCAAGCCTGCATACCTCGTGCGATAGGGTAGAAAATTATGTAGAAGAACATCAGAGGCATAGCCAAGAGGCTAAGCATGCGAGAAGGGTTGATTTGGATTATTGTTTTAGGGATAAACTCGCCCGCTATGATGATGACTATAGTAGAGAGGACGGTCTGGATAAGCAAGGACAAGCTATCGGAAGAGGTAATATGCTCCGATATTACAGGTTGCATCAGGCGGTCGAACATCAAGCCATAGATAACCAAGGCGATATTATTACCCACCAGTATAGTAGCTATGAGGGTACTAGAATCGGCTGTGAAGATATCTATTATACGTGCTGATCGTGGTTGTTTCTTACGGTTTATCTCCAGGTCGAGGCGGTTGCTCGACAAGTAAGCCATTTCGCTTCCTGAGAAGAAAGCCGAGAAGAAGAGCATTACCAGCAATATGCAGATAAGGGAAGTCATTTCGGTAAAAGATTAGTTATTTTCAAGTTCTATTTCACCGCCAGGGCGTTTGATTTCGTAGTAAGACAATTTTTCGTCGCTTTCGAAGCCCTTGCCAGTGATTATTTGGTGGGTAGTTGTGATTTTCACGAATTTCTCGCTATATATACGATGATTCTCTGTATCCCAGAACATTTGTTCCGTGTTTAAGATATCGCCCTTTTGGGTCATAGCCTCCACGTCGTTATTCAGCTCCCATATTTTAGTTGTCTTATAATAGGTAGCGTTATTGCAGCGGATGCGCGATTTGAGGAGGGTGCCATTTTCGGCGTACATACGGAATTTGAGGCCATTAGGGAAGTATATGTAAGGCTCCTCGACATCGTCGAACTGTTGCATTTCTGGGCTTTCGAACTCGTACTTGATATAACCAGAGTCCGTGATACACGAATGGACGTCGGTCACGGTAAGAGAAGCCTTGCCCACGGCATCTGCGACATCCTTGAGATCCTTGTCGGAATTCTGGAAGCAAGCAGTAAGCAGCAAGCAAGCAGCGATAGTAAGAGTATATTTGATAAAATATTTCATATCAGTCATGATTTTTCTTCCATTCATCGTAAGCCTTTTGGAGGGCGAACATATGGTCGCGGTGCTGAGCGGCGGCGATGAAATCCATCTCTTTTGAGGCATGTTTCATTTCGCGCTCGGCATCCTTTATGGCTTTTTCGTATTGTTTTGCGCCCCATGAGTTATATGTTCCAGCCTCCTGGGCTGCCACGAGGATATCATCAGGCGTTTGTTTCTGCGGTTTAGGAGCAATGAGGTCGCCCGTTGGCAAAGCCTTATTCAGCGCCTTAGGCGTTATGCCATGTTCCGTATTGTATCGGATCTGTTTAGCGCGGCGTTCGTTGGTAGAGTCGATAGTAGCCTGCATAGACGCTGTGATGCGGTCGGCGTACATTATGACGGTACCATTTATGTTACGTGCGGCGCGCCCTGCGGTCTGAGTCATAGAGCGTTCGGAACGCAAGAAGCCCTCCTTATCGGCATCCAAGATAGCCACCAAGGAAACCTCGGGAAGGTCCAGGCCCTCGCGGAGGAGGTTGACGCCCACCAGGACATCGTATTCGCCCTTACGCAAGTTCTCCAAAATCTCTACGCGCTCCAAGGTATCGACATCGGAGTGGATATAAGCCGTTTTTATGTTAGCCTTCATCAAGTACTCTGTCAGCTCCTCTGCCATACGTTTGGTGAGGGTAGTCACGAGGGTACGTTCATGTTTCTCTATACGGATAACAATCTCCTCGAGGAGGTTGTCGATTTGGTAAGTTGTAGGTCGCACATAAATGATAGGGTCCAGGAGGCCCGTTGGGCGTACCACCTGTTCCACGTATACGCCGCCGCACTTCTCCAGTTCGTAATCAGCTGGGGTAGCAGAGACGTAGATAGTCTGGTTGACCATTGATTCGAACTCCTCGAACTTAAGAGGGCGGTTATCGCGCGCAGCCTTGAGTCGGAATCCATATTCGACGAGAGAATCCTTGCGGGACTTATCTCCGCCGTACATGGCGCGTATTTGGGGGACGGTTACGTGGCTCTCGTCGATTACCATCAAGAAATCCTTAGGGAAATAATCCAGCAAGCAGAAAGGCTTTGTACCCTCTGCGCGGCCATCGAAATAGCGAGAATAATTCTCGACGCCTGGGCAATATCCAAGTTCGCGGATCATTTCGATATCGTATTCGACGCGTTGCTGGAGACGTTTAGCCTCAGCCATGCGGCCCTGCTGTTCGAAATCGGCGCACTCCTTCACCAAGTCATCCTGGATCATACGGATAGCCAGTTCCGTTCTCTCCTTAGACGTTACGAAGATATTAGCGGGGTATATCATGCACTCCTCCAGGTTTTCCAAGACAGAATTATTGGTAGGGTCGAACATTTGGATAGAATCTATCTCATCGCCCCAGAACATGATACGGTATGCGAAATCTGCGTAGGCAGGGTAGACATCGAGGGTATCGCCCTTGATACGTATATTACCGCGGTCGAAGGTTATATCATTACGGGTGTATAAGACATCAGTAAGATTGCGCAACAAGACAGTAGGGGGGATGACCTCGCCCTTTTTCAGTTGTATGAGGCCGTTATGGAAATCATCTGGGTTACCTATACCATAGAGGCACGATACAGAAGATATTACCACTACGTCGCGGCGACCAGACAAGAGAGCGGAAGTTGCGCGGATACGCAATTTATCCAGTTCCATGTTTATTGCCAGATCCTTCTCGATATAGGTATCGGTACTAGCGATGTAAGCCTCTGGCTGGTAGTAATCGTAGTAAGATACGAAATACTCTACCAAGTTATTAGGGAAAAACTCCTTGAATTCAGAATAGAGCTGAGCTGCCAGAGTTTTGTTATGAGAAAGGATAAGAGTTGGTCGCCCTACGTTCTTTATGACATTAGCGATAGTAAAAGTTTTTCCAGAACCCGTAACGCCGAGCAGAGTCTGGTCCTTGGCACCGTTGAGGATACCTTCGGTAAGCTCCTTTATGGCCTGAGGCTGGTCGCCCGTTGGCTCGTATGCGCTCTCTATCTGGAAAGTGTTCATTCTATCGGATATATAGGATGCAAATATAGTAAATTTTGGGGGACAAATTTGGAAGTAGGGGATAGATTGGTAGAGAGAAGTGAGGTGTTTTGTGATATAGGAAAAGGGAGTTGCTAGGTACGGTGTAGTATAAGAGAAGTAAGAAGTTGCTCGCAGTTTTTTGAAAATGCAAGTAGAAGATAAGAGAGGGGAGTAGGCTAGTGAGCCAGTAAGTTTATTATCTCGTTGACTTGAGGTTCGGTAATATTAGCCTTAAGAGAGAGGCGGATGCGCTCGGTGCCCTTTGCCACGGTAGGGTATCGGATAGGCAAAGCGTAGAAACCATGTTCGCGCAAGTCGTTGCACTTCTCTATTGCCAAATTTACGTCGCCTGTAATGTATGGGATTATTTGGCTTTCGCCCACTTTACCATTGATAGCCAGGGAAAGTTTCTCTGCCATAGCCTTGAGGTTGGCGCGAGCCTCATTCATTTTTGGGTCGGACAAGTGCTCTATCACGTGGCGAGTCCAGGCGCAATTTACGGGAGGCAAGGCAGTGGTAAAGATTATTGTTCGGCACCTATTGATGAGGTAGTTGCGTATGGTATCGTTAGTTGAGACGAAAGCACCTGTAGACCCGATAGCCTTACCGAGGGTACACATCAGGAGGTCGACGTTATCCAAGACACCCAGTTCGTCGCATATACCTCTGCCATCTCGGCCTCTGATGCCGAAAGAGTGAGCCTCGTCTACGTAGAGCAAGGCATTGTACTTCTCCTTCAGTTGCGCTATCTGTTGCAAGGAAGCTATATCGCCATCCATAGAAAATATACCCTCAGTAACGATCATGCAAGAATCGTACTTTGAGCGATTCTCCGATAAGATATGCTCCAGGTGGGTCATATCATTATGACGGAAGCGGAGTACGGTAGCCTCTGTCAGGCGGAGACCGTCAATTATGCTTGCGTGGGAAAGCTTATCAGCGATGATGAGGTCGGTTTTTCCCATCAAGGCCTGCATTATACCCTGGTTGGCGTGGAATCCCCCTGTAAAAACCAAAGAGCGTCTGCCTGGAAGAAAATTATCCAAGCAGCGCTCTAAGAGTTGATATTCCTTGTGATTACCAGTAAGCAATCTAGAAGACACGCTTGACATAGAGTGGGAATCCCACTGATAAGAGCTCAAGAAAGAGTTGATGAGCTCTTTATTGTCGTTTATAGCCAGGTAGTCATTTGAGGCGAGGTTGATTAAACTATCATCCTCTATGACAGGCAGATGGCGAAGATTGTTGCTAGCCTCCAGTTCGGCCAATTCGCCAGCGTATCGGGTATAGACGTTACTAGAATCGGTATTCATTTAGAATTTAGCGTTACGCATATCGCCAGTCTCCTCGAAAGCGATGTGCATCTGGAGAGCCTTTGTGAGAGTCATAGGAGTATGGCTCTTACCAGACTGCATCTTGACGTAATCCCAGAGGAGCTCCTTATAATCAGGGTGAACGCAGTTCTCGATGATAGTCTGAGCCTTTTGTAGAGGTGACTTACCGCGGAGGTCGGCCACGCCCTGCTCTGTAACGATAACCTTGACAGAGTGCTCTGACGAATCGACGTGAGATACCATAGGTACGATAGCAGATATAACGCCCTTCTTAGCCACTGATGGGCAAGTGAAGATAGACAAGAATGCGTTACGGGAGAAATCGGCTGAGCCTCCGAGGCCGTTCATCATCTTCTGTCCGAGGACGTTAGTAGAGTTGACGTTACCGAAGATATCAGCTTCGAGAGCTGTATTTATAGCGATTACGCCGAGGCGGCGTGAAAGTTCAGGATGGTTTGTAAGCTCCTGAGGGCGGAGCATAAGTTTAGGGCCGAAGAAAGCGTAATCCTTGTAAACCTCTTGGAGAACATCGTCGGAAAGAGTGAGAGAAGATCCAGAGGCGAAAGATATACGACCCTCCTTCATGAGGCCGATAACTGAGTTTTGGATAACCTCAGTAAACATTGTGAAAGTAGGGATATCCTTACACTCGCCTAGAGAGCCAAGGACAGCGTTGGCTATGTTACCCACGCCGCTCTGGAGAGGCAAGAACTCCTTAGGGATGATACCTCGATGGAGTTCGGCGAGGAGGAAGTTGGCCACGTTCTCACCGATTTTAGCTGTAACAGCGTCGACAGGGGTAAAAGGAGCGATACCATCAGGGAGGTCGGTCATTACCACGCCGAGCACCTTCTTAGGGTCGACCTTTAGGGTAGCCTCGCCGATACGGTCGGACGAAGTATAGATAGGAATCTCCTTACGATATGGAGGGTTGGCAGGCTCGTAGAGGTCGTGCATGCCGATAATGCTTGCTGGGTGGTGAGCGTTGAGCTCGATAAGGATTTTGCTAGCCGACTTAGCCAAAGTTGGAGTAATACCTACAGAAGTTGTAAGAACGATTTCTCCGTTTGGAGTAATATCGGCAGCCTCGATGATAGCCACGTCCATTTTGCCGAGGAAACCGTAACGGAGATCCTGAGCTACGTGAGAGAGGTGCATATCGAAATATTGAACCTCGCCGCAGTTGATAGCTGCGCGCATATCCTTATGAGACTGGAATGGTGTACGGAAAGAGACAGCCTTTGCGCGAGAAAGGGCGCCATCGATCTGGTCGCCAGTAGAACCACCGGTGATGAGACCTACGCGGAACTCCTCGCCCTTAGCGTGGATTTCCTCTGCGCGAGCTGCAAGAGCTGCTGGGATAGCCTTTGCTGTTCCTACGGAAGAGAAACCGCCGATGCCAATTACATCGCCATTATTGATAAGTGCTGCGGCTTCGGCAGCGGTTAAGGTATTGTACATCATTGTCGTGAGCTGTATAGTCTAATATTTATTCATTTACGATGCAAAAATATACATAATATGCATACGTTCGTAATAAATATACATTAAAATACGCTAAAAGCCCAGTAAAGACGTTAATTTGCGTGTTTTACTTACCGGGTCCTCGGCGTTAAGAATTTCGCCTGACAATGCTATTCCGTTCGGTCCAGCGTTCATTATTTCCAAAATATCGTTCTCAGTGATGCCTCCGATGGCTACAATAGGAGTATTTATGTCATTTGAGCGACAATTCCAGATGATTTCGCGGTATCCATCGAGACCGAGGACTGGGGCGAGATTTTTTTTGGTAGTTGTATATCGGAAAGGTCCGCAACCGATATAATCCACGAAAGAGTGGATTTTCAGGATATCTTCGTACGTGTTACACGTACCTCCGATGATAAATTGTTCACCAAGGATTTGGCGAGCCTCGGCTGGGGGCATATCATTTTTGCCTATATGTACTCCGTGGGCGTTGATTTTCTTGCACAACTCTACGTGGTCGTCGATGATGAGCACTCCATCGTACTCCTTGACGACGGGGATTAGGCGTTCGGCTATGTGCGCTATTTCGTCCTCCTGTGCGTCCTTCATACGGAGTTGAATCCAGCGGCAACCGCCCTCCAGTGCTTTGAGGCAACCCTCCTCGTAGGAAAAGCGTTCATTCTGATGGCTGATGAACTGAAGGGGGAAGATTTCGAGGTATTTTTTATCCAACACGGTATAAGACTTATGGTTATCCGCCGCAAGCGGCGCGAATTATGATTAAGCTATCGCCTTCGGAGAGGGTAGTAGATGCCCAATCCTGGCGGGGTATCATTTGGGTACCTCGAGCGATAGCCACGCCTTTATCTGGAAGGTTGAGTTCGGCTGCCAATTCAGCCACAGTTGAGCCCTTGATAGAAGTAGGCTCTCCGTTAACAATTACGTTCATTATTTATTAGAAGATGTGATGCGGAGGATTTCGCCGGTCAGGTCATTAACGATGACGGTATCGCTCTGCATGGTGAAGGGGTGAGGGGCAACGAAGCGTACCTCGTGAGAGCTAGGGAAATCTATATCACGGAAGTGGTTGAATCGTTCGTTATTACCCAAGTTGGAATATTTCCAGTCGAATCCGCCAGAGTTAAGTTTCATTTTACCTATGAATCCGATAGTGCCGATATAGGCGAAACCGCCACGGATGAGAGGTTTAGAGAAAGAGAAGCCCTCGACTTCGGTTTGCCAGATAGTTTTACCAGACTCGATATTGATGCGGCGCACGAAAGAGCCTGCGCCATTTTGGTTGACATCGGTATAGAACAAGAAGAGATCGTTCTGTCTCTGAGCGAAATAGAGTTGTTCGATAGGGAATTCGTTTCCGATGGAGAAACGGAACTCGTCGTTGGTATTATACACCTTACCGTCGGCTGCTACTCGATAGCGGGTACCGTTGAGGTAGATGATAAGCGTATCAGGGTCGGGCCAGTTGGAGTATCTAGCCTCCATAGCGTAAGAGCCCTTATCGTTATCGGCGATAGGGATGATACCTCTCAAGTCGGAAGTATTCTTATCTGCCTTTTGGTAGAAAAGATTACAGCTCAGCAACGTGAGAGATACTGTAAGAGATATAATATAAGAGCAAATATGCCTCATATTTTTGGTGTATATATTTTATAAGATGAACTGTATGGTACGAGAAAGTTCCTCTGCTGTTTTTTCGTCGTGCAAGTACTCCACCATAGCCAGGCCGAATTCGAAGCCAGCACCGGCGCCCTTACCTGTGATGATATTCCCGTCGGTTACGGCGTGCTGATTAAGAACGGTAGCGCCTAGGAGGTACTTTTCGAAACCTGGGAAGCAAGTTGCGTTGCGGTCGTTGAGCATATTCTTTTTGCCCAAGATCATAGGAGCGGCGCATATTGCTGTGATCAGTTTACCTTCGGCGTTCAGTTTGTCTATGATATTGTGGACTGCTGGGCAGTTGTCGAGATTCTTAGTACCAGGCATACCACCAGGGAGGAAAACGGCATCTACGTCATTGATATTTACATCAGCGATAAGTTGATCTGCCACCACGCAAACTCGGTGAGAGCTAGTTACGTGAAGGTCATTATCCTTGATGCTGACCAAGATGACATTATCACCCACTCTGCGCAAGAGGTCGACAGGAATCAAAGCTTCAGACTCCTCGAATCCGTCAGCAAGTAATGTTAAGATATTTTTAGCCATTTCCATTGAGGTATTCGACGTACAAAGGTAATAAATTATTTAAGTGTTTTTAACTTTTGGGCGCAATATTTTTTGTCTTATACGAAATAAAGTGAGGTTTTATTCGACGTATTCGAAGACTATACTGATCATGTATTCGGAAGAGACATCCTTACCGTTGCGTTTAGCGGGGAGCCATCTCCACTGTTTAGGTATTTTTTTCAATGCGTTGCGTATTGACTCATTGAAATCCTCCTTAGAGTATCGTTCGATATGATATCCGGTACATTTGCCTGTGGAGCTGATATGGAGGGCCACGTCGACCTGGCAATTTTTGAAGAAGCCGCGTTCGTTTTTAGGGTATGTAGCCTTAGCCACGATATAGTGGCGGATATTAAGGGGGCTACCCAAGAAGATAGCTGGGTAAGTATCCTGTTTGTAGACATGACCTACGTGGGGCTGAATTTTCAGCGGCTTATGAGCATCGTAGTCGTACTCCAGTTCCAGGATATTATTCTCGCCATAGAATTTCCATACGCCAGTTCGTTCGCCCTGGGTATATTGGCCACGTTCTATAGGGAAATCTTTGAAGACCAGTTTGTATTTACCGTGGCGGATATTAGTATCATTAGCCAAGACGCTATAGTACTCCCTGTAGCAGATAGTATCCACGACGCGGTTGAGCACCCGAGGAGGTTTGGGCTTCTTGGGAGGAGCGCTATTAGCCCATGAGAATGGCAGTAGAGCTACCAAGATAAAAAGGAGTATTGATGTAAATCTGCGCATCTGTTGTTGATTAGTCCTTTGTTGAAGGATAAACAAAGGTAGTTATACTCCTTGTGTTATACAATAGTCGCGCCAAAAACGGGGAAGAAAAAAGCGCACCCTGAGGAAGGATGCGCTTAGGTTCGGTATGCTGATCTATATTAGAAAAGCTTGCTTGGGTATTCGCCTGCTGCGATGAGGGCGTTGATTTTGTCCACTACACCCTGGCGGTCGGCTGCGTAAGTCACGCCGAACCACTTAGAAGTAGTATCGAGGACCTCGACTGTAGCTGTACCTTCGGTGATCAATTTATTGACCATGAGAGGGATGTAGTATTCGGACTTCAACTGTGCGCCATTCTCCTTAAGCCATTCGATGAAATACTCGGTAGAGTACTCGAAGTAATCGGGAGTAAAGCCCCACATATTCATTGATACAGGAGTATTATCGTCGATAGCGACCCACTTACCCTCCTCGTCCTTGTAGCATACGGGGCCGTTGACGCGCATTATTTCTGTACGTTCAACGACAGTCTGGAGGTGTTTGTTGGCATTAGTAGAGCATACGCCGCGAGCCACTGTACCGCTCTCGCTGAGGGTATTACCTACACGGAAACCGACCATGCAATACTTGTTTTTGGTGCCATCGGCCAGGTCGGCCAGGTACTTACCTAGGACAGCGAAGCTATCGCGGCCATAGAAATCGTCGGCATTGATAACGGCGAAAGGCTCCTTGATAACATCCTTACCCATGAGGACGGCATGGTTTGTGCCCCAAGGCTTGGTACGCTCCTCTGGGCATTTGAAGCCAGCAGGAAGGTCGTTGATATCTTGGAATACTACCTCGACAGGTATATGGTTCTGGTACTTAGAGAGGACCTTTTCGCGGAAATCGTCCTCGAAAGACTTACGGATTACGAAAACTATTTTACCGAATCCGGCGCGCATAGCGTCGAAAACAGAGTAGTCCATGATAGTCTCGCCGTTAGGGCCTAATCCGTCGAGCTGCTTGAGACCGCCGTAACGGCTACCCATACCTGCAGCGAGTACAAATAGTGTAGGTTTCATGTATGCCTGATTTGATATATTATGATGCAAAGGTACTTATTTTGGCAGAAAGAGGAGTGTGGAACAGAATTTTTTGTAGAAATAAATACCTTTTTTGAAATTGTGGCGTATATATGAGAGTTAACATTAATAACATAATAACACAGTAAAGTTATGAATATAATTGTTACTTGCCTTATTGGTATACTTGCAGGCTGGTTGGCCGGCATGATTATGAAAAAAGGATTCGGTTTGATTGGCAACCTAGTTGTTGGTCTTGTCGGCAGTTGGATTGGCATGTGGTTGTTTGGACTCCTTGGCATAGGCAATATAGGAGGAGAGATTATTGGCAATATTATCAGTTCTACTGTTGGTGCTGTAATTCTGTTGTTTGTTATCGGATTGTTCAAGAAGTAGGGATACGATTGGTACGATAGAAATATTTAAAGTCCTGGCTCGGTGGTGGGCTGGGACTTTTTTTGAATTATATATGCTATGCCACTTTGCCTATCTCATAAAGATATTCGGGAGCGAAGTCTGCACCATTATCCCATTCTATTGTATTGAATTTAATGGAGAATCGCTTGAAATATTCAATATCCTTGAGCGGAGCGAACACTTCGCCCTTCAATGATGAATATAGATCGACAATGCGACATTCGCCATTGTTAAAATGGAGCATTATTTCGTAGCCCTCTATATATTCTGCTTTAGTGACTTCCAAAAACATTTCTGTATGGGTTATTTTAGTGGTTCGATTTTCTTTAGTGGAGACCCATTTTGAGCTAATTCCCAATTTTCCATCAGTTCTGCACGGTGTTGGTCAAGCCATTCTAAAATCATGCGGATAGCCCTGCCTGGCATCTCTCCTTTTACTACGCCATCATTAATATTGACAATACAACGATATTCGCCATACCAAGCATGAAAATGTGGTGGCATATGGTCGTTGTAGTTCAACCAAATGAGGATCCCGTAGAAATCACTTACTTGTGGCATAATGAATACTTCGTATAGATATGCAAATGTATTGAATAGTATTCAATAATACAAAATATCGGGAGGGGATTTGCTTCCTAGCGAGGTGGGGCAACCATTGATGGTTGGAGAAGAGTTTGTGGTGTGGGGCTGTATAGGGAGAAGTATAAGGTTGCTCGCAGTTTTTTTATTTTGTGGGGGAGAGGAATGGATATAAAACAAGGCAAACGAGAGATTGGGCAGTTTGGAGATAGTTATGTTAAAAAGGAGAAGTGTATAGTGTTAAAATGGGTAGGCATCTATGGGATGTTAAAAAAATAAAATATATTTGCCATGTGAATATTAAATAACAGTCTATAAGATGAAACATTTACTTACTTTAATGGTTGCTTGTGTATTTGCCGTTGCGGCTTTTGCGCAGACGAAAAGTACGCTTGTGTCGAATGCAGAGTGTAAATTCACTAATGCAAAAACTTGGGATTGGGTTACTGGTCTCTACAAATCGGACCCTATCGCCCTTGACAACACGAAGGATGCTATTGTAGAGGTTACTTTTAAGGAGGTAACGCCAGCTCAGAAGTTTGCTGTAATTGTTCAAAGTTCACAAGGAAAGAACGATCAAGTAAACATGGCTGTACAAGCAAAAGCGGGCACAGTAGTGCGCATAAGACTATCAAATGCTACAAATATTCAGCAAGTTGCTTTGCAGAATATGGATGTTGAAGGGAAAGCGGATGGTTCTGTATCGGCAAAGATAGATGTTGCGTTGATTTCGGACATTGATTATGCGGCATCGACCAGTCTTGAGACAACTCTTGTTAACGAAGGGAAGAATACAGCTGTTTCTGCAGCGACATTACAAGCACTTGGTGATTATGACGTGATAACTGTAAAATATTCTTTGACAGGCAGTCCGGATAAAGGTCATGAAAACTATGGTGTTGGTGCTGTTTGTAACAATGTGACTGATTGGCCAAAACTATTTGAATTGAATGCAAATGCCACTTCGGTATCGTTCTTTGTTGCAGATATCAAGGAAGCGATTAACAGTGGTATTGTATTCAATCTTTGGAAAGTTGATTCGGCTACGGCGAATCTGACTAGTGTGACAATAGAAAAATGCAAGTCGAATATTTCTACGCCTATTGCCGCCGTCAACAGCGATGCTGAAGTCGTTTCGTGTGAATATTACGATATCAACGGCGTGAAGATTAGCGAGATGGTAAAAGGCATCAATATTGTTGTAGAGAAGCTATCTGATGGCACTGTACGTACATCAAAGGTTGTGAAGAAGTAGGGATAAGTTTGAAACAATAGAATGATATAAGGTCCTAGCTCGAAGTTGAGCTAGGACCTTTTTGTTGTGGTTTGTGGGTAGTGTCTGTATAGGGGGAGATATGAGGTTGCTCGCAGTTTTTTTTATTTTGTGGCATCTTCTTACTATATTTGTCCAAGCATAAAGAACATGATTATTTAGGCATGAAAATATTTGAAATCAAGAAAAAGAAAGCGCTCTATCTCCTTTTTTTACTGAGCGTCATAGGATTAGTAGCTTTTACATCCTGCGAAAAAGATGATCCAGAACCAGAGCCGACTGTCCCAGTAGTACCTACGCCCTCCCCGGCAATCAAGCCCAATCCTGCACCCGAACCAGAACCACAGCCTGAGCCGGAACCTGAGGTAATAGATACAATTGACATAGTAAGCTACAGATTTACACCTGCTAATCTCATCAGCGAACAGGATGCTACATTAGAAGTGACGTTCAATCATCCTGCCGTGTTGACTTCGGTGAAAGGAGAATGGGGAGTCTCTGAGTTTACTCCCGTGAGTGTAATGTCGGAAGACAAGCTGAAGCTCACGCTCACGTTCCCTATGTATGAGATAGGTGCAATTAATTACCATATTAGCATTGGTGTCAAAGATGCTGAACTAAGGCGTGAATGGAAAAGAGTTATAGATGTTGCAGCTTATGAAACGAAGGTTGATTTCGAAGGCTTCTCGCGAGGTATGATCACCGATTATGAACGTGAGACATGCTGGGTGGCAACGAAATCACCTAACCGACTATATAGATTTAACATGTCGGATCCTGAGCACCCTATATACAAGGATTTTGATTCCTGTCCTAATGTTCTCGCCATTAACCCATATAATGGGAAACTATATGTGGGAAGTACGGTCACCGACTATGAACAGGCAATTAAATATGACCGAAAGATGTATATTCTAGACCCTACGACACTAAACGTAGAAGAATCTATTACAGTATCCTTTGACAATCCTTCGCAAGATGCTAACGCCACATTTGATTGGCCAGACGCTTCGCCACTGTCAATGGCTTTTACCAGTGATGGTTATGGTATCATTGTGCGACAGAAGTATGGTAGCAGTGGTACTGATCTCTGTTATGTCGATAGCAAAAATGGGAATAAGGTGACCGTTGAGGATTGCTGGGAGTTGTTTTATGGTTCAATTACTACAAAATATGATGAAAAAGAGTTGATTATCCAGCACCTTGGTTATGACGAGCCACATCTCAACTTTGTATCTCGTAAAAAACCGACGCCACGCGTATTCAATATTGATTATCATTACCGTTCAGACGACTATTATTCTGGCGGTGACGTAATGCACTCCGTATTTTTGAGAGATGAACCAAAGTATCTAGTACAAAGTCCGTATTCAATGTGTCTTATTGACTATTCAAAAGATACATATTCTCCGGTTTTTATCAATGAAGGTCGCACTTCACTTATAGAGTATGACTATGGTAACAAGAACCATGCGTTGCAGTTCTGCCGTTATAATAATATTTACGCCTATGCAGATATGACAAAAGGCAAAGCTGAATATTCATGCAGATTTACGCAAAGATCTGAGCAAGATGAAGCGCTTCAATATGTGAAATGTATTCCAGAGAAAGACAAGTTGATTTTTGTTACTGATGCCTATGACTTTGAAAGTCATTCATTCTTAGTAATATTTGACATGAAAGTAATAAGAGGCGAAACTATAAATACTACATTGTAGCGTACTATTTTTTTGTATGTTTGTGGAGGAAAGATTCACGGATATAGAGAATTATTTATCGCGTAGAAGAAAATTAATAAATACGATTATATGAGAAAAATTATTTTGTTAGCGATGCTTCTCTGTTTGTCGCTTGGAGGCTTTGCGCAGCAAGTTAAGTCGTTTGACATAGACCTGTGGCAGAACGGGTTGCCAAACAGCAATGGTATAGACAAGACGCAGCCATACGATGATGAGAAGCGCAACTTCAAGCCGATGGTAAGGGTTTTTCTTCCAGAGGAGTCGCAGCGCAATGGGATGGCTATACTTGTGATACCTGGTGGTGGTTACAGGGTGCTCTCGATAGGGCAAGAAGGTTATGACTGGGCTGAATACTTTGTGCCACAAGGCATTGCCACGATAGTGCTCAACTACCGTATGCCTATGGGCTTTAAGGAAGTTCCTATGAGTGATGCCAATGAGGCGCTCCGCATAGTACGAGAGAATGCGAAAGAGTGGGGTATAGACCCAGAGAAGGTGGGAGTACTAGGATCTTCGGCTGGAGGGCATTTAGCCTCTACGATTTGTACGCATGGTGACCCAGCTACTCGTCCGAACTTTCAGATTTTGTTTTATCCTGTGATATCGATGGACAAAGAGTATACGCACCTTGACTCGCACAACTGTTTTGTAGGGGAGAATGCGACAAAGGAAGAAGAAGATGCGTACAGTAATCAGCTTCATGTAGACGAGCAGACACCTCCAGCGATACTATTGTTGTCGGACGATGATTTTCTTGTTTCGCCACGCAACTCGGCAGAGTATTATCTTGCGCTCAAGAAGGCGAAAGTAAAAGCCAATATGCATGTTTATCCATCTGGAGGTCATGGTTGGGGCTGTGGCAAATGGTTTAAATACCGTGAAGAGATGTTGAAGGACTTGCAGATATGGATAGATAATCTTTATGCTCCACAGCCTGAGTTTCCTGCATTTATGATGAAGTAAACACGGTGAACAGATTCGCAAAACTCCTTCTTATTATGGTCGTCCTTTTGGGCGGCCTAAATCTTTATGCCCAAGAAACAGAGTTGAATGTTGACAGTCTTATCCGTGTTCAACGGGGTATGGACGAGAAAGATACAGCTCGAATAGCGATTTTAAGAGAGATTATTTCACTTAGTAATGATGTTGACACGATTAATCATTATGCATCAGTTCTACTTGAAATAGCAGAAGAGAATAATCATGCAATAGGTCGTGGATCTGCCCTTGCACGTTTGTCATGGTGCAATTATGTTATGGGAGATTACACCAAGAGTCTTGAATATGCATATAATGGTATAGCTGTTACCGATTCTTTGGGGGAGACATTTACCTCGGCATATTTAGAATTCTTGATTGGAAATATATATGCCATGACGTTAAATGCCACTAAGGCAGATGAGTTTTATCGTAAGGCACTTGAGGGATATCTAGAGTGTAATGACACGACAAGTATGGTTATGACACTGTCGAACATAGCGGTAAGCCATTCAGATAATTCTATGTATGAAGAGGCGGAAGCCTCCTATAAAGAGATTATAGAACTAGGTTTGTCCTCAAACAATTATTTCCGTTTAGCTATTGGATATTTGGGTCTTGGTTCTATCGCACTTGAGCAGTATGACAATGAGCTCATTGTAGGTTCGAATGAAGAATTATTGTCCGAGGCTTTGAAATATTTAGATAAAGCATACGAGAATTCCCTAAAGACATTTGATGGCTATTATGGCAAAATGGATGAATTGGAAGTCAGAATGCAGTCTATAACATATTTAGTGTCGGCCATTCTGAGAGAGGTAGAATTGCGCCGTGATGCTATTTCGGTGCGTGGAGAGAAATTAAACAGATGTCGTGCGCTATTGGCTGACGAATATATACTTGCTTCCAATAATGGACTTGATAGTTTTTTGACAGAGGCAGACTTAGTTCGTACAGATTACCTTGTTGTGAGTGGTCAATGTTCGAGTGCTCTGCATGTTGCAGATTCTTTGTATAGATGTTTTGAGGCAGACCTTGAACAATACAGCGACTATATGGGGGACCTCTATGAAGAATATACAAAGATATATAGAGGGTTAAGTAGAAAGGACGATGCATTGAAGTCCAGTGAGCAAGCTAGGTATTGGCAGTTGAAGAAACGAAGCAATAGCTACGCAGTGACAGCCACTCAGTCAATAGCTCAGGCGCAATTTGATGAGCAGATGCGACAGCGAGAGATTGCAACCAAGCAAAATCAGGTGCGACTAGAAGAGGCTAAGCATCGTCAGACTATTGTTAGTATAGCATCGATAGTAGTATTGGTATTAGTCAGTCTTTTGGCGTTGGCCATAGCGGCGAACTACAGGAGGCAAAAAAGGAATAACCTTCAGCTTAATCTTGTCAATTCTGAACTCGAACTACAGAAGATTGAGATAGAAGAACAGAGCAAGGTAATCAGTCGAGTTAACAGTGAGATGACCGACAGTATCACCTATGCAAGTAATATTCAGAAGGCGGCGATGCCTACAGATGAGCAACTTCAGTCTATTATAGGAGACCACATGCTCTTTTATCGACCGCTCAATATTGTATCTGGCGACTACTATTGGGCCCAGCGGGTAGGAAATCTACGATTGCTTGTTGTGGCAGACTGTACAGGACATGGTGTGCCAGGAGCATTTGTCAGTCTTCTCGGTATTTCTATTCTAAATGAGATAACGGCGGGTTTAGGTGTGGAGAATGTTTCGGCATCAGTCATACTAGATACGTTGCGTGACAACTTCAAAAAGATGCTTAAGCAGAACGGCAATGAAGGTGACAATCGAGACGGAATGGATTTGGCTTTGGTTGTTATTGATGTCGACAATAAGAAGATACATTATTCTGGAGCATTCCGCCCGTTGATAATGATACATGAAGGAGAATTGAGCAAGATAGAAGCAGATCGCATGCCTATAGGTTCACATCTGCTTGATAATCAACCATTCACTGATAATGTGATTGATTATGTTGAGGGGGATTTGTTCTATATGTTTTCAGATGGCATAACTGACCAGTTTGGTTATAATGAGCGTGGAGACGTGAAGAAGTTTACAGCCAAGCGCCTCAACTCGATACTTTTGGATATTCACAAGCTACCGTTCAGTGAGCAGAAGTCTCGTATATCGGAGGCTGTAGATAATTGGCGTAATGGGAATGGAACTAAGCCTTCGTATGAACAGACTGACGATACGATAGTTTTTGGTATTCGCCTATAATTATGTGGCGGGTTTCTTTTTTGTTTTTTTCAATTATTATTTTTTACTTTGCTATCAGTTAAATTAACAATAATCTATTGGAATATAACACTATGAAAACAAAAAACAGTATTCTGTTATTGATTCTTGTTGCCATTTTTATGGCGGCGTCTTCGTCTTGGCAGACAGTTGGAGCTAGAGTTCGTTTGGTGTCAAGTCCAAATTCGAATAACTCTTCGTCTTCAGGAAAAGTTATGAAGCAAAAGCCACCCCAAACAGGTCAAGATCCATCTGAAGATCCAGGAGAACAGCAGAGAGAGTATTATTATGGCTGTGGTTGGGAAGAAACAAATTATAAGCCTCATACTTTTAGTGTTGCAGCGGATAAGCAAGTCGTATTTACAGCTGGCAATCTAATTTATGAAGCAGAATTGAAATATAAAAGAAGTCAGTCGATAGGTTCGGAACCTGGAATATTAATGCCATATGCGACGCATAAATGGTTTGTGGCTGAGCACCAGTGGGAGAGCCTCTATAATCTTTCTGATATCTATTATTTGCAGAAAGATGAAAATGGATGTATAACTTTAGGTACCAGAGGAGAAACTAATCGTCCAGTGAGTATACTGATGAAAGAATATTTGATGTACGAAGACAAGTTTAGTTATGATAGAGAAGATTTTACTTTTAAGACAGAAGAAGATTGGGCTACAATAATGCCTACTAATGGACAAAAACGGTATACCCTTCTTACACCGGAGGAGTGGGATTATTTGCTCAATCAGAGAGAAAATGCTGCATCGCTTCGTGAAGTTGGTAAGATAAATAGTCTTATAGAAGATTCGAAAGTTGTGGCTGAAGAGGGATTGATTCTCTATCCTGATGGGTATACAGGCCCTAAGGCTGGATCTACTGTTGTGGATAAAGACAAATGGATTATGATGGAGAAGGCGGGGGCTATATTTCTTCCTACGACAAATAGGGAAACGCTTGGGCTTTTCTCTTATGAGAGTGGTTATTACATGACGACATCGCCAAATAGTGTTCTCTATTTTGATATGAGAGGATCTGTTAAAATTGAAGATGTAGATCCAAAATATAAATATGATAGTTGTGTAAGGCTTGTCTATTACTACGAACAAGGTTGTGGTACGGAAGCCTACCCATTTAAGATTTCGACAGGTGCTGATCTGTCGGCTTTTCGTGATGCGGTTAATGAGGGACATGCCGATCTATGTGGAGAACTTGTTTCGAATGTCTCTCTAGACCAGTATGATGACTGGGAGCCTATTGGCAGATATGGTTACAAGGATGAACGACCTTATACAGGTAAGTTTGTTGGTAATGGGCATAAGATATATGACATTAAGCAAAAGACTTTCCGTGGGGATGACTATGTGACGTATTCTGGTTTGTTCGGATATGTGGGGGACGGTGCTGAGATATCGGATTTTGAATTAATGGGAGATATAGTTATAAGCGATGAACAGGCTGTTTTTGTATTTGGAGCGAGTCCGGTTATTGGCATTGTTAGTATGATAACAGATGAGGGTGTCATACATAAAGGCGTGTCGGTCAGTGAAATATTGTGCACATGTAAATATACTCTCAATCTACCCCAAGCATTCACTATTAACGCAGGAGGTGTCGTAGGTGCGGTGATGGGAGATTCGCAAAATGAAGAGTTGTTGCAGGTGTCGCAAAGTTGGTTTATTACGGGAAGCATTGACATTGCAACAAATAACTCGATAAAACCACGCTTGGGAGGAATTATTGGTTATGGACCGACAGAAGGTAGAGTTTCAATAACTGATTGTGGGTCGTACAGCCCTCTTACTTTCAACAAAGAAAAATCTGGATGTGGTATTCTTGGGTATCTTGATTGCAACTCAAGAAACCTGACAGCATCGATAAGAAATTGTTATGCACATAGTGGAGGTGAGTATGCCATTGCGTACTTGTATAATGCGGATGGTGATGCTACAGTCACAATGAGCAACAACTACTATCGCCTATCATTTTATGGTGAAGGCATGGCAGTCGATAGTAAGATTAATTTCCCTGATGCGGCAATAGGACAAACCCAGGGAGATGTTATGACAGGCATAACCACATTCCTACTGAATAAGCAGGTGAGTGGAGGCGGGCCATGGCATCAGAAGATTGGTGTTTTCCCTGTACTTCAGAAAACAGAGGAATTGATATATGCTACTGATAATCCTAATGTATTTACAAATACAGATCCATCGGCATTGACAACGGCAATTGCTCAACCATCTTTGAGAGACGGTGAAGTAGTGTATTATGATTTATTGGGAAGACGTATAGAATCTAAGTCTGGAGTGAAGGGTGTTAATATTGTTGTAGAAAAGCTATCTGACGGTACTGTACGTAGGTCGAAGATTGTAAAGAAGTAGAAAACGGTTATAGGATATATTGAGTCCTGGCTCCTGTGGGAGTCGGGACTTTTTGTTGATAGTTTATGGGGTGTTTGTGGTAGGGGGCTGGGTAGTGGGAGGTATAAGGTTGCTCGCAGTTTTTTGTTTTTTGGAGGGTGGGGATCTTCAGAGGGAGGTAGATTGTGTGGGGCTTGCTAACAAAGGGGAAAAAGAGTATGTTTGTGACTTGAAGTTATGAGGAGGGTTGCTGATAACGACAAAAATGAGTATATTTAGGTATGTGATTGTATTAAATAGGGTGTGATAGTATTTGGTTTTTTGGGGGAGTGAGAGGATAATGTACAAAACGAATTTACGCTTATGAAAAGACTTTTTTCAATATTTGTTGGTATCATGACGATGTTGTCTGCTTGGGCGGATGACGGGGGGTCGTTTTACCCAGACAATTGGACGTATGGTAATATTTATGTAAAAGAACCCAACCAGAGTATTTCTTTGGAAAAGGAATATATGGAGGTGTTTAAAAATATTCACACGTCTGCATATGGGAATCATGTAAAGGCGGTTTTTGTTTTTCGCAATAATACAGACTCCACTGTTGTAGTACCTTGTGCGTTCCCTGTTGTGATAAATGTACCTTGGAGGATAGAAAAAGGTGATTCGATTTGTGGCAATGCGTACACAGAAGTTCTTGACAATAGGATATATAATATGTTCTTTGGCAAGGATATAGAGATTTACGAAAGGGACATGCAATATATTATGCCAATGACAGTTTCCGAGGCGCAAGAGTATGACAAGAAGTTGCGTGTAATGACATATAGTGACTATAAGGAGGCGTATTCCAATACAGTCTTAGAACATCATCTTGTTGGGGAACGAAGATACTATGGATGTGATATAGAGCAAGACGGCGAAAAAGTAGAACTCAAGAATGTAGGCATTGAGACAAACTTTGAGGTATTTGGCGACAAGCACTGCGAATTTACAACTGTGCTACACTTCTATCACGAGTTAGTCTTTGAGCCTAATGAGACATCAAAAGTTGTGGTAGAATATGATGTGAACTCATATAGTGGCTGTTATGACTATGGAGAGTACAATTTCTACTATGATATATCTACGGGTGGAACATGGAAAGATGGAGAGATTGGCAGTTTTGTGTTGGTAACAGACGATAAGATGGATGTGGATGATGTGCAATTGCGACATGATGATTTGATGCATTATAGTGTATTCAGCGCACGTCACTATAAGCCCAAAGGGTATTTCAAGTTTTCCAGCCAAGAGGATAGTTATTTAAATGTTGATTTTCCTAGGGTGAAAAGCAAAAGGAATAAAGAGAAGTTTTATTTAGTTGATAAAGACAAAGATGGTGAGTACGAAGTGAAAGATGGTAAGACTATCACCTTTGACCCATCATTTGTTACTGGGGAAATATCTTTCAAGTTAGACAAGCCATGTTATGGACCCTTTTTTGCAAATGGATATGTTGATGTCAAGGTAGTAGATGAAAATGCCAATATATTTGATGAAGGAGGTTTAGGTCGAGATGGATATGAGTATTTGTCGCAATTCAAGCGAGATAGTTTATGGTATTATTATGGCAGAGCAAAGAAGGTAAGGTTTGGGAGTTCGGAAGAGGAATGGGGTAAAGAAATGTACCTTGGCGACATATATCCTGCCTATCCATACGAAGAAAGTTCGAAAAATAATGACGGTTGGTATGCTGCTCATGCCAACAATGTGGCGGATATACTAAGACCTGGCAGGTATGAGATATCTGTCATAGATAAGATTAGAGGGTTGGGGTCTGACACGGTAGGCATAAGCCGAATATGGTTTTATCCTGTAAGTCAGTCGTTATGCGATATTCTTGATGCGGACAGCCAAAGTGAGATGGCAATATTTGCAGAATTGCCACAGGTTGTAAATAAGGTGTATGCCAATGATGAAAAGCCAATTTTTGAAGAAGATGAAAAGTCTTATTCCGTCATAGAGAAAGCAGATAATGAAGAAGAAGAAGGAGATACGATATGGCTTCTGGTTGGCATACTGACGGGTATTATAGTTGGAGTTGTCATATATTTTATTGCGCGAAAGAGAAAATAATCTATCAAAATAACAAAAAGCCGGCATCTGAAGATGTCGGCTTTTGTTTTATGTAGGGTGGATTTTGTGCTATTCCCACTCGATGGTGCCTGGAGGCTTGTGGGTGACGTCGTACCAGAGGGATCCGGCGCCTTCGGCTACGAAGCGGCCCCAGAGACCCTCGAGGAGTTTTTGGTCGATTTCGGCGAAGTTGGCTGTCATGGCCTCGGAGCTATTTACTGGGCGCATAACGATACAAGGCTTGTCGGCCACCTTGAGAGGTGTCAATACGACAGGCATCTGCCAGATCTTCTCGTAGAGATCGTTCTCCTGAAGGAATTCGGTACAGATATTATCGAATTTACGTAGGGTATCGAACTTATCCTTTGTAGCGTACTGGGCCACAAGTTTAGGCATTTCATTAGAAGAAGTGCCCACCTGCCAGATGACGCGGTTGATAACCTTGAATCGGTTGACTAGTTCGGTACTATATTTCTCGCACTCCTTCCAAGAGAGGTTCTTGGTAGTGAGGAGGAAAGGTTGTGCGTATGTACGGCCGTCGCCCTGAACGCCCACGCTCTTTACAGGGAGGACAACTCCCTCGATATTATTCTGCTTGAGGTAAGCATCGAGGCCCTCGACATCGGCATTAGAAGCGAAATCGCCCTTACCGTCGGTACAGAGCATACGTACTCCGAGGCCTGGGCCTGGGAATGGGTGTCGCCATACGAGGTTGTGAGGTATACCCAGTTCCTCGCCCAGCATACGAACCTCGTCCTTGTAGAGGTCGGCCAGAGGTTCGAGGAGAAGTCCCTGAGCCATGAGATCCATAACCTCCTTAACGCGGTTGTGGTGGGTTTTGATAAGATCGGCGTTCTTTGTACCGCCGCTCTCGATAGTATCTGGGTAGATAGTACCCTGAGCTATCATCCACTCCTGAGGGTCGAGGTTGAGTTTTTTCATCTCCTCATCCTTGACTACGAGGAAAGTAGCGCCGATGCGTTTACGTTTCTCCTCTGGGGCGGTGATACCCTCCAATTTACTGAGGAAGCTATCTGTGGCATCCACTACGCGGAGGTTGTGCATACCCTCGGCCTTGAGGAATTCGATGATTTTCTGGCTCTCATCCATACGCATCATACCGTTATCGATATGGAGGCCCATAACGCGGTCGGTACCCAAGACGCGGTTGAGGAGTACGAAAGCCACTGTGCTATCCACGCCACCTGAGACGAGGAGGAACACCTTGCGGTTGCCCACCTCGTTTCTGATTTTCTCAGAGATGAGAGGCATATAGCTCTTCATGTTCCAGTTGCGCTCGCATCCGCAGATAGATACGAAATTGTCGAGCAGCTTCATACCGAACTTACTATGAGTAACCTCTGGGTGGAACTGGATACCATATATCTTACGTTCGTCGAGAGCTACGGCAGCGACAGGGCAATCTTTTGTAGAAGCGATGATGCGATAGCCCTCTGGCAATTTAGATACGGCATCGCCGTGGCTCATCCACATAGGAGAAGCTGCGGGGATATCTTTGAGCAACGGGTGATTAGCCTCGCCCACGAGGAGGTCGGCAATACCATATTCCTTGACTTTACCAGGAGTAACAGTACCACCAAGTTGCTGAGCTATAAGTTGGTGTCCGTAGCAGATACCGAGCTTAGGCACAGGGATGTTGAGTATCTCGGGGTTGTACTCAGGAGCGTCATCTGCATACACGCTTGAAGGTCCGCCGCTATAGATGATTCCGCTGGCACCGGCCAACTCCTCAACAGGGGCTGCTGGAGAATGAATTTCAGTGAAAACGCCCAAACGGCGAACTCGATTGGCGATGAGGTGAGCGTACTGTCCGCCAAAGTCGAGGATAATGATTTTTTGTTGCATCTTAAATCAGCGCTTTATGATTTGCAATAATGGCACAAAGGTAGTGCATTTTGCGAGAGTAGGATGTTAAGAATTGTGATGAATCCTTTAAGCCTGAGCCAAGAGGCTCTTAACCAGTTCGGAAACCATCTTGCCATCTGCTCGGCCGGCGAACTGTTTAGACGCTACGCCCATGACCTTGCCCATATCCTTAGGAGAAGAAGCGCCTACCTCGGCAATTATTTTACGGAGAGCCTCTTCGACCTCCTCCTTAGAGAGCGCCTTAGGGAGGTATCGGCTGATGACCTCGGCCTGAGCTGACTCCTCCTCTGCGAGATCGGGACGGTTCTGCTCGGTATAGAGTTGTGCAGAATCCTGGCGTTGTTTAACCATTTTTTGAAGGATCTTCATTATCTCGGCGTCGTCGAGTTCGTGCTGAGTGCCCTTAGTCTGAGCTTCGATAAGTTCCTTTTTGATTCCGCGGAGGGCGTCGAGCGACTTGCTATCGCGAGCCTTCATTGCAGACTTGATATCCTCTGTGAGTTGCTCTAAGAATGTCATGATATGATAATTTTTTTAAGTTACTTAATTTATTTAGCCTCTACGACGAAAGCTCCGCCGAAGCCAGCGCTATGCACTTTGTCGAGGTCGGCAGTTGCAGCCTCCTTAGAAGGGTAGTTTCCGGCGTAATATTTGGTAAGACCCTTACTAGGAATAGCCTCAGTTGTGATTTCGCCCACGAGAGAAAGTTTCTTCTGGTCGGGTTTATTACGGAATACGCCCAACTGGATTCGGTAGACCTTGCCAGTTGTTTTGGCTGTAGTTGTTGTTTTAGGGGCTTCTGTTTTAGTTGTAGCCTTTGGTTGTTCGGCCACTGGTTCAGGCTCCTCGACCTTAGGCTCCGCCTTAGGTTCCTCCTTTACGGGCTCCTCCTTTGCGGGGATAGCCTTTACAGGCTCCTCAGAGGCGGCAGGTTCAGCAATTGGCTCGACAGGCTCCACGGGAGTAGATATTACTTTTTCGGGAGCTTCGCCCACAGGGTTATTTATGCTACCCCCTATTGGGTCGACAGCCTTAGCCTTAGTAGGGAGAGGGAAAGAGCTATCGAGGTGTATAGCCAAGCGGTGCAACGCCTGCTCCAAGGACTTGATGCCACGTTTTTTTAGGAGGCCAGCTTTAGCGAACTGATCCTCGGACTCCTCGAGGGTTATGCTCTCCACCAAGCTGAAGTCGTGGCTAGCGCTATTTCGAAGTTCCTCGACCTCGGAGTAATCGACAGTGGAGGCATCGGGGCCGGTAGTATAATGTTCGCACTTATCGTCGTATATTTCGAACTTCTGCTCCATGGCGTTGCTATGGAGGGAGAGAGAAGCGCGGTTGAGCAAGCGCACACGCTCCTTGATTTCGGCAGGCTCCAGTTCATTATTACGGATAATGACAGGCTCGCCCGAATTCAGTTTCTCCTCAAGTTTGACTATTTCTATCTGCATTATACCTGCCCAAGCGAGCATATCATCCGCCTGTTGCAGCTCCTCTATTTCGGAAGGAGAGAACAATGGAGCGTAGAAAGGGGCTCGTTCAGCCTTTAGGTCGGAGAAATAAGCCTCCTCGTACATTTCGTAATCCTCGGCAACCAAGAGGTCGTCCCAATTGAAAGAGATTTTCTTAGGTTGTGTTTTGATAGAAGACAAGGGGATATAGTCGCCGCTCTCAGCGAGGCGCTGTATAGTAGAAAGTTCCAAGTTACGGACCTTATCGCTCTGTTCAGTAATTCTATCCTCGAGGTTATATACGTCGCGTTCGATGCGGAGCACCTCAGCTATTTGGGTATTACGTTCCTCGTCGGTTAGGAGGTTCATGAACTCCTTACGCTTTACGGACATAAGATTTTGGAGGCTATCGTGCTGCTGCTGCATTACGAAAGTCTGTTGGTAAGCCTGGAGGGCGTCGGTAGATCGGAAATGTTCCCACTGGGTATAGACCAAGGAGTCGCAGATGATGAATCGGAATTTATCCTCCTGGACGGTAGTGCTATACTGTTTAGCTAGGGAAGCTCGCATACCGTTGAGTGTTGTAGCGGAAGCGTTTTTAGCATCCTTACGCATCTGTTCGAGGGAGTCGTCGATATCCAAGGCGGCTGCTTTGCGTATATCATCGGTAGACTGAGCGAAGCTACGGATAACGCTATTATCCCATAGAATTTCGTATACCATTGCGCTATCGGCAGAAGTCTCGCGATTAGAGGTGAACCAAGCTCGGTTTCGGAACTCGTCGGCTACGAACAAGTAGTCGTCGGCAGGCGAGTTGAACGGCACGCCGAGGTTGACCGGTTCGGTAAAAGTACGGTTTTCGGAATCGTAGGTAGTGCGATAAATATCCCATCCGCCCAATCCACCAAGGCGGTCGGACGAGAAATATAGGGTAGTTCCGTCGGTCATCATGACCGGCATTTTATCGTTAGCCTCGATATTTAGGCCATTCAATAAGATAGCATCGCCCCATCCATCGAGAAGTTGCTCCATTTTATAGAGATGTTCGAACTCCTCGCCCTCGGGCTTCATAGAAAAGAATACGGCGTCGCCGCGTTCGGTACGATATAAGATACCGTTAGGGTCGATATTATCCTCGAAGAAAGCGCTATTTTTGGCTACCTGACCCACCTCGCGGGAAGGTTGGTATACCATTAAGGTTGAATCCTGGTGGACCTGATACTTGTCGATAACGCGAAGTTTGAACAATTTGCTTGAAAGTGGGATAGCCACTTGGCACTGTTCGATTTGGGCATGGCACTCCGAGTCGAATTTATGAGTTTTAGAAGTCTTGAGATACTTCTCGAAAGACTGTTGAGCCAGTTCATACTCATAATTACGCTGGTAAGCCAGGCCCAGGTAGTAGTGGCTTTCGGATACGAAGCCCTTGACCTGAGCATATTTAAGGCGACGTATAGCCTCGGTATTTTTTGTACCAGAGAGGACGTAAGCTGCTCCGAGGTAGTAATTCTGTTTAGCGTCGCGGTCGTTCTTAGCCATTACAGGTTCGAGTGCGGAGATGACATTAGCATAGTTGCCAGACTCGAAATCTGTGGAGATATTTTTAATGTTAATCGTTTGCGCTGTCATGGAGACGGCGCAAACGATTAATATTAGTAGTGTTGAAATACTCTTGATATGCACTTTCCCTTGATTTAGATAATTACCATCTGATTCTCGTTGGTAGTCTTTTCGCAGAAATGACAACGGAATGCGAGAGGTGATTTGCTTATCACGCGGAAACGTGTAGTAATAGGCTGATGGTTGGTTACGCATTTAGGGTTCATGCACTTTACATAACCAACTATTTCATCAGGGACGTCGACAGTATGCTTCTCAACAACCTCGTAATTACGGATGATGTTCAGTTTAGCCTGAGGGGCCACCAATGCGATTTTATTTATTTCGTCGCCCTCGAAGAATTTGTCAGAAACTTTGATAATGCTCTTGCGGCCAAGTTTATGACTTTCGAGGTTGGTGCCGAAAGTGATTTGGTTTGATATATGTTCGAGTCCCAAGATAGAGATTACCTTAAAGAGGTTCTCGGCAGGGATTCTATCGATTACTGTACCGTCTTTAATAGCGGAAACCTTGAGTTCTTTCTCCATGATAACTTGTTCGTATTAAAGAAACAATTATTTAACGCCCATGATAGCGGCGATGATAGCCATACGAGTGTACATACCGTTTTCGGCCTGTTGGAAGTAGTAAGCCTTTGGGTTAGCATCCACGTCCTCGGATATCTCGTTTACGCGAGGTAGTGGGTGAAGTATCTTGAGGTTAGGCTTAGTATTAGCCAGCATTTCGTTGTGGAGGACGTAAATATTCTTTACGCGCTCATACTCCATGAGGTCGGCGAAGCGTTCTTTCTGTACGCGAGTCATGTAGAGGATATCGGCCTCGTTGAGGACGGCGTTCATATCCTTATGTTCCTCGTACTTTATACCTCGTTGATCGAGGAACTGCTTATACTCGTCGGGCATTTTCAGTTCATCTGGCGATACGAAGTAGAAAGTAGGTTCGAAATCGGCCATTGCCTGGATAAGCGAGTGGACGGTACGGCCGTACTTCATGTCGCCCACCATAGCGATCTTAAGGTGATCGAGGTGTCCCTGGGTCTTCATCATAGAGTACATATCCAGCAACGTCTGTGATGGGTGTTGGTTAGCTCCATCGCCTGCGTTGACAACAGGTACTCGAGACTGTTCGCTTGCGTAGCGAGCTGCGCCCTCGAGAGGGTGACGCATTACGATAAGGTCGGCATAGTTAGAGACCATCTTGATAGTATCCTTCAATGTCTCGCCCTTTGTTGTAGAGGTAGCGTTGACATCAGAGAAACCGATGACACGAGCGCCGAGGCGGTTCATTGCGGTCTCGAAGCTGAGTCGAGTACGAGTAGAAGGTTCGAAAAACAGGCTTGCGATGATATGGCCTTGAAGAAGAGGCTGATGAGGATTTTTTTCGAAATCCGCTGCCAGTTCGAGAATGCGAAGTATCTCGTCTTTAGAGAAATCCGTGATGGATACGAGACTTTTATTCTTAATCATTGGATTATATTTTGAAGCATTATCGAGATGCAAATATAATGATTTTTTGGGGGAAAGAAAAATAGAGGACCGCAATTAGCGAATCCTCTATTTAATAATACAAGTTGATTCTTTTCAGTAATGAACCTCGTGAGAGGTGTATAGCTGCGAGGCGGGAAGTCTCTATCTGATATAAGAGAGACAAGAGGTTGCTCGCAGTTTTTTATTCGGCGATGAATTCGTATACCTTATCGCGAGCTGTATTGATGAGGTATTCGTATGTTCCATCTATTTTAGCCTCCAAAGTTGATACGCTCTCGGTAGAGTTGTTCAATTTCAGATGGCGAGGGCTGCGGATATGCAGAGGTTGTCCGTTGAGCGACTTGAAAGATGCCTTTTGGAGTTGGCCGTCGTTCCAGTTCATAGAGACCTCAAAACCCATACGGGCGCGGATACCCTTTACCTCGCCGCACTTGAAGTCGTTAGGGAGAGCAGGCAAGAGGTGCACTGTACCGTCGTGGCTCTGGAGGAGCATTTCCACCATACCTGCAGTCACGCCGAAGTTGCCATCGATTTGGAAAGGAGGGTGAGCGCAGAATAGGTTAGGATAAGTACGACCCATGCCCATACCATTGTATCTATCGCGAGGGTTGTCAGAAGGGAGGAGGGTAATGAAGTTGCGCAATATTTTCATTGCGTGGTTACCGTCCAGCATACGAGCCCAGAGATTAAGTTTCCATCCGATAGACCATCCGGTAGCCTCATCGCCACGCTGGTTGAGCGTTACGCCCGAAGCCTTGAAGAGGTCGGGAGTCTTAGTAGCCGAAATCTGATCGGAAGGGTATAGGCCGTAGAGGTGAGATATATGGCGATGCTGATCGTTAGGGTCGTCGCCATCCACGAGCCACTCCTGGAGCTGCCCGTACTTACCCACCTTCATAGGAGGGATTCTCTTGAGGGTAGCCTTGAGGTTTTCTACGAATTCGCTATCAGTCTCGCCCACCAATTCGGCAGCCTCGATAGTAGAATTTATGGCATCGTAAGCGATTTGGTTATCCATTGTGGTACCATAAGTTACCCAACCATCCAAACCTGGGTAGCCATGTTCGGGAGACATAGAAGGGCTGACAACCAACCACTCTGGGTTGCTAGGGCACTCTATCATAGCCGAGAGGTAGAAACGTGCTGTACCTGCGAGGGCATCGTAATGAGCCTTAAGGAAGTTGATATCGCGAGTAAACAAGAAATGCTGCCAGATATGCTGAGCCAGCCAAGCGCCGCCATTAGGCCACATACCGTAGCATGCGAAATCGATAGGGCCGGTACAACGCCACAAGTCGGTATTATGGTGAACCACCCAGCCATCGGCGCCGTAGAGTTTCTTTGCTGCCTCGGCGCCTGTAACCTTAAGATCCTCGATCATGTTGAAAAGAGGCTCGTGGCACTCAGGCAATCCCACCAATTCGGCAGGCCAGTAGTTCATCTCGGTATTGATATTCACTGTATACTTACTATCCCAAGGAGCGTAAGGGCTATTATTCCACTTACCCTGGAGGTTGGCAGGTTGCGAACCATTGATAGAAGAAGATATCAACAAGTAACGGCCGTAGTGGAAGAGGAGAGCTGCAAGTTGTGGATCCTCCTGCTTATTGAAGTTAGCCACGCGCACATCGGTATCGAGATAAGAGCACAAAGTATCCAGATTGCTCTCGGTGAGAGACATCTCCACTCTGTTGAAATATTTTTCGAATCCAGCCTTATGGCGAGAGTAGAGAGACTTGATATTATGAGACAATGCTGAATTGAGGCGGCAAGCCGTAATTTTTTCTGGGTTACCCGATACGTCGTGATAATTTACGAAGTTGGTTGCGGAAGTGAGGACTACGGTAGCGTATGTAGCCTCAGACACAGACAATTGGTTTTTCTCCTCATTAGAAGAGACTTCGCCATCTGTCAGCAATTTTACTCTAGTGAAAGCTCTCAATGCGGGAGCTATTCCCTCGTGTTCTACGCCGTTGGTAAGGAGGGTCATTGTGCACTCCTCGGCATCGGCGGTCACCTCACTAGCGAGAGGAGACTCGTGGCGCATAGTGAAAGACAGGGGAGCACCCTGCTCGTAGATATGGTAGACGATAACGCTATCCTGCATAGAGGCGAAAGCTATACGAGACTGCTTAGCGCCGTTGGCCATAGAGAAAGTATTCAGGTGGGTAGCGTTAGGGAGTATCAGTTGTCGTTTATAATCCTTTACGTCGGAGATGCCCTGATAATCGAACTTAAGAGAACCCAAAGTAAGGTAGCGCATACCATGCTGAGGGGTCAAGAACGTCTGGTCGATAAGTTTCTGAGCGGCATCGGACTTATCCTTAGCGACGAGATCTCGGATTTCGGGGAGGGATTCGAGAGCCTTATCGTTCAAGTTATTGTATGGGCCACCTGCCCAGAAGGTCTCCTCATTGAGTTGTACTTCATCTGTTTCCACTCCGCCGAAGACCATAGCTGCCAGGCGTGCATTGCCTATAGGGAGCGCTTGGGTCCACTGAGTAGCAGGTTGAGAATAGTGCAACTGCATCCAAGAAGACGAGTCGACGTTCAACTCCTGTGGGTTGTTGGAGCAAGAAGAGATAGCAGTAGCAGCTATCAATCCTACGGTCAATCTTAATGTGCTAATAAGATTCATTTTTTGCTGTGTTAGTTATTATTCGCGAGAAATTTCCATTTGGAGAATATTTTGGCAAGCCTCTTCGAGAAGAGATATTACGAATTCGAATCCGGCATCGCCTCCATAATATGGGTCGGGCACTGGTTGAGGAGGGGTCACGTACTGAGCCACCATAGCCAAGCGAGCCTTAGCGTCGGAAGGGCGTTTATACTCGAGAGCCTCCATATTAGACTTGTCCATACCCACTATGAGGTCGAAATTGTAGAAATCTTCAATTGTCACCGGTCTACTACGATGGAGGATATCGTACCCATGGTCGGCTGCGTGCTGGCGCATACGGGTATCAGCCTTTTCGCCCTCGTGGTAATCGATGATACCTGCTGAGTCGACCTTTATCCTATTGGACAGGCCTGCATCTTCGAGGACCTTGAGCATAATAGTCTCCGCCATAGGGGAGCGGCAGATATTGCCGAGGCAGATGAACAAGATAGATTGAACTTTTTCGTACTTCATTAAAGCATGCTATGTATGTGCGAGTGCAAATATACTATTTAATATAGATACGTTTGCTTTTATTGTTGATTTTCAAGATATACAATCCATTTTGTACGACAGTAAGATTGTATGGGGCATTGGTCATTACATGTTGGTCGACCAATTTTCCCTGGATAGAGTACAGATATATATTAGTACCCTCGGAAAGTTTGTCGATAAAAATATGATGACCATTGATAGCTACGTAAGGGTCGAGGTCTTCGTCTGGAGAGTCGGGGTTTGATGGCTCCTCGTCCTCGGGATCTATTTCGAGGTCGGGTTCATCCTTAGAGCGAACTATAGCATTTATGATATAGTAAGAGACCTTGTCGGAGATTGTGAGAGTCAGTTCGTTACCCTTGATAGTCTTCACCTTGGCGTCGGTATTCAGTTCCCAGCCCACTACGCGGTAGTTGTCCGTTTTGCCAGTGCCTACGATTTTTATTGTTCTACCCACGTAATCGTTACCCTTGAAGGTGCCCTTAGTCATAGGGATGCTATTGTAGGTAAAGTTGCACTTATTTATATCAGGAGCGGTAAGGTTGACATTTACAATTTTCTGGTCACCCAAGAGGAATTTATTTTTAAGTTGAGTCCACATAAAAGAGGTTCTATTCTGAGCCCACTTTTTGGCGTTGCTTACCTCGTCGTAGTGGTTAGGCCACCACTCGTTGATCAATTTGCGGTGGTGAGGGTACTCGTAGCTGATGTTTCTGTACAAGCTATCGATAGTCTGGCGGATAGACTCCCCGTTGAGGAAGTCGCCCATATAGACGATGAACTTATTGATAAACAGCTCCTTACCCTCGGGAGTTCCGATGAGGGTATGGTACAACTTTGTATCCTGAGGTCTATTAGCCCAATTGTTGCTAGGGTCGTAATTTGGGGTATCGAGCCACTTAAAGTATTGATAATTAGCATCTCTGCCATACAATCCCAAGCCGAAATCCGTATCCTTGCAGACCCAGCGCCATTTGCCATCCTCGGCGGTAGGGCGCCACATACATATATTATTACCTGGGAAATCGAGGTTGTTGTGGAAGATATTCAATATCATGAGGTTCATGAACTCGTTGACATCCATGACCTTATCGAGGTCGGCGAAAGAAGTTTCGCTATTATTGTAAAGCTCCTTGAATTTATTGTAATTATCCCAAGTACCCGACTTAAGCTCTCCCCAGTTCTCGAACATATCGATATCCTCGAGCTTATTATAGTTGGAGTATATATTATCCTCGTTGGAGCGCTCGCGAATATTCAGCATACCGCGGTATTGGCCATTGATGAAAACGATAGCCGGTTGGTATGCCTGCCAATCCAAGTCGCAATGGGTAGCCATATTCATCTGTATAGCTGCATCGCGGAAATACATATAATCGAAGTCGTTACCTGCGTTACGGAGCATGATACTCTTTATATCCGTCATACCAGGTTTTGAGTTAGGCCAGAACTCGTACTCGAGGCGTTTTTCTCCGAATCTCTTATTAGCGTATACCACCTGGCTTTTGAATTTAGCTCCGCGGGTAGCTCCGCCGCTGACGCGAGTTTCGCACAATTGGTTCAAGGCAGCCTCGGAATTGGGGGCAGGGAAATATTCGAAATTAACTGGGCGTCGCCAGTCGACCTTCTTTTTATCCCCGTCGTTATTAGGGTATATACCTATTTTAGAATCGTTGAGGTACTTTGGGTTAGTAGTCAGCGACACTACAGGCAAAGTCACTCTTCTGCCCAGTACCAAGTATGAATTGGTAGTAGAAGGGCGAGATATGGCACCCTCGGCGAATAATTTGGCGCGCACTACGCGAGAAGACGAGAAGTTGAGCGCCTCTGAATATACCGGGCTATCCTTAGTAGGCTCGGTGCCATCGGTAGTATAGTGGATAGAGGCTCCCTCTGGGGCGTCGTCGGGCAAAGAGAGCTCCAAAGAAAACGACATTGTCTGATAGACGCCGCCTGGGATAGAAAATACAGGTTCGCTGAGGATTACATCAGAAATTCCGCCCTCGTTAGCATAGCCAGGGGTAGGTTGCAATTCGTATCCCCATTTCTTATCTCCATCCGATTTACGACCATAAGCTATATCTGGGGCGGGCATTTTAGCTATTTTAGTCAGCTCGTCGGCTATTTCACCCCCTTTGAAGAGATATATAGCGCCGTTTTTACCACTCTCGAGACGGAAGTCGGTATGCAATCCCTGAGACTCCTTGTCGCAATATACAAGTATATGTCCACCTGCGGGCACCTCCTTAGCAGGCAACTTATAAGCTTTAGAAGCCTTCTCCTCGATACCGATAGAAAAATCGGACAAGTTGACACTCTCCGTGCCAAGGTTGTACAATTCCACCCATGAATCAGGGAATTCGCATATATCGTCCATTATAGTCTCCACGTTAGACTGCATGAACTCATTTAAGACTAGCTGTGCCTGTGCGGGCAATGCTGATGCCAATGCGATTAAGGCAGAGGCGTAGATATATTTATGTCGTTGCATTTGGTGCATTTTGATGTAGGTTGTAAAGATAGTAATTTTTGTCCGAAACGGCACAATAAACAACGTCTTGGGGCGCAATAGTACTTAGACAGATGGATTAAGGCAGTAGCCTCCGCTTCGTTGGCAGGTTTGATACCGCAGTCGGTCCATTCCGTTATGAGGTGGTTTTTCTCCGGTTTCATGAACTCCAGCATTTTGAGGATATTCTCCTTTTCTCGTGTATTGCCAGCGATATGGGCGCGGGTATAGAGCCAAGGGATGATACCATTGATAAGAATACGGTTGCGTGTATTAGAACCCAGCAACTTAGGGTCGATGTGAGACTCCCTTTTAGAAAAATCGTAGTGCCAGCACCAATAATCAGACGCCTGTACGTTGAGGGCCTGATGGAGAGACTTTATATTGAGAGTTCCGAAAGAAGCCGAGAGGTTGCCATGAGAAGCGAACAACACGGCAGCCAGTTGAGCTATTCGCACGGTAGGGAAGCTACGGGGGCGCAATCGCAATCTTTTCAATGTCACTCGGGTTTGAGGAGAAGGGAGGTCGAACCGTGTGCGCAGCAAGTTATACTCCCTTTGCAAGCGGCAGACATAATCATCGTCGGTATCATTATCCAGCAATCCTGCTCTACCGAAGAGAAGAGCCTCGATCTGTTCGACTGAAGCCATTTTCTGCATAATCTTCAAAGGAGAACGTCGTGCTACATCCTGAAGGGCATCGCCGTTGACGCCCTCGCCGATAGCGCGGGCGATCATTACGAAGAGAGTCTGTTCCCAATCGCCGTTACACTCGGCATTTATAGAGAGGACACGTTCGGTACGCTGTTGCATACGTTCGACCAAGAGGCGGTCGAGCCACGATACGCGATCCAATTGCGACAAGCCAGGAATTATTTCGCGGCACCTTATAGAAGAACGAGAAGAAGACAAAGAAGAGAAGCGGCTAGTTATTTCCTGAGGGTATTGGAGGATGATTTCAGGTATCTGTCGTCCATTAGCATCGGTAGCCGGAGATTTAGACGGGTGTTGGACTACGTGGAGGATGACATTAGAGTATGCCTTATCCTTATGATGATTATGTCGGTACCAGTCATCGCCGTCGACATGTATTTCGACGTTACCTGCCCATTGGGTACCGTTGATATTGACTATTGCGCATAAGAAATCGGGGCCTGCGTTGGTATTGAGGCGTCCAGGGTTGATTATTTCCACGGGGGTACCTGTGGTGGTAGTGATATTAGCGGGGTAGAACAATCGGTTCTGCCAAATAAAATGGAGGAGTGATTCCATGGGTTAATTAATTTAAAAGTTGGTACAAATATAATTTTTTTATTTGATAGTGGGGATGATTTGAGGGGGCTTTTTGTGTGGTTTGATGTTAGGATGCGATAGGAAGGAAGGTATATGCTAGTACAAGCCAGATATAATGTTGCTCGCAGTTTTTTTATTATGCGACAAACCAAAAAAGGGTATGTGGAGGAGGGGTAGGGGAGGTGTAATGATGTGATACAGAAGGAGAAAAAAGAAAGTCGGGATGACAAGATTCGAACTTGCGACCACACGCCCCCCAGACGTGTACTCTAACCGGGCTGAGCTACATCCCGCTCACGTATTGCGGCTACAAAGATACACAATAAATTGAAATAAAAAGTGCCTCTCACAAAAGTGAGGGGCACTATAGTTGACCTTTATATATAAAAGGGTGATTTGCAGATTATTTGATAGCCTGCTCGAGACGATATCTCCAAGTATTGTAAGCCTCTGCGTACTGAGGAGCCTTGATAGCGTCAGGCTCGATAGTCTTCATAGTCTCGAGAGTGCTGAAAGCCTCTGCTGCAGACTTGTAGATACCTGCGCCGATACCAGCGCCCTTAGCGGCACCGAGAGAGCCATCAGTATCGTGGAGTTGGATAGTAGCGCCAGTTACGCCAGCCAAAGTATCGCGGAAGATAGGAGAGAGGAACATATTAGCGTTACCTGCGTGGATAGTGCTAACCTGCATACCCATCTCGTTCATGATATCGATACCATACTTGAATGAGAATACGATACCCTCCTGAGCAGCGCGAACCATGTGAGCCTTGGTATGGATATTGAAGTTGATGCCCTGAGCAGAGCAACCGATCTCCTTGTTTTCGAGCATACGTTCAGCGCCGTTACCGAAAGGAAGGATAGATAGGCCTTCGCTACCGATAGCTACCTGTGCTGCGAGGTCGTTCATATCAGCATAAGAGATACCCTCTGGAGCTACTGTACGCTTGATCCAAGAGTTGAGGATACCTGTACCGTTGACGCAGAGGAGGTGGCCGAGGCGGATGTTATCCTTAGAATAGTTAACGTGAGCGAAAGTATTTACGCGGCTCTGGTTATCGTAGTTAACTGTACCGTTAACGCCGTAAACCACACCTGATGTACCAGCAGTAGCTGCGATCTCGCCTGGTTCGAGAACGCCGAGAGAGAGGGCGTTGTTAGGCTGGTCGCCACCGCGGTAAGTTACAGGAGTACCCTCAGCGAGGCCCAACTCCTTAGCAGCTACAGAAGAGAGGTGACCCTGATCTGCGAAAGTAGGGAGGATAGTAGGGATGAAGCTTTCAGGGATTTGGTAGTAATCGAGGAGGAACTTAGCGACCTTGCCCTCTTTGAAATCCCACATCATACCCTCAGAGAGGCCAGAGATGGTAGTATTTATTTCGCCGGTCATGCGCATAGCGATATAATCGCCAGGGAGCATGATCTTGTAGATTTTGTTGAAAAGTTCTGGCTCGTTCTCGCGAACCCAAGCGAGTTTAGACGCTGTGAAGTTGCCTGGAGAGTTGAGCAAATGAGAGAGGCAGAGGTCCTTACCGAGCACGCTGAAAGCCTGTTCGCCGTAAGGTACTGCGCGAGAGTCGCACCAGATGATAGCTGGGCGGAGTACGTTTTGGTCCTTATCTACGCAAACGAGGCCATGCATCTGGTAGCTGATACCGATAGCCTTAACGTCAGCAGGCTTAACGCCGCTTTCGTTCATGATGAAGTTAACGCTCTGGCAGAGGTTCTTCCACCACTCAGTAGGCTCCTGTTCAGCCCAACCTGGCTGATTTGCGATAATCTTAGCCTCTGTTTTAGGGAAGAAGGTAGTAGCTACGCACTTACCTGTCTCAACGCTTACCAAGCTAGCCTTTACGGAAGAACTTCCGACGTCTACTCCTAAAGTATACATTGTCTTGTGTATTTTCTAATTTATATAAATGTTATTCTAATTTCTATGATTGATTGTGAAATAGCACCCAAATGTCGTGATTTTAATTAGGCATACTATATCGCTTTGCAAAGCTAGAGTTTAATATTTGTTCTGCCAAATGTTTTTTAGGCAAAAGTGTTGTGAGGAGGTGTAAGTGTTTGATAGATAGGGTATTGATGGACAGGTGAGTTGGTGGTACAGATATACAGATAAAAAAACAGGGCGCACTATAGAAGTGAGCCCTGTTGGGGAAATATGATCAGTTGTATTACAACTCGATTTCGGTAGTAGAGAGGATATCTGCGGAAGAGGTACCTACATATACTACGTACTTACCCTTCTCCAGCTCCCAAGCCTTAGTCTCCTCGTTGTAGAACTTGAGGCTCTCTACAGGGATAGAGATATTAGCGTTAGCGCTAGCGCCCTTATTGACAGCCAGTTTCTGGAAGCCCTTAAGTTCCTTCTGAGCGCGAGCCACCTTGCTATCTACCTTACCTACATAAACTTGGAGCACCTCGGCGCCGTTGACGTTGCCTGTATTAGCTATATTAGCCGATACATTGATATTAGAAGCAGTGTTAGACACCTTGATATCCTTTACGTCGAAAGTAGTATAGCTCAAGCCGAAGCCGAATGGGAAGAGAGGCTTGATACCCTTAGTATCGTGCCAACGGTAACCCACGAGGATATCCTCCTTGTAAATCTCCTGATGGTCGACACCTGGGTAAACCATAGGGTCGTTGAAGCTATGAGGAGCGCTATCCTCGAGTTTAACAGGAAAAGAGAATGGCAGTTTACCAGAAGGGTTGATTTTACCGCAAAGTACTTCTGCCACTACGTTACCCGACTCAGAGCCTAGGTACCAAGCTTGAACAACAGCAGGGACCTTGTCGATCCAAGGCATAGAATATGCGTTACCAGAAGCGAGTACCACTACCATATTCTTATTTACATCGGCCAAAGCGCTGATGAGGGCATCCTGATTAAAAGGCAATTCGTAAGCTGTACGGTCGCCGCCCTCGCAATCCTGCTGATAATTCTTGTTAAGGCCACCTACATAGATTACGAGATCGGCTTTTTGAGCCAATTCTACTGCCTCGGCCTTAAGTTTAGCCTGATCCTCCTTAGGGGCAGGAGCGAAGCCATAGAAAGCAGGTCCGCTAGTGTAACCAGTAGCGTATTCGATGTTGGCATTAGGGAATTCGTTACGGATTCCATCGAGAGGAGCTATTTCGTACTTAGGCTTAAGCTCAGAAGAGCCACCAGCCTTAACGAGAGTACGAGTTGCGTTTTCGCCTATTACAGCGATAGTCAACTTCTTAGCAGGGTCGAGAGGGAGTACAGCGCCCTCGTTTTTGAGAAGAGTAACAGCCTCCTGAGCTACGTCGTGAGCTGTCTTCATGTGGTCGGGACAAGTCATACGGCCAGGGCCCCATCCGTTGTTTGTGCGGAAGTTGAGGCGCAAAATACGGCGAGCCTTATCGTCGAGATCAGCCACTGGCAACTCGCCCTTCTTGATAGCATTGATATAAGGCTTAGCCAAGTTATAGTCATCCCAAGAGAAGTTGCCCAGCTGAGCATCCAAGCCATTGGTAAAAGAGCCCATTTCCACGTCGAGGCCGAAGCGAGCAGCCTCCTTAGTATCGTGAACGCCGCCCCAGTCGGAAACGACTACGCCATCGAAATTCCACTCCTTTTTGAGGATATCCATGAGGAGTATTTCGTTGTGGCAGCAATGCTGGTTGTTGTACCTATTATAAGAGCCCATGATAGTCCATGCGCCGCCATCCACTACGGCAGCCTTGAAAGCAGGGAGGTAGAGTTCTCGGAGGGCGCGCTCGCTGACCTGGACATTGACGCCCATGCGGTCGTCCTCCTGGTTATTGAGAGCGTAGTGCTTAACCGAGGTAGCTGTACCAGTACTCTGTACGCCGTGGATATAAGGTACTACGAGGGTAGAAGCCAAGAAAGGGTCCTCGCCCATATATTCGAAGTTACGGCCGTTAAGAGGTGTACGATAGATATTTACGCCAGGGCCGAGGATTACGTTCTTTTTACGATATCTAGACTCCTCGCCGAGGGCTACGCCATAGATATAAGCCAAATCGGGGTTGAAAGTAGCGGCGAGGGCTGAGAGAGCAGGGAAAGCGGTACAAGAGTCGTTGTTCCATCCTGCGTAACCCCAGTCGTTCCAGTTGATTTCAGCGCGTACGCCGTGAGGGCCATCCGACCACCACAACTCAGGTATACCGAGGCGGGCTACGCCTGGGGTAGAGAATTTAGACTGAGCGTGGCACATAGCCGACTTCTCTTCGATTGACAATTGAGGGAGGATTTCATTGATACGAGCCTCGATCTCAGCCTCAGACAACTTGCCATCTGAGGCCTTTTGGTCTGATTGAGGTTGGCATGCTATAGCGCACATAGAGGCCAAACCGAGGAAGTAAGGGGTAAGTTTTTTCATAAATATCCTGTTTGTATTTTAGGCGTTAGTTATTTGAATTGGTTAAGCTGTTCGTTGTAAACATATCCAGCGTTGGCCAATTTTTGTTCTATTTCGTTGCGGTCGAGATCCAAAACATCGCACAATTCGGAGAAAGAGTCGAATTCGTCGCGCAATTTCATGTTGATGAAACTCAGCAACATATCTGGATTCTGTGGTATCATACCTTATTGATATTGTTAAATTGTTACAAAGTTGAAAAAAAAATCGTTATGTAGGTAATAAATGACTAAATTCGCAAGATATTGATATAATCTGCAAATATTTTTTGTTGACTAAAAAAAGACAACATGCGCAGTTGGCTTATATATATATTGTTGATTTCGTTTGTCGGCATAGCCAATGCCACTGACTACAGGTTCAGGCATATGACCACCGACGATGGGTTGACGCACAATCAGGTAAATGATATTTACCAAGACTCCCATGGTTTCATGTGGTTATCCACTGCGTGGGGGTTGAATTTTTATGATGGATACAGGCTCAAGACTTTTTTAGCATCGGAAGACAGCACCTCTCTGAAGTCGAATTTTGTTGGTTGGGTAAGGGACATAAGTGGAGATAAGATGCTAGTTCACACGTCGGCGGGAGACTGTATCTATGACAGGAACACCGACAAATTTTCGTATGATGTCTCGAAGTACAGGCCAGAGGGGTCGTACGAGTTGGATTTAAGGACCTATGTTGACCGTCACTACAACGTATGGGTTGCGAACAAAGACGCGCTGTATGTATCGTTGGGCGGTGAGACAGACCTGAAGATGGTCATGCCATCGGTACCACATGAGGGGGACATTACCGGTATTACGGAGAATAATGACAGGGTAGTCTATGCCATGTGGAATGGTCAGATAGGCTCTATAGACATTTCGATGTTAGACTCTGAGACAAAGACCATCAATTCCGAAGTAATAAATGGTATATTGCCACGAGGACGAAATTTACCCTATGTAGACGAAGACGGAGACTTTTGGTTTTCGAACAGGGACATACATGGTGTATGGAGATATTTTCCAAGGAGCAACAAGTGGGCAGAGTACAATCACACGGCGAGCAGTGAGGTAAAGGTTCCTGATGTTATGATCCGCAATATTCTCCAGGACAAGCAAGGAATAATATGGATAGCGACCGACCATGGAGGATTGGTATTGTATGACAAAAAAACGGGTACTACCCTCAATATACGACACAATCACAACGACTACTATTCGATATTAGATGATGCGACCAACTGTATTTTTGGGGATAGAGATGGTACGATGTGGGTAGGCTACTACCAGTCGGGCTTATCATATTACAACCCATCGAATTTCAAGTTTGGTCTTGACAGGTTGGACGACATGGTAAATGAGGACCCTGCGTTTATGTCCAATATTACGTGTGTAGAGCATGATGGTGAGGGTAATATATGGTTGGGAACCAACGGTTGTGGTTTGGTGCGTATAGATGGCAAGACAGGCGAGAAGCGCAGATACAGGCATGACGACAAGAATCCCAACTCGTTGCCATCGGATGTAATAGTAACGCTCAAGGCGGCATCGGACGGGAATCTATGGATAGGCACGTTTATGGGAGGTCTATCGATTTTTGACGGTAAGAATTTCAGCAATTACATACACAGCAAGAGGGTGCCAGCATCGGTATCCTGTACCAGTATATGGGCGTTTGATGAGAGTGACGATGGAGTAATGTGGATTGGCTCCTTGAATTCCGGCATGGCGTCGTATGACCCAAAGACCAAGATATTCAAGGAGTATAATCGTGCTCAAGACGGCATACTATCCGATTATGTATCGGATTTGATATACTCCAAGACCAACAAATGTCTGTATATAGCCTCGCAGAAAGGTATTTCGGTAATGTCGTTAGTGACCAATGAGCAAGGGGTGAACTATACGGTGAGGGAGTTGGACTCGGAGAGCAGGTATCCCTTGTTGCATGAGCACATACATCAGTTGGTAGAAGACTCACGAGGTTTGTTATGGGTAGGAACCAGGACTGGCTTGTGTGTTTTTGATCCATTATCGAACACCTCGAAAGCCTTTAAGTTGCACGTAGACGGCACCAACGACTATGTTACAGCTGTGGCAGAAGACGAGAAGCATGATATATGGTGTGCTACGTCGGACGGACTGGTAAATATCAAAGTAGAAAATAGTATTGGTTCGCAAGAAAAATATAAATATACCCTATCTAAGTATTCTAAAGACGATGGATTGGAGAATGGAGTATACAATCAGCGAGCCATACATACGTTACCTGACGGCAGGGTATTTGTGGGCCGTTCGTTTGGTCTTTCGGTCTTCGATCCCAAGGTTCTAAGTCTCAATCAAGAGCCACCGCAAGTAACATTTACGTCGTTGCGTCTTTATGGAGAAGAAGTTCACCCGCAAGAAGTATTATTTGGGGCTAGGCCACTAGACACGCAGTTGTACCTCTCGTCGGAAGGAATCAGTGTACCATCGAAGATCTCTATGATAACGGTAGAATTTTCGACGCTCAACTATATTCTTTCGCACAAGACATCGTACACCTACAGGTTGGACGGCAAGGAAGGAGAGGTAAAGACCACCACCAAGCCAGAAGCTACGTTCACCAATTTATTGCCAGGTACATATACCCTTTATGTATCAGCTACCAATGCTGATGGTTTTTCGAATCATTATGAGTATCCTCTCACTATAACCATACTTCCGCCATGGTATGCCTCTAAGATAGCCTTTGTGGTATATACGTTACTTTTTGTATTTGCGGTATGGTGTCTGGTACAGTTACTTATGTACTATATACAGTTGCGTCACAGAGAAGGTATTGAGATGACTCCCGAGATGCAGAGGAAGATATTGGCAGAGCACAAGGAGCAGTTTTTCAACAATGTAGCGAGAGAACTGAGTGCGCCGATAGGGGCATTGTTACCTCCACTGGAGAAATTGAAAGGCGATCCGCAGATTACGGGAGACAGTCTGACGCAGTTGACCCTCGTAGACAAGAACGTCAAGATGTTGCAGAAGACCCTCACCAGTATAGTTGGGTTGCACGAGCTAGGAGTTGACAATATAAGGTTGGTTGCTGTGCGAGCTGACTTAGTTTCGCATTTACGCAAGATATACAAGGCCTTTGAGGGAGAAAACACCAAAGATTTGGAGTACACCTTCCAGTCGTCACAGCCAAACATCATGATGGACTTTGATGCAGACAAGATTACCACTGCGGTATCCAATTTGCTATCCAACGCCTCGAAGTTCACCCCAGACTATGGTCAGATAGCGCTTTCGATAGATGCCTATCCAGACTATGTAAAGATAAATGTTACCGATACTGGAGTAGGTATTTCGGACAAGCATAAGGCATTGATATTCAACAAATACTATCAAGTTGACACAGGCAGTACTACAGGATACGGATTAGGTCTGCATGTGACGAGAGAGATAGTACAGATGCACAATGGCACTATAGAAGTAAAAGACAATCCGGCAGGCAGTGGAACGCAGTTTATCATTACTTTGCCATACGTGCAGAACAATGCCAAGGGTGTGCAGTCGGTATCCGGTAGCAGTGAAGCAGAAAAAGAAGAGCAAGTCTCGGTGCAGTCTACTGTAGCCGATGGGGAGTTGCTGGAGAGTGTCAAGGCCTATGTCTTGAAGCACATTCTTTCAGAGATTACGGTAGATGATTTGGCACGCCATTTGCGTTCCAGCAAGGTACAGCTATACAAAAAGATCATGCAGGCAACCAATATGTCGCCGGTAGAGTATATCAGGCACATAAGGTTGGCCGAAGCAGCCAAGATGCTCATGGACGGTAAGTACACTGTGGATGAAGTGGCTGTTGCGACAGGATTTTCGGTAGTTGATTATTTTGAACAATATTTTATTGAAGAGTATGGAATTAGTCCATTGGAGTACCAGCAGAGGTACAACAAGGGGGCTAAGTAATATAGCTATTCAAAAAAATGCTACCTTTGCACTCCATGAAACTTAGGAAGATTATTTCGGGCGTTACGATAGGAGTAGCGTTACTCAATATATTGGTATCGTGTATAGACAGTGGGCATCCTGGGGTGCCATTGGTATCGGTAGGGGACAAGGTATTGACCTCGTATGATGTAGCGTTGATGTTACCTACTGGTACTACGACCGAAGACAGTGCTGTCATAGTAGATGATTATATCCGTCACTGGGTGCGTCAGCAAGTGATGTTGCAGAAGGCGCAGATAAACTTAGCCGATGAAGAGAAAGATATCAATGATGCGATAGAGCAGTACAAGACGGCGTTGTTGGTTGACCGCTATCAGAGGAAGGTTCTAGAGCAGAAGTTCAATCCCAATGTGACTCAAGCAGATATTGAGAAATATTACAATGAGCAGTCGTCGAGTTTCCTTCTGACGGACAATATTATGACAGGTGTCATGGCCATTTTACCGAAGAATGCGCCAAAGTTGTCGGATTTAAGGAAGCAGTTGAAGGTTATATCTACAGACAACTATACAGATGTAGAGAAGTACCTCTATCTGAATGCTACCAAGTATACCATATCCCTTGACAAGTGGGTAACCGTATCCTCGATGACGCAGTATATACCTAAGGAGTTGAATTTCAATGAGATTCAAGCCTTGAGGTCGAAGCAGTTGGTAGAATTGTCTGACAATCAGTACATATATATGTTCTTGGCGAACCAGAATATATTAGAGGGGCAGCCCTCGCCATTAGAGTTTGTACAAGACAAGATATCCACGATATTGATAAACAAGAAAAAGATACAATTCATCAAGAGCCTTGAAGGAGAACTCTATAATGAGGCGATGAAGAATAACCAGATTAAATATTATAAGAAGCAATGAAGCACATACTCTACACAGTTATTACCGTTCTGATGGTATCGATGGCATTTGCTGGGCGTGTATCGGCGCAGCGTATGTTGGTCGACCAAGTAGTTGCGACCGTTGGAGACGAATCCATATTATGGTCCGACATAGAATCGAGATATCAGCAAGCCGTCATAGAAGGTCAGCAATACAATGGAGATTTGCGAGGCAAGTTGCTGGAAGACATGCTTATACAGAAGCTGATGGTCAACCAAGCCATACTTGACTCGGTAGAGGTATCGGATTCGGAAGTTGCCTCCAGGACCGATGACCAGTTGTCATACTACATCTCGCAAGTAGGAGGGCAAGACAAGTTGGAAGAGTACTTTGGCAAGCCCTTCATGCATTTGCGCAGAGAGATGATGGAGAACATGCGATCTCAGCTTTTGACTATGAGGATGCAAAATGCTATAACAGAGAAGATTAAGATAACTCCATCCGAGATACGCAAATATTTTTCGCAGATGTCGCAAGACTCCATACCTAATATTCCCGCTCAGTATGAGATAGCTCAGATAGTGCTATACCCTGAGATAGAGCAGAAAGAGGTAGACAGGATAAAAGGCAGGTTGCGAGATTTTCAGAAGCAGATAGCCGAAGGTAAGGACTTTGCTACGCTTGCCGTTTTGTATTCAGAAGACAACTCGGCATCGCGAGGTGGTGATTTAGGTTGGGCCTCGAAGCAAGATTATGTTCCAGAGTTTGCGGCTGCTGCGTACAATTTGAAAGACAAAAACAAAGTCTCGAAGATAGTAGAGACGGAATATGGTTATCATATTATACAATTGATAGACAGGCGAGGAGACAGGATAAACTGCAGGCACATATTATTGAAGCCTAAGGCATCGGCGGAGAGCAAGCAGAAGGCGCAAGACTTTCTTGACAGTATAACTACCTTTATCAATAGGGGTCAGATTACCTTTGAGCAGGCCGCTTTGAGGTTTTCGATGGACAAGGATACCCGTTCGAATGGCGGTGTGATGACCAGCAGGGATGGTTCCACGAAGCACTCCATATCCGATATTCCAGCCGAGATAGCCAAGGCCATATCGGGGTTGAAAGAGGGAGAGTACTCCAAGCCGTTCCACATGTATGATGAGAGGAGGAGCAAAGATACCTATCGTATAGTGCTCTTGAAGAAGCGACATGAGCCACACAAGGCCAACATGCAGCAAGACTATGCGATGTTGCAAGACATCATGATGTCCAAGAAGCGCAGTGATGCTGTGACAGAGTGGATTAAGAATCACCAGAAAGATATTTACATAAACATAGCGCCTGAGTGGCAAGACACGAAGTTTGAATATCCAGGTTGGGTACACTAATGTTATTACATAGGACGATAAAGAAAAACATAACACTAGTATTAGCGTTGCTGATACTAGTGCTATCTGCATATATACCAGTATTGGCGCAAAACAGGGGACCCAAGAATGTAAGGATAAAGATAGAGAGGGCGGATGTACTGCGACATGATGACAAGATAGGCAAGAACACGCAGTCGCTCAACGGCAGTGTGATGCTATCCCATGCCAAGACGATAATGTACTGTGATTCAGCCTATATGTACAATGACTCCAATACGGTAATATGTTATGGCTCGATTCATATTATTCAAAATGACTCCTTGCATTTATATGGCGATAAGTTGACCTATCTTGGCAATGACAATCTAGCCAAGGTACGAGAAAATGTGAGGGCCAACAAAGGCAATACGTGGCTTTATACGGAGTACCTTGATTATAACAGGTTGATGGACAAGGCCTATTATTACAATGGGGGCAAGGTAGTAAATGGGGAGAGTACGTTGACATCAGTCAATGGGGTATACTATCCCAACAGCAATGATGTATACTTCAAGGACGACGTTGTAGGGTTATCGCCCAAATATGAGTTACACTCCGACACATTGAAATACAACACGCAGTCGGAGATAATCACGATACTTGGTCCCACTACCATTATCAATCAAGACTCGACCCTGATAGAGTCGACGCATGGGTGGTATGATACGAAGAGGGACTATGCGAGGCTGTTGGACTATTCAAAGATTTCGAAGCAGACCTATTCGTTGACTGGCAAGCAGATAAACTACAACAGGCCTACAGGAGATGCCACGGTCAATGAAGACATGACGTTGGTAGACTCGGTAGACAATATTATGTTGAAGGGCAATTATGGTATATACAATGAGATAACCAAGGAGGCCCTTTCGACTCGGCGGGCGACGCTGCTGCATGTATATAATGGGGATACGCTCTATGCGCATGCCGACACCTTTCACATTGTGCCATTGGGAGACACGTCGAGGTTGGTAAAAGCCTATCACAAGGTAAAATTTTACAGAGTAGATCTTCAAGGCAGGTGTGACAGTCTAGAGTTTGATTTCAGGGACTCCATAGCCACTATGTATCATAATCCCATTTTGTGGGGGCAAGGCAACCAGATGACAGCCAAGGAGATAAAGTTGTACACGAAGAATCAGACGTTATACAAGACAGACCTGATAGAAGCTGCGTTTGTCATTTCGCCAGAAGCCGACTCTACGGGGTACAATCAAGTAAAAGGCAAGCTGATGACGGGGCATATAAAGAACAACGAGCTCTATTTGATAGACGTTTCGGGCAATGGGCAGACGATATACTATCCTCATGATAAAGAGACCCTTATAGGTATCAACAGGGCAGAGAGTGCCGACATGTCGATACATCTTAATCAGCGGAAGATAAAGACGATAACGATGAGGGTAGATCCCAAGGGCAATATCAATCCCCCCTTACTACTTGGAGAAGAAGACTGTAAGTTGAAAGGCTTCCGATGGTTGGACGAGTACAGGCCCAAAGACAAAGAAGATATATACCTTGAGATGGCCATCCCAGACGGGTTGGTTCAGGTAGCCGATGTATACGAGGGGTATACGTTTGACGAGTTTGGCGAGTAGTCAGAGGGGGCATCTGCGGTAGTGCAGAGGTGTACAAAAATTGCATTGTTTTGTACTATCCTGACAAAGGGTGAGGTATACGGGACAATATTGGTTGGTAGCAATTTATATTTGTATCGAATAAGTAAGATATAAAACCTGCACTAACGATATTGACGTATGAAACCTTACAAATTTGAGCCATATTTAAAGACGACCCTTTGGGGAGGGTATCAGATTGCGCCATTCAAGGGCATATACACTGCTCAGCCCAATATAGGTGAGTCGTGGGAGATAAGTGGAGTTCCTGGGCATGAGAGCATTGCGATAGAGAGGGGTTTGATAGACGATGTAGACTTAGGGTTATCGCTTACTGAGTTGATAGACAAGTACAAAGGGTTGCTAATGGGCAACAAAGTATACAAGCGCTTTGGCAACAAATTTCCGTTATTAGTCAAGTTTATAGATTCGAGGCAAGACCTCAGTGTGCAGGTACACCCCGACGATAAGTTGGCCCAGGAGCGTCATGGGTGTGCGGGCAAGACAGAGATGTGGTATATTATCAAGAGTGATGTAGGCGCCAAGATATATGCTGGTTTACGGAAGCAGATAACGCCTGGGGACTATGAGCGGATGGTCAATTCCGAGTCGGAAGGCAGCAATCCCATGGCAGACGTGATAGCCACGCATGAGGCGCATCAAGGCGACCTATTTTTCCTACCTGCGGGTAGATTGCATGCCATAGGGGCGGGGTGTTTTTTGGCTGAGATACAGCAGACCAGCGATATAACATACAGGGTATATGACTTTGGAAGGAAAGATGCGCATGGCAATCCCAGGGAGTTGCACACCGAGATGGCCAAGGATGCGATAGACTATCAAGTATGGCCTGAGTACAGGACCAGTTATGACAGTACGCAGCCCACGTCGCAATTGATAAACTGTCCATATTTTGTGGTACACAGGGTGGTGGTACAAGTAGCGCAGCAGATAGACTTTAACTGTGATTCGTTTGTGGTAGTGGTCTGTTTATGGGGTGAAGCCAATGTCAACGGTGTGAAGGTAAGGCAAGGAGAGACGCTATTGGTACCTGCATCAGAGAATGTGCTATATATATTTGGTAATGCGACGTTTTTGACGGCGCATATAGCATAGTTTTTGGGAGAAGGAGATAAATGAGTTTGTGGGGTATTTCTAGGCAGTGTGAGATATAAGGGAAGTACCTTGTTGCTCGCAGTTTTTTGTTTTTGGGGAGATATGATTAGATTTGCGGATAGGTATTGAAAAAAATATTATACATAATAGTCTTTTGGATACTGGGCATGACGGTTTATGCCCAGCGCATGCCGGTGAGTGTCACTACGATACTTACACCGCCGTATACGACGTCGTTGTCGGCGATGGCGGAGAGTGGGTCGACGCGTCTGATGGTGAATCTTCTGGTTAATGACCTGACGGTCAGTGAGATGCCTGTGAAGCTTCACATCAAGATGGAGAGTGCCGGCATAACGATAGAGAGTCTGGCTACGCAAGCCGTTTCTCCTCTATTTGTGGGAGGAGGCGAAGCGATGGTACTGACAGGAGATGATCTGGCTCAGAGTCTGCGTCTAGACAATCTCAGTTTCAAGGGACTAAGCAAGTCGGCCTACCTCAAGAGCGGACACCTTCCTGCGGGGCTATGGAAGTTTTCGGTAAGTGTTAGGCACTACTATACCAACAAGACCATATCCAATGTAGGCACAGTCACTGCGTGGATAACCACGTATCAGCCACCTGAGCTGGTATATCCAAGGGAGAATGCGCATGAGCCGAGCAATATCTCGCTTCCGCTGACCTTCAGTTGGCAGCCATCGAAGCACACGGGCGGCACGGATGCGCTCATGTACCGACTAGAGCTGTGGGAGAGGCGTGTGGAGGGGGTACCAGCGCAGGCGGTAGTGGCGGCGGTGCCACCTATATATACGACAGAGACAGCCGGTACGACGGTATCTATACCTCAGGCAGCGCTGGCACTGGAGGCAGGCATGCGCTACTGCTGGAGGGTGACAGCCTATGACCCTGCGGGTATGGTAACGATAGAGAACAAGGGCGAATCGGATGTAAGGACCTTCCAGTATCTGGACAAGTGTCCCGAGGTATGCGGAGTGACGATAGAGCAAGAAGACATCTATGGCAGAGGCAAGTGGGAAATGGACCTTCGACACGTAGGCGGATACAATGTGGAGATATATGACGACGGAGGCACCTACAGGGAGACGTTGTGGGGCGGCATGAACTACACGGCCAAGATGGGCGGAGACCACGGCAACACGTGGCATGTGAGGGTACAAGGCATATGCAAGAACAACGTAGAGAGCGAGTGGAGCGAGTGGGCAGACTTCAAGGTACCAGAAGCCTTCAAGCCACTGACCGACGAGAACGGCAAGCCATACGAGTGCGGAGAATTTGCAGAGCGAAGGAAGATAACCAACTTTGAGTTGAGGGAGACGCTGGCGAAAGGCGACACGCTGGAGAACGAGAGAGGGACGACGAAGTACATCATACATACAGCAGTGAAGAATGAAGACGGCACGTTCAGGGGATTGTCGTACGCGAAGCTCAGCATATGGGGAGTGAAGATACTAGGGGAGTATGACCACCTGAAGGTGAATACTGACGGGGTTATGCTGGGAGCCTTTACGTGGAGATCCGTCAAGTCGGACAAGCTGGTAGTCGACCCGGAAGCAATGGTAGCCTGGGCAGACGAGTTGGCGCTGAACATAGCCGGGGCGACGTACAACAGCAGTATCAAGGACACTGTGAAGATAGACCATGGAGTGACCTTTGAGACTATAGAAAGAGAAGGCAACAGATACTATGCGGTGACGGGTGTCGGCGAGAGAGAAGAGATAACCTCGATGATAAACGGTGAAAGGCGAGTATTGGTGAAGGACGAGAAAGGTCATGAGCTGGTGATAGATAAGGACGGTGATGTGATGGGAGTGGAAGAGTATAAGAGTTGTGGAGGGAGTAGTTTGCTGCTTAAACAGTACAACGCTGAAAAAGACAGCATGATGGCAACATCAGGCAATGTAACCTTTGAGAAGATAGATGGAGAAGAATATGGATTTGACAAGTGGCGAGAGAATAGTTATGACAAGGACCAGTATCCGACAATCACCGAACACAACGACTACCGCCCTGCCTACCTTGGCATAGAGAAGAGAGAAGAAGTCAAGATAAAGGCAAGCCGTACAAAAGGCCTGACCTTCAAGAACGAGCGTGGCGTGCCATTGATAGCCGACAAAGAGAACAATACACTGACCTTCAACGCCGGCACGTCAGACCAGCAGGCTATATATGCGTATGAAGACACTGTGGTTGTAGGCAAGCTAGATGTGAGGGCTTATGACCCGAAGGAGGCTAAGGTACATCTGGTTCGCATAAAGAAAGATGGTCAAGACAAACGGGTGCTAGACCAAAGCAAGATAGAAAAGGGGGTCAATGAGATATGGCAGCAGGCAGTAGTCAGATACACGTTTGACGAGCTAGAACCGGTAAGTATCAGCTACGCTGATGGAGAGAAGTTTGTGCATGGAGGCAAGGGTACGTTCCAGAACTACAATGAAGACCAGAAGTCGGCTATCCGGGCATTACCGGAGGGAGTGGATGAGAATGATTATTACCTATTCTTTGTAGACTGTTACGACCGACTAGACACGGCGGGAATGGTTTCCAGAGAAGCGGTAAGTGGCTACATGCCAGCAGGCAGACATTACGGCTTTATTTACAATCAGTATGATAATGTTAGAACCATAGCTCATGAGTTGGGCCACGGTGTGAACGTGCTGCATCATACCTTCTCTGAGGATAGTGAGTCGTTCCACACCACGGTAAAGACTGACAACCTGATGGACTACAACGGTGGCATAGTCTTGAACCACAAGCAGTGGCAGTGGAGCCATGAGAAGCATAGGAATGTGTTGGGGTTCTTGGATGATGAGGGGGAGAGTGAGATAAAAATCGACAAGACGGAACTTATAACTGAAATTATTGAAAAATTGCGTTGTTGCATAGCAACAAAACGCACGATGGTTGTTATGAATTCGCCTTACACGTATGTGAATGCGAAACATTCATTAACTAATTGTTACGCAGAGTGCTATTTCGGCGACACACATAAACGATACCAAACCTACGAAATCAAATTGCCATACACCAAAACAACATATAACAATACGAAAGTAAAATACGACTTTGGTGAGTTTTATTTCCTTGTAAATGAGATAGATGATTTGAATTTTGAAAAATACTTGAATAATAATAATTTTGACGCACAACGTGAGATAATTAGTAATTTGATTCAACAAGGCAAAACCTCAGAAGCCATTGACGCATTGTACAATAACTCATATTGCGTTTACGAATCGCTCAATATCAATGAGCGAAATGCGCTCATTACCGCATTGAGTGAAAAATTTATAGTTGGTGAGAATTATGAAGATATGATAATCAATTTGTTACGGGTGTCGCTTGCAAACGAATATGATGCCCGTAAAGCATTAGAATATCTTTTCAAAAACAAATCAGAATTGTACGAAACATTGTCGCATGCAATCGATAACTTTAATGGACAAGCCAATTATTCTGAGTTCATTAAAGTGATGGTTGACCTTTATGTTAAAGCGTATGGTGCTGATTTAGAGCGAGGTTACATACAGCCAATATCAGTTGGTAATATTAGCATTAGCCCAAATTGCTATTTTAGAGAATGGCAGTCGGAACTGAAGGGCGATGACGTGCCACTAATCGATGGTAAATATAATGTTTGGTGTCAGACATATAGATACATTCCAAAAGTAGAACGATGGCTGTTGCAAACGCAAGGACGCACGCAGCTATTGCCGTCCGACATAATTGCAGTTCATTTTGAAACCGATGTGCTTGGGTTTCAAGCAGGCACGACGGTAAATATGCCCGTGTTCTTCCATGCCTATATGCTCAATACAAAACTTTCTGAGTTCAAGGTAGATATACTTGATAATGCACTCTATTGTGTAGCAGCGATTAAGACCATAAAAGTACTGCAAGGCGGCATCAAAGTCCTTACCGTTGCCGACTTTGTGCAATTGACTGATTTTTCACTGTCGAGTGTTGATAAGATTATCGATATGGATGATATGAAAGAGTATTTGGAGAGTAAAGAAAGTGATTCTTTCAATTATGAAATATTTAGATCAAAGTGGAAAGTTATTTATGAATCTTATCAAGCAGTTACAACACAAAAATCGGTTGTAAATGATTTGCTAAGTCGTGATGTAATTAGTTCTGTTATTAACGGATTAAATTTAATTTCAACATACCAATCAGATAAAAAAGATATTTCTGATAATGAAAAAGAAAAAATCAAGCAATTAATTGCCGAGTTACAAATTATTATGAATGATGAAAATGTTGTTTATTGATAAGGTTTTATGCAGGGTTAGACGTAAGTATATTTTCATTTTGTTTTTAGTTAGTGGTGTTTTATCTCATATGTATCAACCATATCACTTAACGCCAATAAGTACAACAGCTTTAATTAAAGAATTTTATGAAGATAGACAATACTATAATCATGTAAGAGGAGCAAAGGGTGTTGATATTTATTATCGTATTAAAATACAATTAAATGATGGTAGTGTTAAGACAATAAAAATAAGAGAAATTGATGGAAAGATGAAAGATGAAAAAACGTGGCAAAGGTTACTAAATAACAAATATGCAAAAATTAATTATTGGCAAGAAAATGACTATATAAGGTCATTGGAACTTGTTGATAGTAGTTTTACATATATTCGTCAGTCTTCATTTGTTGAGAAAAATTACCATCAAGGTCCGATGCCCTTTGCTATATTTGCAACGATAGGCGCAATCTGCGCCATATTGCTTTTGCGCTACATGTATCTCTTAATCTTTGCTACCGACGAGAAACGCGAGCAAGTCTTTGGTGATAAAAATTTTAATCCGTTTAAGTAAAATATTATTTTGAAACATACCATTCACATATTGCTGTTACGCATAATCCTAACTACAGCGTTTGTGCTAGTGGAAAATTCGTATGTGGCCTATGTATGCTTCCCTAAAAATCGTACAATTTAAGATTATGCTAAATAGAGAATGTATCATAGCATTTATAATTCAAGACCGGGTAAAGGGTGGATTGATTATGGGTACCTTTATTTAGGATGGATTATTGTATTGAGAAAATATTGCAAAAAAAGGTAAACAATATTGCTGTATTGTATTATTTTGTTAATTTTACGACGCTTTCTTCACATAGTCAGCACATTAGGTAGATGTTTAGGATTGTCTCCTGTATATTGTTTGTCATATTGACGTCTGCGATTTTTTTGCGGGCGCAGTCTTCTGACGCTACTGTTTCAGCGGGAATTACGCAGAATGTTGTAGCCTCTCTTGACATGACACCGGAGCAGGAGAAGCGTATGGGGAATGCCTTAGCTTTGTTAGAGAAGGTTGAACAGACGAAAAGCTATATAAGTTCACTAGTAGAGATAGTCAGGGACAATAGTATTCCTCTTCCAGTAGGTCTAAAATCTAAAGATTATACGATATGCATAGAAGAGATGTATAATGATGAAGAGCAGAGGCTATATATCAAGGCAGTATGTGTTATCCCTATGGGGAATAACGATGTTATAGCATTTGAAGGTATTGCGATGATAGAGGGAGAAAATGGAGTGGGGACGCATGGTAAGTTGGAACTTATTGCACCTAAGAAAAAGAAGTTAGGCCATGGCAGTTCGTTGATTTTTAGGGAAGGCAGTTTGTTGCATTTTGGTTGTAATGGTTTTCAAGAGGTTGATGCTAGCATAGCATTTGTATTAGACAGTGCGAATATATATGTGACGCGTACTGGAAACGAAGATTTAGGGGCGCTTACGTTTGCGACGAAGGTGAAGTTTTCGAATCTAGATGATTTTACAGTGGCGTTGAATATAGAAGAGAAGTTTGCGATAAAGGGGTTAGAAGGCTTTGTTTTTAACATTAGCAACATTACGCTTGACCACAGTATACATAGTACGCCAGTATCGGCTAATTTCCCGAGCAACTATTTTGGAGGGGCAGATGCAGAGATGAGTCGCAACAACTGGCAAGGGTTAGCCATAGCGCGGGCGAGTGTTACGCTTCCCGAGCATATGTCGAGAGAAGATAATGGCAGGAAGGAGCGAACGACACTACAGCTTGAAAATGTATTGATAGACGGCAATGGTTTTTCGGGCAGTGCCGAGGCGAGGGAGGTAATAAGTGATGGCAGTATAGATCCGCAATCGTGGGCTATAAGTGTCAATGATTTTCTACTTGAGATACATAAGGGTATAATTTCGCAAGTTGGGTTTAGAGGAAAGGTCAACATTCCGCCCTTAGGCAAGAGTTCGATGTTGGACTATTCGGCGAATTATGATATAGAGCGAAGGAAATTTGTTTTGATGTCGAGTTTAGGAAAGACGTTAGACTTTCCTATGTTGTGTGCGAAACTATCATTAGATAATACCACGCGAGTATCGTTAAGTCTGGGTTCTGACGGTATATATCCGACTATTAATGCCAATGGAATATTGAGTGTAGACGCTCCGATAAGCAAAGACACGATAAACAGTAAGTTGAAGTTGCCAAGTCTGCGTTTTGAGAATATGATAATAAGTCGCGAAAAGTTTGACCTTGGCACGGTTTCTCTAAATGGGGAAATGGAGACACCGAGCATGGCTGGGTTTAAGTTGACGTTATCAAAGATAAGCAGTTTCAAGAATGGAGATGGGCAAGGGATTCATGTTGATGCTGCGTTAGATATTCATGAAATATTTAATAGCAGAACTGGGATTAATCTATATGGAGACGACAGGACGTGGAGATTCAAGAAAGTAGATGTAGACAAAGTTCACATTTCCAGCAATTCGGAAGTATTTTCGGTTGATGGTACAGTTGTTTTTGCTGATGGGGATGAAATATATGGCAAAGGGTTCAGAGGAGATATCAAGTTTAATCTTATAAAAAAATTTGAGATTGCTGCAGTAGGGGTGTTTGGACGCAAAGACGGGTACAAATATTTTCTTACGGACATGTTGTACATGACGACGCCAGCTGCGGGTATACAAGTTCCGCCAGCCTTGAGTTTTTATGGTTTTGGAGGAGGAATGTATAATCATATGCAGCAGAACATGGGCAATCCCAGCAGTTCATTTGGCGAGACATTATCGGGAATAAACTATGTCCCTGACAAGAATATTGGCATGGGCTTTTTGGCTAGGACAAAGTTTTGTCTGACAGGATCGCCTACGTTATTTGATGCTGATGTGAATTTTGAGATGCAATTCAGCAATACGTGGGGATTGAAATTCATACAGTTGCGAGGTCTGGCGAAGATGCTTGGAAGAGAGCAGCAATCGTCGATAATAGATGGAATGAAGGGGATGTTGGCCGGTGCCAAGACCAAGAGTGGGGATATAATACAATATGACGAGAGATACCTAGACACGAAGCCAGCTAGTAAAGAAGCGCTTACGGCCATGTTGGGCATGAAGTACGATTTAGACAATGATGTATTTACGGCTGACATGAAGGCGTATCTAGATGTAGCAGGTGTTTTGACAGGCTCGGGGCCCGACAATAGTGTAGGAAGGGCATCTGCCTATTTTTCGAAAGACAAGTGGTATACCTATGTAGGGACTTCGGAAGAAAAAGTGGGATTGGATCTCAAGCTTGGATCTGTAAAATTAGCGACAGCGCAAGGCTATTTTATGGTAGGCGATGGAATAAAAGGACTTTCGCCATTGCCAGAACAAGTCAGGAGCCAACTATCACCGAGCCAAGTAAGTAAGCTTGAGAACAGAACAGATGCAGGATTATTAGGGGCTGGTAAAGGTTTAGCGTTTGGCGCAGATTTGAAATTAGACCTTGATGCAAAGCTCATACCTTTTTATGCGCAGTTGGGTATAGGGATGGGAACCGAAATGCTACTGAAGAAGATGCCCAATTTGGCACATTGTGAAGGCATGTCGGGTTCTATAGGAGTAAATGGGTGGTATGCAGAAGCACAGGCATGGGCATGGGTTCATGCAGCCATTGGTATGAGAGTAAAGTTATTCAAGAAAGAGCGCAAATTTGACATAATCAATGGAGACATGGCAGCGTTTCTAAAGGGAGCGGGACCAAATCCAATGTATTTCACTGGAGCTGTAGGAGGAAGTTTCAAGTTATTAGGAGGGCTTATCAAGGGACATTGCAACTTTGATTTTGAGATTGGAGACAAGTGTAAAATAATTGGAGGTTCTCCATTTGGAGAAGATGTGATATCGCAACTTACGCCAGCGGACAGAACCAGTGATGTGAATGTATTTGTTTCGCCACAGTTGGTACTCAACATACCTGCGAATGAGCAAATGACCATTGAGGAAGAGAATGGCAAGAGAGAGACGTACAAGGTAGGGATTTCGGATTTTACAGTAAAAGAAAAGGGAGGAAAAATCATTCAGTTTACTGTCACGAGCAGTGAAGACAAGCGAGTATGGACGTATGATACAGAAAAGCCGCTAGAGAGCAAGACAGAGTATAGTATATATGCAAAAGTAACATTTGAGCGATGGGATGGCAAAAAGTGGGTATCGGTGATGGGGGAAGATGGCAAGCCGTATTATGAAGACAAGACGATTACGTTCACGTCGGGAGAACGGCCAGACCATATTGAGGCTAAACATATTAAGTATGCGTATCCTGCCAATCGTCAGTACAACTTTTTGACAAAGGAGTATGGAGAGGCGTATGTTTTGGTTTCGAAGGATTATGGGTATCTATTTGAAAGTAAGAATCATGAAGGGTTTGATCAGGAGGTACAGTTTACGACATTAGAAGGAGATCAGATAAAAGTGCCATTTAAGTATAGAAATGTAAGTGACATTAAAGATGTAGCGTTTGAGATAGACATACCTATAGGGGGTGTCAATTTAGAAAAGAACAAGATCTACAATATGGCGCTAGTCAATGTGCCAAGGAAGATTGTAGAGAAGGATGCCAATATTCAAGACAAAGTTAGCAAGATAGCCGAAGAAATAAAAGGAGGAGATATAACGGAGACGAAGCATGAGGCGCATGGAAATCTGGAAGAATTAGAACAGACGGAGATTTATTCGATTGATTTTAGGACTAGTTCGTATGAGACGTTTGTGGAGAAGATGGGGAGGATGAGTGTGGGAGAAATTAGAGCAGGGCAAGTTTGTGGACCTATATTTAAACTGCTGACAGATATTGTTGATAACAACAACATTGTCGAATCTTTTGACAGTTATGAGTATCGGAAAGATGATCTGAGTAAGAGTTTGATTCAGATGTTTCCTGATCATGACAATAATAGTTGGTTTGTCTATAGGTTAAATCCATTGATGTATAAAAATACCGATATAGTGACGATTGTAGGTGATTATTTGAATCGATATAAAACTAGAGAAGTGCTAGACTTTGATATTCAGAATACAGATCATAAACTTAAGGATAGCAGCTTAAGAACAGGATCGTTATATTCTGTTTATAATAGTAGCATTTTGATTGATTGCTCAATGACGTTTGTTAATGAAGATTTCGATGATATATGCAAAAAATTGGCGAATCATATAAGTAAGGGGAATACATCTTCGGGGAGTATAGACAAGCTACTATCATACGACCAGATACCCAATTTGGTATACGGTCAATATCCTGTAATATTCAAATATGTTTTACCTGGCAAGGGTGTAACTTCAACATATAAACTTAACGCAGAAATCAAACAAAAATAAAAAGATATGAAACTAAAGAAATTACTTTATGCTTTAGCAAGCATTGTTATGGCGGTCAATTTTTACTCGTGCAAAGACGAGGGACCAAGTAACGTTCCTTCCATTCCTACAACATTTAGTCTTGAAGACGGAGTAGTAGTAAGAGATACTATAATTAGTCTTTCAGCATCGGGAAGCATAGTTGAAGATCAAAGTTTGGATATATATTACCATTATTATTTGGGTAAATCAGTTGATGATATGGAGCGAGTGTCTGGTAAAGTAGAATTAACTCCATATACACAATATTTTTGGTATGTGAAAGTATCAACAGGTCATAGCTATACTGAGTCGCCTATAAGGACTTTTTATTGTGTCCCAGATGTCGATTTCGGGTTGTCGACAGACAATGGCGAAGGCGAATCTGCAATGATTATTAAATGGAGTGATAAAATTGATAGTGAATATACAAATCTCAGATTGTCCGTTATTGCAGACACTACTGGTTTCAATACAGTTAATTTAAATATTGAACTTCCTAAGAGTCAGACAGAATATACGGTTAATCAGGAAAACTATGATGCTTTTTGGCAAGATTGGGATGACAAGAATGGCCTTTATTATGAACCAATATTATATACCGTAAAGGTATCTGCAGATCTGCAAGTCGGGGATAAGGTATGTGAAGCAGTTCAGACTACTAAAGAAATATTCCTTGATAAATCAAAGCAAGTCAGAGATGCACAATATAATGTTTATCGAGTAAAAAAGATTGGCAATAAAACTTGGATGGTCGACGATTTGAGATATAAGAAAGCTTATGAATATTACAACTCTAATAGTATATATTATTACTACAATCCAAAAGAATATCATGAACCTCCAACGCCCTATTCCGAAGAGTCTGTTCTAAAATCTGGACAAAAAGGCTATTTGTATCCAATATTTACAACATGTTCTCATCTAGCGTCAATTAACAAAATTCTTCCAGAAGGTTACAAGCTGTCAAAAAAAGAAGATTGGGATGACTTGTTGTCTTATTATGGAGCACAGCCACTTGATGATAAAGTGCCCTATATTTCGTCTATAGTTAACGCATTAAATTATGAAAGCAAAGAAGAATATATAGATAGATATAACCAATTGATATATAATACAGAGCATTATAAGGATCAGGGTGTTGGTGCTAGATTACGAAGTCAGTATGGTTGGTATAATACAGAAGATGGTAGTGAAATCATTGGTGAAGGTTCACAGTTTAATGCGAAGCCATTTGGTATGATTAGCAACAACGGCATCAATTATTCTGTGAATTCTGCTGCATTCTATTACACCTATGATACGTCTCTTATTGTTGTAGGTATTTGGACAGGAAATGATGGTATTATAACATATACGCATGGTGTTGATATGGGTGAGCGTTGTTCCATTCGTGGTGTTAAAGAAATAGAGTAATATGAAGCTGACATTTGTTGCCATATTGTTGATTCTTGCATTGTCCATAAGAGTAAATGCCCAAGAAACTGAAAGTGAATCTTACTATGCTATTAAAGTAGCCCCTAATTTTTCAAGCTATAACAATTGCAATGTAGGAGATAATTATAAGCCAGTGTTGAAAAGTTGGCAGGTAAAGATAGATGATGTTGAGGCATGCAATATACAATATGGTAACGAATGTATTATAAATGTCAAAGACATAAACAAGATGACCATAAAGATTATTGCGACAATCGGTCATTTTGACGGTGAAAATAAGATAACCATTGGTTCGTCAGACATAATTGGTGATGACAAAAGATTAAAAATAGGGAAAAATTATCTAAAGAAGAGTGGCTCTGACTATTGTAATCCATTTCATAAAGAGGGATATGAGTTTCGTCCTGTTATTACTATTGACAATCCTATAGAGATAGATGCAACAGAAGTAGTCGGTGAAAAAAGTATAGGGAATCAAGCTGAAAACTTTGTAACTACAAATCAAAATTTAGTTTTTCACCTGAATGAGTTTTACAAAGAGAATGATGATATAGAGCTGAAATATTCATTAAATGGCATTGACTCTTGGCTCCCGGTAAAATCGTATAATGGAGAATTTACTTCTGGTGGTCAAATTTCCATTAGTTATTCTGATATAGTTGGAGAGTATTCTTCTGTTAATTCTGATTATTATGATAACCTTGGGCGACGTGTTTGGTTTTTGATAGAGAAAAGGTTATTGGACGGAACTAAAGTACAAAGTAAAACTGTATGCAAAAATTTCTTTCAAGATCATGCTGAATTTAAGATTGAAGAATCGTCATTGTATTTAAGTTCATGTGGCAATCTGTCGCTAGTGCTAAATGATGTTGATCCTATAACTATTAAAGCTTTAAAAAACAATGAACTGAAAATATCAGCAGGAGACCTGCCAATTTACAATTGGAGCTATAATGGAAATTCAATAAGTTTTAGTTATTATGAAACTACCCCCAAAACGGATAAAGAAATTTCAATTCGTGCAGGTGTACCTATTAGCGAAATAACAGAAGAGTATCAAGAAAATGTAAAGTTTCTTCATCCATACACACAATCGTTTAAAGTTCCCGAAAAACCGGAGCCGCTGCGTTTTAAACAATCTAGCACGATATACCCAATAGATGAGCCTAAATACCATTTGGAGACTGAAAACAATCCATACGCTATATTACTTATGGAGAAAGAGGATTTGTACCATAGAATACCATATACTGTAAGATGGACAGACAACAATGTTGCTAAACAAGTACAAATTTACAAAAGCAAAAATAAAGTAAGTGACGAAGAGTCGCGTGATGAATATTTTAAAGATAAAGACAATTCATATTTTGAAGGACTTGCAAAGTGGAAAATGTTTTTAGAGGCTCACTTCATTAATTATTTTAATGAACTCATATTTCCACAAAAAGTTAATGACTGTGTCAAGGATAATTCGTGTGACAACCCCTGGACGGATGTTAGTAATTATCCATTAATACTTGTGACACGAAACGGTAATAAAGTAAAATTATATCGTTTTACAATGTCAAATATTAAAAATAAAAATGGCCAAAGGGAGAATAACGGCATTTCGTATATCACTATTAATAATGTTACTGATGATGCTTGGAGTTATATTAAGACTAGAGTGAAAAAGTATTATAATGAATCATCTATTAGTATTGTTATAGATAAAATAGAAGATTCTAAAACAACATACTATACGGACAATCCTTACATCAACCAAAATTACACATCATCTTCTCACTATGTATTTACTCTAGATGATTCGTTTTACTCTGGCTTGACAATAGAAGATAAAGGACAATTTGTTTATTTTGATAAAGCAGAACAATACGTATTGGCAAAAAAAGACAATGGCTATTACCTAGTTAATTGCTATAGTCTGTTTAGTTTCGAGTTGAAAGATTTTAGTAATACGGCAAAATATGTTATGTCATATAAAGGAGACAAATGTGCATACGTGTGTAATGGGATGTTATATTGCAATGGGAAGAAGTTGGGTGATGCCGAATCTGTAAATACTTTACTTAGTGTTTCTGGAGATTATGTTTATTACAAAGATAAGAATGGGAATATCTACAAAAAAATGATTCTCAACAACGATGATAAGTATCACTATAGGGAATTATATTTGCGAAACAAGGATAATTATGATAAGTTATTAGAAGAGTACAAGGAAAGTTCTTTCCAGAACTATTTGCTAACTAAGCATGGTTATAGAATCGACGATATTAAAGCGAATACAGACTATATTATCAGCATCAACGACAACGATGGCTGTCCTGCTTATGAGACAGGAACTGAAAATACTGATATTTCAGTCAATGTTAAACAGCCTATAAAGCCGAGTCTTTCATTTGTCCCTAATACAAATCCTAGTAGCGTCTGTTCTAATGACGGAACGGTCACAGTTCAAATTAATAATGACAACAAGGGGAACATGCCATTATATTATATGGTATCTCAGCAACAAGTTATTACAATAGAAGAGGGGCCAGTCATTTTGCCTAATATCGGTATTAATGACATTGTAGTAATGGATGATTTTGGTATTTTATATTCATATCCATCACCCTTCAAGAATAGTAATACATTCAATGGTATAACGAGTGTTATTCCGCATGATGTTACATGTGATAGTCAATCGAATGGTAAAATCGTTGTCAATTTTAATAATAATTCAAATATAGAGAAAACATACGTATTGTATAATAATAGTGTAAGGGGGAAATCTATAAAGACAAAAGATAATACAATAAGATTCGATGGCCTTGATGTGGGGTCTAATTATAGTGTAAGAGTTGAAATTGAAGATGGGAAAGGTCGTACGTGTGAATTGGAAAGCGAATCATATTCTATAGGGAGTAAAATATTCTCGTATAATATTATAAAAAATGATGCATATACTATAGGAGGGAATGGAACTATTGCAATTTCTGGAGAAAATATACCTGATAATGTGTCGTGGACATGCAATAATCAACCATTTTCAAATTATTATTCACAGTTGCAGAAACCTGCTGGACAATACAGAATTGATGCAAGATGGGACGGATGTAGTCTTTCGAAACAGGAAACAATCAATGAACCTTATTGCAAAGCTGAAGTTGAAATAATATATGACAAGGACCAAAAAGAAGGGAGTAGATGCGAAATAAAAATTAGTAACGCAGGAGAGTGTACGACAACAGTTCAGGAAATAACACCTTATTTTGTTGTTGATGGAAACAAAGGTTTGAATTTTAAAGAACTTAACGAAAATTTAGTGCATAAGATAGAATATGTCTATGGCGAAAAGTCAGAGCAACGATGGGTTTTGTCTGAAATAAAGGTCAAAGATGTTTTTACTGCCAATAATCATTCATTTTATATTCCTAAGCCACATAATTGCCCCGGTGACGTGGCACAGTATAAGATAAATGCTACAAATGATAAAGTAAAAATAATCCATAATGGACATGAATATGATGATTTTTTGGGGGGAACAGAATCAGGAAGTGTTTCATATGTTATCAAGGAAACTAGCGGTACCGATGAGAGAATTAAATCTACTTCTTCATTGTTAATAAAGTATTCCACTGCTAGATCGTATACAGAAGATATCCCAACAGTGGAAAAGATAAGTGCATCTGTTGATGAAATAGTTTCTTTCCAATGTAGTTATAGTGACTATGCTACCATTGAGATAAATAATATAGCAGGTGGAAGGAATGATACGCAGTTGCAGTATTGGTTGAAAAAAGCCGATGGGAAAGAGAGTATTGGGGAATTAGAAACATGTAATAGTAAAGCGGCTATAGATGTGGTAAATGAAGGTGAATATGTTTTGTATTTAAAAGATGTAAAGAATGGATGTCCGCAGGAGAATATAGGGAGATTTGCCGTAAAGAAACCTACGCCAATATCGGTTGTTGAAAATCATTTAGATCCGTATTGCATCGATGGAAGAAATGGCGAGATCCAGATTAAGGCATCGGGAGGTTCCAATCGACTAGATGAAGATGGCAAATCAATTGGTTACATATACGAAATATCAGACCAAAAGATAGATGACATACTAAAAAGCAGTAATGTTACAGAAGATACATATCAAGGATTGGCAAGCAAAGAAGGGTATGAGAAATGTGGTCTACCTTTTGGCACATACTATATTTATGTGATAGATGGGAATTTTTGTAAATATACTAAAGATATAACTCTTAAAAAATATACCAACCCATCTGTCCTGAGTGCGCAGACAGACTCAGTATCATGTTATGGGTTGAGTGATGGTGTGATAAAGGGGATTGAGGTGAAGACTAATGGGTCTCTAAATGGTAATGCTGTATCTGTGACGGAGATGAAGTATTGGAAGGTAGGGAAGGAAGATGCAGCGGAGGGAGAAAAGGATGCCGAGTTGGAAAAGTCTGATGAAAAGGGGTGGATTCCATATTCTGAGTCGATACATGATTTGAAAGCGGGAACATACAAAATATTGTTGAAAGACAATAATGAATGTGAGAGTGGCGAATATTCGATAGAAGTAAAAGAGCCGGATGGAATACAGTTGGCTGTAGAACCTAAGTACAAGTATTATGGGGAAGATGGTACAGAAAAGGGAAAGATAAAGAGCTATGGAGGAGATGATGGTGAGATAAAGGTACGCGTAGATGGGGGTAACTATGGGTATAAATATGTCATAGTAGAAGCCAATACTACTCAGGTACCTACAAGCACGTACAATAGTATAGGTAATTTGTCGGCCCAAAAGTATACTGTTATAGCGACAGACAACAAGAACTGTCCAAGTAATAGTGTTGATGTAGAATTAGTTGCGCCATTGACTCCGCTTAAGGTAGAGATAAATACTACAGCTGCGTTGTGCCGTTCCCGAGTAGGCAGTGCGACGGTTGCTGTAGAAGGAGGGTGGAGTGACTACAAGATAGATTTGGTAGGTGAACATGAGACGAGAAGCACTGTAGGTAAGACAGTTACCTATGAGGGGCTGTATGCAGGCAAATATGAGTTGCATGTGACCGATGATATGGGTGTGACGTTGGATACTGTATTGGTGATATCGTCGCCAGAGCCGATTTCATATACATATGATATAACTCCAGAGGTATGCGAAGAGAACACAGGTGTTATAAAAATAGAATTTGAAGATGAAGATCCACAATGCAAATTATTCTTTGGCGGACAAGAATATGATGTTGAGGAGAGGGAGATAAGGTTTGAAAATCTGAGCAGCAATAAGGCTGGTGGCTATGTGATGACGATAGTAGACAAGAACGAATGTGAGTCGGAGTTGACATTTGAGGTGCCAGACAACAAAATGACAGTGAGCATAGAAGACAGATATGAGGTCAACAAGGGAGTTATGTCGGCAGTAGTTGACCACGGGGCAGCGCCATATATGTATAAATGGGAGTACATGTCGGGCAGCAATGAGATGGGGACGGAGAGCTCTTTTGCGACAGACAAGAATGGCATATACCATTTAACTGTGACAGATGCCAATGGGTGTACAAGAGAGAAGACACACTCACTGCTGTTAGAGGGAGACCGTAGGTTTATAGTAGAAGAAGTACATAGGGAGACGGCATTTGAGAAAAAAGATGGATTGGTAAAGCTACGCTGTGAAGAAGACGAAATAACGGTAGAGAGACTATACATATATATAGGCGAGGAGAAGAAAGAGTTGAAAGACGTGAAGAAAGACGGCAGCAGTTATATTATTGACGATTTAGCAGGAGGAGACTATTCGGTAGAGGGGATATTAGCAAACGGGTGCAAGGTATTGGCTGATTTTCATATTGAGTCATATGAAAAGATGGATGCCGATGTAGTGATATTGAGGCATGTAAGCAGGCCGAAATACAGTGATGGAGTGATAAACGTGGATGTAACAGGGGGTATTGCACCGTATACAGTAAGAATTTCCACGGAAGTAGGAGATAATGTAGGGGACGAGATGGAGACGGCAGGAAGGTTACAGATAGACAATCTGCAAGCAGGTATATATACACTATCAATAACTGACAGTACTGAAAATGTCTTGACATTAGAGAATTATGAGATAAAAGAGCCTGCACCAATAAAGGTAACCTCGACAGACAAGCGAGCGAACTGCTACAATGAGAAAAGTGCGGAAGCAAAGATAATGGCGGAGGGAGGTTGGCCGGGCTACCAGTATGCCGATGCTAAAGAAGGAGTATATAAGAACTCGAATATATTTACAGAACTTCCAGCTGGCAGGCGTAAGTTTTATGTAATAGACAAATATGGTGTAGTAGACAGTATATTTGTGAGGTTGACAGAGCCAGACGAGTTGAGAGCGACGGTAGCGGCGATAGACAGTGTGAAGTGCAAAGGCGACAGTAATGGCAAGATACTATTTGATGTTACAGGAGGCACACCAGGATATAAGACATTGATGTTGAAAGACGGGATAGCCTATGACATGCGAGATCAGGTAGGATGGGACAATCTTTTATCGGGGCACTATACAGCCACGTTTACGGATTACAACAGGTGTGAGACACCTGACACCATAGAATTCTATATCCCTGAACCTGATTCACTAGAGGTGGCGTTGATGGATGTAGTACATACGACATGTGAACTAGACAACGGCAAGATATCGATACGGATGAAAGGCGGTTCGCTTCCATACAAATATGAATGGGCGGAGAATGGAGAGGTATATACGAAGAACAAGAATATAGGTCTGACGCTCACGCAAGCCGAAGGTCTGTTACAAAATGGTCTCTATAGAGTAGAGATAAGGGACTCTCATGATTGTTATGCCAAGACAGAAGATGTACGCATAGCAGAGTCGCATAACCCTAGTATAAAGCAAGATGGAGTGCAGACTATTGATGCCCTGTGTAAGAATTCTTCTGATGGCACGGCATTTGTAGATTCGACTGATATAATAATTGGTATACCAGCATCCCCATTCAAGTTGATGTGGCCACAAGGACAGAGCGGAGTGATGAAGGTAAATACATTGCCAGCAGGCAGGTACGAGGTAGAGATAAGAGATGATAACAACTGCCATACTACATCTGAATTCACGATAGAAGAGCCAGATTCAGTATCGAACCGATTAGTGGGACTTCGCAATGCACTATGCTATGGATATAGTGATGGGCGAATAGAGACTGCTACCATTGGAGGAGTGGGGGGCTACTCATATTTGTGGAACACTGGGGAGACTACTAACTATCTAGACAGCATAAAAGCTGGGGAGTACACGGTGGTAGTCAAAGATGCGCATGGATGTGAGCATGTTGCGTCTTATGAGATTACTGAGCCAGAAGAGTTGAAGGTATACTTAGGAGAAGATGTATTGATATGTCCGAAAGGAGTACATGTGTTTGACGGCGGAGAGTATACTACATATTCGTGGAGAAAAGTTGCCACTGGAGAAGAGATAGAGACTGGCAGATATATGGCGACAGGTGAAGAGGGAGACTATGCTATAAAGGTTACCAATGCTATAGGCTGTATAGCCAGGGATACGGTGAACCTGAGTATAGGCGAGAATGCGCTTATTGCGAATTTCCTCATGGCATCTGATGCGGCAGTGAATGATACTATAGAACTCATAGAATTATCAAATATGCCTATAGATAGTCTGCGGTGGGTATACAATACTGACATTTTCAGTGATGTGACACCATATGGTGCAGGCAGAGACAGACTAGATATACTGGCAGGGGAAACGGGAAGTTACTATATAACCATGTGGGCGTACTCCGGCGGTTGTGAGTCATTTGAGGACAAGCATATTGATATTTGTGAGGCGCTTGACAAGGATGCTGATTTTGAGATAGGCTATGATCCTATTATCCAGTCTGTAAAAGCGACACCAAATCCGAATGACGGCGAATTCAATCTGATTGTCAAGTTGCGAGAAGAGTATGATGTAACAGTCACTATAAACAGTGTCAACACGGGGCAACAGATTGAAAAACTAGAGTTGAAAGGTGCAGACAAATATAACCACAGACTGAATATAAGAGACTGGGGCAGTGGTATGTATGTACTATCGGTATTTGTAGGAGATGAGCGGCGTGCAGTAAAAGTAGTATCTACTAGGTAGAAAAGGTCTATAGAAGAAAAAGAATCTTGAAACGGATAGTCGGCATATTACTCATATGGATACTGGGCATGACGGTTTGTGCCCAGCGCATGCCGGTGAGTGTCACTACGATACTTACTCCGCCGTACACGACGTCGTTGTCGGCGATGGCGGAGAGTGGGTCGACGCGTCTGATGGTGAATCTTCTGGTTAATGACCTGACGGTCAGTGAGATGCCTGTGAAGCTTCACATCAAGATGGAGAGTGCCGGCATAACGATAGAGAGTCTGGCTACGCAAGCCGTTTCTCCTCTATTTGTGGGAGGAGGCGAAGCGATGGTACTGACAGGAGATGATCTGGCTCAGAGTCTGCGTCTAGACAATCTCAGTTTCAAGGGACTAAGCAAGTCGGCCTACCTCAAGAGCGGACACCTTCCTGCGGGGCTATGGAAGTTTTCGGTAAGTGTTAGGCACTACTATACCAACAAGACCATATCCAATGTAGGCACAGTCACTGCGTGGATAACCACGTATCAGCCACCTGAGCTGGTATATCCAAGGGAGAATGCGCATGAGCCGAGCAATATCTCGCTTCCGCTGACCTTCAGTTGGCAGCCATCGAAGCACACGGGCGGCACGGATGCGCTCATGTACCGACTAGAGCTGTGGGAGAGGCGTGTGGAGGGGGTACCAGCGCAGGCGGTAGTGGCGGCGGTGCCACCTATATATACGACAGAGACAGCCGGTACGACGGTATCTATACCTCAGGCAGCGCTGGCACTGGAGGCAGGCATGCGCTACTGCTGGAGGGTGACAGCCTATGACCCTGCGGGTATGGTAACGATAGAGAACAAGGGCGAATCGGATGTAAGGACCTTCCAGTATCTGGACAAGTGTCCCGAGGTATGCGGAGTGACGATAGAGCAAGAAGACATCTATGGCAGAGGCAAGTGGGAAATGGACCTTCGACACGTAGGCGGATACAATGTGGAGATATATGACGACGGAGGCACCTACAGGGAGACGTTGTGGGGCGGCATGAACTACACGGCCAAGATGGGCGGAGACCACGGCAACACGTGGCATGTGAGGGTACAAGGCATATGCAAGAACAACGTAGAGAGCGAGTGGAGCGAGTGGGCAGACTTCAAGGTACCAGAAGCCTTCAAGCCACTGACCGACGAGAACGGCAAGCCATACGAGTGCGGAGAATTTGCAGAGCGAAGGAAGATAACCAACTTTGAGTTGAGGGAGACGCTGGCGAAAGGCGACACGCTGGAGAACGAGAGAGGGACGACGAAGTACATCATACATACAGCAGTGAAGAATGAAGACGGCACGTTCAGGGGATTGTCGTACGCGAAGCTCAGCATATGGGGAGTGAAGATACTAGGGGAGTATGACCACCTGAAGGTGAATACTGACGGGGTTATGCTGGGAGCCTTTACGTGGAGATCCGTCAAGTCGGACAAGCTGGTAGTCGACCCGGAAGCAATGGTAGCCTGGGCAGACGAGTTGGCGCTGAACATAGCCGGGGCGACGTACAACAGCAGTATCAAGGACACTGTGAAGATAGACCATGGAGTGACCTTTGAGACCATAGAAAGAGAAGACAACAGATACTATGCGGTGACGAGTGACGGCAAGAGGGAAGAGATAACCTCGATGATAAATGGTGAAAGGCGAGTATTGGTGAAGGACGAGAAAGGTCATGAGCTGGTGATAGACAAGGAAGGAGACGTGATGGGAGTGGAAGAGTACAAGAGTTGTGGAGGGAGTAGTTTGCTGCTTAAACAGTACAACGCCGAGAAAGACAGCCTGATGGCAACATCAGGCAATGTAACCTTTGAGAAGATAGATGGAGAAGAATATGGATTTGACAAGTGGCGAGAGAATAGTTATGACAAGGACCAGTATCCGACAATCACCGAACACAACGACTACCGCCCTGCCTACCTTGGCATAGAGAAGAGAGAAGAAGTCAAGATAAAGGCAAGCCGTACAAAAGGCCTGACCTTCAAGAATGAGCGAGGCGTTCCACTGATTGCCGACAAAGAGAACAATACACTGACCTTCAACGCCGGCATGTCGGACCAGCAGGCTATATATGCGTATGACGACACAACCGTTGTAGGCAAGCTGAACGTGCAGGCCTACAGCTACAAGGAGGTGAAAGTGCATCTGGTGAGAGTGAATAACACGAAGCCACTTGACCTGAGCAAGATAGAAAAGGGGGTCAATGAGATATGGCAGCAGGCAGTGGTCAGATACACGTTTGACGAGCTAGATCCTGTAAGTATCAGCTACGCTGATGGAGAGAAGTTTGTGCATGGAGGCAAGGGTACGTTCCAGAACTACAATGAAGACCAGAAGTCGGCTATCCGGGCATTACCGGAGGGAGTGGATGAGAATGATTATTACCTATTCTTTGTAGACTGTTACGACCGACTAGACACGGCGGGAATGGTTTCCAGAGAAGCGGTAAGTGGCTACATGCCAGCAGGCAGACATTACGGCTTTATTTACAATCAGTATGATAATGTTAGAACCATAGCTCATGAGTTGGGCCACGGTGTGAACGTGCTGCATCATACCTTCTCTGAGGATAGTGAGTCGTTCCACACTACGGTAAAGACTGACAACCTGATGGACTACAATGGTGGCACAGCCTTGAACCACAAGCAGTGGCAGTGGAGCCATGAGAAGCATAGGAATGTGTTGGGCTTCTTGGATGGGGAAGAGGAGAGCGAGAATATTTTGTCTCCAAGCGAATCCGCTCTTAGTGAGTTATTGTATGCGATACGTGAGCAAAATATAAAAGGAGAAAAACAATATGAGTTGACTAAATTTGCTTTGGGACAAGCTACTTTTAAAGAGACATTCAAAATAAATAACAAGACATTTAAAAATATAAGTGTGTCATTAACAGGAAGCTCTCTTTACAAAATTTTGAATTCTTCTGCCAATATTTCTAGTAAGATAGAACCGCATGAGGTATCAAAAGAAAAAGTATCTAATTCGGGAGATGTGACAGGTGATTTTATAAAATATACATTCCATGCATTGAAAGAAAAGCCAGAAGTGCCAAGGTCACAACAATTGTCCGAATATAAATTGTTGGAATTGACTATTGAAGAAGATGATGAATGGATTTTTGATGTATTCTTGTATAATAAGAAGGCAAACGTACAGATAACGTTGACAAATATTGAATCAGACAGTCTATATACTCTCAGTTCGTACAACGTTGATAATGGTGCACTAAACGGATACATATTGGAGAGACCTGCAGGTACATCGGAGCAGGAGCGAACTGCGAATACTGGCATGCGCATTCCCGAAGGTACATATGAGGTTTGTTATCCGTACAATGAATGCAATCCATCATCTACGCGAAGTAATGCATCAAATGAGTTTAAGGTAAAGACTTTTGGACAAAACGATAAATATGGAGCAATAATAACTCGTGATGGAATATTAATTCATACAGGAAACTATGTTTGGGATGCAACGGGCTGTCTTTTGCCTGGTACAAGTTATGAGAATTATACATTACTTAAAGACCATGAACAAAAGAATTTACGGATTACATATACGAAGGGAACGACAATGAAGAAAGTATTAAATTCATCTGGAGCTCTCAACGGACAATTGTCACCATACGTTAGAAAAAAGAAGAATGCAGTTGAAGCCATTGGTATTGATGGCATTCAACTAAAGATAAGTATAACCATTAATAGATAATAAACATGAAGTGTCTATTGATTTCAATTGTTTATATACTATTTGTTTTGACAAATGCTTATGGCCAAACAAATAGATACAAAGGGGTTCCTAATGATGTGAATATTCTTAATATGAATTGGAAGAATTACCGAGAAGACACCAAGGATATGGGAAGTTACATAATCAATGGGAAAAAGGATATTATTGAAGGGATTAGAAGGTCCATATCAAGAAACATTGCAAACTATTCGCTTTCAGAATATTGTTTGATAATAGACTATTTGCTTGAAAAACTAGATTCTCAAGAGAAGTTCCGTCAAGATTGGGTGCAGTATATGGACAGCTTGACATTGTTTAGTCAGACCAAAGCATACAGAGCAGGTGTTGTTCCTCTCGAGTCGCAGTTATTCTTGGCAACTCTTAATCTGAATAAGGAAGAGTTGAGCAATAAATATCCTATTGGATATGATTTTGCGTTGAATAACACTCCACCAATGTATGAGTATGGATACAAGCCAAATGATTATGTGAAAGTATTATTGGAAAAAGGATTCCCTTCGCCCGAAGATAAGGGCATAATGTATGATATGTTGTTACTTGAAGACGTAAGGCTTATTGAAATAATAAAAAGTAAGCCAGAGTTAGAACAGAGTTTTCGTATGTGGCTCGAAACAGTAGTGCCAAGTGATTTATTTGAGTTTGTTTATTCAGAAGATAGAACAAGTGAAATATATATTCGAAAAATAGAGTATTTGCGTTATTTGCTAATGCAAGAAAAAGACGAACTATGTGCATATACAGCGGAGCAGATAGATAAAATCCAGATAGTACATCCACACCCGATAGACAAAAATGCAAATTGGATAGTGCTGTCAGGAATGTGGGAGGGAAAATTTGGAGAGAGAACAATAGACTTTAGAGTGTCTTGCGATGACGATAATCTAAACCCAGAACACAAGTTGCGAGGTAAAAGTAAATTCGTTGGGCAGAATGACAGACACTTAGTGCCGATGACAGGCAGTTTTATTGACAAGGGAGATGTAATAGAAGTTCAAATGGTGGAGCAACCAGATACAGCAGCGTGGAATGGGGTGTTCAACTATACCATTGAGAGAAAAACAAAAACAATAAAAGGCACTTGGGAATCAAACAATAAAAAACTTCGACGAGAGTATGTTTTAGAGAAATTACCGGACGATTAGTTTCAATTACTGGTGAAGTTGTGGTGGAGACGAAATGATAGGAAATTTATATGTGTAAATACATCATATCGATAATATTATTTGCTATAGTGCAAACGGCCCATGCTCAAGATGTGGAGCAGCTGGCGAAGGCAGATCCGGTGTCGTGGAGTGGGGGCGTGACGTGGAGTAATATCCTTACATGGCCGAAGGACAGTGCAAGGCAGGTGCCGGGGTATTCGTATTATATCTCGGGCAGTCTGAATACGACGGTATTGGGAGTGGTGAGTGTGCCTATAAGTTTTGCGTATACAAATAATAAGCTCAGTTCAACAGTCACGTATCCGTTTAACCGATTTACGCTCACGCCATCGTGGAAGTGGGTAAGGCTGCACATAGGCTACTCGCAGATGACCTTTTCACCCTATACGATGAGTGGGCATGATTTTCTGGGAGGAGGAGTAGAGTTGACTCCGACTGAGATGCCATGGACTGCAGCAGTTTTCTTTGGAAGACTGAATAAGGCAGTGGGGCGCGACAGCATAAATACTGAACCAATATACAAGCGCATGGGTGGTGGTGTGATGGGCGGATACAAAGGCGAAAAAATCACGGTAACGGCCAATCTGTCGATATGCAAAGATGTAGCAAGTTCGCTAACTTTTGCTGAAGGGATAGACACGACATATATAGCACCGCAGAGCAACCTAGTGGGGGGAGTGAGTGCGATGGTGCGGCCATTTGACCAGACGTCGATAGAGGGAGAGTATGCCATGAGTATAGTAAATATGAACTGCAAGGCAGATACGCTAGGGCACACAGAGAGTTTTTTTGAGGACAACACAGACATATCACGTCATACAGCGGGCAAGGTATCAATAAGTCAGTCGTTTGGCACAGGTTCAGTAGGTGTGACGTACGAAAGAGTATCGCCATCGTACAGGTCGTTTGCATCGTACTACAACACCAATAATTTTGAGAATGTGATGGCGAATTTTGCCATTGACATAGTGCAGAAGGTAAATCTGAATGCCAATGTGGGATGGCAGAGGGACAATCTGAACAAGCAAGAGGTGAACACCAACTCGCAGTTGATATATTCGGTAAGTGCCAATGCGTCGCCGAGTGAAAGAATATCGGTAGGAGGAACAGTATCCAATGTGCAGTCGTATGTCCATATCAAAGACATACTAGAGCAAGTGACGCAGACGACGCAGTATCAGAATCTGGATACGCTCAGTTTCACAGAACTCAATTTCAGTGCATCGGCCAATGGCAACTACCGATTTGGTGACAAGGAGAGGTTGCTGCAGAATATAAGCAGCAGTTATACATACCAGAAAGCCTCTCATGAGCAAGAGAACAGTCAGCGGTTTGTAAACAACCGGCTTCACAACCTCAATGCCAACTATCAGGCGACGCATACACTTACGAAGCTGTCGGGGTCGATGGGTGTGAACTACAATATAAACAAGACACCCGAAGCAGAAAGCAATGTACTGACGTTGACAGCCTCGGTGGGTATACCGATAGTTAAGAAAGTGAGGACTAACGTTTCGGTGAACTACAGTGTGGTAGATTCTCAAACTGACTATCGCATTATAAATGCACGACTGTCGTTGTCGTACTCTTTTCTGAAATACCATTCGCTCAATTGCAGTCTAACTGCGCTCAATAATGATGCGAACGGCAGGGGGACACAGTACACGGCGAACATTACCTACAATCTGTCGCTTGGGTATAGCATAAAGCGCAAGTCGGCCAAGCGAACAACAGAAGAATAATGAATAATATGAGAAAAGCAATAATTATAGCCATGCTGTTTACGGGCATCATGGCGACGGCACAGAGGCATGATACCAAGATGCAAGGATGTGTAGGAGAAGGCAGGATAGACCTTCGCTGGGCGCCAGCAGATTATGACACATGGCAGGCGGGTATAAAGCGAGGCTATACCATAGAGCGTTACACCATTATGCGAGAAGGAGAGATATTGTCGCCAGAAGATATGAAGAAAGAGCATAAGGTGCTGATGAGTGAGATGAGGCCAGCTCCATTGGCCGATTGGGAAGAGTATTCGGACGAGAAGTATGCTGCTATAGCTGCGGAATGTATATATGGTGAGAATGACGGATTGGGGGCGTTGACTCCCCACGTTGCGTATCAGATACATATGCGTAATAGGCAGAAGTATTCGTTTGCATTATATGCGGCAGATATGTCGCCAGAGGTAGCATGGCTGTCGGGCCTATCATATAGTGATAAGTCGGTAGTAGGCGGAGAGAAGTATCTATATAAGGTATTTGTCAACGACACTATTCCACAGGATACTGCCATGGTATTTCTGGACGCTTCATATCCCACGCCAATGTACAGGCTACCCAAACCTAAAGTTAAGTGGGGGGACAAGATTGCAGAGATATCGTTAGACTTAATGGTATTAGATGGTGTATATACATCATATGACATTGAGCGGTCGTCGGATGGAGGGAAAAGTTTCACGTCAATATCAGAAGCGCCAACAATAAGCATTTCTCCATCAGAAGAGAGGAATTACACATTGTTCAGAAGAGACTCTCTGCCAGATAACGCTACTAATTTCATCTATAGGGTTTATGGTACAGACTGTTTTGGGCGCAAGAGTGATCCATCGGATTCGGATGAGGGGCATGGAGCGATACCGCTTACGGCCACTCCAATTATAATATATTGTGAACCAGTGGACAACAACAGAGTGGAGATAGAGTGGGAATTTCCAGACAGTCTAACACATTCGGCAGAAGGATTCAGGGTATATAAGCAGAGTAGTCCCAAGAGCAGGCTAAAGATGATATATGAGGGGAAAGATGGCGGGCAGAGAAAATATGTGGACAGATTACCAGGGTTAACAAACTACTATAAGGTATCGGCATACAATGAGGAGCGAGAAAACATGATGCCGACAGTAAGTTTTGCGGCATTGATAGACAGTATTCCACCGAAGGCTCCTGTGGGGTTAGAGGGAAGGATAGACACTACGGGTATAGCCACAATAAGATGGAAGGCGAATAAAGAATCGGACATTGCAGGATACAGAATATACACTGCTAATATAAGAGATGATGATTCGTATGCGTTGCTGACAGGAGATATGTTGGCAGACACTGTATTTACTCACAAAGTGAATCTGAATACGCTAACGCATGAGATATTTTATAGGGTGAGGGCAGTAGACAAGCGCAACAACCATTCAGAGCCTTCGGAGTCGCTTATGTTGATGCGTCCGGATACCATAGCACCAGTATCTCCGTTAATGAAACAAGTTAAGGAGAATCGTGGCAGGCCATTGCTAGAATGGGAATGCAGTAGCAGTATTGATGTAGCAAAGCATTATCTGCTGCGAAAAGAGCCGTGGGCTGAGAAGTATGATACTATAGCGGTATTTGCAGAGTTGCAGCACAATTATGAAGATAAGATGGCCACTGAAGGTCAGGATTATGTATATGCAGTAATGGCAGAAGACCGTTCGGGCAACAGATCGGTATTGTCTTCAACCTATTATCATACAGATGTGGTGGTATTGGACAAGGTAAAGATCAGATGCAATAAGGTTGCAGAAGGCAATCGTGTGACGTGGACGGTGGATACGAAGAGAGGTATATCGGAGTATATAGTGTATAGGGGAGAAGAAAATGGTACGATGCGTATTGTTGCCAGGACATCTGAGCAGAGTTTCAAAGATCTGGATGTAACAACTGGCGGAAAATATTTTTATGCTATAAAGATTGTATATTCAGACGGCACGGAGTCGGGTGTATATAGATAGATGGGCTTGAAACGGATAGTCGGCATAATAGTCTTTTGGATACTGGGCATGACGGTTTATGCTCAGCGCATGCCGGTGAGTGTCACTACGATAGGAGAAATGTTGCAAAAAAAACGCACCATTTTTACCTTTTATTTTTCGGTGAGTTGTATTTTTGCTACCTTTACCGAAAAATAAACGGTGTAGTTTATGGCTTCAATAATTGGACGACATAAAGAAATTGCAGAACTGAACGAGGTTTATTCATTGTGGAATACGTTCCCTTCGGTGAAAGCAAACGCAACGTCCACTACAAGTTAGTTGACCCGTTCTGCTATTTCTACCAGAAGTTTGTTCGTGGTCAGCATACTATTGAGACGGATTTTTGGACAAGGAATCAATGTTCGCAAAGTGTTGTCAGTTGGCGAGGATTAGCCTTTGAGGAAGTATGCTTCAAGCATATCATACAGATAAAGCGAGCGCTGGGCATCATGGGGGTAGCGACTACGCAGTCAGCATGGAGCCTTCGTGGAGGTGAGGATGTTGAAGGTACACAAATCGACTTGCTCATAGAAAGAAATGACAACATTGTGAACATGTGCGAGATGAAATTCTATAGTGAAGAATTCGCTGTTGACAAAGCCTATCATGCAAAGTTGGCTCATCGGCAGAACGTCCTGTTGGAGCAAGTGGACAGACGCACAGCCATCCACACGACCTTGGTTACCACATACGGATTTCCGAGCCTACCTTTCCGTGGATGTCGCGGAGATAAGATGGTGTACAAATTTTTCCCATGTGATTGAATTTTGGATGGTTTGTAATGTGAGATGTCAATAGCGAGAGGGGGGCGCTAAGTCAAGAGCGGCTGCGGAATGCGTTTTGATGAGTCTTGTATAGTTATTCCGACTTATGACTGGGCTGTTGGCTTGAGTGCCATCCCTTTCGTTTGACAATGCAAAGTTACGGAGAGCTGGGAGGTCGCTGACGAGATGTGACGAGATTGGGAGAGGTTTGGAGGGGTTTGGAGGGATCGGTTGCTTCGCTAGGTTAAGGGATAGAGGGTAGTGTTTTATGTTGCATACGGATTGATACGGATTTTACGGATGAGTGGGATTTGAAGCTTTTTTGTTATTTTTGCTTAGGAATGTCAGGCTTTGCAAGCGAGCTGTGAAAAAGAGATTGCAGAGTATGATGCTTTGAAACAAGCATTATCTTACGAGAGACATTTGAATAAGAGGAAATTTTTTTTCAACTTTGAATAAAAAGAGAATATGGAGAATAAGACATTCAATATATATTGTGATGAGAGTTGCCATATAGAGCACGACCATAAGAAGTACATGTTCTTGGGTTCGATAAGCTGTGCGTACCCACAAGTAAAACGACATGTAATGCGCATCAAGGCGTTTAAGAAAAAGCACAACTTCTATGCGGAAATCAAATGGTCGAATGTGTCAATGTCAAAACTAAAATTTTACATTGACTTGATTGATTATTTCTTTGATACCGATTTGCGTTTTAGAGTTGTAGGTGTAGATAAGTCGCGCATAAAATGTGATGCAGGCAATACCTATGATGATTTCTATTACAAGATGTATTACCAACTATTGAACCACAAAATCAGCAATACAAACAACTATAATGTATATCTGGACATCAAAGATTCGTTAAGTGCTTGCAAAGTCAGAAAACTCAAAGAGATACTCAACGTGAAATATAGCGCTTTCAGGAACGTACAGAATATACGTTCTGAGGAGAGTTTATTATTGCAATTGACAGACCTTATCATGGGTGCAATAGCATATAATGCCAATATGGAAGACAAGCAGAATGATGCAAAAGTTCAGATTATAAATCGGATAAAAAAGCACGCTGATACAATAGATCTTTGCAAGACAAACTATTCAGAAAAACTCAATCTGTTTTACATCGAACTACAATAGAATATGCCATTAAACTTATTAAAGAAATATAATACCTTACTAGATATTGATTCTTTCACGGAAAGCGAAAGAATAAAGTCGCTTAAAGGAGTATTCAACAAAGACATTGTTCCAGGGCTGGAATTCATGAACAAAACAGTTCATCCAACCACTTCTGATACAGAAGATAAAATGGAGCGATTGTTCAGGCATTTAACTACAGTCATTGTAGATAAAAGCACAAACAAAAGAGAATTTGAAAGGGCTCGGTCGATTAGACTTCATTGGATCAAGTATCATATAGAAGGAAACAAGGCGGAAAATATGCTTGTCTTTTCGGTAGATGAACCAGATGGAGTAAAGACATATATATACGATAAGGATGAAAAATATGTAATAGTTCTTGAACCTTTAAGAAATGGAAGCGGATATTATCTTCTAACAGCATATCATATTGAAGGTAAAGACAGGGAGAGAGATAAAATGATGAAGAAGTACAGGAGGAAACTTCCCAATATCCTATAAAACGCAAAAAACGCAGAGCTTCTTGGCTTGCGTTTTTCGATTTCCTTCCCTCGAATGAGGGATGAACTCGATGCAAAATTACGTATTTTTTGAATGCAAACAATAGACGGCTCAAAAAAAATAGTAAAATATTTTGATGAAATATGAACGAGTCTGATACACGGATTCAGCGGATTATATATTAACCGCATTTTACACTAGTTGGCACAAGGTTAAGAAAGAACAGAGCAATAAAGCTAAGGCAAAAGAAAAAAAGCTACCCAAGATTGAATGTCGTGGGTAGCTTTTTTATTGTGTGCGTATGACGAGCGTATGACGAGCGTATGACGTGCGTATGTGTTTGGAGGGTGATAGGCCTTGGTATTACTGGGGAAAGTATGGTCGCAAACATTCCAGAATTGTTGAATGGATATGTTTGATGTTGTATTATCGTGGGGGGTGTAGAAGAGTATCATGCGGCAATTCTAGGGAGTTGCACACGGAGATGGCAAAAGGTATAAAAAGGCGAAAGAATAGGATAAAGGAGAGATAAAAGGGGGGGATGTTTTAGTGTGTAATTGATAAATACGTTATCTTTGTCCTTTGTCAATAAGAATAGAAGGATGACAAAGGAGACACTATATTCGGGGATTGTTACGGCGGGCAATACGGTTCGTGTAGAAGGCCTGCAAGGCGCCATGTCGCAGATGTGTGCGTTATTGTCGCAATATCTAGAGACAAATGCACTAAGAGTAGGGTTTGATGAGATGTGGTTTACATCGGACTCGTTTACTTTCACGCCATTTCGCAAGAGTAAGACCATGATGGTCAATGAGCGAGTGGGGTTGATATTGGAAGCCTATTACAGCAGTCCTGGGTCGACGTTTTTTGATGTTGCGGAGAAAGACGGTTCGTTGGACTTGGCGTTGACGCTGGTGAAGAGTTGCATATTAGGGCAGTTGTTCGACACTCTATCGTACGAGCACAGGGAGAGGAAGAAAGAGTTGGACGGCATCAATATGTCGTCGCAGATTATAGCCAAGGATGTACATATACAAGACACATTGCAGCAGATAGCGGATGTGATACCAGCCTCGTGGCAGTATCCTGACATTACGAGGGTGAGGATTGTGTATGAGAATTATGATATCAGGACAAAGGGGTATCAAGAGACGAGGTGGTCGATGTCGGAATCTTTTGTTTCTCTTGACAACAAGAACGGCATAATACAGGTATGTTATCTGGAAGAGAGGCCAAATGAGTTTGACGGACCGTTCTTGAAAGAAGAGTATCAGTTGCTGATGAATCTCTCGCGCCTCATTTGTGGTTACATCAATAACTACAAAGGCAGGGAGTTGTACAACAACTATCCGAAGCAGGCATCGACGGCGGTAAGTGAGGACTTCCGCAAGACATTGACAAAAGACAAGAAGCCGCTGCAGTTGTTCTTCAACAAGCAGATGATAGAGAAGTATGTCTACCTAGACATGATGAAGTACAAGGTAAAGAACATACTCTTTGTGGCGACGCTATATGATGCCTTCACGCTAGAGAATGACGACTCGTTTTTTGAGCAGTTTATGGGAGAGATATATCAGTACAGTCTCTTCTCGCTGCCACGAATTACGGGAGTCTCGTCGGCTGCAGAGGCACTAGAGTTGATGGAATCGACGCGATTTGACCTAGCCATTCTGATGGTTGGCCTTGACTCCAAGTCGGTCATAGACCTATCAGAAAACATAAAAGCCAGGCAGTCGGACCTTCCAGTCTTTCTGTTGCTCAACAAGACCAACAACATAAAATACTTTGAGCAGTTGACGATGAGTCTGCCCTCGATAGACAAGCTATTTGTATGGAGTGGCAACTCGCAGATACTCTTCTCTATAGTAAAGTCGATAGAAGACAATGCCAATGTAGAGAATGACACGGCGATAGGACTTGTGCGAGTCATACTTTTGATAGAAGACTCACCTATATACTATTCGAAGTATTTGCAGATACTCTTTGGCATTGTGTTTGGGCAAGTACAGAAGTTGCTCGGTGAAGAAGAGAGGAATGAGATAAACAAGATATCCAAGATGCGTCAGCGTCCGAAGATACTTCATGCGCGAAACTATGAAGATGCGATGTTCATGTATGAGAAGTACAAAGACTTTCTGCTCTGTGTGATATCCGACTTAGAATTTGACCATAATGGCAAGGCAGACAACAGGGCTGGAGAAGAGTTATTGCAGTACATGACCACCAATTCTCCAGGAGTACCTATGATATTGCAGACAGCCGATCCAGACGGCAAGGCCATAGCGAAGAAGTTGGGTGTAGAGTATCTAGACAAGAACTCAGACACCATGCAAGCCGAGATTATGGACTTTTTGACACAGCGACTCGGATTTGGAGACTTCTTCTTCAGGTCGGGCAGTGGCAAGCCGTTGGCCAAGGCCAAGGGGATGAAAGAATTTGAGAAGATATTCAGGAATATACCAATTGATATGCTTCCCAAGTACTGCAGAGGCAACCGTATATCGTCGTGGATTATGTCGCGAGGAGAGATACCATTGGCGCACAAGCTCAGCACCATCAGGGTAGAAGACTATAAGAAAGACGAGATGGAAGTATTCCGCAAGGAGGTACTTGACACTATAGGGCAGCACACTGCGGACAGGAGGCGAGGCAAGAAGTTGGACTTTGACGAGGTAGATACGCTAGATGAGCGAAGCATTATCTCCATGGCCAGTGGTTCGCTTGGAGGCAAGGGTAGAGGATTAGCCTTTATCAACACGCTGATACAGAATATAGACACATCGAAGTTCTCGGACTATATCAATCTGCGAATGCCGATGACAGCCATAATAGGCACCGACGAGTTCTCGCGATTTATGGAGCGAGGAGATCTATATGCCTATATAGGCGAAGAGACAGACTACATGAAGTTGAGGAGTGTATTTGCCAATGTGCCGCTGTCGGACCAGTTGATGGACAGGCTCAGACGCTATGTGAAGCAAGTCAAGACGCCTATAGCCGTACGATCGTCAAGTCTATCGGAAGATTCCATGAATCAGCCATTTGCCGGAGTATTTGACACCTATCTGGTACCAAATAACGAGCAGACAGACGAATTGAACGTCAAGGCGTTGGCAGATGCCATCAGGATGGTATATGCATCTATATACAGTGACTCGTCGAGGGCCTATTTCCAGACGATACACCACAATATAGAAGAAGAGAAGATGGCGGTGGTACTTCAGGCGTTGGTAGGCAACAAGTACGACCATTACTTCTATCCTCATGCGGCAGGAACGGCACAAAGTTACAACTACTATCCAGTAGCCCACATGAAGCCAGACGAAGGCTTTGCTGTAGCCGGATTTGGCTTAGGGTATTATGTAGTAGGAGGATCAAAGGCCTACAGGTTCTCGCCAGCGTGGCCGAATATTGCCATTATGTCGACGGCAGACATGGTAAAGACCACGCAGGTAGAGTTTTTGGCCGTAGACTTAGACAAGCATGATTTGGACTACGTGAACAATGGAGAGCAGGCGCCGTTGGCCACACTAGACATCAGTGAAGCAGAGAAACATGGGACGCTGAAGCACTGTGCCTCGGTATATAATCCAGACAATGATACGATAGAGCCTGGATTGAATGCTTATGGTCCACGTATAGTGAACTTTGCGGACATACTCAAGTTTGACTATGTGCCGCTAGCCAAGTTGCTCTCGCAATTGCTGGTAACAGCCAAAGAGGCCATGGGTTCGCCAGTTGAGATAGAGTGGGCATTGGATCTAGAAGACGGTCCGAATGACCTGCCATCGTTCTATCTATTGCAGATGAAGCCTATAGTAAGTGAGCTGCAGGGGTCGTCGGTAATAGTAGACAAGCCAGCCAGGGAGAGTGCCATACTATATACGACCTCGAGTCTAGGCAATGGAGAGGTAAAGGATATTACCGACATTATATATGTAGATCCAGAGACCTTTGACCATATGCAGACGGAGGCGATGGCCAAAGAGATAGAGTATCTGAACAACAAGATGATATCAGCCGGCAAGCACTATGTGCTGATAGGTCCAGGACGTTGGGGTACTCGAGACAAGTTTATAGGCATACCGGTACAATGGGCGCAGATATCGATGGCCAAGATGATAGTAGAGATGTCGTTGCCAAACTTCCCGTTAGACTCGTCGCTTGGTTCGCACTTCTTCCACAATGTGACATCGATGAACATTGGGTATTTAAGTGTTCAAGACGGCAGTACCATAGACTATATAGCCTGGGACAATATAAAGAAATTGGACGAAGTAGAGCGCACTCCATTCTTCCGTCATGTAAGGGCCAGTGAGCCGCTGGTAGTGAAGATGAACGGAAAGGACAGGAAATCGGTAGTTGCCCTTGACTCCAGGATAGCAGAAATATAGGAAACAAAAAGAACGAGAAAAGAGAAATAGATGCAACAAGACAAGCAGTTGGAAGGTCTCAGAGCGCAGTTGCTCAAGACCAAGAGATGGCCATTGAAGTACATGTTTAAGTTTGTCATGCCCAATGACGTTCACACCATAGCAGAGGTGAGGGCGCTGATGCCGACAGACGGAGTAATGTCGTACAAAGACAGTGCGAATGGCAAGTATGTGGCTATGACCTGTGTAGCTATGATGCCCAGTGCGGACTCGATAGTAGAGTTGACCAGCAAAGCAGCATCGATACCAGGAGTGATGTCGTTGTAGAAGAGATATGCATTACTACAAGGTTACATATAAGCTCACTCCCTATTCGGAAGACGCCTGTGATATAATGATATCGCAGTTGGGCGAGCTTGGGTATGAGTCGTTTCTTGAGACAGAAGACGGTTTTGAGGCCTACATACAAGACCAGTTCTATGATGAGGGGGTGATATGCACGATAGACCCCATGATAGAGGGGGTAGGGTATGAGGCAGAAGCCAGTGAGGTAGAAGATGCCGACTGGAATGAAGAGTGGGAGAAGAACTACTTCAAGCCCATAGAAGTAGATGCCACATACTACGTCAGGGGACCGCAGCACGAGAAGCATCCCAGCATACCAAAGGAGGTGATAATAGACCCGAAGAATGCTTTTGGGGCGGGGCATCATGAGACGACAGGCATGATGATGCACTTTCTGTTGGGTATGGAACTGAAGGGGAAGCGAGTAGCCGATATGGGTTGTGGCACAGGAATACTAGGCATACTAGCTGCCAAGGAAGGAGCCAAGAGTGTGGTAGCGGTAGACATAGACCAATTCAGCGTAGACAATACCATAGAAAACTGCGAGCTCAACGGAGTAGAAAAGTTGGTAGAGGTCAGACTAGGAGGAGCAGAGGCGTTGAAAGAGGGAGATGAGTTTGACGTATTCATAGCCAATATCAACAGGAATATACTTATAGAAGATATGGGCAGGTACTGTGGCAGTATGGGGAAGTCGTCGACATTGCTTCTGAGTGGCTTTTATGAAGAAGACGTAGAGAAGCTGGTAGGCAAGGCAAGAGAATTGGGGATGGAACTAATAGAGAAGCAAGAGCGCAAAGAGTGGCGAGCATTAAAATTGGCAAAGAGATAAGAATATATGATATTGAGAGGAATAATAATATTACTGACGGCGTTGGTGAGTGTAGGCATATCGGCGCAGCGTAATAAAGACCAGAAGGTATACTCCTACCAGCCAGATTTGGAATACTCGTTCAACAGATCGCTGGACAAAGACAAGGGGATACCCAAGGCCAATCTATACAGAGATGATTTGCTATATCACTCGGAGTCGGCCTATGTTACGCCAGATGACAGAGGCAACTATTCGTTGCTCAAGTACTCTCGATTTGGCATAGGTCACGACATAGAGATAAGCACCAACATAGGAGAAGACGCCTTCAGACCTATAGTCGGTGCCAAGAGAGAGTGGGGGCAATGGGGGAAGTTGAACATTTTCTCATCAGCGCTATCGCTCTCCACGTTTTATCCTGGGTATCTGATAGCACGGAAGGCTGGGATGGAGAAGATTTGTGATGAAAATACGCATGTTATCAAAGTACTAGAGTTGGGACATGAGTTTATCTATTCGCACATCTGGTCGTCTGACCCCAACTGTTCGACAGGCAATCCATATATGGTTTTGAGTTTTGGATTTGGTACCTATTGGGGTATTAGGTTATCGAATGACGTCATGTCGCCCATAGATTACCGTATAATAGCGCAGAGAAGAGAGAGGGGGGCAAACAAGGTAATAGGGCTTGGAGACTTTCTGGTCAGTCAGATGCAAGATGAAGTCATGCCACCCATGGGGTATCATATATTAGCTCAAAGGAGCGGTACGTATGGTAACAAGGGGTTTAGGATGCACCTCAAGGGATGGGCAGACGGGTATATCAACTCGTGGTTGACCCTTCATGGTGGCATGTGGCTACAATGTTCGCCTACGCTCAAGCATCCAGTATCGTTGGAAGCCAGGGTAGAAGCAGAAGTCTTTTTGACGCCTAGGGTTTCGGTATCGTTGGGAGCATTAGGCAGTTTGGGCAATTTTGTGGGAGTCAAAACCCTTGCTATGGCATATCCGATGTTTGATGTCTCCTTTTATTTTGGCAAGAAGAAGAATATGTCGGGACTGTTTGACTTAAAATTGTAGCCATTTGCAAAAAAATATTGAACCTTTGCAGAAATATGCAATGGTATTGGAGAAAAGTTAGTAGCTTTGCATCATTAAAAAATTAAAAAGACAAATAAGTAGAATATGACAAGACACTCAAAGTATTTCGCACTTCTTGCGATTTTGACATTGGGAGCGGTGTGTTTTACGTCATGCGAGGACGAGGACAACGAAGAAAAGATGGGCAACTGGGTTGAGGCAGGTGTTAACTTCCCTGGAACATCTCGAGGTGGTGCTGTGTGCTTCGTAATAGACAATAAGGCCTACATAGGTACTGGTGCTAATACAAAAAATACTGAGGACCGCGAGCGATTTGTGGACTTCTTTTACTGTACAGCGAATACACCTGCTGGTACGAACGGTACACTTAAGTGGTCGGCAGTAGGTGAGGTAGCATCTATGCCAAAGGTGAACCGTGATGGGCAGAATGTGGCGCGTAACGGTGCTGTAGCGTTCTCGTTGAATGGCAAGGGTTATGTAGGTACTGGATACAATGGCAAGACATATCTCAAAGACTTCTGGGAGTATGATCCAGAGGCTAATACATGGACACAGATAGATGATTATCCAGGTGATACATGTCGTTATGCTGTAGCATTTGTTATTCCAGCGCAGTACAACAAGTTTGGCAAGGATATGGCCTATGTAGGTACAGGTGAGGACTTCCTGAGTGAGAAGAAATCGCACTTCTTTGCATTTGATGGCAAGACATGGGAGCCTGTTACAGCGATTGGTCAGCCACGTGCTCAGGCACAGGCATTTGTTGCAGAGGGCTACAACAGAGACGGTCAGATTCAGCAGTATGGCTATGTAGCAGGCGGTAACAATGGTGGTAGTATAGACTGGTTCCAGAGATACAATGCCATGACAGATGACTGGGAGCACTTGAATCGACTAGGAGACCATACAGCATACGACTTTGATGATGACTATTTGGGATTGCCATTGTATGGTGGTGTATCGTTTGTAGTCAACAGTCCTAATGCAGAGGGTCAGCGTGCGTACATTGCTACAGGCAGTACCAAGGGTGGTGCTGGTACAGCATGTTGGGAGTACAATCCATACTATGACTACTGGTTGCAGAAGACAAGTTTTGAGAGTTACCCACGTAAGTTTGCTGTATCATTTGTGTTGAAGTTCCCTAATCCTTATGGTCCAGGCGAGTTGGATATTCCATTTGTAACTACAGGTGCCAGTGGAGATATTACTGTAACAGGTGCTGGTGGTGAGTTCTTTACAGATACACATTACTTCCGTCCATACGAGCCATTTGAGCCACGAGACTAGTAGAAAAGAGAATTAATCGTTCTTCTTCCCTTGAACAAGGAAGGGGGTAAAATAGAGAATAAACCTCAGCAAGGGCAACTTGATAATTGCGTGCTGGGGTTTTTTATTGAGCAGAAGTGAGAGAAAAGCTGAAGATAAGTCGTCGTCAGATATACTATGCGATAGGCATTATAGCGGTAATAGCTGTAGTGGAGCTTGTCACATGGGGTGTGACGGCCTCGTTGGGCAAGGGTGTCAATATAGAGACTCACGTCAGGGTAATGTCGTGGGCTATGGAGATACTTGGCATTGTTTTGGTGAGCATGGTATATTTTTACTTAGAGCGCGATGCCAGATCGCAGAAGAGGGAGATAGACCTGACGCATCAGAACATAGAATTTGAGATGAAGTTTTTGAAATCTCAGATTAATCCGCACTTTCTGTTCAATGCGTTGAACAATATCTATGCGTTGTCGGTCATTAAGAATGAGAGGACGCCAGAGATGATATTGAAGTTGTCCGACATGTTGAGGTATACGCTCTACGGGTCGGAGAACAAGAAGGTAAAAGTGGGCAAAGAGATAGAGTACATACAGAACTTCATAGAATTTCAGAAGTTGAAGATGGACTCGGAGCCCAACATTACGATAGACACGCAGAACTGCAATCCAGAGTTGCTGATAGAGCCGATGTTGATTATTCCGTTTATAGAGAACAGTTTCAAGCATGGCAATATAGAGAACAGCAAGAAGGGGTGGTTGCAGATGGAGATAAAGACGCTTGGGCCGATATTGATATTCCAAGTCAAGAACTCGTTGCCTACGATAGCCATCAACAAGGATGTTGTAGGAGGAATAGGGGTAGAGAATGTGAGGAAGCGACTAGACATTCTGTATCCTGACAGATATGAGTTGAAGATAACTACGACCGACAGTGCATTTTCGGTCTATATGAAGATTGATACTTAAAACAGGAGGATATATATGTTACGATGTATCATAGTAGATGATGAGTTTCCGGCAAGAATACTTTTGAAGGAATTCATTGAGAAGGTGCCGACGTTAGAATTGGTAGGCAGTTACAAGAGTGGTTTAGAGGCCTTGCCTGTGGTTCAGGCGGGAGGTATAGACCTGATGTTTCTAGACATACAGATGCCCGACATAACTGGGGTAAACTTTTTGAAGATGCTCTCGGTGCAGAAGCCATTGGTAGTTTTTACGACAGCATATTCGGAGTATGCGATAGAGAGCTACCAGTTGGACGTTCTTGATTATCTGCTCAAGCCATTCTCGTTTGACAGGTTCATGCAGTCGGTCAGCAAGGCCATGCAGAGGATATCACAGAGAGAAGCCATGAAGGGGGCGGTTCAGAATGTGGTTATAGAATCGAAAGCAGAAAGTGGTAAGACGAGTGAAGATTTGGACGAAGAGAGTGTAGTGGTTGCCAATGACAATATCTCGCACAATGCGGGGGTAATGTTGATAAAGGCCGACCACAAGATAATAAGGGTAAGATATGACGAGATAATGTATATAGAAGGGTTGAGGGAGTATATAACCGTATACACCAAGAGTGGTGAGAGGTATATTACGCTTGAGAGCCTAAGGAATCTAGAAGAGACCTTGCCGAGTGCTGAATTTATGCGTGTACACAAATCGTACATTGTACGTATAGAATTGATACGGGCATTATATGGCAATCAGATAAAGGTAGAAGGGGTGAAAGACTATTTACCTATTGGCAAGTCGTATAAAGATATAGTACAAAGTAAGTTATTTGAGCAGTAAGAGAAAAAACAGAGATGAGATTAAGAGACATTGCATTGATAATAGCCATCGGTATGCCTTGTGTGGGTATTTATGCGCAAGAAGAGGCAGACGGAGAGTTGATACAAGATTTGGCATACGACGAGGGGTCGGCTGAAGAAGACAGTCTGCTATATGAATTGGCGGACAGTCAGATGCAGTTGGACAGCATGTTGACAGAATGGTATAAGAGTCACACGCAGCTTATGGTAGCCACGAATGACCTAGTGCCAGACACCCTTGTACTGTCGGACAGTATCATTATGGGAGTATCGGACGATGTGTATGTACAGCGATTGCAGGCATTGCAGTCGCCCATTCCCATGACATACAACAGTCAGGTTAAGAAGTTCATTGAACTATATATAGTAAGGAGAAGAGAGCAAGTAGAGAGGATGCTAGGCATGTCGAGGTATTACTTTCCATTATTTGAGGAAGTCTTAGATGCCAATGATATGCCATTGGAGTTGAAGTTTCTCCCTATAATAGAGAGTGCGCTCAATCCTAGGGCGTTGTCGCGTGTTGGTGCATCTGGGCTTTGGCAGTTTATGTACTACACGGGCAAGCAGCATGGCCTAGAGATAACATCTTTTGTGGACGAGCGAAGAGATCCATATAAGGCGTCGCAAGCTGCGGCAAAGTTTCTAAGAGACTTGTACTCGATATTTGGTGACTGGTATTTAGCCATTGCGGCATACAACTGTGGTCCGGGCAATGTAAACAGGGCCATAGCCAGAAGTGGTGGACAGCGAGACTTTTGGAAGATATATTACCATTTGCCAAGGGAGACGAGAGGGTATGTTCCGGCCTTTATAGCTGCGGCATACGCTATGACCTACGCCAACGAGCACCAGATAAAGGCATTGCCAAGCATGTTGCCACCGGTATCAGACACGGTAATGGTAGTAAAGCCACTTCATTTGGAGCAAATTGCCAAGACATTGAAGGTCAGCCTAGACGTGATAAGAGAGTTGAATCCGCAGTACAGGCATGATATTATACCTGCTACAGAAGGCGGAAAGAGTTATGCGTTGAGGTTGCCAGTGGAGATGACCTTTGCGTTTGCGCAGCAAGAAGACTCGGTATATGCCTGTGAGAGGGCGAAGTACTTCCCTGACAACAAGATAGTACCTGTATCGGAAGCTACATACGGAGGGTATGTGCCGGCGAACAGTGTACACTTTATCTATACAGTAAAAGATGGGGATGTGCCTGGCTCGATTGCCAAGAAGTTTGGTGTTAGGTTATCTGATTTGAAGTATTGGAATGGAATGCGCAAGAATATTATCCGAATAGGGCAGAAGCTCCATATTTATGTACCTAAGGGTAAGGCAGACAGATATGAAGGGATGGCCAAGAGGGTTAAGTAGTTACTTCTTGCGTTTATAATTGCTTCGGTTCTTCACGCCGCGAATCTCCTTTTCGACGATTTGGCAATGGAAGAGATCGAGGATAGACTTATATGAGACTTGCGGGATGTTGTCGTTTATAGGAGACGAGCAATATTCTGCAAGTGCTTTTATGTACTGACGACCCTCGCGGTAGGAAGATATTGAGTCGAGGTTAGTTGTAGTTACTATCATACGGCCAGCACCTATACGGCACTCGAACAGCACAGCCAGATTGTGATTACGCTCCACGTTGTCGATAGCACGCACTATGACCGGGAGGTGAACCTTGGCGCTATCCAATATAAGAGGTCGGCTATTCTTAGCGATGCACCACCACTGCCAATCGGAATAAGTATCAGAGGCGAACTCCTTATGGAATATAGGGTGGGAGTTATCGATAAGATAACCCAGAGTACCCGGAGAGACTGGTTGGCCATTGTTTTCGGAAATTGACTTAAACATAGCATAGTTCCAGTAGTCCGGGGTAAACAATCCGCCGACGGAGATGCTATCCAAGACATTAGGTTGTGGGCAAAATACTATGGTTTCGCCATTATTTAGACGTTTCTCCACATCGGAAGTAAGTTCTCGGACGATATATGGGTCGATAGCCAGAGTATCGGGAGAACACTTGACCGCCCATATATTATAGGTATTAGTATGGCGAGCGATGTTGACGTTGAGCGAAAGGCGAGTCATGCCCTCGGGGAGGTAGTCGGACACATTCTCCAAGAGATGCTTAGGGTGGTAGGTTGTATTACCCTGGGGAGCATTGATAGAGAGGGAGCCGCTAGTGAGAACCTTATTGAGGCTATCGCGGACAGCCCAGCGGATGACCTCGGAATTCAGGTCGTTTTCGGAATAATTAGCAATAGCCACACCGAAAGAGATACTATCTGCGGGCATGACGTAGGAATTGAGCAGAGCCATAGGGACTATATCTGAGCAGAAAGAAGAAAAATCCTTATCGGAGATAAAATCCTTAGGGTCCATAAAGGCATCCAGAGGGGCGCAGAGGGCTGATCCCTGTCCTGGGTAATCCTGCAAGTCGAGCAATTGGAATCCTCCGAAGCCGCGAGTACGCAAGCACATCTCTATGTCGGCCTTATAGCATATCATAGACAACATACCAGAAGCCATGTGATACTTATAAGACAAGCTATCGAGGTGAGCCTCCTGGAGACGGCGGTGAAATATCTCGTGGTTGAGGGGACGGAGTACTCCAGTATATTTAGCCATTTCCTTTTTATCGGGGTAGATTTGGAACTGGCAAGACTCGTGGCTGATAACAGGTACTGATATATTAGCTATAGCCTCCTCGTAGTTGCGGAGGGTATTAGGGTATGAGCCATTAAGGATGCCCCCATCGTGGGCGTCGGCGAAAGAGAAAGAAGAGCGGACGTGGGTATTGTACTCATTATGGCGTTCGCCACCTGCGCGGCAGGTAACCCAGAAATCCTCGCCATTAAGTTGTCCCATCCAGCCCAAGAAGTTATTAGAGCCGAAAGAATACAAGTGACGAGGATCCTGCTTTTTGAAGTCGCGTACCCACTGGTGCATGATAGCCGTATCGCCGCAAAGTTCATTACCGTGAGCCATCATGGTAAAAGAAGGGTGGTTGCCTATGAAATCCAAGAGCATCTCACCCTCGTTGTGGAGGAAATTGAGCAATAGAGAATCGCTATTCTCCAGGCATCCCCAGTAAGGAAGTTCAGGTTGCAAATAGATACCCTCCAAGTCGGCCGCCTCGAAAGCAGCGCGAGGAGGAGCCCAGGAATGGAATCGGTAGTGGTTGATTCCGAACTTTTTAGCCTGTTGGTAAACTTTGCGCCAAGAGTTCACATCCATGGGGGCGTATCCGGTGAGAGGGAATACGCAAGCATCGTGTTTACCGCGGAGGAATGTCTTTTTGTCGTTGATTACGAATTGAGAACCCTCGGTATGGAAATCGCGCACGCCGAAAGTAGTATATAGGCGGTCGGACGATTTGACAGAGTTGTCCTTATTCTTTGCCGATAAAGTAGACGAAAGTCGGTAGACGTTAGGGTGCCATTCGGACCACAATTCGATACCCTTAGGGGTAGGGATAGTAGAGAAAATAGTATCCTGAGAAGTACGGAGAGTATCGCTTATGGTAAATGACGACAATATAGTAGCTGAAGAATCGGCCAAGTTAGTAAACTCGAAAGAGAGGTTGACCTCAGAAGCTGCCATAGCGCGAGGAGAACGGCATACGATGGTACGAATGCTGATATTATTCTCCTTGACGTTGGGGTAGACTTGGACCGAGTGGATATAAGCGTTGTCAGTTGCCTCTATATAGAACTGACCCAAGATGCCATTCCAGTTAGTCTGGGTATGTTCTGACACGGCGTGGGATCCACCTATCTGAGGTAAGATAGCGCTATTGCTGTTGTCGATATGTATTCTTATGCGGTGTTCACCTGGAGAGATTCCAGAAATATCGTAGATATGAGGAGCGTATAGGTGACGGAAAGAGCCTATAGAATCGTCATCGATCCACAAAGAAGAAGGCTTTGTACGTTCCATGACGAGAGATATATGCTTATCTCGGAAAGACTCGGGGATAGTTATGAGGTGTTCGTAGGTCAGTTCGCCCACGAAAGAATGGCGGCGGGAGAGACGACCTGTTTCGTTAAGATTAGCTATAGTATCGCCCAGGCAAGCCTCGTCTGTTGTTCCTGGAAGTTGTACGCTCCCCAGGTCGGTATACCATACATCGCTCAAGTTGATGTATTCGCGGAATGTTGGCTGTTCCTTCCTGCACGAAGACAAGACGGAGAGACAAAAAAACAACAAAAGCAGTATGTGCGACTTTATCATAACTAGGGGTAGGTTATAGTCGATGGGTATTATTAATATCGTTATCCAGGTCGACCTCGGCCTTGAGGTATTTCTGGCTTAGGATTGCCATGAAGTGGCTGATACGCATAAGTGCGTTGGTGGTATCTGCCAAGACAGTTTTTTTCTGAAGCTTGAGAAGAAAATAATCGTAGATAGCAGTGAGAGCCAACTCCACGTGGTGCATTTTGTCGCCATTAGGTATTTTAGCCATCAGAGCCTCTAGGTCGGGCCAAGCATTCTGGAAAGCGTTCTGATAAGGGATCTCAGACTCCAGAGTAAGGAGGTAGAGGTGGTAATTGTACATATCATTCATCAGGTGGGTAGTGATCATGATATGACCAGAAGACTCCTTCTTTTCGTTGTGCATCATTTCGATGAGGTTTTCCCACCACTCACGCATCTGGTTGTGTATGGCAGGGTCGGTAACGCCGTACTGGGCTATTACTCGTTCATCTATGAGGTTGATATCGAACTGATTGGCGCGTATGAGGTCTTCGATTTGCCACATATATAGGAGATACTCTACTATATTCTCCTTGCGTCTTTTCTGAGCTATCAGCATAATGCTAGTTGGGATTAATCTTCGTTTTCGTCAAAATCGTCATCGTCGTCATCGTCCCAATCGAAATCGGGAGCGAAATCATCGGCGATATCACCGAAATAAGAATCGATATCTCGGCGATCCTTTTTTGTTGGTCGGCCCAGACCCTTCTGGCGGTTCATGGAAGCAGCCAATTTCTGCAGTTCGATTATTTCCAATTGGTCGGGAGCCGTAACCTCGGTAATATAGTTAGGCACAAGTTTAGCGCCCACGCGGCTACGAGGGATATCGATGATTTTGAAAGAGCGTGTAGCTGGAGGGACGCGGACATCCACTGTATCGCCAGCTTTGACGGTACGAGAAGCCTTGACTTGGGTACCGCCCATACTTATACGTCCCTTCTTGATAGCCTCGGCGGCGATGGTACGTGTTTTATATATACGTACTGACCAGAGGAATTTATCTATACGTGCGTCCATAGGGATTACTTATTATTGAACTGAGTCATGGTACGTTCCAGGCCTACGCTAATCCAAGAAGGGATGATTTCGGTAGCGAGGTCGATACGCTCCTTGATAGTTTTTTGTTCCTCCTCGGTCCATGAGCCAAGGACGAAATCGATCTGGCCACCGCGGGCGAACTCATTACCTATACCGAAGCGGAGTCGGGCATAGTTTTGAGTACCTATGAGGGCGTTGATATTCTTCAAGCCGTTATGACCACCGTCGGAGCCTTTACCTTTGAGGCGCAAGGCTCCGAAAGGCAATGCCAAGTCATCGACGCATACGAAGAGATTCTCGACAGGAATCTTTTGGTCCTGCAAGTGGTAGTTGACAGCCTTACCCGACAAATTCATGTAAGTATTAGGCTTAAGGAGGAATATCTGGTGACCACGGAAGCGGTATGTAGCCATTTCGCCGTGGCGGCAACCCTCCCAAGGGGCGTCGTTTTTAGCGGCGAGGGCGGTAACGATATCGAAACCGATATTATGTCGTGTATGAGCGTACTCGTCGCCGATATTACCCAGTCCTACTATCAAGTATTTCATTACTAAGTATTATTTCTTGAGAGAAGATATGATATCGTTGAACACGTCCTCTGTCTTGAGGCCAGCTGCGCGAATCTGCTGAGGGATGAAGCTTGTGACAGTCATACCTGGGGTAGTATTAACCTCGAGCATGAAAGGGGTACCCTCTGGGGAGATGATGAAATCGATACGTACGATACCGCGCATGTGCATGAGGTCGTATATACGAGAAGCAGTAGCCTGCACCTTATCGCGCACGTTGTCAGGTACGCGGGCTGGGGTTATCTCCTGAGCCTTTCCTGGGGTATACTTAGCCTCGTAGTCAAAGAACTCGTTGGCAGGAACGACCTCGGTAAGAGGGAAGACGGTAGTTTTGCCATTAGCCTTATATAGACCGCAAGTTACCTCTGTGCCAGTGAGTAGGGACTCGATGAGGACGAATGGGCTTTCTTTGAGAGCTTTTTCGATAGCTGGGATGATATCCGATTCTGCCTTAGCCTTTGAGACGCCGAAGCTAGATCCTCCAGCTGCAGGTTTGATGAAGCAAGGCAAGCCGATCTCCTTGACTATTTCGGCAGGAGAATATTGGGAAGTGCTCTCCACCATAATAGATTTAGCGAGGTTGACGCCGAGGTTACGGAGGAAAGTATTAGTAATAAACTTATCGTATGTCATAGCCGAAGTGAGGCTAGGGCAAGTAGAGTAAGGCATACCTATCATTTCGAAGTAACCACCAAGTTGGCCATTTTCGCCAGGGTTACCATGGATAGTGATATAAGCGCAATCGAAAGAGACCTTCTCGCCCTTGGAATTAGTATACGAGAAGTCGTCGCGATTGATATCTGATGCTGGTTCGCCTACAGGCTCGGCAGTCCATTTAGATTCTGTGATACGTACAGGTACAATGAAATGTGTGTTGCGGTCCATCATGGTCATGAGACCATCTTTGCTTCGTTCAGATACACCTGCTTCGGAGGTGTAGCCGCCATATACTAGTGCTACGTTCATTGTTATTTTTTGATTATTGCGGAATTGTTACTTGCTGATCTATGATGTTTGAGGGCAGTACGCACGTTGCGTATTTGTCCTTTGATATGGATTGTTTCACGAAGGAGGGTTGCCAAGTAGTAAGTCTCGCTTATTGCCTGTTTATCCGTTTCGGTAAGCAAGAACTTATAGCCTGTACCCTTTGGGGTAATGAAAGAGATGCGTATTTTGCGGTCGGCATTAGACGCGATAAATTCGCCCACGCCGTTATCCGTTGCGTTTTTGAAGCGAATAGATTCCCAGTACTCGTTTCCGTCGGAGAAGCTATGGTTGAGGGCATCGTCTGTGATGGTATCCGAAAGTGCGTACAGTTCATCCACCTCGGCCTTTACGGCATAGTGGTGAATAGGGGAGGTGCCTGTGTAGTGGGTAGAGATAAAGAACTGGCCATTGCGATCGGTGTGAGCTTTTACTAGGGCGCGATCGAAAGAGCTACCTACGGACTGTTTTTTGCTGATCAGTATAGGGTTAGATGCCTGAGGGTCCTCCTCCTGGAAATATTTCAAGAGAGGTTCCACTTCGGCCTCGCGGATATTAAGGAGCGAGTCCAAGAACTGGAGGTTGCGTTCCTGTTCGGTCAGGTATACGACGTTCATCATATCCTTGCTGCTACGTACGATCTGCTTGAGGTCGGGATAGGTGAATATGATACTATCCAGCAATATTTTGGCGCTATTGTACTGACGTTTAGTGTAGAGCTCTACTGCTTTCTCCAAAGTCTCGTTGGCCATTTGCTCGCGAGAAGGGGAGCAAGAAGAGAGAGCACCAGAAAGTGCTATGAAGATAGAACAATATGCTACGATACTATTTCTAGAAGATTTCACTATAGTCTGCTATTAGGTGTGTCTACTGTTGTTCTTTCTCTGTTGCTTTAAGGAGTCCGCAAGCGGCGTCGATATCCTGTCCTTTAGAATTACGGATAGTAGCTGTCACGTGGAGATCGTTCAAAGAATCGCGGAAAGCCTCCATCTGTTTAGGGGTGCAACCCTGGAGATCGGTATCTGGGATGCTATTGAAACGGATGAGGTTGACGCGGCATATCAGGCCTTTGAGCATTCTTGCCAATGCTTTAGCGTGGCGAGGCGAATCGTTGACGCCGTGGAATAGGGTCATCTCGAAAGAGAGTCGACGTTGGCCTGACCAATCGTATTTTTTCAGCATACGAACAGTTTCGACGATAGGGAATGCCTTTTCTGAAGGCATCAGTTCCAGGCGTTCGTCGCCGAAAGGGGTATGCAAGCTTATAGCCACATGCACTTGGGTCTCGTTAAGTAGGCGAGGCAATTGGGATTGTACGCCGATAGTAGAGACGGTAATACGGCGAGGAGACAAAGCGTAGCCCCAAGGAGCAGTGAGAATATCCAGAGCCTTAAGGACATTATCTATATTATCCAGAGGTTCACCCATTCCCATGAAGACGATATTAGTTATATCGTTAGTCTCCTCAATAGAGGCAAACTGGTTGAGGATATCGGTAGCTGTAAGTTGTGCTTCGAAGCCCCCCTTACCCGTCATACAGAATTCGCAGCGCATTTTGCATCCCACCTGAGAAGAGACGCAAAGAGTGCGGCGGTCGGCATCTGGAATCATAGCCGTCTCGATAACATACCTATCAGTTGGCGTATAGAACAGATACTTACGGGTACCGTCGACAGACTCCTGGTAGCGTATGGGCTGGTAACGTCCTATGTTATAATTCTCCTTGAGGGCGGTACGAGCCTTAAGGGAGATATTGGACATTTGGTCGATATCGGTAACCCCCTTAGCGTAGAGCCACTGAGCCATCTGTTTAGCGGCGAATTTAGGGAGGCCGACTTTAGCTGCTACAGCCTCGAGATCGTGTATATCTTTGCCGAAAAGTGCTTCCATTATTTACAATTCAGTTATTCGGTAATCCTCGATTTTGATTTTACCCTGCTTATAGAGACCTCCGATAGCCATTTTGAAGGCCTTTTTAGAGCAGCGGAAGAGGAGTTCGATATCCTCTGGGCGGCTTTTATCGCCGAGTGCGATAGATCCTCCGTTGATATGTAGCTGTTGGAGTATCTGTTCATGGAGGGCTGTTGCCTTGTCATGACCTATAGGGGTAGGTATGAGGTCGATTTTATCATCCTCACGAACCTTCTCGATATAGAGAGGGAGGCGCTGGCCAATCTGCAAGCGTTTGCCGTGAAGTTGGGAATTATAGACCATACCGGTATGGAGGTTATTGATGATACAGAGGTATCCCATAGGAGTCTGGCGGAATACCAAGGCATCGACCTCTTCGCCCTGTTTGTAAGTAGGGGCGAGGTTGTTGAGGAATTTTTCGAAATACTCTGTAGCCACCATACGGCCAGACTGTTCATCGGCGTATGCGAAAACGATGTAATGGTCGCCTATCTGCATACGAGAGCGTTGCTGTTTGTAAGGAACGAGGAGATCCTTTATTGGTCCCCAGTTGAGGAAAGCTCCGAACTGGGTAACGGCTGTACATTCGAGAGATGCGAACTGGTTGGCCAAGACGAGGGGCTTTTCGCGGGTAGCGATGAGGCGGTCGTCCGAATCGGTATAAACCAAGCAATCGTCCACTAGGTCGCCCACCTGGAGGTTGAGGTCCTCTAGGTACTTCTGAGGCATAAGTATTTCGGACTCCTTATCATCGCTTTTGACGGGAGAAAGGAAAGCTCCGAAATCGACGAAGCGTTTAACCTTCAAGGTATTATACTGGCCGATTTTGAGGCCTATGTTTTTTGCATCTTTCATATTCTTGCAAAGATAATGTTTTTGTTTGGGGAATATTTGATTTTAGGAATAATTAGGGTTTCGATGAGCATAGATTATCAGGATAGTTGGTTGGAGGGCATTGTGAGGGTAGTCTCTGATAAGGGAGAGAGTAGTTGTTGCTCGCAGTTTTTTTATTTTGTGAGAGGTAATATTGCAGTAAAAGAGAAGGTGGATGGGGTATAAAAATACTCCCGCCTGACCAACGTCAAGTGGGAGTTGTTTAGTAGGGCTATTATGTTATCAGCCCAGATAGAAAAAGAACAAAGGTCCGAACGATGCCCGGACCTTTGTGATAATAGATTCAATTAGAGCTGCTTGAAGAAGTCGTTACCCTTATCATCCACGAGGAGGAATGCAGGGAAGTTCTCGACCTTGATTTCGCGTACAGCCTCCATACCGAGCTCCTCGAAATCCACCACCTTGATAGACTTGATAGAGTTCTTGGCGAGGATAGCTGCAGGACCACCGATAGAACCGAGGTAGAAGCCGCCGTTGGCCTTGCAAGCGTCGGTTACCTCCTGAGAGCGGTTGCCCTTAGCCACCATGATCATAGAGCCGCCAGCCTTCTGGAAGCGATCTACGTATGGGTCCATACGGCCAGCAGTTGTAGGGCCGAAAGAGCCTGAAGGCATACCAGCTGGAGTCTTAGCAGGGCCAGCGTAGTATACAGGGTGATTCTTGAAGTACTCAGGCATCTCCTTACCCTCGTTGAGCATCTGGTTGATGCGAGCGTGAGCGATATCGCGAGCTACGATGAGGGTACCCTTGAGAGAGAAGCGAGTCTTGATAGGATACTTAGAGAGTTCCTTGCAAACCTCGGCCATTGGGCGATCGATATCGAGCTCCACTGGAGGAGCCATGTTAGGAGCCTGAGCAGGCAAGAAACGAGCTGGATTCTTCTCGAGTTTCTCGAGGAAGATACCCTCTGGAGTAATCTTAGCCTTGATGTTACGGTCGGCCGAGCAGCTTACGCCGATAGAAACAGGGCAAGAAGCGGCGTGACGGCTGAGGCGGATAACGCGTACGTCGTGAACGAAATACTTACCACCGAACTGAGCACCGATGTTGCTCTTCTGGCAGATTTCGAGAACCTTCTTCTCCCACTCGAGATCGCGGAAAGCCTGACCACCCTCGTTACCGTTTGTAGGGAGGTTATCGTAGTAACCAGCAGAAGCCTTCTTAACAGTAGCCATGTTGGTTTCAGGAGAAGTGCCGCCGATAACGATAGCCAAGTGGTAAGGAGGGCAAGCCGCTGTACCGAGGCTCTTAACCTTCTCTGTGAGGAACTTAGTGAGAGCCTCCTCTGTGAGGAGAGCCTTAGTCATAGGGAAGAAATATGTCTTGTTAGCTGAACCACCGCCCTTAGTGATGAAGAGGAACTCGTACTCGTTACCCTCCTCGGTGTAGATATCAGTCTGAGCTGGGAGGTTGTTGCCAGAGTTCTTCTCGTCGAGCATATTGAAAGGAACGACCTGAGAATAGCGGAGGTTGCGCTCCTGATAAGTCTCCCAGATACCCTTCCAGAGGTGCTTTTCGTCGTTGGCGCCAGTCCATACGCACTCGCCCTTATGGCCGATGATGATAGCTGTACCTGTATCCTGGCAAGTAGGGAGCTGGCCCTCGGCTGCTACCACCTGGTTCATCAACATTGTGTGAGCGACGAAGCGGTCGTTGTCTGAAGCCTCAGGATCCTCGAGGATATTGCGAAGCTTTTGGAGGTGAGCTGGACGGAGGTAGAACGACACGTCGGAGAAAGCTCTTTTAGAAAGGAATTCGAGACCCTTAGGATCTACCTTGAGGATTTTACGACCCTCTACCTCGATAGTAGAGACATAATCCTTAGAGATGCACTCGTACTCGGTGTCATCCTTCAAAACCTGAAAGGTCTTCTGGTATTGGAATTCAGCCATATTGTATGTTTTGTGTTATTTGTTTTTATTATTGATGTATATCAGCCACAAAGATAATTCTTTTAGTGTGGTTGACGGAATGTAAAGTTACTTATTTTTGGTGAGGAAATCGATAATTCGGCGCATAGAATCGGATGGGATAGCAGACGTATCGACATCCTTGGGGTTCATCCATAATATTTCTGCCACGTCGTCGCTTGGGGATATGTTGTCTATGCTATCCAGTTGGCATTCGAACACTGCGTCGGTAGTATAGACATTACGTCCGCTATAAGGGTAGGTATTGAATGTAGAAGTCATATACTTCATACTCAATAAGTTGCGATTGAGTTCCTCCTTGATTTCGCGGCTCATTGCCATTTCGAAACTCTCGCCTGGGTCGACGAAGCCACCCGGGAGGTCGAGAGTCCCCTTCCAAGGGTCACGAGCTCGGCGGGCGAGCATTATTTCGCCCTTACTATTATATATTATAGCCACCACTGCTGCTGCCGAGTTGAGGAACAACTCGTGGCCGCAAGAAGAGCAAGAAAAATGCTCGGCGCCATGAAAGGCAAAAGATTTGGCTCCGCAGTGGGGGCAATACTGGTAATAGTGCATGATGTTTCAGATTTGGAGTTCGAGCCAGCGGGTCTCCATTTCATCCAGTTTAGCCGACAGCTCCTCGTACTCCTTAGATAGATTAGAAAGTTCGGTAGGGTCGGACACGGTACCCGAAGAAAGTTTCTGTTCGATTTCGGCCTTACGTTCCTCCGCTACGGGCATATCGGACTCCAGTTGAGCCAGTTCGCGTTGTTCGGCGAAAGAAAGTTTACGAGGGCGCTGTTGGTCGTTGTTTCTTGGCTTGATATCCTTTTTATCCTCCTTAGGGGCAGTCTTCTTATCGGCATTCTCCTCTTTCTGAGGCAATTTGCTATAAGCGATCCACTCAGAATAGTTGCCTGGGAAATCCTGCACCTTGCCATTACCCTCTATGACGAAGATATGGTCGACAATTTTATCCACGAAGAAGCGGTCGTGAGAAACTATGAGCACTGTACCGCCGAAATTAACCAAATAATCCTCCAGGACATTGAGGGTAAGAATATCCAAGTCGTTTGTTGGCTCGTCAAGGATGAGAAAATTAGGGTTCTTCACCAAGACGGTGAGGAGGTAGAGACGTTTTTTCTCGCCACCCGAAAGTTTCTCCACGCGGACGTGGTGCATTTCGTTGGGGAAGAGAAAATATCGGAGGAAGGCTGGGGCATTCATACCCTTATCGCCTATGTATATATTCTCGGCGATATCAGAAATCACCTCCAAGACCGTTTTATTTTCATCCACTTGGATACCCTCCTGGCGGTAGTAGCCAGGGACGACGGTATCGCCGGTATCTATATGGCCGCTATCGGGGGTGAGGTAACCGGTGAGCATATTGAGGAGGGTAGACTTACCGCTACCATTATTACCCACTATACCCACCTTTTCGCCGCGGGCAAATTTGTAGGAAAAATTCTCTATGACGGTTCCGCGCCCCTCGAAAGCCTTAGTTATTTCGTAGGCATCCACCACCTTATTACCCAGGCGGGAATGAGAGAACTGCAGATTTATGTTACGTTCCTCCTGGCGTTTAGCTGCGCGCTCCTTCAGTTGGTAGTAGGCGTCGATACGATATTGAGCCTTGCCTGCGCGAGCCTGAGGTTGGCGGTTCATCCAATCCTGCTCTTTACGGAGGAGGTTGCGTGCCTTAGCGGCCTCGGCGTCAGAAGACTCCAGGCGCTGTTGGCGTTTCTCCAAGAAATAAGTATAGTTGCCCTCGTATTGGTAGATCTGCTGATTATCCAATTCGAAGATAGTATTACATACGCGATCCAAGAAATAGCGGTCGTGCGTCACCATTAAAAGTGTAACGTTGGACCTTGTGAGATAATCCTCCAGCCAATCGATGATTTCGAGGTCGAGGTGGTTGGTAGGCTCATCGAGGATAATGAAATCAGGTTCGCTTATGAGGAGGGCTGCGAGGGCCACGCGTTTCTGCTGACCGCCAGAAAGCGAAGATATGGGCTGGTCGAACTTATGAATTTTCAGTTGTCCCAGAATCTGGCGGATACGCTGTTCATAATCCCAAGCATTCAAGGCATCCATGCGCTCCACGAGGTTGCCGATAGCCTCATTATCGCCACGTTCGATAGCGCTCTCGTACATTGCTATGACCTCGGTAGTAGGGCTAGGGATGCCCAAGACCTGTTGGATGACAGTCTTATTGCCCTCGAAGTAAGGATTCTGTTCGAGCATACCCACCTTGATGCTATCGTTATAGACTATTCGACCTGTGTCCGCCTGCATTTGTCCCAAGAGGATACGGAGGAGGGTAGTTTTGCCCGTGCCGTTGCGAGCTACGAGAGCCACCTTCTGTCCCTCGTTGATACCGAAGTTGAGGTCGTTGAAGAGGCGGATATCGCCCCAGTGGTATGTTAGGTTCTCTACTGAAAGATAGTTCATTGTAATTCCTAGAAGGGAATTGTTTAAAAATATAATATTATGCTATTATAGGTGATAGGCTCTGTCTATATACTGTCTATATAGAGTGTATATAGATCCTATATAGAGCATAATGATAATATTTGTGATGGTACGTAATGGGATATAGGTTTACCCTCTTTAAGCCACTCTCGGATTTGGGTAGAAGAGACGTTGAACTGAGGAGCGTTGTCCATTACCCTTATTCGGGCGCCCTCGACGTGGGGTATAGGCATATTATCGCGAGGGTATACCAAGATATCGCAGATATTGAATATTGCCTGAGCCTCGCGCCAATGAGGAAGACCTGGGACGTTGTCGGCTCCCATTATCATAGTAAAATGGAAATGGGGGTATTGTTTGGTCAAAGCGCGGAGGGTATTTATGGTATAAGAAGGAGTAGGGAGGGACAATTCTATATCGCAAGCGTGCATGCGGGGGTCGTTCTCGGCGGAAAGTTGCAACATTTTGAGTCGCAATCCGCCAGGCATAAGCTCCTTGTTCACCTTAAATGGGTTCTGAGGAGAGACGACGAACCATATCTCGTCGACATATCCATTATTGAGAATCCATTGGGCGAGCATGAGGTGTCCGTTGTGGACGGGGTTGAACGACCCGAAATATAGACCTATTCTACTCATGATATTACTCTATACCAAGGAAATTGGTAACAGTTGAGTAAGCCTCGGCCAGCGCCTTATCGAGGTCGTCATTGATTATGACCCTATCGAAATTAGGTGCGTGAGTAATCTCCTCGGCAGCCTTAGCCACTCGCTGTTCGATTTTCTCCATAGAGTCTGTAGCTCGGCCGATGAGGCGTTTGCGAAGTTCCTCTACGGAAGGAGGCATGATGAATATACTCAGAGCGTTGTCGCCGAATTGGCGTTTTATGTTCTCACCACCCTTTACGTCGACATCGAAAACGATAGTTTTGCCTTCGGCTGCCACGCGGTCGATTTCGGAGCGGAGGGTACCATAGAAGCACCCGGCGTATACCTCCTCGTGTTCGATGAAGTCGCCCTTTTCTATACGAGCGCGGAACTCATCGGCAGAGAGGAAATAATACTCCACGCCATGTTTCTCCTCGCCACGAGGCGCGCGGCTAGTAGCAGAGATAGAGAATCCCAGGGGGAGACCCTGCTTAAGGAGGTAATTGATGATAGTAGACTTGCCCGATCCCGAAGGAGCAGAGAAGATGAGGATTTTGTTCATAAATCTAGTGAATTAGAGTACGTTAAGTACCTGTTCCTTTATTTTCTCGAGTTCATCCTTCATTTGGATGACGAGACGCTGGAGGTTGGCCTCATTAGCTTTAGAGCCCAAAGTATTTATTTCGCGTCCCATTTCCTGAGCGATGAAGCCAAGTTTCTTGCCAGGCTCTGGTTCGTTGACCATAGTTTCGCGGAAATACTTTATATGTTGAGCGAGGCGAACCTTCTCCTCGTTGATATCGAGTTTTTCGATATAGAAGATCATCTCCTGCTCCAAGCGGTTGCGGTCGATATTGGCGCTACCCACTATTTCGTTGAGGCTAGCCTCGATACGTTGGCGAACCTTAGTGATGCGAGCCTGTTCGTATTGAGGGACCTCGCCGAGGTACTGTTCGATTTTAGCCACGTGAGACTCGAGATCCTTATGGAGAGACTCGCCCTCGCGTTTGCGGAAGTCGATAAGAGCATCGCAAGCGTTGTTGATGACACCTTGGAGGATGTTCCACTCGTCCTCTGAGAGGACTGGGGATTCGGTCTTGATGGTATCAGGGAGAGGCATAGCGAGGCGGAGGAGCATAGACTTATCATCTACGCCCAGGCCGTTGGCGATATCGAGGAGCTGTGCGAAATATGATTCTACTACGGGGCGATTGATTTGAGCTGTGCGCTCATCGGAAGTAACTTCGGCGTAGATGCTAGCATCCACCTTACCGCGGATAAGCTTATTAGTAATCATTGCGCGCATATCCAATTCGCGCTCGCGGTAGATGTTAGAAATACGTGTAGCCAAGTCCATTTGCTTAGAGTTGAGCGACTTAAGCTCCACTACAATCTTCTTGTTAGGCATTTCATATACAGACTTGCCATAACCCGTCATTGATAGAATCATAACAGATGTTTATTACTTTAGATTAAAAGAAATAGTTTAAGACGGAAGATGCGGAAGATTAGATGCAAATGTAACAAATGTTTTGAGATTTGGCGCTTGTGGTTGTGAAATTATTGAGGGTAGCGATAAAATGGAGCGATGGGGAAGGGAGAAAATGTTGAGGATGGTGGGCAAAAGAAAACCTCCCTAGAGGAAGACCGCTAGGGAGGTGTATTATGATGATTGTGATAATTACCGAATCATCTTGCCAGAAACCTTACCAAGATTCTTAGCATTTGTAAAGCGCTTCTTGTAGTTTGCTTTCTTGATGCTAGCAGACTTGTTAGCCTCTTTCTTTACGAGAGTGAGGTCGGAATACTTACCATAAGCACCAGCCTCGAGGTCGTAGATGTAGAAGCAATTCATCTCTGGAGCAGGAGCCAATGAGCCATCCTCCTGAGAAGTTACGTTGTAAGGATAGTTCTTGAACTTAAGAACACCCTCCTCATCGAAGCCTGCGTAGAGGTATACGTCATCGTAGATAGCGTCGCCATCAGAAGGGTACAAGCTAAAGTTGTATTCCTCCAAACCTGGGATAACTACCTTTTGAGAACCGAGGTAGAGAAGACCACCGAAGTACTCAACAACGAAGCTAACGCCCTCGTCGAAAGAAGCGAGAGTTGCTGTGCCATCACCGTTGTCAGTGATAGTAACAACCTCTGTTACCTTTCCATTGTATGTCATTTCGTATGTTCCGAGGTAATCAGAGAATGCTGCACCTACTGCGAAGTCCTTACCTACTTCCTCCTCCTCTGCTGGTTCCTCAGGGAACTCGTAGCCAGGGAAATAAAGAACGCCCTCTATTTCGCCGAAACCACCGAGACCAGGAATGTAGTAGTATGGGCTGAAAGTGATGTAAGATATAGTACCATCCTCGTTGAACTCTACAACAGTATTGTCGTCATTAAGAGTCTCATTCAAGAATGTTGGCTGGAAAGCGATGATATCCTGACCAGCTGTACCATCATAAAGAAGACCTGTATACCACTGTTCCCATGTTACTTTGCCATCATTTACTGTGAACTCGATGAAATCCTGAGTAGTACCACCGATCATATCTTCGGCCTCAGCCTCGATATATGAATCTTCGGTGTAAGGGTATTCGAGACGATAGTAAGAAGCGTCATCAGAACGTTGGAGGAGGTGAGACTCGAGACGAACACCGAGGAAGCCCTCGTCGAAATAAGCTACGCCGAGATCGTTCCATATATAATCGCGAGTTACCTTAGTGCTGAGAACCGAGTTGCCATTTGTATATGGGCTCTTAAGAGACTCAGACAAAGAGATTTCCAACTGCTTAGTTGAACCGATTTCGAAAGTAGAAGCCAAGCCTACAGGGAGGATAGCTTTTTTCTCACCTGCAGCGAAAGATACTTGTGTTGGAACCTCGAAAGCGTTGTCTTCGTTAGTAACTACAGTTACGTCGTATGATGCAGCGCTCTGAGCATTGGTACGAGTCAAAGGTACGTTGAGTACGGATTCGGTAGGATTGAGGGAATATGCGCTGGCTGCTGCGAAAACTACGCCTGGTGCATCAGATACCTCACCTGGACCAGCATAATCTGGGCCATCCTCACTACAAGCTGTCATAGTCAAAGCTGAGATGGCAGCAAGATATATATATTTGAATATGTTTTTCATATTTCGTAATACTTTATCGATTTAGGATTAATCTGTTACACCATCCAACAAGCCCTCGCCGTCGCCAGTTGTAGGCTCGTGACCGATAGGGTTCTGTACCATCAAAGCGTTAGATGTCATCTCAGACTGAGGGATGATAGCCAACATGATAGGATCTTCGTGAGCCAAGTTGAACTGGAATGCGTCAGGGAAGTTAGAAGGGATTCGGCTATTAACGCGAACGACAGGCTTGCGGAGACGCATGATATCGAACATTGAGAAGCCCTCGCCCCACAACTCGATACGGCGCTGCATCCATACCTCGTCAGAGAAAGTCTTACAATACTGAGTATACTCAGGGTTACGATACTGCTTAACGAAGTCGGAAAGAATCTGCTTGCCCTTAGCCTCGTCACCAGCCTTAGCGTAAGCCTCAGCCTGGATAAGGATCATCTCCTCTACGCGCATGATAGGCCAGTCGCCACCATTCTTTGAGAGGTCGCCCTGAGGATCGAAGCCGAACTTAACATTTGTGTAAGGGATGTAAGGCATCTTGATATCGTCGATATTTTTTGTAGCGATTTCGTCGCCTGTGAGGGTAGCAGAAGCGCAAGACCACGTAACACCGTTCAAGTGATCAGAGTGGAGGTTTTCGTCAACCCACCAACCCTTACGGATATCAGACTGAGGAATGATGCTCCAGAGGAGAACATTGATACGGTCGTATACAGCTACACCTGTTGAGTAAGCGTTAGTAGAGAATGAACCGATCCAAGAAGGCCAAGAAGCGTAAGCGCCGTTAACCATTGTTTCGGTCATCTTGATACCCCACATCCAGTTGTGGTCGAACTTATAGAATGAAGAAGTAGGACTAGAAACTTCCTTCATTGAGTATGGTGTGCCATCACAATAGGCACCATCGCATACCTCTATAGCCTTAGTAGCATCTGATGCTGCGTCGGACCACTTTTCGAGAACGAGGTTAGCACGAGCGCGGAGGCCATAAGCCACAGACTGATCGGCATTCGCTTGAGATGTTCGTTTGTAACCATCAAGTAGCTCGATAGCCTTCGTGAGATCTGCAATAATGAAATCGTAAACTTCGGTAGTTGTGTTGCGAGCTACCTCTGTCAACATTTTAGAACCGTCGACGATAGGAACACAAAGTTCTGAAGGTTTCTCAACCGGACTATACTGGTAGTATGGCGCTAGATTGAGGTAATCAAAGGCGCGAACACAAAGAGCCTGACCATATAGATGTCTTTTCGCTTCACTCTCATTTGGATCAGTTGAATTGAGAATGTCGTTTGCTGCTTTGATTTGCTTGTAGAACAGAGCCCAACGCATATATGGGTTGCGATAATTGTCATGTCTGTCTGACCATTCTGAAGGAGTCGACAACCAATTGTATCCACTATCATCGCCTGCGCTATCAGGACCATTCATGTCGAAGAAAGCACACATAAGAGGATAACCACCATCATCAGCTGTGCCTGAACTATAACCCATAGGGTTTGGACTAGCCATGATATTGTACATGCCATTCAACTCACCAGATGTTCGAGAAGGCATTTTTTCTACCACTGAATTCTTGGTAGACTCCATCATAATATTGTCCTCAAACTCCTTGTCCAAGTCGGCACAAGCACCGAAACCAAGAGAAGCGAGGATAGATAGAGATGAAATATATTTTAGATTCATACGATTTGTCTGATTAAGGTTAGAACTCTATCTGGATACCACCTGAAATAGTGCGGAGTGCAGAATAGTTGAAGTTACCAGAAGTTGTAGAACTTCCAGGAGCCATCGTCTGACGAGGGTCGAGACCCTTACGATAAGAGAACAAAGCAACGTTGTCGCATGTTCCATATACGCGGAGTTTCTCTACGAAGAATTTCTTTGTGAGATCCTTTGGAAGAGTATAACCGAGGACGATGCTATTGAAGCTCAAGTAATCGGACTTAACGAGGTATCGGTCGCTAGTCAACTGACGGCGGTTATCGCCTGTAGAGATACGAGGCTTAGTACCGTTAGGATTCTCAGGGCTCCAAGCCTTAAGGATATCTTTGTGCCAGTTGTTAGAGCAATCAGATTGACCTGTATGCATCAACTCCTCGTAAGTACCATCGTAGATTTTGCCACCCAACTGGTATGAGAACTGGAGGGACAAATCGATTCCGAAAGCGTGAGCCTGAGTACCGAAACCACCATAGATCTTAGGAATTGTTGTACCGCAGTCGGCCTGCTGAGCCTCATTGTACTCCTTAGTAATTGTCCAGTCGCCATTATCAGGGTCAACATAGTACTGCTCCTGACCATCGGTCTTGTCGATACCTGCTGACATTGGGATATAAGCTTGATAAACTGAGCTGCCGATCTTGTAGATACGAGAAGACAACTTGATACCGCTCTTCTTAACTGAGTCTGCCAAGTCGGTAATCTCGTTCTTAACATGAGTACCGTTGAAGTTAGCTGTCCATTCGAGAACAGGAGTCTTCATGATAGTACCCTCAATATTGAACTCGATACCCTTGTTCTCCATTGTACCTACGTTAGTAGGGTACGTAGAGTAACCAAGAACCTTTGGTACAGGCTGGTTGAAGAGCATATCAGAAGTTTCGCGATAAAAGTACTCAACGCCACCAGAGATACGGCCCTTGAAGAGCTCGAAGTCGGCACCTACGTTGAATGCGTGGCTAGTTTCCCAAGTGATGTTCTTGTTACCCTTTCTGTCGAAAGAAACGCTGAAAGGATTGCTAGCTTCGCCAGTATACTTAACTATATAAGAATCCTCGTAAGGCTTGTATGTTGGGTCGCCGTTAGAGTCGAGCAAATCGTCGTTACCCTGAACACCGTAGCTAGCCTTGAGCTTAAGCATGTGGATGATGTCGATAGACTTGATGAAATCCTCCTCGCTCATCAACCAAGCGCCACCTACTGAGCCGAATGTACCCCAACGAGAATCTGGGTGGAAGCGGCTAGAAGCATCGCGGCGGAAAGAACCTGAGAGGAAGTACTTGCCATTGTAGTCATACTGAACGCGACCGAGGATACCCTCTGTAGCGTAGTAATAAGTATAAGAACCAACTTGAGGCTTATCACCTACAGTGTTGCCGATTTCAGCTACTGTAGGGTTGTACATCATTTCGTTGTACACGTTCAATTTCTGTCTCTTAACCTGGAAAGACTCGTAACCTAAGAGGATATCGAAGTTGTGTACATCCTTGATAGACTTGCGATAGGTAGCGAGGTACTGCTGGTTGACAGCCATCATACGCTCTTGCTTTACAGATACAGCACCATTTACAGATACTGCTGAACCGTAGAGAGGGTTCCAGAATTCATTAGAGCGGCTATTGTTAGAGGTAGCGCCCAATGTAGCTGTGATATCGAGGCCCTCGATAGGAGTAGCTGTGATGAACCACTTACCGTTGAAGTTGTCGATTTCCTTGTTGCGGTCGTTCAAATCGTAATCAGCCTTAGGGTTAGACTGAGAAGGGTTTGGACGCTTAGCATCTACGTTAGCACCGAAATCGTAGAGGATATTGCCTGCGGCATCTCTACGAATGTTGCCGTTAGCGTCGCGATAGTACATAGGGTAGATAGGAGAGATGTTGTTAGCAACCCAGAAAGCGTTGCCGCCGCCACCCCAGTTATCTTCGAATGTATCGTCGTCGGCCTTAGTATTAGAATTTGTGTAGGACATATTTGTACCCATCTTGAGGTACTCCTTAGCCTGGTAGTCGGCGTGGATACGAGCAGTGTATCTAGTGAAACCTGTGCGGTTGATGATACCTGTATCCTCGAGGTAGCCGAGAGAGAGGTAGTAGTTTATCTTCTCAGTATTACCGCTTGCAGAGAGGTTGTACTCCTGACGCATGTTGTCGGTAGCGAACATCTCCTTGTACCAATCGTCGTTGATGTAGTAGTTGCCAGAAGCCTCGCTCAAGTAACCGCGAGTAGCCTTAGGGTTCATCTTGAAGTTAGTTCCGACGATATTCTCGCCCTCTGGAACTGTAAAGATCTGATAACCACCGAAAGACTTAATGAGGTTAGCGTTTGCGTAATTGTGAGCCTCAGCCTCTGACATTTTTCTGTTAAGGAGAGCGTAGTTGTAGAGGGCGCGATACTGAGTCTCGTAGTACATACGAGGGTCGGTCATCACGTCGTAGTTAGGTACACCGCGTTGGTTGTTACCCCATTTAGCCTCCAAAACGATTTTGCCTTCGCCAGCCTTACCTTTCTTAGTATTGATAAGGACAACGCCGTTGGCACCACGTGCACCGTAGATAGCGGAAGCAGCAGCATCCTTGAGGACTGTCATACTCTCGATATCAGAAGGGTTGATAGAAGAGATTTCAGCCTCGTAAGGTACACCGTCAACGATATACAAAGGAGCGTTGCTAGCGTACATAGAGCCGATACCGCGGATACGGATTTTAGCTGAATTACCTGGCTGACCGTTGCTTGATATTACCTGTACGCCAGGAACCTGACCAGCGAGGGCCTTAGTTGCGTTAGATACAGAGCGCTCTGCGAGTTTCTCGGCATTGACCTGAGCAGCAGAACCTGTGAAAGAAGATTTCTTTGCTGTACCGTAAGCGACAACGATAACCTCGTCAACCTCCTGAGTATCGCTCTTGAGAGTAGCGTTGATTTTGGTTTGACCACCGATTAGAACTTCGAGGTCCTGCATACCGATGTAACGGAACTGGAGAGTTTCAGCGTTAGCTGGAACAGAGAGAGAATAGTTACCATCGAGGTCGGTAACTGTACCTGTAGTTGAGCCTTTAACAACTACTGTTGCTCCCACGATAGGGAGCCCGTCGTCTCCGATAACTGTACCGGAAATGGTTCGAGACTGTGCGAATGCAACAACCGCGATAACCATGAACGACATCAAGGTTATTAGTTTACGCATGAAAATAGAGGTTTAATATTGCCCTTCTTTTTAGGGAAGGAATTAACGGAGCAAAATTACGTAATAATTTTGATATGTATATAATCGGCATAGTGGTTTTATATTAAATATTTGTTAATAGGCTGATATTTGCGGTTGTAGTTGGCATAAAAATCGTCGATTTGTAAGTTGGGGTACCTATTTTTGTGGCGTATTGTAAGTGGAGTGTTGTCTTTTTGTGAGTGTATATAATAATGTATAGGCAATTAGTTTTTAGTTTTTGTGGAGTAGAGATGGTATGAAAATTGCATAATATTTGTGTGAATTACGTTATATTTGCAGTGTTTAGCGTAGCGTTTATAGCTAAGTTGGAATAATGAAGAAAGAATTTTATAAGTTGTACGCCACCAACTACTGTGGTGTGATGAATGACAATGTGCTCAAGATATTGACAAGCTTTGTAGCTGTCAGTTGGGTAGATCCAGAATACAAGCCGATGTTGGTAAGCTTAGCGGCTGGGGCGTTGGTATTACCATATCTATTATTTTCGCCATTAGCATCCAAGTTGCCTGCCCTTATAGGCAAGCAAAAGACCCTGCGTTGGTCGAAGTTGGCCGAGATAGGCATTATGGCGCTAGCGATATGTGCTTTTGTTCAGCACTCCATTATACTTGCGATAAGCAGTGTTTTGTTGATGGGATTGCAGAGTGCTCTTTATTCGCCATCGAAATATGCATTGATAAGGGACATTGGAGGAACAGAAGGTGTAGCCAGTGGCATGGGAGGCATGGAAGCCGTGTCGTTTTTGGGTATGCTTATAGGTACGGTAGTTGCCAGTTACATGGCAGATTTTGACAATCCCATGTTATGGTATGCCACGTTGATGGGGTTGGCGGTACTAGGATATGGCTTTTCGTTGACGATCAAGGTTAAAGAGAGTATTCAAAGTGACGACACATCGATAAATCCCATAAAGTTTATACGAGATTCGCACAATACGCTCAAGCAATACCCTGGGGTGAATGAGGTGGTACATTATCTTTCGCTCTTCTGGTGGCTATGTGCATCGATACAGATGCTACTTATAATATACTGTGAAGAAGAGCCATTGTCGCTGACGCACACTGAGACAGGCCTTTTGCTAGCCTTGATGGCGGTAGGCATTACGATAGGCTGTCTGTTAGGCGGCAAGTTGGACGGCAAGTTCTTCATGATAGGGATGACGCCGCTACTAGGAATATTGATGTCGATAGCGTTGGTACTCCTCTTTGTATTAGGAGGCAATCTGCATTTGTTTGTAGCGCTATTGATGGTAGTAGCCATAGTAGGAGGTATTTTCAAGATACCGTTGGATGCGTATATACAGAAGAATGTGCCAGAGAACAAGCAAGGCATGGTATTAGCCTACTTCAATCTGATATCATTCGTGTATATTTTTGTTGCTTCGGCCAGCAACTATATTATGATGGCCTGTTTTTCGTCGCGCTATGTATTCCTATTATTAGGAATAGTATTTGTGATAGCCTCGCTGATATTTGTATTTGCGTGCAGGCAAGTGACCAGTTGGGTAGGTTTATTCTTTATGAAGTGGCACTACAACATAGTAATTAAAAATGAAGAATTGTTGCAGACCCGAGAAGGGGAGAATCTTTTGATATGGCCAAATCATGTGGCAGTTATAGATCCTATAATGCTCTTCGGTACCTTTTATAAAGAGAAATTCCGTCCACTGGTAGACGAAGAATATTTTGAGATACCGGTAATAGGCCATGTGCTATCGATGTTTAATGCCATTAGGGTTCCCGACTTGAGAAAATCGCGCAAGGGAGTTGAGCAAGCTATGCAATTAGGTGACATAATAAGCGATGCGTTGAAAGACAAGACCAATGTGCTCTTTTATCCATCGGGGCATATTACCACAGACGGCAAGGAGAGTATAGGTACAAGGCAGTTGGCCTATAATACAGCCAAAGAATTGCCTGAGTATACGCGAGTACTCTTGGTTCATATCAAGGGGTTGTGGGGCAGTTCGTGGAGTCGTTATGGGAGGAAGAGTACCCCTTCGATTGTGCGATTGTTACTGCTAAGTCTAGTTCAGATATTAACGTTTACTATATTTCTCAGAAAGAGGAGAGATGTGGAATTTGTTTTTGAAGAAAAGACAGAAGAAGTAAAGGCGCAATCGAGAAATATGAGCAGGGTTGATTTTAACCATTGGCTTGAAGGCGTATACAATGATTATGAGTGATTTGTGATAGGTCTGAGGGTATAGGCAGATACAATGCTGATATAAGGTTGCTCGCAGTTTTTTTAATTAGAGTGCAGAAAGAGACAGTCAAATAGAAGTACTATTCGAAGAAGAAATTGATGCAAAAGATTCTTGCCTTGAGGCTTCGGAGAGCCTGCTGATAAGGAAGGTCCTCGATATCTGGTTCGACTTGAGCTCTATATATATTAGTCAGACCAAAAGAGCTCTTAAGTTCGACAGAAAAGCGGAAATACTGGAGGTAGAAATCCACTCCGGCTCCGACATCGAGGCAAGTGTCAAAAGATTTCATACGGAAATGGCTCTGTTTGTCGCGAGCCAAGTCGTACTTAAAAGATGTGCCAGCGTCTACGAAAGGCTGTACATTACGCAAGCGGTAAGCGCTATACTTGACCATGATAGGGAGGTCGAGGTAAGTAGATTTGATACGTACGGGATCCTCGTCTATTTTATTACCGAACTCATCATAGAAAGTCAAGTTTCTCTCTCCGAAGCTTACTCCTGGGAGAGCACGTAAGTTGAGGTGTTTAGCTATTCGCAAGTCTGTAATGATGCCCAGATTTATACCGGGGACCAAAGATTCCACCTCGGCATATCTAGCCACGAATTTATTTTCTGGGGTACGGTCGCCCGTATTATACACGTGGTAATCCAAGCAGTTGAAGCCCACCAAGAAGCCGAAATGCAGACGTTGGTATTCGTAAGAAGGGAGATTAGGCAGATGGCGGTCGCGCGCCTCAGGGATGACCTGAGCCGAGGTTGTGCCCATTGACGAGAAAGTCAATAAGAAGACAACAAATACGCTATATGCCCAATTCTTCAGCATTATTTTTCTGCGATATAAATAGTTGCGATACCGAAAGTAAGAGATATACGCTTGACGGGTTTAACTCCAGCGTTGGTAAGATACTCTTCAAAATCCGTGCCATCTGGGAAAGCGAGGACAGATTCTGGGAGATATTCGTAAGCTCTACGGTCTTTAGATACGCAACGTCCGATGATAGGAAGAATATTTCGGAAGTAGAACATATACAACTGTTTCATTGGGAAGGAGCGAGGGCGAGAGAACTCGAGGATTACCATTCGTCCACCTGGGCGCAATACGCGGGCCATTTCGGCGAGGCCCTTATCGAGGTGGGCGTAGTTACGCACTCCGAAAGCCACGGTAACGGCATCGAACTCTCCATTGGCGAAAGGGAGAGCCTCGGAATCGGCTTTTGAGAGAGAAATCTCGTTTTCCAGTCCCAGTTTAGCTACTTTTTGACGTCCTATTTCGATCATTCCCTCTGTGAGGTCGGTGCCAGAGACGGGGACGTTGAGCATTTTATTAGCCAATATAGCCAAATCGCCAGTACCGGTAGCCACGTCGAGGATGCGAGACAGAGGTTTGAGATCCTTGAGGCTATTGATAGCTTTTTTTCGCCATCCTTTATCTATGTTCATAGACAATAGGTGGTTGAGGAGGTCGTACTTTGGTGCGATGGCATTGAACATTTGTTCCACCTCGGCAGCTTTAGACTGGTCCTCCTGGTTATATGGCTTTATTGGGGTTGTTGTTTGTTCTTGCATTTTATACTCTTCAACTGGTGCAAAAATACAGAAATACCTGAATACGGGAGGTATTCAGGTATTTATTTTTTGAGGATAAGTGTCGTGTTACACCTCTGCCAATGCCTCGGAAACGTTGATTACGTAGTCGCCAAGTTCCTCGCACTCCTGGAGCATATCCGTAAAGTAGACACCCAATTCGTAGGGGTACTCCTCGTTTTTGACATTCTCGAAGTTCTGTGCTTTCTCCTGATTTCGGAAAGTATTGATATCCGACTCGCAAACCTGAGCGCTCTTGAGGTCGCATCTGAATTCGTCAGAAGAGAGGTTTTTGTCCATTACGGAGAGAGCCTTATCCACCAGGTCGAACATCAAGAGAAGTTTCTCCTTTACCATAGGAGGCATAGAGAGGTTCTGTGTTCGTACGCGGTTTATGAGGCGAGCGATAGAGAAGTTGGCATCGCCCACGCTTTCGATTTCGCCGACGATTTTGAGCATAGCCTTGTTGCGGCGGCGTCCCTCATCGGAGAGTTTACCTTGGTTGACCTTAGTAAGATAGTTGGCAATTTCCACCTCTACGTTATCGCTAAGATCCTCCTGTTTCTTGATTTTCTCGAAAAGTTTCTCGAAATCGGACGAAGACATTTCCTCGGTAAGCATTTGTCTTACCATGCCGAACATTTTGTGGGTATGTTCGGCGAAGAGAGACAGTTCCTTTTTGGCTTGGATCTGAGACAATTCGGAAGTTGTCAGCATACCGGTAGTAATAAACCTCAGGTGGAACTCCTCCTCGGTATCAGGTTTAGAAGGGAGGACTCTCATAACGATTCGTTCGATCAGTTTAGTGAACCAGATGAACACGAAGGCGTTGGTGAGGTTGAATACGGAGTGGAATACTGCCAATGCCAGAGGGACCTGCTCGACGTCGACGCGAGGAGAAGCGCCAGCCATACCTATAACTATGCTATCCACGAGATCGGTGAAAGGGTAGAATAGGAGGAGGAGCCATACGATACCCAACAAGTTGAATACCATATGGACCATAGCTGCGCGGCGAGCAGAAATGTTACCGACGGCTGCTGCGATATTAGCTGTAACTGTGGTACCTATGTTCTCGCCCATTACCATAGCGGCTGCCATTTCGAAAGGAATCCAACCCTGAGAACACATTACGAATGTGAGAGCCATGGTGGCGCTAGAAGATTGGATGACGATGGTAAGCACAGTTCCGATGAATAAGAAAAGGAACAAAGATGCGTAGCCGTTGCTAGTATAATCTCGCAAGAATTCGAGTATTTCGGGCGAGTCGTTGATATTAGGTACAGAAGCCTTCAAGAAGTCGAGACCCATGAAGAGCAAAGCTATACCCACGATAAGTTCACCGCAATTGTGCCAAGTATTGCGCTTGCTGAATATAAGTGGGAGTGCGATACCGATGGCAGGCAGAGCCAGTGCAGATATATCGGCGCTAAAGCCCAGAATACTGATAATCCAGCCAGTCACAGTGGTACCGATATTAGCACCCATGATGACGCCTATAGACTCTGTGAGGGAGATGAGGCCTGCGTTTACGAAGCTCACCACCAAGACTGTAGTGGCGCTAGAAGACTGGATTACAGTAGTTATGAGGAAACCCGTTATGAGTCCCAAGAAGCGGTTGGACGTCATTATGCCCAAGATATTCTTGAGGCGAGAGCCTGCTACCTTCTGCAAAGCCTCGGACATCATCTTCATACCGTACAGGAAGAGAGCCAAGGAACCCAGTAGGCGCAAGAAGTCAAAGAAAGAATAGTTCATAACGGGAAAAACTCAAAAGGTTGACACTTATATAAATTATTTCATGAGGAAGAATACGAGCGCACCAGCGAGGTAGCCCAAGAGTGCTAGCCAGCTCATGCGACGGATATACCACATGAAGTCGATTTTCTCGAGACCCATAGCGGCCACGCCAGCAGCGGAGCCGATGATGAGGATACTGCCACCAGTACCTGCGCAATATGCGAGCATCTCCCAGAAAGTACCATCGATAGCATATACGGATGCGGCATCGGCAGCAATTTCGTACATACCCATAGCACCAGCTACGAGAGGAACATTATCAACTACAGAAGAGAGAACACCGATAGTGAGGTTGATTACGTATATATTCTTGTCTGTTACCTCGTCGAGCCATCCAGAGAAATCCTTAAGGATGCCTGCAGTTGCCAAAGCACCTACAGCTGTAAGGATACCTAGGAAGAACAATATTGTAGGTACGTCAACCTTACGCATTACAGTCTCGATGATAAGACGCTCACGATCGATACGGTCGCGCTTACGGTGCATAATCTCAGTTACCACCCATACGATACCCAAACCGAGGAGCATGCCCATATAAGGAGGGAGGTGAGTAATCATCTTGAAAGGAGGGACGCATACGAGCATCAGTACGCCGAGGCAGAGCATACCTATCTGCATATTTCTTGATGTCAAGTTAGTTTCGGTAGCTGACTTTGAAGGGCGTTGAACTTCGCCTTTCATAGTAAAAGACAAAACAGCCAAAGGAACCACGAGAGCTACGAGGCTAGGGATGAAGATCGCTCCGATGATGTTAAGGGCAGAAATCTGACCACCGATCCAGAGCATGATAGTTGTAACGTCTCCGATAGGACTCCAAGCGCCACCTGCATTAGCTGCGATGATAACTGCGCCTACGAAGGTCCAGCGAGTCTCCTTGTCGGCAATAAGTTTACGGAGCAGAGCTATCATTACGATAGTTGTAGTAAGGTTGTCGAGTACTGCCGACATGAAGAATGTAAGGATACAGATGATCCAGAGCAAACGTACCTTGCTACGGGTTTTGATAATGTTTGTGAGGACGCTGAAGCCGCTATGGCTATCTACAACCTCAACGATTGTCATTGCGGCGAGGAGGAAGAAGAGGGTTTCCGAAGTCTCACCGAGATGGTGCTGAAGGTGCTCGAGAGTCTCCTCAGCAGGCAAGTTGCCCATTGTGATGTAGAGAACCCAAGTAAGTACACCGATAATAAGAGCAGGGGCTGCCTTATTAACCTTCAGTGGATGTTCCAAAGCTATGCATGCATAACCAATCAGGAACACTGCGATCATTAATGCTATCACGACGAATTTTAGTTTATGTTGTTATTAAAACTGTTTGTTTGATACGAATCAAGGTGTTTGATGTTACGAAAAACGAGAGCGAAAATCACTTACGGATTAGTGTTGCCCGGTATATTCTAACATCCTGTATCGGTCGGTCGCCATTGAGAGGGAGGGCGGCGATTCTGTCCACCACATCCATGCCCGATGTGACCTCGGCGAATATTGTATAATCATCATCAAGATAAGGTGCTCCTCCGACAGTAGAGTATACCTCGCGCTGTGCTGCAGAGAACTTTTTGTGGTACTCCTTTTCTATTTCGTCGAGGTCCTTGTTAGAGAACTTACGACCAGAGACTATGTAGAACTGAGAGCCATCGGAGCGATTGCTCTTGTTGTGATCCTGAGGAAGTTTGCTAGCGGCCACCATTCCGCGACGGTGGAAAATGCCAGGTACTAGGTGCATAGGAATGGTGTAGCCAGGGCCTTGCCAACCGACCTGGCTATCTGGACTTGCGTGTCGACTATCGGCTGCACCTGTCTGTATGAGGTAATTGGACAATACGCGATGGACGAGCAAGCTGTCATAGAACTGGTCGGAAACCAGACGGATAATATTCTCCTTATATTCTGGAGTCTGGTCGAGTAGGCGCATTGATATTTTACCCATTGAGGTATGGATAGTGAATCCTGATATTGAAGAAGCTGCTGGGTACTGCTTATTAGACTTCAGACGAAGTTGATATACGCTCTCGTGCTCACCATCTACGCGAGGGAGTATCTGTGCTATGGTAGAAGCAGGAATCAGACGGTTGTTTTCGCCGACTATGCCGAAAAGTTGCCCATTAGCATTATAGACAGGGTTGCCCATGATAGACGAAGGGCTTATAACGCCCTCAGGGGAAACAGAAACGGTATTTTTTACTATTTTTTTGCGAGAGTTGACAGATAAAGTATAGAGTTCATCTGTTGAAGAAGCCAAAGTGTCGAGGGGGGCAAGCTTATCCGCTGTTACGCGGCGTTCGACTCTCAATGCCACCAAGTTGTCATCTATATTATAGGCAGTAAAGCCAAAAACATTGAAGGCACGCTTGCTGCCGATAGGCGTAAGTTTAGCTTTTTGGGCGCCTTTGATCCAAGCCATTGGGGTAATTACCACATCTTGAGATACGTATACTGCGTTGGCATCAGACAAAGCTGCACCGTAGACATCGTAGGCAGTTATATTAGCCATTGACTCAATGTTGCGCTCGGCGTAATCCTTTACTGCTGACTGAGGAGACGCGGTAGTTGGGCTTTCTCCAAAGCCTGAAGTACAAGCTGAAACAAAAATAGCGGATAGGGACGATAATATGATGGCGCGTAACTTCATTCTCATTAATCCTCGATTGTTATAGTTATGCGTACATCCTGCACCGGGCGATCGTTCTTATCGACCTTTAGGTTGGCTATTTTGCGAAGGACATCGAACCCCGAAGTAAGTTCGCCGAAGACGGTATACTCACCATCCAGGTCGGGCGTTCCGCCTATAGTAGTATAAGCCTCGCGCATTTCAGAGGTAAACTCCTTGTAGTCGGATATTCGGTATTCGAAGTCGATTTTCTCCTTTATTTCTGTGAGAAGTTTATTGTAAGCCTTTTTGTCGGTCTGTTTCAGTTGCTCCAGCTCCTCCTTGTGAGGGGTGTAGTAAAGATCGCGCAGGCGTTTTTTGATAGGGTTGTTCACTCGTTTCTCCATCAAAGTGAGGATTGAGTCGGCATAGACCTGGCCACGTACGATGTAGAACTGAGATATATCGGAAGTCTTAAGCATATTCACCTTGTCGGGTTGGCGAGGTGCGCATAAGGCTCCGAATTTATGGAAATGTTTTTTTGTGAATTCAGAATCGATGTTGTCAGCCTCGTCGCCGTAGCCAATATGCTGACCTGGACGGGCGTTTTTAGAATCGGAAGAACCGCCTTGGATAACGAAATTGCGTACTACTCGATAGAATAGTGTACCGTCGAAATGTTTTTCCTGAACAAGCTTAATAAATTCGTTACGATGCTTTGGGGTGTCATCGTACAATACGGCCTTCATGTCGCCAAGGTTGGTATGTATTTTGACCTTGACGGACTGAGCATTAGCTATTGCTGAAATGCAGAAGAACGATATTATACTGATAAGGGAGCGAAGCATCATGGCTTGTAGGTGTTATTCGATTATTTCCATTGTCATCCAGATATCCTTATCGGGTCGATCGAAGGGGCTTATTACCTGTTGTGCGGCTATGGAGTCGATAACCTCCAGTCCCTCAATTATTTCACCGAAGACGGTATACTCGCCATCGAGGTGGGGGGTACCGCCTATTGTAGTATAAGCCTCGCGCTGTTCGTCGGAAAAACGGTAGAAGCCGCGGTTCTCCATCTCCTCCTCGACGCGTCCCATGATAGTTATCTGGAGGTCGATAAGTTGTTCCTGGAGTCCATTCTGCTGGCAGTACTTCAAGGTATCGGCATATTCCTCCTGAAGAGATTGGAATATTTTCTGGCGTGTGCGATTATTTATACGAGCCTCGAAGTCGCTCAAAAGGGAATCTGAGAAAATCTCACCCTGAACGATATAGAACTGGGAGCCAGAAGACATTTTGTGAGGGTTGTACATATCGCCCTTGCGTGCTGCGGCTATAGCTCCGCGTTTGTGAAAATATTTTGGGTGGACTATTTCGGCCTCGAGGGGACCTCCTATTTGGTTGCCGCCCAGTTGGGTGTATCGGTTAGCGTGTCGAGAATCTGGGTCTCCGCCCTGAATCATGAATCCGCGGATTACGCGATGGAATAGTAGGGAGTCGTACTCGCCGTTACGCACCAGTGCCAGGAAATTCTCCTTATGGATAGGGGTGTCGTCGTACAGTTTAGCCACCATTATACCGTAGGGGGTATGGATTCGTACCAGATTGGAATTAGCTGGATTAGAGGCGCAAGACAAGGCTAGGCATGCCAACACGCATACGGCCGATATGAGTACGTGAAATAGTTTCATGGTTGCGAAGTTACAAAAAATAAGGCTACAAAATTCTGCTTTGGAGAACTTTGTAGCCTTAAAATATGCTAACCTTATGGGATTATCCCAGGTAAGATTTCAAAAGTTTGCTGCGAGTGTTGTGGCGGAGGCGGCGGATAGCCTTCTCCTTGATCTGGCGTACGCGTTCGCGGGTAAGGCCGAAGCGTTCACCTATCTCCTCGAGGGTCATCTCCTGACAACCGATACCGAAGAAGAGTTTTACGATATCGCTCTCGCGCTCGGTGAGAGTTGACAATGTACGTTCGATTTCGCGAGAAAGGGACTCGTTGATAAGCTGGCGGTCGGCGTTAGGTGAATCGTTGTTTACCAATACGTCGAGCAAGCTATTATCCTCGCCCTCTACGAAAGGAGCGTCTACTGAGATATGGCGGCCAGACACGCGGAGGGTATCTGCTACCTTATCAGCTGGTAGGTCGAGTTCGTCGGCCAGTTCCTCGGCTGAAGGTTTACGCTCGTTCTCCTGTTCGAACTTATTGAAAGCCTTATTGATTTTATTCAATGAGCCCACCTGATTAAGAGGGAGGCGTACGATACGTGACTGTTCTGCCAAAGCTTGGAGGATAGACTGGCGGATCCACCACACTGCGTATGAGATGAATTTGAATCCACGAGTTTCGTCGAATTTCTCTGCTGCTTTTATAAGGCCGAGGTTACCCTCGTTAATAAGGTCTGGAAGGCTAAGTCCCTGGTTTTGGTACTGTTTAGCTACTGACACTACGAATCGCAAGTTTGCTCGTGTCAATTTCTCGAGTGCACGTTCATCGCCCTGCTTGATACGCTGTGCGAGTTCTACCTCTTCCTCTACAGTAATCAGTTCCTCACGGCCGATTTCCTGAAGATACTTATCAAGAGAAGCGCTCTCACGGTTTGTGATTGACTTTGTAATCTTGAGCTGTCTCATATTTCTCTTAAAAATTGCTTGTTACCCGTTGTTGTTTTCTGTCTTATACGAAAAATACTACTCTAATTGTTACAAAAAAGTGTGTTGTCGTCGTATAATTAACGTAAATTAACTAAAGGGGGCAACAAAGGTTGATAAATAAGTTGATTGAATAAAAAATAAATTAGTGTTGCTTTTGGTGGCTTATAACGAGGGATAGGTTGTGTAGGTTGTAAGAATTTAGTTAAAATGATACAATAGAGAGGGGTTTGTTGCATTATTTTGAAAAATGGAGAACAACGAGAGAAATTTTTGCTTATCTTTGAAACATACCATTACGGAAGAGAGTAGAAGGCTTCCGTGACCAACCGACCGTCACGTTTACTAAACTTACATTTACTTACTAACTTAATAAAATACTTACTGCTATGGTAACTAAGATTTTAGTTCGTGTTGTACTTATTATATGTATGGCATTGGGGTTCAGCAATTCTTTATTTGCTCAGATGGCAAAGTTTCAAGCCCTTTACATTTTCAATTTTGCAAAAAACACAAGTTGGCCTATGGAGGATGCCAACAAGGACCTTGTTATCACTATTATAGGTGACAATGAGTTGACAAAGGAGCTCAAGACCTTGGCTGCGGCTAAGAAGATCATGAACAGGAATGTTGTAGTACGATCGGCCGCTTCGGTAGCTACTGTTGGCAAGAGTGACATTGTCTGTCTAGGAGAGGCCAAGAGTGAGCAGATCAATGTAGTGGTTAATCATCAAGAAGGATCGAAGTCGCTGATAGTAAGTTCCAAGCAAGGGCACTGTGCCAATGGAGCAGGTATAGCTTTCACAAACAACAATGGTAAGTTGGGCTTTGAGATTTCTGACAAGAATATTCAGAAGAATGGTTTGCGTATTGATCGCAGGCTGATGGATTTGGGTACAGAGGTGTACTAATAGGTTTTGGTTAATAAAATAGATTTTTGGGGCACGCCTTCCTTTATGGGGGCGTGTTTTTGTTTCGATTATAGATATTTAATATATGGGGTCTGGGTATTGTCTGTCTATATAGTATCTATATAGAGTGTATATAGAGATATGAGCCTGGGAGGTCGGTATTTATCATAATTAAAGATGTGGTTCTTTTTTTGAGGGGGGATATTGGGAGGTGTTGGTCATTGTTATGGGGAACAAAAAGGGGTGAGGATTCGTACTACAAAAAACAACAAATAATAATAGGAACAGATTTGATCTCGAGGGTAGCTGTGTTTTTGGCACGGTATTTGATTGAGGTTAGACAAGAACATTAACCGTCGGGGAAACTTGACATAAAACTTTACGACGATGAAAGCATTAGTAACATTGATACTCGGCATAATGATTGCAGTATCTACTGGCGCACAAGTTCGCAATCAAGGTACAACTTCTTCTCGCAACAACGAGAGAACGACTACCTCTACACATACAAACACTCGCCATGCAAATGAGAATGGCAACCGCAACAACCATAGCACACAGACAAACACCAATAAAGGCACATCGAGCAATGTGAACAATGTGGGAAGTGTGACAAATCAGTCGGTAAAGCCAAGCGGCACCATTCTCAAGGATGCGCAGATTGTAAAGCCAGGCAGCAACAACAGCCATGGCAACAGCAATGGCAATAATCATAACAATAATGGTTACAGCGGTGGCGGCAACCATGGCTACAATGGTGGTCACTATGACAATCACAATCATGGTTACCATCCCAACAGCAATCCTGGTTACAAGCCACATTCGCCTGCTGGGGCTCCAATGCATCACCATGTAGTGAATCCATACGCACATTATGGTTATGTATTCCGTCCATCGACAGTGTCATTGAGAAGCTATTATGTGACACGTCCATCGGTAGTGACTACAACCCTGATTGTGAGCATCTTTGGCATTTCGGACATTGATGTACAGAGACTATCTATGGGGTTGCCAACCCGTTTCAACGTAGTAAACGAGTATGGTATGTTTGAGCGCAGATTTGCATCACATGCTGACTTGCAGTTGGCTGTACGAGCAATAGGTACAGACTATCGTGGTCGCACAGAGTATATTTTGGAGTTGGTTGACCTTCACGACCTTTCGATGATTGCTACATGGGGAGTTGACAATTTCTTCAGCGATCCAAAGTGGAACATAGAGAGATGTCTTGACAGCAACCGCTACGAGATACAGCGTATCATGACAGAGTGGGATAGATATCACTACTATTAGAATTTGAGAACCAAGTATTTGATTGTATGTATTAGTGTTTTTATTTTTGACGTTTTTGAAAAAATCAGTGACTACGAACTTTATGAACCACGATTAACGATTGAACATCTAGTTAAAGGGTGCGCGAAGATAGCCGTTTAAGAAAAATGGTTATCTTTGCGCCACGCGTTAAAGACATTGATATAATGGACTACAACTCAAGCAGAGAAAAGTTAGAGATGCCAGAATATGGCAGACATATACAGAAGATGGTGGACCATGCGTTGACCATCAGGGATCGAGAGGCTAGGAATGCGTGTGCGGCGTCGATAGTAAATGTGATGGCCAACATGTATCCTGAGCACAAGAATGAACCAGACTTCAAGCATAAGCTTTGGGATCATCTGCATGCCATAGCGTGTTACAGACTGGATGTGGATGGACCATATCCTAAGCCTACGCCAGAAGAAGTTGCATCCCTTCCGCGTCCGCTTGAGTATCCTATGCATAGGGTAAGGTTGCCTCACTATGGATATCTGACAGAGCATTTTGCGAATGCTGCCTGCGATATAGAAGACCCACAAGAGAGAAAGGTGTTGGTTAACTATATAGCCAACCACATGAAGAAGACATTGATAGCGATGAACAAAGACTACGCTACCGATGAGCGCTTGATGAAGGAGATATTGCTTCTGACAGGTGACAGACTAGAGATTGATGGGCAGATACGTACGGCATACTATCAAGAGCCAAAGAATAAGAAGCAGAGCAACGGTAAGCAGGGAAGCAACAACAAAAAGAACAAAAAGCAGAATAACAACAAGAAGCAGAATAACGGTGGCAATAAGCGTAAGCGCTACTAAAACCAAGGGTATACACGATGAGTACATTCAAGATTGAAGGCGGAACGCCATTGTGTGGTGAGATAAAGCCACAAGGAGCTAAGAATGAGGCGTTGCAGATTATCTGTGCGGCACTTTTGACATCTGAGCCTGTAAAGATTAACAATATTCCAGACATTCTGGATATCAATAATCTGCTGATACTGTTAGGCAATTTGGGTGTTAAAGTCGACAGACACGATGCCAATACGGTGACACTGACCGCTGAGAATGTGAATCTTGAGTATATGCAGACCGAGGAGTTCAAGAGACAAGCCTCGTCGCTTCGTGGATCGATAATGATAATGGGTCCGCTCTTGGCACGTTTTGGTAAGGCCTATTTTCCAAAGCCAGGAGGAGACAAGATAGGTCGCCGTCGTCTAGATACTCACTTCTATGGATTCCAGAAGTTGGGCGCGCGATTCAACTTTGATGCTGGAGATGTATTCTACTCAGTAGAGGCACAAGACCTGAAGGGTACCTATATGCTACTTGATGAGGCGTCGGTAACAGGTACAGCCAATACTTTGATGGCTGCGACTATGGCCCCAGGAAAGACAACCATATACAATGCAGCATGTGAGCCATATGTACAGCAATTGTGCCGTCTGCTCATAGCCATGGGTGCCAAGATAGAGGGAGTAGGCAGCAATTTGCTCAAGATAGAAGGCGTGAAGGAGCTTCATGGTGCAGAGCATACCATATTACCTGATATGATTGAGGTAGGCTCGTTCATTGCTATGGCGGCCATGACAGCTGGTGATATATGGATCAGAGGTGCTGGAGTGGAGCATTTAGGTATTATCCCATTAGCTTTTGAAAGAATGGGAGTTACGATAGAGGTTCATGGAGACGATTTACATATACCTATGCAGAAGCATTACACTATCGACTCGTTCATTGACGGTTCTATAATGACAATTGCTGATGCACCTTGGCCTGGACTGACACCAGACCTGTTGAGCGTATTCCTTGTATTAGCTACACAAGCCAATGGTTCGGTATTGATACATCAGAAGATGTTTGAGAGCCGACTCTTCTTCGTGGATAAGTTGATAGATATGGGAGCCAAGATTATTCTCTGCGACCCACACCGAGCTACAGTCATAGGTCTGAACAGACAGACAAAGTTGAGAGCTACCACAATGACATCGCCAGATATCCGTGCAGGTGTTGCATTGTTGATTGCAGCACTATCGGCTAATGGAGTATCAACAATCCATAATATAGAGCAGATAGACCGAGGATATCAGGATATAGAGGCTCGTTTAGGAGCTTTGGGTGCCAAGATAACGAGAATTGGATAGTTTTTTGATTATGAAAAAAACATTGCTGATGCCAGTTGTGGCATTTATCTTATTCCTTTTGATGCAGGCTGTGGGAGTAATCATATTCATGGCTGCGTCAATGGTTATTACAGGTGCCATAAATATCCAAGACCAAGCGACATTTATCTCAACAAGTCTTATTATATCATCTGTGCTCTCTATCATAGTTATGATATGGCCGATGAAGATGTTTATGTATAAGCACGATTTCAAGCCATCGGGTATTGGGGCGAAGTATGCTCTCTTGGCGATTCTAGCTTATATTATAGGTACAGCAGGAACAAATGTGTTGAGCGCCTTGCTTGACCTCCCCAATATTATGGAGGCGCAATTCAACGACATGAGTATGAATGTTGTTGGAGCCTTGGCAATATCAGTTATAGCTCCTATAGCTGAGGAGGTAGTCTTTCGTGGGGCTATTTTGGGCTATATGTTGCGAAAGGGCATGGATTTCAAGAAAGCCATACTGATTTCGGCGTTGATATTCGGTATTATGCATATAAATCCAGCACAGGTGCCTTTCGCATTTGTAGTGGGCCTGATGTTAGGTGTAATATATTATAAGACAGGCAATATCTTGCTTACGAGCTTTGTTCATATACTAAACAACTCGTTCGCTACGGTAATGACTATATTGGGCGAAGATAATGGCGATACAACTACCTTAGCTGAGGAACTCGGAGCAACAGGTGTAGTAATAGCTATTATAGCCTCTATTGCGGCCTTGGCTATTTGTGCTAGGTTGCTCTATACTTTCTACAAGAAATTACCTGAGATAGAATATCTAGAAAAAGTCGAGAAGCCTGCAGTAATTCAAGAAGAGCCAGAAAAAGTGATTGAAGATTAGTGCTGAAGGATTTCTATGCGCAACTGTTTGATGCGGGAGCGCAGTTTCAGCCAATCTTTCATTCTAGCCAATTCCTCGTCACTCATTTTGTCGGATAATACCAATAAGGCTATGACCTCCTCTTTGGATTTGGCGTTCTTACCCTTGGCAATGACTATCTCTGCTATCTGAGGGTAGAGGAGACGCAGTTCGTCGTACACCTCGCCTGCCATAGATTCGGCATGACTATATTTTGCTAATTTTTCCTCAAGTTCGGCTATCTGTTTCTGCTGACTGACGATAATCTCCTTGTCGTGCAGTATGGCATTTTTGTCGTTGCGAAGTTTGTCCATCATGTCATTGCCGTCTGCATCAGAAGATTGAACCACCTGCATAACTACATCCTCCAACCCGTAGAAAGGCATCTTCTCGTTAGCCACGCGTAATTGGATAGAGTCGACGGCTGCGCCAATCATTACGACATCAAACGACTTATTGTTGTAGTCGCTGCTATACGATACGATATGCGTTTTAGGGAAATGAAGTTCATTCTGGATGAACTGGGTAACCTTCTGGTCGAAATAACTCTTACGTACCATAGAGAAGGTAAGTATCAACGAAGGAATGATGGTTGCAACTATGATAGAGGTAGATATCCGTCGCACTCTCAACTCTTTAGACCTATCTACGAAGGTTCGCTTATGAAAGCGCATGATGAACGTAGCCCCTATGAATGTAGCTACTACAATAAATATAGTGTTGATAATAAACAAGTACAACGCACCGGCAGCGTAGCTCCAAGTGAAAGTAGATATGCCGTAGCCCACAGTACACAATGGGGGCATGAGGGCAGTGGCTATGGCTACTCCAGGTATGACATTGCCCCACCTCTGGCTCTTGCTGCCTAAAGCTATGATGCCAGCCAGACCACCACACAGGGCTATCAAGACATCGTATATAGTTGGAGCTGTACGTGCCAGCAACTCACTTCTAGCTTCGGAGTATGGGGAGATGAGAAAATATATGGTAGCTGTGAATATGCTGAAGATGGTAGTTACAATATAGTTACGGGCACTCTTTCTGAGCAACTCAAAATCATATATGCCCAGACCCAGACCTATACCGATGATAGGTCCCATAAGTGGAGAGATGAGCATGGCACCTATAATAACAGCAGCTGAGTTGGTATTCAGTCCCAGTGAAGCGACAAATACCGCAATTATCAAAATCCAGAGTCGTGCGCCACGAAACTCAACGCCTGCGCGAATGCCAGCGATAACCTCCTCCTCGCTCTCAGCATCATCGTTCAAACGCAGAAGATGTTTGATCTTCATTTGGATCATTCTCCACAGAATATTCATAGTATTATGGTATTTAGTTATTTTTTAATCCAAGCATCAATAAGTTGACGTGCTATTGACATGCCGTCTGGCAACTTGGGAAGTGCGTTACGATGGAAGAATTGGGCATCAACGAGTTCCGACTCCTGCTTGTGAATTTCACCACTAAGATATTGTGCCGAGAACCCAATCATGACTCCGCAAGGGAAAGGCCATGGTTGCGACCCCTCGTACTTGATGTTCTTGACACGTATGCTAGTTTCTTCCATGAGCTCACGTTCTACGCACTCTTCAAGGCTTTCTCCTGGTTCAAGAAATCCTGCTACAAGACCATAGTGGTCGGAACGGAAGTTCTTGGTGCGAACCATAAGAATCTCATCCTCTCCCTTTTCAACTCGCACAATTATAGCTGGAGCCAGGGGGGGATAGGATAGGTGCCCACATTTAGGACACTTTTTCTCGATGAAATCCGAACGATGGGTAGCCTCGCCACAGGTAGGGCAGTATAGCGTATTGTTGTGCCAGAAAAGAATCTGCTTTGCACGACAAAGGGCGTTGAATTCTTCTTCTGGTATCTGTAAGCGAGATGCTCGTATATCAAAGAGCCCCAAGCCATGTGATGCCAATTGCTCTTCGTTATATAAAGATGTTGCTACATTGTTGTCCTCGAGGTGTATTACTCCTGCTATATCCTCAGTAGGAATGCCGTCAAAAATCTGAGGAACGCGCAACTGTCCGTTCTCTTCTCGTAGAGCTATGCGACCTTCATAGAAAGCAAATAAGCGGTTCATGATAGTTAAATTTCAGTATTGTTATCGGTTTTTCTTTTCGATGTCGCTTATCCATGCGCGCATCTCGGGGGGGAGTTCCAACTGTCGTTTGCCCTCGACTCGAAGAGGTAGGCAGATGAGTTGTACCGTATTTTTAAGGTGCCCGTCGGGTGTCGACTGACCTATGAATATGACAAACTTACCTTTGTTGGGGCCGAACCCCTTGCGGATCTCCATGACATCGAAAATTTCATCGGCACGGTCGCGAAACGCCCTGTAATATTCGGGTGTAACCCTCTGATGGGTTGATAACCCAAAGTACATTTTCATTGCCGAGCAGTCAATTTCAATGCAGGAATCTGAAAAACGTACCCATCCCTCGGAGCCTAGAGGCTTGTTGTAGTTTTCCAGGCTCGACTTATATGTCAGAGTCTGCCAATAGGTAGAGTTGCCACGATGTTCGCAAGGCATCTCGTAGTGATACTCTTCCGAGTAATCATCGTAGTCGTCATAATAATAATCCTCATCACTCGAGTATTCGTCGGATGATGAGGAATCGTAATTTTCTTCGTAATAGTCACTATCCTCTATCTGGGCCATCGCACTGACTGGCAATGCCCAGCAGAAGATTGCTATGATCAGCAACCTAAAGATACTATTTCTTAGGTCCTTTTTTGCCACCTTTAAATTCTTTAGAGCCCTTGAAGTCGCGTTCGCGACGTTCGTTTCGCTCTCCCTTTTGACGTTTTTCGCCGCCACGTTCACGACGTTCGTTGCGTTTTTCGCCACGAGGTTCTCCACGTTTTTCGCCACGACGACCATTGCCGCCCTTGCGGTCACCTCCCTTGCGCTCACGACGGTCGCCACGCTCACTCTTGCCAGCTGGACGAGGTGTTGTCTCTTCCACTACTAGTTTGAATCCGTCGATCGACTTGCCGTTCATAAGTTCTATAATGTCGCCTACCCACTGTTTGTCAACCTCTACAAAAGAGAAATTGCGGTTGATATCGATATGCCCGATATTCACCTTCTGAGGGAGTTTGCGAGTATAGTCGTTAATGAGACCAATGATATCCTGTGCCTTGATGCGGTCTATCTTACCTATGTTAAGGAATAGACGAGCTGTATCTGCTTCATCCAGCATACCAGGTCGGTCACCTTTGCGTCCTTTCTTATTGTCTTCTGCTATAGCAACATTGAGATCGCCTGCATTCTGATAATATCTGTTGAGGCTCTCAAATTCCATAGATACGAACTTAGCTATAATCTCTTCTTTAGAGAGACTGGCCAGGTGCTCGTATACTTTTGGAAGCAAGTTGGCTATAGTACCATCTGTATCTACCTCATGCTTTTCAACTCCCTCTATGAAGTGACGAACCTTGAGTTGGCATATCTCTTCGGCTGTAGGAACCATCTTGCGGACGAAATCCTTATGGCTTACTTTCGCTATCTGCTTGATACGCGATAGTTCGCGGGTGTGAACTATGGATACACTTACTCCGCTCTTTCCTGCGCGACCTGTACGACCGCTACGGTGTATGTATACTTCAGGGTCATCAGGAAGGTTATAGTTCACTACGTGAGTAAGTTCAGTAACGTCAATGCCTCGAGCTGCAACGTCTGTAGCCACAAGTATCTGTAAGTGCTTGATACGGAAACGCTGCATTACCATATCGCGCTGAGCTTGAGATAAATCGCCGTGGAGTGCATCAGCATTGTATCCATCAGCAATCAGCTTGTCTGCTATCTCCTTTGTCTCCTGACGTGTACGGCAGAATACAATACCATATATATCTGGGACCATATCCACGATGCGCTTGAGTGCAGCGTAGCGGTCTTGTGCTTTTACAACGTAATAGTGGTGCTCAACGTTTGTAGCACCCTCATTAGTGCGACCAATCTTTATCTCCATTGGGTCCTTCATGTACTGGCCAACCATCTTTGCTATGAATGGAGGCATAGTAGCTGAGAAAAGGAGTGTCTGTCGTTCTTCAGGTGTCGAAGCAAGGATAGTTTCAATATCTTCCTTGAAGCCCATGTTGAGCATCTCGTCAGCCTCGTCTAGGACAAGCCAACGGATATCGCCCAATTTAAGACTACCACGATTTATGAGGTCTATCACACGACCAGGTGTGCCCACTACTATCTGTGCAGGACCCTTGAGTGCCTTGAGTTGTGCCTTGATGTCACTGCCACCGTATACAGGTACTATCTGTACTCGAGGACGTGTGGCAGAGAAACTGGCGAGGTCTTTTGCTATCTGAAGACATAACTCGCGTGTAGGACTTAAAATTAGGGCCTGTGTGTGCGATGTCTGGTCGTCTGCAAGTTGTACTATTGGTAGTCCAAATGCTGCAGTCTTACCTGTTCCTGTCTGTGCCAGCGAGATGATGTCTCTTCCGTGGTTAAGAATCTCAGGAATAGTACGTGCTTGTACTGGAGTCGGTGTTTCAAAGCCTTTGTCTTTAATGGCTTTCAGCAGTGCATCGTTCAGACCAAGTTCATCAAATGTAATTGTCTTTTCTTCTTCCATGTCGCATGGTGGGATTAAAATGTTGATAAGTAATAAGGGGTGGAGACTAGTTGAGAGTGAACTTGCCGTTGCCGATCAATTCGCCATCAGTGAATAGCTCTATTCTGTACTCGCCAGCCATAAGCTCGCCTGAGTCTACAGTATATACAATGTATGTGTCGGTATCCTCACCGCCGTACTCTATGCCACGCATAGCCGAGAAATTGAGCGACTGGTCCTCAAACTTAAATGTATCATTCTTGGAGTGCATTAGCAATTCGCCGTCAGGACGCTCTATGCGCGCATAGACGTTACGGATGCCTGTCTCGCTGGTAATATTCTTGAGAATTGTAAACGAGACTTTGATTTTAGCAATTCTGCTATACTTGTTTGTTGATTTTTCTTTTGATGTCAGACCCTCGCCCTTGACGTTGCGTGTCTCTAGTCGGGCTGCCAGTTGTACCTTGTCGTTCAGCGCCTCATTCTTTTCTTTTAGTTCGGCTTCTGTCCTGCGAGCACGTGCCACTTGGTCGCGCATACCTTCATTTTCTTTCTTTAGTTGCTCGTTCGTCTGGTTGAGCGAGTCTATCTGGACAATGAAACTACGCATTACACCGCGCATAGCTGTAAGCTCTCCTTGGAGCTCCTTAATACGGCGGGCATTTGAAGCTTTTACCGTGCGAAGCTCGTCCTGAAGTTGAGCTACACGATCTCGCTCTTGCTCAAGTTTTAGTTCTAGCTCGCTATTGTTGGTGCGTAGGGAGTCAAAATCAGTATAGAGGTCCTGATACTCGGTTATGAGGAGTTCCTTCTCTTCTGTAAATACCTCCTCCATTTCAGCCATCTCACTACGACTGTTGAAGTAGAGCCCAGCAAGTAGTGCTATTATTACTGCTGCTACTATGATTATGATATGATTGTTTTTCATTGCGTTACAAAGGTAGTATAATTACTATAACGAACCAAATACTATTATGGCTATACCCGTAAGTATTCCTAAGAGACACAATCCTTTGCGTAGCATATTGCGCTCATGAAAGAAGAAATATGCCATAAGGAACGCCACCAGAGCGTTTGAACGTCTTAGTGGGGAGATGAGGGATATCAACGCATCTGGACTGGCTATGGCTCCATAGTAGACAAAATCAGCAATGATTATTACTACACCTATGGCAGGGATGGTAGGTACCCAGCGGAATGGCTGCGATTTGCGGTTAGGGTACCATATCAGCATCAACAATGGTATGACTAGCAGAAACTGATAGAATGAGTAGTAGCAGAGTATAGCTGTGCGTGGTATATCTGCTTCTCGCACAAGAAACTTGTCATACAATGCCGAGCATGAGCCAATGAGGGTGCCAATTACAACAAACCATACTGCACGGTTCGACTTGAAGTTTATCCCCTCACGCTTGCCAGCAAAACTGAACAGAAAGAAGAAGCCTAGTGTGACAATAAGACCTATCCACTGTATCCCATTTGGACGTTCCTGGAATATTATCAGGGCACCTATCAAAGTCCATATAGGTGCAGTAGCACGTATAGGGGATACTATCGATAGAGGTAGGTCGCGCAGACCATAATACACAAATACCCATGAGCCTAATACAATGGCTGCCTTGTTGACCAACAGTAGGTGGTCGTGCAGACTGATCGCAGGAATATAGTAGAAGGCGTCCTCAGATATTACACCTGTCTGTGAGAGTATCAGTAGGGGAAGGAGCATTATGCTCGAGGTGAATGTCGACCCAAGGAGAACGGGAAGAACGGCGTTTTGCTTGAGAGATATTTTTCTCAATACGTCATATATGCCCAGACAAAGGGCAGATAGAAGTGCTAAAAAAGCCCACATAATATATTGAAAGATCGATTGTTTTCGGGTAGCAAAGGTACGGCATTCTTCAATAGAGTTATGCTAAATAAAACTAAAATAGCAACTCGATGGGGTGGAGTTGAGTATAAAGTGAATATCTTAAGTAGAAAACAGGTGCACAATATGTTTAAATTCGAAGCATTGCAAGGTGAATTTGCAGGTAATACGCTCAACCAATGGCTTTGGGCGTGTGTATTTTGGGTCGGTGGTATATTGCTCAGTAGGTTGGTCTATTGGCTGATAGAGAAATTTGTCAAGATGTGGGCAAAAAAGTCCAAAACAAATCTGGATGATTTGATGATAGGGTTGCTGCGCGCTCCTGTTATCGTATTTATAGTCTTGATGTCAATCTATGTCGGTTTCAGAGGATTGACTCTTTCTCCATCGGTCGCTAGTGTGCTGAATACAACGTATGCAGCTTTGATGACACTCAATGTTACTTGGTTGGTCTCTCGTGTAGTGCAGGCGTTGCTCGATAATTACGTGGTGCCAAAAGCCGAGAGCGCAACGTTCGATTCGCATTTCTTCCCAATAGTGCGAAAAGTGCTGATATATATTATCTGGGGCTTCGGTTTGGTGGTCGCTCTTAATAACGCTGGTTACGACGTTACCGCCATGATCGCAGGCTTGGGTATCGGTGGTTTGGCTTTGGCTATGGCCGCTCAGGATTCTGTGAGCAACTTCTTCGGCGGCTTTACTATTTTTACCGACCATCCGTTCAAGGTTAAGGACCGTATCCGTATGGCTGGCCACGATGGTACAGTAGAGGAGGTGGGGTTGCGTAGTTTCCGTATCCGAACACTCGATGGTACACAGGTGGTGGTGCCAAACTCTCAGGCAGTTAGCCAGGTCATAGAGAATGTTACTAATGAACCTTCACGAAAAATTAAGTTGCAACTGGGCCTTACATACGATACTACTCCCGAAATGATGGATAGAGCAATAGCTATATTGGAGGAGATAGGTAAGGCAAATGAGAACGTGCATGACAATTGTAAGGCTTATTTTACAAATTATGGCGACTTCTCTCTCTCTATCCTTTTCGTATATTTTATTAGAATGAGGGATGATAAGGGTAATTTGCTTAGCAAACAGCCTGATGTATTCCAGGTCCAAAGCGAAGTGAATAGAGAAATATTGAGACGCTTCAATGCCGAGGGCTTGAACTTTGCATTCCCTACACAGACAGTTTATACAATAAAGGGAGATAAGTAATTTATCCCCCTTTTATTCCGAATTTATACAAGGCGAAGTATTCCCGGGATTATTTTTTGCCCGCGTAGAGTACGTTCGCCTTTGTAGTATACGTGCTCTAGATATAGCCCCGATGGCGGAGCAGTGAGCTTAGCTGGTGTCGGTGAGTATGTGCGTAGCATCTGTGCTACGTCTTTTTCATGAATGTTGCCACGGCCGACTTCCACAAGTGTGCCAACTATACGGCGTACCATCTTCCATAGGAAGTGCGAACCTACTATATGTATGGCAATGAGGTTGTCTGTCTCGTGAATGTCCATAACGCTTATGTTGACCAACGTCGTGTCGGTCTCTGCATCACGGTCTGTAAACGACCTGAAGTCGTGACGCCCATAGAAGTTTTCCGAGGCTTCTATCATACGCGCAACGTTGAGCTTGTCTTTTATCCACCAGATATTTTGCTTGCCAAATGCCGATCGTCGCTTAGATATGATATAGATGTAACTGCGTTCTACAGCATCAAAGCGTGCATGAAATTGTGGGTCGACTTTTTCTATCGATAATACATTTATGTCTGAGGGTAGATTGTCATTGAGCCCCATGCGTATGCGCCCTTCTGGTAGGTTGGTCTGAACGTCAAGGTGCGCAACTTGCCCCAACGCATGAACGCCTGAGTCGGTACGCCCCGAACCGTAGAATTCAAATTTGGCTTTTTCTCCAAATACTGTCTTGCAGGCATCAAAGAATGCACCTTGGATGGATTTCTGGCCTTTTTGTACTTGCCAGCCGTTGTATTTTGTCCCTTCGTATTCAATGAGGAGTTTGAATCTTGCCATTATGGTTTTCTATTTTCGTCCAAAACTACACAAAATTACCCACATATAAATATGCCTGTTCTAAATAACGTCTTTTATCACTTTTGAGATACGTCAAAATAAAAAAACTGCGAGCAAACAATAGGCTCTCTATACCCAGACACTACTCTTTCTATACGCATATATGATGCCTTATATAAATAAATATCCCCTACATCTCTAGTCGGATGTAAGGGATATCGTATTTAATGGTATTCTGAAATTCTGCTTAGAGGATCGACTTTACTGTCTCAACCATACCCTTTTCTGCAATAGAGTCGAGGAAGCCCTTGACCATCGCTGTGAGACCAGGAATCTTGTTGAGGTCTTGTTTGCTTTCTTTCCAGATAATGTCTGTAGCACCAAGTACCCCCTCTGCAACTTTCTGCGTGTCGTTTGTAGCCCAGAGTTTCTTCAGAAGGTCCATAATCTCTTGCGCGTCATTAGGTACTATCTCTACGCCGTCAGCACGCTTGCCGCCTTTGTAGTAGGTGATAATAGCTGCAAGTCCGAGTACGAGACCTTTTGGAAGTTCTCCCTTGCGCTCTAAGTATACCTTGAGACCTGGAAGGTCGCGTGTCTCATACTTAGGGAACGAGTTGAGCATAATAGATGTTACCTGATGATCTACGTATGGGTTGTTGAAACGCTCCAATACATCGGCACCAAATTGCTTTAGCTCTGCCATAGGTAGGTTGAGCGTCTCCATGAGTTCTTCAAATTGTACCTTGTGGATGTACTTGCCTATAACCTTGTCGTTGCATGCATCGCGTACAATGTTGATGCCCGAAAGGAATGCAACTGGCGAGAGAACAGTGTGTGGCCCATTGAGTAGTGTTACCTTACGCTCGTGGTATGGCTTTTCACTCTCGGCAATTAGTACATGTAGACCGGCTTTGTCGGCAGGGAATTCTTTGCGTAGAGCGGCTATGCTCATGTTTTCTGGCTTCTCTATTACCCAAAGGTGGAAAATCTCTGCTTGTACTACCATATTGTCGGCATAGCCTACCGCTTTCTGGATGTTGGCAATGTCTTTGCGTGGGAAGCCTGGTACTATGCGGTCTACAAGTGTAGCACATACATAGTTGTATTTTGTAAACCAGTTCTTGAATCCCTCATAATCCTTGCCAAAGTCTTCTTTCCACAACTCAATGTATTTGTAGATACAATCCTTGAGATGATGCCCGTTGAGGAAAATGAGCTCACATGGCATTATAATCAGACCTTTCTTTGGATTGCCGTTAAATGTCTTGTAACGGTGGAAAAGAAGTTGTGTGAGCTTGCCTGGGTACGATGATGCTGGTGCATCGGTGAACTTACAGCTGGGGTCGAATGTGATGCCGGCTTCAGTTGTGTTCGAGATTACAAAGCGTATCTCTGGCTGCTCCGCCAATGCCATGAATGCTGGATTCTGACTGTATGGGTTGAGCGCTCTGCTGACTACATCAATACGGTCAAGTGTGTTTACTGCTTTGCCGTCTTGACGACCTTGAAGGTTGACATGGTAAAGGCAGTCTTGCCCATTAAGCCAGTCTACCATGCCTTTTTCAATAGGCTGACATATAACGACCGAACCGTTGAAGTTGGTGCGCTGGTTCATGTTCCATATAATCCAATCTACAAAAGCACGGAGAAAATTGCCTTCGCCAAATTGGATAATCTTCTCAGGCGCAACACTCTTTGGTGCTGTGCGCTTGTTTAATGCAGGTAATGCCATGATGTTTTGTTGTTGTGTTAGTTTTTCGTTGTGTTATATTTTTACTTTGAACACAATCTTTTTTACGTGTTTCTTTTCTGCTAATGCTGTGCATGGCGCATGAAGGTCGCATGGTTCTAATACTGCAGCTTCGCCTTTGGAGAGATAGACGAATGAAATCTGATCGGAGTTGCAGAAAAAGATGTCTTTTTCATCGCTGTAGTTGATCTCACCTACGGCTTTCGAAATGTCACAATAGCCTATATACTCTCCACCTTCATGGATGTACTGTACATCGGCATATTTGCGGTGACCTTCAAGTCGCGCGTCTTGGTGAAACTTGGTGTCGTATTCCTGAAAGATGGCTTTGATGCCTTCTGCTACGACAACTTCTTTTTTCTTGCCTGGGGCAACTTCAGCGAAGTGCTTGTCGAGGTCTTCATTCTTCAAGAACTCGAAGACCTTGCCATATTTCTTTGGGCAACCTTGTGCTTCAAGTGTTGCTACTGTTCCGAATATAGCCATGATTTATTGTTTGTTAAATATTACAATTCTATTTTCTTGTACTTTGGTACTAATGTCTTCATTATCGACCATGCTAAGATGTATGCTACCGCACATACACAGAATACTATCATATATCCTGCAGGTTTTCCTTCAAAGCCTAAGAAGGTGAATTCCGAGCCTTTTAGATCTGCATAGTCAAAGAGTTGTCCAGAGTACATATTTATAAGGAATGAACCTATGCCTCCAGCCATGCCTCCTACACCTGTAACTGTGGCTATGGCCGATTTTGGGAACATGTCGCCAATAGCCGAGAATAGGTTGGCCGACCATGATTGGTGTCCTGCTCCTACAAGTCCTATAATAATGGCTGGTAACCATGCAGAATATCCACCAAGTGGCTGCGCCAATAGACAGAGGAGTGGGAGAAGCGCATAGAAGAACATCGATTTCATACGACCTGCATATGGTTCCATGCCTTTTTTGTCAACATAGTATGTAGGAAGCTTGCAGGCATATATAGAAACAACTGTTACAATAAGGTAAAGTGTCATAATCAACATCATGCCTGTACCCGATGATGCCTTGTAGCCATATACATCCTGGAAGTATGCAGGAGCCCAAAACAGGAAGAACATCCAAATGCCATCTGTAAAGAACTTGCCTGTGATGAATGCCCATGTCTGTTTGTAGGTGAAACTTTTCCATATAGAAACCTGTTTTTCTTCTGAGGCTTCTGTCGTTGCTGCCACAGGCTCATCTGTATTGTCTTGGGAGATATACTCCAATTCTGCCTGGTTGACCTTGTGCGATTTCTCTGGCTTCTCGTACCATTTTACGAAGAAGCCCATCCAAATGAAACCAAGAGCACCTATAATGATAAATGCCCATTCCCATCCGAATGCTGCTGCCAATGGTGGAATAATGAATGGCGCAGAAAGCGCACCTACTGAAGCGCCGGAGTTGAAGATTGATGTAGCATACGCACGGTCCTTTTTAGGGAAGTACTCGGCTGTTACCTTTATAGCAGCAGGGAAGTTGCCTGCCTCGCCAAGCGCAAGGATGGCACGACAAACAAGAAACATCCATACACCTGTTGAAGCAACGGCAATAGCTATATCGCTACCATTCTCTAGCGCTCTCATGGCTTCGAGCGACTCAAGCCCATGGATATATTGAGTGCCTACAGCACAGGCAGCGTGCAAACAAGCAGCTCCACTCCAAATGCCAATGGCCCATAAATAACCTTTCTTTGTGCCCATCCAGTCTACAAATTTTCCAGCAAAGAGCATACAGAATGCATAGAAAATAGAGAAGTAGGCTGTAATGTCACCGTAATTGGAATCGGTCCAGTGAAAATCTGGATAGATAAATTCCTTCGCAGTAAGAGAAAGAACCTGGCGGTCTAGATAGTTGACGGTAGTCGCTACGAAAAGTAGACCACACATCCACCAACGCCAGTTTGTCATTTTGTTATTGCTCATTATATATCCTTATTCAGTAATGTACTTTGTTTTTCTATAAAATAGGTAAGCGCTTATCTGTTGCGGTTAGCACTCTCTCTGATTATCAACTTCATAGGCACTACTATCTTTCGCTTGACAGGAGATTTGCCTTCTCTGATGGCCAGAAATGCTTCTGCAGCCTCAATGCCCATGTCTCGTGCATTCTGCTCAACACTGGTAAGCGAAGGGTTGATTAATTCGGCAAATGTCTCATTGGCAGTGCCAACTACGCCGAAGTCCTCTGGTATGCGTATGTTGTTGTGCCTAGCATACTCCATTACGCCAAGTGCCGCATAGTCGCCAGCACAGTATAGCGCATCGCATTTCTTTTCAAGCGCCATGGCCATATTGTAGAATCCTTTGTCTCGAGAAATACTGTTTGTGAAGATGATAGACTCGTCGAATGCCATGCCAGCTTCTTCAAGAGCATGCCTGTATCCTGCTAGACGCTCTTCGTATATGTTGCTGGTAAATTCGCCTCCAAGGTGACCAATTCTCTTGTAGCCATTCTCTATCATGTGCTTAGTTGCAGCATAGGCACCCGCAAAATTGTCATTTACTACGCAAGTGCCAGGGAGATCTTCGAATGCACGGTCGAACTGAACCAATACTACACCATTGCTGCTCACATTCTGAAGCAACTCGGGATTGATGGTCTCCAGAGAGTGGCTGACTATCATTCCGGCAACTTGGTTTCTAAGTAGGTTGCGTATTACTCGCGTCTCGTCCTCTTTCCTGTCGTGAGTCTGACATACCACTAGGTTGTATCCCGCTGGATTCAATACCGACTCTGCTCCACTTATCACATTGCTGAAGAATAATCGGTTGATCAATGGTACTACCATGCCCACAGTGTCTGTAATGCCTTTGCGTAATGACGACGCAACCTGATTACAGTTATATCCCAACTCTACTGCTTTCTTGAAAACAAGATCTTTAGTCGCCTCTCCAACACGACCTTGGCCGGTCAACGCTCTAGAAACAGTTGATGGATGAAGATTCAACTCTCTTGCTATATCTACTATTGTCGGTCTGATTTGCATAACGCATCAAGGCTTTTTTTGATTTATTAACGTTGCAAAAATACAAACCGTTGCGCAACATGCAAATTTTTTGCACTATTTTTTGCTCCAATATGTTCTATGGGCATTATTAATACATTATATATAATCCTTTTCACATGAATTATTCTACAATGCGCAACTTTTTTTGTCTTTACTCTTGTGTGGTTCAAAAAAAGACCCTACTTTCGCTTTTGATATGACAAACGTTTGCGCATATCACTTGAAGAAATAACTTATACATAGACATGGCTAACTCGTTTATTCATTCAGATTTCATTCTCACTAATGAAACGGCTCGCAAGCTTTATCATGAGCATGCAGAAGGACTTCCTATTATAGACTATCATTGTCATCTTAATCCAAAGATGGTGGCTGACAACCATAAGTTTAAGTCTATTACAGAGATATGGCTGGGTGGAGATCACTATAAGTGGCGCGCAATGCGTTCGAATGGAGTGGCAGAGGAATATTGTACAGGTTCTGCTACAGATTGGGAGAAATTTGAAAAGTGGGCCGAAACGGTTCCTTATACTTTCCGTAACCCCCTTTACCATTGGACACACCTTGAGCTTAAGACGGCTTTTGGTATCGATAAGCTTTTGAGCCCAAAGACTGCTCGTGAGATATTTGACGAGTGTAATGATAAACTTCAGAACGACCCCAATTTCACAGCTCGTGGCTTGATGCGCCGCTATAATGTTGAGGCAGTTTGTACTACAGACGACCCTATAGATTCTCTTGAGTATCATAAGCAGGTGCGTGAGTCGGGTTTCGAGACTAAGATGCTTCCAACATGGCGCCCTGATAAGGCTATGGGTGTTGAGGTTTCGTCAGATTTCCGTGCGTATGTTGAGAAGTTGTCCGAGGTTTCGGGTGTTAAGATATCCAACTTTACAGATATGATTGACGCACTACAGAAGCGTCAGGATTTTTTTGAGTCTCTTGGTTGTAAGCTATCCGATCATGGTATAGAGGAGTTCTATGCCGAGGATTATACCGATGCCGAGATCAATGCAATATTCAATAAGGTATATGGTGGCAAGGAACTTACAAAAGAGGAGGTCATCAAGTTCAAGAGTTGCATGATGGTCATCTTGGCCGAGATGGACTATGATAAGGGATGGGCACAGCAATTCCACTATGGTGCTATTCGCAACAATAACACTAAGATGTTTAAGTTGGTAGGCCCAGATACAGGATTCGATTCTATAGGTGAATTCAATACCGCCAAGGCCTGTTCAAAGTTCCTTGACAGACTAAATAGCGACGGTAAACTCACAAAAACTATTCTATACAACCTAAACCCATGTGCCAATGAGGTGTTGGCCACAATGTTGGGCAATTTCCAGGATGGAGTTATTCCTGGTAAAATACAACTTGGTTCAGGTTGGTGGTTCCTTGATCAGAAGGATGGTATGCAAAAGCAGATGAATGCGCTCTCTGTTCTTGGCCTTCTCAGTCGCTTCGTAGGTATGTTGACCGACTCTAGGTCGTTCTTGTCGTACCCACGTCACGAGTACTTCCGTCGTACGCTTTGTAATCTTCTCGGTACTGATATCGAGAATGGAGAGGTGCCATACTCGGGATATGAAGCTGAGCGTGTCAATCAGATGGTAGCAGATATCAGCTACTACAATGCGAAGAATTACTTCAACTTCTAATAAGAAACAGTTTAATCGAATACAGATAACAATATTATATGGCAAAGATTGTAACACTTGGCGAGATTATGCTTCGCCTTTCACCAGAAGGTACACACCGTTTCGTAGAGACAGATTCATTTAAGATTATCCCTGGCGGTGGCGAGGCTAATGTAGCTGTAAGCTGTGCCAACTATGGTCACGATGCATACTTTGTGTCAAAGCTTCCTAAGCATGAAATTGGTCAGATAGCTCTCAATGCTCTCCGTCGTTATGGCGTAAATACTGATTTCATTGCTCGTGGTGGTGATCGTGTAGGACTTTACTACTGTGAGACAGGTGCATCTATGCGCCCATCAAAGGTAATATACGATCGTGCGAATTCGTCGATTGCTGAGGCTACTCCAGCTGATTTCGATTTCGATAAGATTATGGAGGGTGCTCAGTGGTTCCACTGGTCGGGTATTACTCCTGCTATTTCTGACAAGGCAGCAGAACTTACTAAGCTTGCTTGTGAGGCTGCTAAGCGTCATGGTGTTACGGTTTCGGTTGACCTCAACTTCCGTAAGAAACTTTGGACATCGGAGAAGGCAATATCTATTATGCGCCCACTTATGAAGTATGTAGACGTATGTATAGGTAATGAGGAGGATGCTGAACTTTGTCTTGGCTTCAAGCCAGATGCTGATGTAGAGGGAGGTTCTACAGATGCTGAGGGATATAAGGGTATCTTCCAGGCTATGATGAAGGAATTTGACTTCAAGTATGTAGTCTCTACACTTCGTGAGTCGTACTCTGCAACATTCAATGGATGGAAGGCCATGATATACGACGGCAAGGAGTTCTATCAGTCTAAGCGCTATGAGATCAACCCTATCATCGACCGCGTCGGTGGTGGCGACTCTTTCTCTGGCGGTCTCATCCACGGCCTCCTCACTAAAAAGACCCAGGGCGAGGCTCTCGAGTTCGCAGTAGCAGCATCTGCTCTCAAGCACACAGTACCAGGCGACTTCAACCTAGTATCCGCAGAAGAGGTAGAAGCCCTCGCCGGTGGCGCAGCAAACGGCCGCGTACAACGCTAGTAATATATGGAATGTCCTAAATATCAGACTGCCGAATCCGTTTCTTATGAACTCTTGAAGAAAAACGCAAGGGATCACCGCAAGAATCCGACTGATGCAGAATTAGCTATGTGGGGTATCTTGAGGGAGTCTTTTAAGGGAGTCAGATTTAGAAGACAACATATTATAGGTGAGTGTATCGTTGATTTCGTCTGTCTTAAATCTCTTTTAGTTATAGAGGTGGATGGAGGATATCACAATACCCCAGAACAACAGGAGCAAGATCAGATCCGTACTCGGTATCTTGAATCTCATGGTTATTCTGTAATCAGATTCTCTAACGGGGAGGTAATGTTCAATCCCCAAAAAGTAATTCAAGTAATTAGTAATAATCTATCAAAATAAATCCCGCTAGACCTCCCCCTCCCTTTGGGGGAGGGGGTCGGGGGGTGAGGCTTATGGCAAAATTCGATAAGACATCCGTAATGAATAAGATAGGTGCCACAGGTATGGTACCAGTATTCTACCACAAGAATGTAGAGATAGCAAAGAAAGTTGTAAAGGCATGCTACGATGGTGGTGTTCGAGCTTTTGAGTTTACAAACCGAGGAGATTTTGCTCAGGAGGTTTTCGCTGAACTCGTAAAGTGGGCCGACAAGGAGTGCCCTGAGTTGGCTCTCGGTATTGGTTCTATCGTTGATGCACCTACAGCTGCTATGTATCTACAACTTGGTGCCAACTTTGTTGTTGGACCTCTCTTCAACGAAGATATAGCACCGGTATGTAACCGTCGTTGTGTAACATACTGTCCAGGTTGTCTTACCCCTTCGGAGATTGGCAAGGCACAGGAACTTGGTTGTGACTTCACTAAGGTATTCCCAGGTGATGTGGTAGGAGCTAACCTTATCAAGGGTGTGCTTGCTCCTATGCCTTGGTCGAAAATCATGGTTACAGGTGGTGTCGCTCCTGAGAAGGAGAATCTTGAGAAGTGGTTCAAGGCTGGCGTATTCTGCGTGGGTATGGGTTCTAAGCTATTCCCTAAGGAGAAGATCGCTGCTGAGGATTGGGCTTACATCACAAATATCAGCAAGGATTGCATTGCTTGGATTAAAGAGATTAAGGGTTAAGTCCCTTCCTGAATAAAAGAATGTTTTGTGTTTTGTGATTTGTACGTGTATCAAGCACATACAATTGGTGTCGCCAATACAATAAATTATGGTGGCACCAATTTTCTATTCAAGGCACAAAATACTGTTTCAATAATTTTTTAGGCGTTAACATGGCAACTAAATATTTGAAGATAAATCCTGACGATAATGTGGCTGTAGCTATCAGCGCACTGTCAAAAGGAGAGTCGGTAGTCGTAGATGGCGAGAATATCACTATCGTGGAAGATATTCCAGTAGGTCACAAATTTGCTCTCGTAGATATTAAGGAGGGGCAGAATGTGATTAAATACGGTTATCCGATAGGTCATTCCCTAGTAGATGCTAAGCAAGGGCAGTGGATGTCGGATACAAATATAAAGACCAATCTGGCGGGGTTGCTCGATTATACATACGAGCCTAAATTAGTTGAACTTCCTGCGGCAGAAAAACAGTTGACATTCAAAGGCTATCTTCGTAAGAATGGCAATGTAGGCGTACGTAATGAGATTTGGGTCATACCTACAGTTGGCTGTGTCAACGGCATAGTAAATCAGATTGTTGATGCGCTGAAGAGTGAAACTAACGGGGGTGAAGGGGTAGATGCTATTGTAGCATTTCCACACAACTACGGTTGCTCACAGTTGGGCGAAGACCATGAGAACACCAAGAAAGTTCTTCGAAACATGGTTCACCACCCCAATGCTGGAGGTATACTCATTGTTGGCCTTGGTTGCGAGAACAATCAGCCCGATGTCTTCAGAGATTTCTGTGGAGAATTTGATGAGTCGCGTGTGAAATTCATGGTAGCGCAGAAGGTTGAAGGCGATGAGGTGCCTACAGGCCTTGCTATAGCCCGCGAGCTATACGAACAAGCCAAGAAAGATGTCAGAGTAGATGTGCCTCTTTCTAAACTTAAGGTAGGCCTTAAGTGTGGAGGGTCTGATGGATTCTCGGGCATCACAGCCAATCCGCTTCTTGGAGTATTCTCTGATTTTATTGTTTCTCAAGGTGGAGTTTCTGTTCTTACCGAAGTGCCAGAGATGTTTGGTGCAGAGACAATACTTATGAATCGTTGTGAGAATAAGGAGCGATTTGATGAGACGGTTGCCCTTATCAACGACTTCAAGAATTACTTCCTCAGTCATGGAGAGCCGGTGGGAGAGAATCCATCGCCAGGTAATAAGGCTGGTGGTATCTCTACTCTCGAGGAGAAGGCTCTCGGTTGTACCCAGAAGTGTGGTAAGTCTATCGTTCGCGCTGTCCTCCGTTATGGCGACCGTATAGAGAAGTGCGGACTCAATCTTCTTGAGGCTCCAGGCAACGACCTAGTAGCTGCTACGGCACTTGCAGCCGCTGGATGTCAGATAATACTCTTTACCACTGGCCGCGGTACGCCATTCGGTACCTTTGTGCCTACGATGAAAATCTCTACTAATTCGACACTGGCAAAGAATAAGCCGACATGGATCGACTTTAATGCAGGTGTTTTAGTGGAAGATGAGCCTATGGCTGCTGTCCATCAGCGATTTGCAGATTATATCATCAGTGTGGCTTCGGGCGAAAAGGTCAATAACGAGAAGAAGGGCTACCGCGAAATAGCTATCTTCAAGACCGGCGTTACATTGTAATCTGCTCCCCCCCCCCCTTCGTGACCTTCATACCACGGGCATGGTTATATATCTATTGAGAACAGGGATGAGTCTTGCCGACTCGTCCCTGTCTTATTATAAATTCATCCCTTCTAATATTATGCCTCATGACCATATTTCTGATAATCGCCTAATATCTGCTCGACATGTATGACCTCGGGACATGAATCCCATGTCACACCACCTCCCATCAGATACCATTGCGGACGTTCACGTACAGGCACCTTTTTTAGACAAGGGAAGGCACTAATGGGCATGACAACACTACGACCATCTACAAGGTCAACCTGCCACTTGCCGCGCGTTGGGAACAACACAGATTTTATCTGTGGTACCACATTCCAATATCCTTCTTTGGTGAACATATTATTTCTTAACTTTAATGATTCGTAATGCTTTCCCTTCTTTGAAGTTCTTCCATTGGGCAAGCAACTTGTCTTTGTATGTCTCAGTCAAGGCTAAAACCTCTTTGCCCTGAGCGTCTGTGAGGTCGCCTAGCTTTGCTATTTCTACCTTCGGTTCCAACCATATTTTACATAGATTCTGTGTGTCTCGCTTACCCACGTGAACATGAGCCCGATTCTCGTTGAAATCCTTATTGTAGAACAAGAATATCCAAAATAATTTGGCAGTTATGTAGAGCAATACCTTGGGCATCGTTTGTGATTAATTTATGTAAGTTCGACGAATCTATTTTTTACTCAATTATTATAGCAATAATTGCAAGGATTGTTGCAGATTTAAGTACCTTTAAAAACCAACAAAACAATTCTCGCTTTGATTACTGAAGACCAAATTACAGAAATTTTCTTTTAACGCCATAAATATTTCAAGCTTTTTGTATTACAATCAACCCATTCCTCCAATACATTTTTCATAATCTTCAAGACTGGCGTTACATTATAATCTTATACAAAACACTCCGGTGGCTTCCATTAGCCTCGGTAGTAGTCATATAATATTTATTGATGCAGGGATGGGTCATGCCGACTCGCCCCTGTTTTTTGTTTGCCAGCATGGTCCTACGCTGAACGTGAATGATCTTCTCAGTTTATTCAACGTACTCTATTTTTAATGAATGTTTTTGAGGAGTGTAGAATATGGTTTCTTTTCGGTTGTAGCTAAGCTCTTTTATTACACCGACACGTTCTCCTTGAAGTGTTTTTATAGTTATGTTCTTGTGAAAGAATTTGGTCGCGACTTTCCCTTCTAGTAGATAAAGTGGTGTGTTTTTTAGGTATAGAGTTCCTGTTATGTTGTCGTTGTTGATGTTAAAGGAAATAATGGCAGTTTCTCCGTCAAGATTAACATAGGCATACAGATGTTCTTTGATGAGTGGTTGGCAGGATAACTGGTGACGAAGGTGGGCAACTGCATTCATTGGTTCGGAGGAAGGGGCAAGGATTTGTTTGCCAAATTCAGAAAGGAGTGGCTCTATTTCGGCGTACGTATATTGGTGACTGTAGCTTGGAGAACAGCATAAATGGTATCTGATATAGCAATCTGCAAGGCTTACGTGAAGTGTACCTGGTTCCCATGAGTTGTTTGTGTGGAATAGTGAACAGCCATTGTTGTATCTGTCAAAATATTCTATGTCGTCAATGTAATAGCCTTCTCTGCCATGGCTAAAGTATCCCTCTTTGTCCAATGAGTCGAAAACGTAATCGTGCCACATGTCATTGAGCCATTTAATGTAACCGTCTTCAGTGAAATAGGCATACGTAGGAATAGTAGTGTCTTTTAGTTCTGTCCCTGTATCAAGGTCATAAAAGCGGGTATCTGTATAGTTGAGACCAGTGTTGTCGTACATTTCATAATTGATAACAACGGCGTTGTCTATGGATCGTATAGGGCTTAGTTCTTCAATGTTTCGAAAAATGGCAATAGGCACTTCTGTAGGCGATTTGTAGTCATTAAGTTCCCAATGGTCAAGTAGTTGGCGGTTTATCTTTTGGGCTGTTATGCTGTCTTTGTGGTCCACAGCAATTATTTCGTAAATGGGAATTATTCCATTTGCTGTATCGCCGTAAGCGTACACGGAAAAAGCTTCAATGTCATGTTTTATATAATCGAACCTTTGAGCATGGCAAATGTTGCCTAACACAATCAAAATATATGTCAGTAGCGCTTTTTTCATATGTTTTGTTGACTAGTACTTTGCAAATGTATTAAATGTACATGTTATAATTGCAAAAAAACAGTCGTATTATATGAGCCACTACGACAACTGTCTCTGTGTTATTCTTTATCGCTAAATATTTTTAAAAAATTACGTTCAAACCGAAACTATCTGCTGAGCACATCGTACACATCATTATACCACATGATACAGATAATGGCTGTAGTATCTATCCTCCATAAACATATTACAATGGCTCGAAAAGCCATGAGGGACGACTCCCGCGCACGCATCGATGGTCGTAGCTTTTATATCAAACGATATGGTAAGAGATATCATATCATCATGGTGCATGTGACTGATAATCAGCGTCGTGCTCGTGATATGTTCGCCGATGCTCAGCGCTTGGCGAAGGATGATATGCAGCAGTGGAACCGTATCCGCCATTGGCGTCGTTATGCTCACCAACATCGCATCCTCGGCCCTTATCGCGCCGCCGTGTCTTATTACTATAAACTGCTCCTCCAGCACGGCGACCAGCTCCGCGAACTGCATCCCCAAAGGCCGGATCAACGCCTCTTCTATAAGCAGCAAATGTTCTATTGGATCAATTTCGACAGCGTTTCCGATTATCGGGCTGAGTTGCTTAACCTCTGTGGGTGACTTTTCGCTGTTTTTATGGGTTCATCATACGTCTCTTCTCTTCGTTTCTCCTATTTTTGCACCGTTTTCCATGCTGAAGCCTAGTGTGGACCGATTATCTATGCGTGTTCGTCGTGCCGAATACGGGAATTAAGTAAATTTTACACGCAAAGGTTTGATAGTTGATAAAAACTCACTACCTTTGCGCTCCGAAATAAGATTGAAAACAAGCTATAGCAATGAAAAGAACATTTCAACCATCAAACCGTAAGCGCATTAACAAGCACGGTTTCCGCCAGAGAATGGCAACAGCTAATGGCCGCCGAGTATTGGCAGCACGTCGTGCAAAGGGTCGTAAGAAACTCACAGTTTCTGACGAGGAGCACGGTAAGGCTTACTAAGCCGTCCGCACTTACGTTTGTATAGCGGAGTTCCTTAGTTCCTTTACCGGTAGGATCTTTGAGAAGCCCTATGCAATCATGCAAGAAGAATCTATCCCTGGTCTCATTGAGGTCAGGGATTCTCTTTTTATAAGTGTAAATAAATGTTATTTATGTTAATCTTCAAGGCGTACTTATGTTTCTTTTGTAATTTTGCAAGCGCATAGATAATGGGAACGTTTAACAGACACAACATTTCATTACACAAACATACACTGATGAGAATAATACTTTTTGCTATCTCCTTTGTTTTAGTAGCAACTTCTTGTACAAAAGAGGAACCTAAAGATTGGATGTCGTTTGAATATCTTTCATCATTTGGATGGGATTCATCATTCGATGCAGAAACTAATCATGTTAAATACGACAAGTCGTGGGGTGGCCGTGGCTGGTGGTACGGTGATGACAATGGCGATGGCCTTTCAGCCGACCTTACGAATTACGACCGCGTTGTTGTTGAGCTTGAAAATATCACGGGAAAGGTGGGCCAGTTCAATATCTGTGTCAGCTATTCGACAACAGATATGATGAGTCGTAATGCGTCGACTATTGTAGACGGACGTGCGACATTGCGTGTTGATCTCGATAGTATTTATAAGAAGAATGTAAAGAACATCTATGTCCAGTGCGATAGTGTCGGCGAGATGAACATCAAGCGTGCATATCTGGAAAAGCATCCTGTATATGGTCCTGCAAAAGAACTGACCATGGACAACGGTGTAATATCTTGTGATCAGTTTGAGGGATATTCCGATAAGGCCCGTGTAGATTTCACATTCAGCACCGAAGGCGATATAATGGGTATAGATGAGAAGAACGAACTGGTCGAGATGAAGGGCTGGGGAGTTGGCATCATCTGCTCAGTAGCTGATGTGTTTGGCGCAGAAGTTACCCCATACAGCATTCTGCTCACCAATATAGGAGAAGAGACATATTCGTGTGAATTAGGCGATCTTCGATATATGCTGGCAGTAAAGGACGAGGACGGAGAGAGTGGTCTTTTCTGGACTGTATGGACTATTGGAAATATTACTGAGGCGCACGTTATACGTACAACCATTTCAGAAGTAGTGAAGTAGTTGTAATGTGTTTTTCTGACAAGTAGCAAGTGCCTCTTAGTATATATGGAGGTACCTTGTCGCTCGCAGTTTTTTTATTCGTTACTGAAATCCAATCTCCATTTATTGACGCCAGAAACCAGACCTATACCATTGTAAACATTGGTATAAAGACCATTTTGGCTGAATACGGGGAGCAAGATATAGGCCTCATGTACGGCAATGCTCTGCAAATAGCAATAATGCTCGTATGTTTGTTGGTAAAGTTCGAGAGCGAAGTTCTCTGGGACATTCTTGACAGGGATATAACAATGTAAAATCATCAGTCGGCCGATATATCCGCTATTTGTGAACAGACCGTAGCTATTAGTTTCTGTCAGCATATTAGCCTTAGCCTCTTCGAAGAATATATCGGAGTATATTACATCGTTTACCACATTATTCCATTTGTCACGAGCTATAAGTTGGTAGAAATGGTCGCCATGGCCACTATCCAGCAAGCGTAAGGTACAAGCAATGTATTCGGAGCCATCTATCAATGTTGTATCTGTGCCTACCATGAAAACATTAGGAGAGGGAGGTATACGACTAGAAGCGTATGTACTTTCGCCATCACTCTTTTCCACCTCGACGCTGAAATATGTATTTGGCGTTAAATCAAGGCCGTTGAATTTTACCTTAGTACTTGCGCCATCAAGGACAGCCTCGTATTGTGTATTGAGGTTGACGTTGAGCCTTACTTTTGTGCCCTTGGCCAATGGGCGATACTGATCCTTGTCTGTATATGATACAGACTGGTAGGCGTTTATTTCGCACTCGTTTCCTATTTCAGCAAAAGCGTACACGACAGTTTGAGGCGACACCCTGATAGAGATATTGGCATCGCTCTCGCAAGCAGACACAAGCACTGTTGCTAAAAGTAATAATATGTACACCAACCTACTCATCAGAATCTGAAGCTATATGTTATGTAAGGCAGTGGGAAAGCGGTCAAGCTATACTGCTTAAGGTTATACGTTGTTGACTCCCCCTCGCCCTGTGGTACCCAGTAGATAAACATGGCGTTTTTCTGGCCATACACATTATAGACGCCGAAGCTAAGGGTATGTTCGCCCTTTGGCTTATCGTAATGTATATTGCAGCCCAACGTTAGCGAATGAGAATTATTCATCCTATACTTATTCTTTTCGCCAGGCAAAGAAGCCAGAGAAGAGATTTGTCCGGCGAGGGTGCCCCCAGTTATTAGTTTATACTGACCATCGGGGATAGTTACAGGAGCGCCCGTATTGAAAGTCCACAAAGCAGACAAATCCACATGGCTCTTGACGGCATAGACAGCGTAAACGGTAGTACAATGTCTCTTATCGTAGTCGGTAGGGTAGTATTTGCCGCCATTTATACCAGAGAAAGCGTTCTCTGATTTGCTAAGCGAGTAGCCCACCCAACCAGACAAGCGGCCTCCGGTTTTGTGCAGCATTATTTCCATGCCATTGGCGTAACCATGTCCGCCAGTCATCAGAGCATCCCAATCGGCATTAGACAATAATTCCACGCCCGATGAGGTCTTGTATGTCTGGAGTCTCACGTAATTCTTCCTATAACCCTCGAGAGATATCCTCAGGTTTTCAGAGACGTTGAATTCGCCCTCCAAAGAAGCCTGCCATACTCTAGGCGGAGGAAGTTTGCTTGATACAGGCAGCCACATATCAGCGGGAGTGTCGACTGTAGTCATGTGCATCTGCTGTAAGAACTGGCTCATGCAAGAACCACCAAGTTTGAGCAATACACTGCTTACAGGCCTATATGACAACAATAGTCGAGGTTCAATTTGGAAATAAGGCGATTGTTTTTTGCTATCGAAACCTGAGAAATGGACACCCACGTTGGCACTTAATCTTTTCATCTGCATCTGGGACTCGATATAGGCATGAGCCTCAAGGCATCTCAGTGGATGCCTCTTCTCTGCAGTAATGGTATCTCCGTAGGTAATAGCTCGGTTGACGATAGTAAATCCAGGATAGAGAGAATGCACTGTAGCATCGCCACCAACTCTCACAGTATTGACAAAGCCCACGGCAGGGTAGTACGACGCATCGGCCTTAACGGAAAAATCGTTCAATCCACTAAAGTATGTTGATGTACTTATGCCGCCATTATCATTCGCCACCTTTTCCTCCTGGTTTCTGAAGCGGTAGCGACTGAATGAGGCAGTGACATTGCTAAAAACCTTACCGCCGTATGTTCTGTTCCATCTGACAGAAGATACTATGCTTCCCCATCGGTACTGCTGTTCGTCATTTACGCGTATCTCCCTCTTGTCGTTGGAGCAGTAAACAATAGTCTTGTTTCTGAAGTTGTAGTCGTTGTTCAGATTGTCAGACCCCATGAAGTAGCTGACGAAGAGTCTATTCTTGTCGTTGATAATATAATTCAACTTAGCGCTGACGTCGTAAAAATAGAAAGAGTAGCGGGTGTCGCGCTTAGGTTGCATGTATCCCATGAAGATATCGGCATAAGTTCTTCTAGCCGACAGGATGAAAGACATTTTGTTTTCGACGATAGGGCCTTCGAACATAAGGTTAGAAGAGAGCAAACCGATATTCACATACCCCTTGAACGCCTGCATATTACCCTCTCTCATCTTAATATCCAGCACGCTTGACATACGTCCACCATATCGGGCTGGGAATCCACCTTTGATGAGAGATGCAGAATTGATGCCCTCGGCGTTGAATACGGTATATAAGCCCATAAGGTGCATAGGGTTGTACAAAGGCACATTATCTATAAGGACAATGTTCTGGTCGGAATTACCACCTCTCACGCTTAAGCCGCCAAAGCCATCCTCTCCGCTCTGTATGCCTGGAGTATGCTGCATAGCCTTGATGATGTCACTTTCGCCCATGAGGTTGGGCATCGCCTTTACCTGTTGGATAGGGATAGTAATGACGCCAGCTCCAGCATCGACAGGAGGCTCAAGGTTGGTGACCTCGATATCCAGATTCAGTATATTGTTCTGTTTCTCCAGTTCGATGTTTATTGTGGTATCCCCCTTGAGGTCGATGGTCATGTTTTTAGGTATATAACCTACGAAAGAAGCCCTCAGAGGCACGTTACCTTCGGGGAGAGTAAGACTATAATAACCATATCCGTTGCTGACTGCACCTCTAAGAAGAAGAGCGTCGTATATATTGGCGCCTATTAAAGCCTCTTGGCTATCTGCCTCCTTTAAGAAACCGCTGATGGTGTATCTTTTGTTGCCATCGGGGAGGGTTACTATAATTCTGCGCTCCTCGACGTGGTACTGGACCTTGTAGCGTCCGAAGATATCGCTTAAGATATCCATCAGTTGCCACCTTTGGTGTTTCAGTTCCACGGGTTTATGAGGATTGGGCAGTACTCTAGAAGAATATCCGATAGTAATATTGCCAACTTTTTCGATAGTGTGTATCAAGCTATCTGTAGTAGGGTAGTTTCTCTGGGGCAAGAAGATAGTTGACGGCAAAGATCGGAAGTCGTTGTCGTTGGTCTGTGCCTCGCATTTGGAGCTCAATACTGAGAGGCAAATAAAGACGCATAAAAAAAGGCGCACGAGGCGCCTTATAAACAAATCACTATATTCTAGATGTATAGTCTGCACTGAGTTTTGTTTCTCTAAGCTCGCTATGCAAATTTAACGAGTTATTATCAGACTGCCACCATCAAATTTCATCTTTATTCCAAAATGCATAGATAGTTCGTTGAGAACGTTATCCAGTGATTCTTTGTCGAATTTGGAAGTTACTTTTGTTTGTGTCTCACTCTTTATCAAGCCGGCAGGAATCTCCTTGATGTTTTTTATCTCGGGATACATAGCCAACAATCCATCCACAGTTTCGCTGAGAGTGGCACCTCTCAAGTCCATCTTGTCGGTGCTCCAATCTACTGATGCTGTCTGTGAGATATTCAACTTCTCGATAGCGCTACCAGAGATGATAACTCTCTCGTTGTACTTAAGATCGGTTGTCCTATATGGAGTATTGACTCTCACGTGACCTCTTTTGACGGTAACTCCGCTAGTCTCGCGGCCATCGATATTATCAATGACAAAGCAAGTGCCAAGTACTTCGACTTTAGCATCTCTGCCTTGGAGGAAAACGGAGAAGGTACGGTTTTCGTCCTTTGCTACATCAAAGCACGCCTGTCCCTTCAATACTACGGTTCGTTTGTTGTCTGTGAATTCGTATCCTATAGAAGCACCTTTGGCGAGTATTACCTCGGTACCATCCTCGAGAGTTATGACAGATTTGTCGGCTGAAGCGTAGTAGCTATTAGCGCAATCATCTATCTCGTCGATAGTCCTTGAATTGATATACATCAAAGAGCCCAAGCCAACCAATGCGCTTACAGCAGCAGCTATGCCTACATTCCAAGCCCAACGCTTCTTTGGCATCTCAACTACTTTAGCCGCCTGTTTGGTGTTGTTCATACCAGTTTGTCTGCAGATATTCTGCCACACGTCCTCCTTTTTAGCTCTGATAGCCTCGAGAGTATGTAGCTGGTCGGCACTGATATTATCTATCTCAATATTTCTGTTCACGGTGTAAATGTGTATAAATTAGTGGAAGTCTACCATCTTGAAGATGTTTACGAGACCATCTTCTTGCTCCTCGGTGTTTTCGGCTTCATCTATAGCCAAAGCACCTTCTTGTTCGCCAATAATCTCGTTGTCGACGCTTCCCATGAGCTCCGACTCCGAAAATAACTGAGCAAAAAATTGAAAGATAAACTCCATAACTACTGTTTTATATCATAACTTACACCTACTAGACAACTGAACTAAGTGTGACACGTACGCAAAAGTCAACTTTATTTTGTCTCTTTTGGAGCTGGCATACCAGGGAAGGCCTGAGAATCGCCTACTAGAGGAGTACCCATAGCAGATGCCTCGTTCTCCTGTGCATCAAGTTGGAAGAGCATAAAGTTAGGATTCGCCTTTGTGCAAGGTGTCCATGCACCCTCTGTCTGACCGTTAGGATTGCTGTACTTAACGAAGTTTGTCCAAGATGTGAGCATCTTCTCAGAGAGAGCCCAATCACCCTTTGTCCAAGGACGCCAGCAATACTTAAGTGTCTTGAATACGTACCAGAGGTCTGAAGAGTGGAATGCACCCTTGAGGCGAGCTGTCACTTCAGGATGGCTACCATCGTCAGGCAATGGACGAGCAAACTGGTATGCGTATGCTGGAACACCAATGCTGTCGCGGTTGAAACAGAAATTAGCTATGCCCTCGCCCATAGAACCGAGGTCGTTCAAAGTGTATCCGATCATATAAGGTACATTAGCGAGAGTTCCATGTACGGCTGCGTCGTCGAAGTTCTCAGGAATAACTTTGCCGTCAACAATTGGTGAGTAGAACATACCACGGAATGGGTTGCCCTCCGACATAGCCTTGATATCAGCTACAGTGTGCATTACCTCTGTAGAAGTGCGACGCATCTGCTCGAGTGACTTGATGCCTGCCCAGTCGAGGATGCTCTTCATGTTGTCGGCCGACTCCTGCATTGTCAGCATCTTGTATGGACGTGATGACTCCTTAGGTGTAGAGAGACCACCGCCAGACATGATAACTGCCTTGTGGAAGAGACCGCTTGCGAGAGGAGAAGTACAGATGAATCGTACGCTACCTGCACCTGCGCTCTGTCCGAAGATAGTTACGTTATCAGGGTCGCCACCGAATTGAGCGATATTCTTCTTAACCCACTTAAGAGACTCGATCTGGTCGAGTATACCATAGTTGCCGCAAACGCCGTCGGGGTTCTCTGCGATAAGTTCAGGATGGTTGAGGAAGCCAAATACGCCGAGGCGGTAGTTGATAGTTACGAGGACAACATCCTTGTTTGCCCACTCTGAGCCCTCGAATTCAGGCTCTGTGCCCCAACCTTCGCGGAAGCCACCACCATGGATCCATACTGCTACTGGGAGTTTCTTGTCTACCTTGCCAGGAGCCTTTGTCCATACGTTGAGGTAGAGACAATCCTCGCTATAAGGCGACTCGGCGCCGTAGCCCCACTCAGTAGTGTAGCCGCCAGGGTAGTGAACCGACTGGTAGCTAGGGTGACCATAGCGGTCGGCCTGCATTGTGCCCTGCCAAGGTTTTACTGGTTGAGGAGCCTTCCAGCGGAGATCGCCAAGAGGTGCTGCTGCGTAAGGGATACCCTTGTAGGCGTATACACCATCGATGTCGGTAGTTACGCCCTGAATGTTGCCGCCCTCGATTGAGAGGACAGGCGACTCTGTTTTTGGTGCCTGTGTGCAACCTACTAAAGCCAAGGCTGCAACGGCCAGAGATGTCAATGTTTTTTTCATGCTATGCAATTAATTGTATGTGATGGCGCTAAGTTAGTGAATAAATGTTAATGTTGTCACTATATTTTTATATTTGCATTTGTTCTAAAATCACGGTAAATTCGCAACAGCAAATAATAATGAGTTTTATGCAGAGTGCAACTCCAGATTTGACGGTACTTACGGACCTCGTACGAATGCAGATGCCCTATGGTAGATATCAGGGTTATGTATTGGCGCGATTGCCAGAGCCGTACTTAGCATGGATGGAGCAGAACAATGCTTATCCTAAAGGGAGGATGGGCATGTTGTTGAAGACTTTGTATGAGATTAAGCTCAATGGATTAGAGTATTTACTCAAGGAGATTCACTAAATCTAGGATATATGGGATTTTTCAAATTCATCTTTTCTAAGTCGTTCTTGTGGCATTTGTTGTTCATGGTGCTTATAGTTGTAGCGCTTATTGGTGTTTTGGCGTGGCTTTTAGGCATCTATACGAAGAGTGGTACTACGGTTTTGGTTCCTGACTTGAAGGGGCATCAGGTAGCAACGATAGCCTTGGAGTTGCAGAATTCCGATTTGGATTTTGAGGTTATAGACTCAGTTTTCAGGGAAGATGCTCGTGCGGGAGAGATAATAGATCAGATTCCAGCTTCGGGCAAGAAGGTGAAGAAGGGAAGAAAAGTATTTCTGACCATCAATGCGTATGACAGGCCAAAGGTTAAGATGCCACAATTGGTAGACTACTCATTGAGAAATGCGCAGGTTGTGCTCAACGTAGCAGGATTGCGAGTAGGCAAGGTAACATATATACCTAGTGAGTACAATGACCTGGTATTGGAGCAGAGATATAAAGGCGAGAAGATTTCGGAGGGAACAATGATTGCCAAGGGGCAAGTAATAGACTTGGTAGTAGGCAAGGGCAACAATGGAGCTCAGGTTATAGTGCCTCAGTGCGTAGGTATGCCGTTGCACGAGGCTGTGGCTGCATTATTGGCGCAGTCGCTGCAGAAGGGTAACCTGTATTATGACGACGATATTCAGACCTCGGCCGATTCGTTGCAAGCTGTAGTATATCAGCAGAATCCTATAGCTGATGGAGGATTATCGTTGCCATCAGGCTCGGCTGTTCATCTGTGGTTGACCAAGGATATGCAGAAGGTAATAGAAGTTCAAGTGAACCAAGAGTAGGGTAGTAGATGGCAGAGCTTGATGAGAAAGAGTTCGTTGATGAATTAGACGAACTTGATGTGGACGACGAGATGTCGTCGGACGAAGGAGAGATGGAAGAGCGCGAGGGAGCCGATGGCAATCTCTATGAGCATTGGAGGTTTACGGCTGACCCTAAGCAGAGGCTTATGCGCATTGACAAATATGTAGCAGATAGGGTACCTCATGCATCCCGTACCAAGATACAGATGGCTGCTGATGCTGGAAACATACAAGTAAATGGCAAGCCAGTAAAATCGAACTACAAGGTGCGGCCTGCGGATATAGTGACGGTTTTCATGACCTATCCGCGCAGGGATGTTGAGATAGTTCCAGAAGATATTCCTTTAGATATAGTATATGAAGACGATACGCTGTTGGTAATCAATAAGCCGGCAGGTATGGTAGTGCATCCGGGGCATGGCAATTTTACGGGGACCATGGTAAATGCGTTGGCGTATTATCTGCGGCAATTGCCCATGTTTGCAAATGTCAACGACCCACGTCCAGGGTTAGTTCACCGTATAGACAAAGACACCTCGGGGTTACTTGTTGTAGCCAAAGACGATTATGCCAAGATGCACTTAGCCAAGCAGTTTCATGACAAGACTACGCAGAGGCAGTATGTGAGTCTGGTTTGGGGTATTATGGAGCAAGAGCATGGTACGGTGAGAGGGAATATTGGTCGTTGTGTTCAAGACAGGCTCAGAATGGATGTTTTTCCAGAGGGGAGTGAGATAGGGAAGCACGCGGTGACGCATTACGATTTGGTAGAGGCTCTACAATATGTGAGTCTGATACACTGTCACCTAGAGACAGGTCGTACGCACCAGATACGTGCCCATATGAAGCACATAGGGCATCCACTATTCTCTGATGAGAGGTATGGTGGCAATGTGATATTGAAAGGTCAGCAGTCTGCTAGCTACAAGGCTTTTGTTGAGAATTGCTTCAAGATTCTTCCTCGTCAGGCCTTGCATGCGCAGACCCTAGGTTTTGTGCATCCTGTGACGAAAGAGACGTTGCAGTTTACCAGTGAACTTCCACAAGATATGACGCAGTGCATAGATAAGTGGAGGGGATATGTCGAGAGCCTGAGGAAGAGGGGCGACGTGTAGGCGAGGCGAAGCGTTGCTTCACGTGGTAGGACTCACAGAAGGTACATGGTTCATAAAAAAGGGCACCCTGTTTGGGTGCCCTTTGATATTATATATAAGACCTGTTTCGTGGGTTATAATTCGCGACCGGTGAGATCCCATTTCTTATCGCCCTTGATGATGACTACCTTGCCGTCCTCTATTGTCTTCAATGACTTTGACTTCGACTTCGACTTCGACTCTGACCCTGACTTTGACGATGACTTTGACTCTCGTAAAGCGGTAGGGGTCAGCTTTGTTTCTTCTATTGTGCCAAAATCTTTCCAATAGTCAGCACTTTCATACGCTGCTTTACTTCCTTCTGGAACAAGGAGCGTAATATTTGAAAGGTCCAGTTTGTAAAATGTGTTCTCAAAAACTTCTGCAGGTGTTTCAGAATTTACCTTAAGTACTTTTACGCCACAAGGGAGATTATACGATGTTCCAACAGGGGTATAAAAAGCATAACTATTTATTCTTGTTACACTTTTGGGAATCTCTAAATACTCCAAACTTGTGCAATCACCAAACATGCAATAATCTATTACGGACAATCCTTCAGGTAACTTAACACTTTTAAGAGAGGTACAATAACTAAATGTATATCCACCAATTTCCTCGACACTATTGGCAAATTCAATATCGGTCAAACTTTTAGAAAAGTGGAAAACACAACTCCCTATCTTTCGAACTCCATATGGTATGGATACGCTCTGAAAATCATTGTGGACATATGCATAATCATCTATTTCTTCAACACTACTAGGAAGATAGAATTCTGTTAGTCCATTGATCATCGACATCGCATTTACTCCTATCTTTTTGACGCCGAAAGGAATAACTGTATTCACGCACCCCCTGATTAATTCACCTGTTTCAGTGTTTATTATAGCATTGCAGTTGTTTCGAGAGTCATATTTAGTGTTATTAGAATCAACAACAATGCTCTTAACGTTTCTGTTGTCATGAAAAGCTCGTAGCTCTATATGTTCTACGGTACTTGAGATACTAATTGACGTCAAATTTTCACAACTGTACAAAGCCGATTGACCAATTCTAGCAACTCCTTCCTCAAATACTACACTCTTTATACTTTCTTTTATTTTATCCCACGGGTAACTGCCCTCAAAATCCCCCCACACTCTCAATTCGCCAGTCTCTTCATTGAAGCTCCATCCTGGGTCTTCTTCTTCCGCCATGGCAGGCAAGGCCATAACTATGGCCATAAAAAATGCTAGTAGTAATTTCTTCATGATTTACACGTATTGTTTTTGCAAATGTAAGAGATTTAACTTATTCATTCAACTCCTCTGCAGCAATTGGCATTTGCTCATCGTATTCGGGATATGTTTTAGAGGATGCCTGCCCTGTGGTAAATGGAGCTGTCATGATGCCACTATACTTGTTGAATAGTGTTCTACTGTGCAGTAGAATAAAGGTGTATGAGTGCCGTTCTGCACTGTACATTGGTGTGTTTACGTAGAAAATCAGAAATCGTTGGGCAAGCCTCGTTATTTTTTCGCAAAACAAATCCCCACCTACGCCAAACGGCACAATGCAACAGTCGGCACGACTAAAGCAGCTACTCGACTGGCTGAAAACGATCTACCCAGCCATTGAGACGCAACACATAGAATAAAAAAGGAGACACGCTACCGCGCATCTCCTTAATCTATTTTCTGTATCAGCTAGTTCTTACTTTGCAGAAAACTTATAGATAGTTGTCTGTGTATAGGTCTCACCTGGTTTGAGTACCGTAGATGGGAACTGTGGCTTGTTTGGCGAATCGGGGTAGTGTTGTGCCTCAAAACAGAAACCGCCAAACTGAACGAATTTCTTTTCGCCTCTGCCAAACTTATTGTTGTTCTTCAGCCAGTATCCAGTGTAGAATTGGAACGCTGGCTCTGTAGTCAAGAACTCAAGTTTTCGGCCCGTCTTGTCGTCCCATGCCTCAGCAGCCTTGCGGAGCTGACCATAGTTACCATTGATTACGTAGTTGTGGTCGTATCCATCCTCGAAAGCATGTACTCTCTCTCCGATTTTATGCTCGAAAGTAAAATCGAGGGGGGTGCCCATGACAGAAGCGACTTCGCCGGTAGGAATACATTCCTCGTCTCTGGGGGTGTAAGAAGATGCCTCCATAAGCACCTTAGTATCGAGGATATGCCCCTCGCCTCTAAGGTTGAAGTACGAGTGATTGGTCAGGTTGACGATAGTCTTCTTGTCGGTTGTAGCCTGATAGTTGATGCTCAAGCTATTGGTGTCGTCGAGGGTGAAGACCACGGTTGTAGTCAGTTGACCAGGGTATCCATTCTCCATGTGGGCGCTGACGTATGTCATGCTGACACCGGCAACTTTCTCGGACTCGAAAGGCTGTGCGTCCCAAAACTTGGTGTTGAATGAGTTGATGCCTCCGTGGAGGTGGTTCGCTCCGTTGTTTATTTCCAGTTCGTACGACTTGCTGTCAAGAGTAAACTTGCCAAGTTTGATACGATTAGCAAAACGACCTACAGTAGCGCCCAAGTAGAAGCCCCCTTCGTTGTATTCTGGGTCAAGATATGTCTTAGGGTCATCGAAGCCGAGGACAATATCTGCCATCTTGCCTTCGCGATCAGGCGTGACTATTGAGGTGATTGTTGCACCTACATTAGTTATCTTAACCTGTATTTTACCATTGTCGAGGGTGAAGAGGAGTACCTCCTTGCCGTCGACCATTCCGAATGAAGTCTGTTGGATGCTCATAATTTATTCTGTCTTAACTGAAGAAGCTCAGGATAATACCGGCAGCTACAGCCGAACCGATAACTCCGGCTACGTTTGGCCCCATGGCATGCATCAGCAAGTAGTTTGTCTTGTCGTATTTCAAACCTTCAACCTGAGATACACGAGCTGAGTCTGGTACAGCAGATACGCCTGCATTACCGATCAGTGGGTTGATACGATTCTCCTTCTTTACGAAGAGATTGTAGAACTTAACGAACAATACACCGCCAGTAGTAGCGAGTACGAACGAACCTGCACCGAGAGCGAAGATACCGATAGATTTCATGGTGAGGAAAGTGGTAGCCTGAGTAGATGCACCTACAGTCACACCGATGAGGATAGTCACGATATCGATGAGAGAGCCCTTAGCTGTGTCGGCAAGACGCTTTGTAACGCCGCTCTCCTTGAGAAGGTTGCCGAAGAAGAGCATACCGAGAAGTGGAAGACCACTAGGAACCAACCAGCATGTCATAAGAAGACCGATGATAGGGAACAATACTCTCTCTCTCTTGCTTACCTTACGTGGAGTCTTCATACGGATGACGCGCTCCTCTGCGGTTGTCAACGCACGCATGATTGGTGGTTGTATCACAGGGACAAGAGCCATGTATGAGTATGCCGATATGGCAATAGCACCCATCAAGTCTGGGGCAAGTTTAGACGAAAGGAAGATAGCTGTAGGACCGTCGGCGCCACCGATAATACCAATAGCACCAGCCTCATTAGGAGCAAATCCCAAAGCCAATGCAGTAGCGTATGCGCCAAAGATACCGACCTGAGCAGCTGCACCAATCAAGACCATTTTAGGGTTGCTGATAAGCGCCGAGAAATCGGTCATCGCGCCAATACCCAAGAAGATCAACGGAGGGTAGACACCTTGAGATACACCGAAGTACAAGTAGTTGAGTACCGAACCCGACTCATAGATACCTATCTTCAAACCATCTACGAATGGTATATTGCCAATCAAGATACCGAATCCAATAGGTACGAGAAGCATTGGCTCGTACTCCTTGGCGATAGCCAAGTATATGAAGAGTAAGCCCACTGCTATCATCACCAAGTGGCCAATAGTCAGATTGGCATACGCGGTGTATGAGAAGAATTGCGTAAGGCTCTCTCCGATAAATTCAAAGAATGAAGTTTCCACTGTCTTAATACTTATAGGTTAATAGCCTTGATTCTTAAAGTTGGATAAGAGCATCGCCCTCCATTACTGGGTCGCCCTTCTGCTTTAGAATCTTGGTAACTGTACCAGCCTGTGTAGCCTCGATGTTATTCTCCATCTTCATAGCCTCAACAACCATTACTACCTGGCCTACCTGTACGGTGTCGCCAACGTTAACCTTGATGTCGAGTACGACACCTGGAAGTGGTGAGTTGATAGATTTGCCACCTGCTGATGGGCGAGGAGCTGTAGCTACTGGAGCTGCTGTGCGCTGAGGTGCTGGAGTCACAGGGCGAACAACTGGAGCTGCTGCCTGTGGACGCTCTATCTCAACGTCGTACTTCTTACCGTTAAGGGTTATAGACAACTTGTCACCCTCTCCTTCCTCAACCTCTGCTGAGTACTTCTTGCCTGCAAGTTTGAAATTATATTGCATCTGAATAATCTGTTTATGTTAGTGTTTCTTGAATGGGAACTGCCAGTGTGTGGTGTTCTCGTTTTGGACAATAGTGAGCTGACCTGCAGCATCGTCGTGTGCATCAAGCATATACATTGCCACTACAGCTGCTATAGCTGCCTGCTCTTCTTCTGCTTCAAGTGCCTTAGCCTCCTTGGCCTTCTGCTTCTCTATCTTGGCCTTAGCGCGAGCCTCAGCCGTCTTTTCTCTCCATACGAAGAAATTGCCGACGAGCGAGAATACCAATGCCAAAACAATAAGAATGCCGAATACAACGGAGATACTAATGATGGCCATGCCTGCTCCGTAAGGGTCAACCTCCTTGAAACGGTCGGAGTTGTTCTTTACAACCGCCATCTGGTTCGAGAAACCCTTGCTGTTTTCTTTTGGAGTCTCCCATTCACCTACACCATCGAGTGTACGCGCAAGGGAGCCGCTTTTTGGTACAGCACATGAGTCAATGACTACTTGTCCGTTAGATTCAACTAAGTAGATGTACTCAGAATTAGCGATGTCAAATGTTGTGTGTAGAGGACCTTCGCCTCTTTTGCCATCACAGTCAAAAACAACAAATCCGCGAGGGAGAAACTGCGTGTCGGTAAGTCCTTGTGGAACTATCGACTTAGTAAGGTTGTTTCTGTCATTACTGAGATATAGTCGAGCCATATCCACCGTAGAGTAGGTAGGATTGAAAATCTCGACCCATGCTTCGGTAACTGCGCCAGTAGAATCACGCTCTACCTTGATCTCGTTGATAGTGAGGTCGCTGGCAGTCTGAGCCGAAGCAATGGTGTTCATCGCCATTGCACAAGTCAATGCGATGAACCCTTTTGCTAAGTTTAATTTTCTCATTCGTAATATCTTGTGTGAGCTCATACCTATTATAGAGGTAGGTTAGAGTGCTTACGTGGCAAGTTCTGATCTCGCTTGTTCACGATAGACTCAAGTGCTCTGATGATTCTATAACGTGTATTTCTTGGCTCAATGACATCATCGAGGTAGCCATACTGCGCTGCATTGTATGGATTAGCAAACAAGTCTTTGTACTCGTTGATAGCGTCGTCCATATATTTCTGCTGCTCTTCTGGTGTAGCAAGCTCCTTAATCTTCTTGCTGTGGAGAACCTCTACGGCACCCTTAGGTCCCATAACGGCAATCTCAGCTGTTGGCCATGCATAGTTGACATCACCACGCAAGTGCTTACTTGACATCACGATGTATGCTCCACCGTATGCCTTACGAAGGATAACTGTTACCTTTGGTACAGTAGCATGACCGTATGCAAAGAGCAACTTAGCGCCATGAACAATAACACCACCATACTCTTGAGCTGTGCCTGGCAAGAAGCCTGGAACGTCTACAAGTGAAACGATAGGCAAGTTGAATGCGTCGCAGAAACGAACAAAACGAGCTGCCTTACGCGATGCGTTACTGTCAAGTGTACCAGCGTTCTTAGCAGGCTGGTTGGCAATGATGCCAACTGAGCGTCCATTGAAATGTGCAAAGCCGATAACAATATTTTGAGCCCAGTCTTTCTGAACCTCGAAGAACTTGTTGTCATCAACGATAGCAGTAATGACTTGCTTAACATCGTATGGCTTGTTGACGTCGTCAGGAATAATCTCGTTCAAGGCATCCTCAAGACGGTCTACAGGGTCGTTTGTCTCAACTCGTGGAGCTGGCTCTGTATTGTTCTGAGGAAGATAAGATAGCAATTCGCGTATCATCTGCATAGCCTCTTCCTCGTTCTCTGATACGAAGTGAGCTACGCCCGATTTCTGACTGTGAACTGCTGCACCACCCAATGACTCTTCGTCGACATCCTCGTATGTAACCGTCTTAACAACCTTAGGACCTGTGAGGAACATATAGCTGTTGGTACGGTTCATCAAGATGAAGTCAGTCAATGCTGGAGAATATACTGCACCACCGGCACAAGGACCGAGGATTGCTGAAATCTGTGGAATAACACCCGAAGCAATAATGTTGCGCTCGAAGATCTCGCCGAAGCCTGCCAATGCAGCTACACCTTCCTGGATACGAGCACCGCCCGAATCATTAAGGCCGATAACAGGAGCACCTACCTTGACAGCCATATCCATGATCTTGCAGATCTTCTTGGCCATTGTCTCCGACAAAGAACCACCCATTACGGTGAAGTCTTGCGCGAATACAAATACTAGACGACCATTGATCGTGCCACTACCAGTTACAACGCCATCACCAGGATACTGTTGCTTTTCCATACCGAAGTTGGTGCACCTGTGAGTTACGAACATATCGTACTCTTCAAAACTACCTGGGTCCAAGAGAAGCGCTATACGCTCTCTAGCGGTAAGTTTACCTTTGGCGTGCTGAGCTTCAATGCGTTTTTCACCACCACCTAAGCGCGACTGAGCACGCTTCTGCATTAGTTTTTTTATTTCGTCCATATTTTAACTCTCTTTCTATGATGCTATGTGTTGAGCGATGGCAAAGATACAAAAAATACAATAAATGCAAAAAAAAGCAAACAAAAGCATTTAGCCAAAAAGAGCACTGAGAGGTCAAAAAATAAAAAAACTGCGAGCAACAACTATGCTCTATCGTATCAGAGAGTATTCACAGTTGTAGTATCGACTATGTTCTGTCGACCAATAATTGATGTTTGTACTGCTTTTAATAAAAACAAAAATCGCCGAACAGGCATTTGCCCATTCAGCGATTCTATTTGTTGGCTGGATAAATAATTATCCACCGAAGTTATCGAACATGATGTCCTTGCTCTCAACACCAAGTGAATCCAAGAGGTCAAGAACTGTCTTAGCCATCATTGGAGGACCACAGAGGTAGTACTCGATGTCTTCTGGAGCCTCGTGTGCCTTGAGGTATGTGTCACCAAGTACTGGAGCAATGAAGCCTGCTGTGTACTTAACACCCATTGCGTCAGCCTTAGGGTCTGGACGGTCAAGTGCCAAGTGGAAGTGGAAGTTAGGATACTCCTTCTCAAGCTCGAGGAAGTCTTCCATGAAGAATACCTCGTCGATAGCACGTGCACCATAGAAATAGTGCATCTCACGGTCACGTACGTGAAGTGTCTTGAGCAAGTGCATAATCTGTGCACGCAATGGAGCCATACCGGCACCACCACCTACCCAAATCATCTCCTTGCCTGTGCCGTAACGTGGACGGAACTCACCATAAGGGCCCGACATAGTTACCTTGTCACCTGGCTTGAGGTTGAAGATGTATGTTGATGCAATGCCACAAGGTACATCCATAAAGCCTGGACCTTGGTCTTTTGGCTTGAATGGAGGTGTAGCAATACGTACAGTCAATGTGATGATATCACCCTCGTCTGGGTAGTTGGCCATTGAGTATGCACGGATTGTAGCATCAGTATTCTTCTGCTTCAAGTTGAAGAGACCAAACTTCTCCCATGCTGGAACATAAAGGTCGCCAATGAGTGAACGATCGAAATCAGCATAGTTGATATCGTACTCAGGAATCTTGATCTGTGCGTATGAACCTGGCTCGAAGTCCATGTGCTCTCCTGGAGGAAGCTTAACCTTGAACTCCTTAATGAATGTAGCAACGTTCTTGTTCGAGATAACCTCGCACTCCCATTCCTTAACACCCATTACTGCGTCGTCTACCTTGATGCCAAGATCGCCCTTAACCTTAACCTGGCAACCAAGGCGCCAGTGGTCTTGCTGCTGCTTACGAGAGAAATGACCTTTCTCAGAATCAAGAATCTCGCCGCCGCCTTCTACTACTTGACACTTACACTGACCACAAGAACCCTTGCCACCACATGCCGAAGGCAAGAAAATACCTTCTGCTGCAAGTGTGCCAAGAAGGCTGCCACCCTGGCCAACCTCAACTTCCTTGTCGCCGTTGATCTTAATTTTTACGTTGCCGCTCGGAGTAAGATATGTCTTAGCTACGAGGAGCATAACAACGAGCAAGAGGATAATTACCAAGAATACTCCAATGCTCGATAGAATTAAATTCATCATATCAGCTATTGTGTTACTGAGTTTTACAATTTAAGACCACTGAAACACATGAATGACATAGCCATAAGACCTACCACAATAAATGTGATGCCAAGGCCACGCAATGCTGGTGGTACATTAGAGTATGCCATCTTCTCACGTACTGCTGCGAGAGCTACGATAGCGATCAACCAACCAATACCTGAACCCAAAGCATAAACAATTGCCGAAACAATGTCAGTAATTGCCTTTGGGTCTGTTGGCTCGAGACCAATACGCTGCTGCATGAAGAGCGAACCACCCATGATAGCACAGTTAACGGCAATCAATGGAAGGAAGATACCGAGTGATGCATAGAGCGATGGAGCAAACTTCTCTACTACCATCTCTACCAATTGCACGATACCTGCAATCACAGCAATGAAAAGAATGAATGACAAGAATGTGAGGTCAACGCCATCTGCAAGACAGTTTGGACCCAACACCTTTGTCTGCAACAAATAGTTAACTGGCAAGGTCACTACAAGTACGAATGTAACTGCAAGACCAAGACCAAACGCCGTCTTAACACTCTTCGATACGGCCAAGTATGAACACATACCGAGGAAGAAGGCGAATATCATATTGTCCACAAAAATCGAGCGGACGAAAAGACTTACTAAATCCATGATAATCTTCTGCTGTTACTGTTTATTTTTCCTGTAGATCCTTATTGTGAGCACGCTCCCACCAGATGATGCAACCGCAAATGATCAATGCCATTGGTGCAAGCAACATGAGACCGTTGTTCTGATAGCCGGCATTCTGAATACAGTCGTAGTTCAAAATGTTGAAGTCAAGAAGCTTGCCAGAACCAAGCAATTCGCGGAAGAATGCTACGATAACCAAAATCTTAGCATAGCCAAGTCCGCTACCGATACCATCGAGCAAAGACTCGAATGGACCGTTCTGCATAGCGAAGGCCTCAAGACGACCCATCAAGATACAGTTTGTAATAATCAAACCAACGTATACCGACAACTGTACGCTAATGTCGTATGCAAAAGCCTTCAAAACCTCAGATACGAGTGTTACGAGAGTAGCTACAACTACCAATTGAACGATAATACGGATACGGTTAGGAACTGTTTTTCTCAAAAGGGAGATAACAACGTTGGCTACAGCTACGATAACTGTAACGGCAAGACCCATAACCAATGCAGGCTTGAGCTGGGCTGTAACAGCAAGAGCCGAACAGATACCAAGCACCTGTACTGTAACAGGGTTGTTGATTGTAAGAGGATTCAAAAATGCCTCTTTGTTCTTCTTAGATAAGCTCATTTTTCTTTCCTCCTAGTTTACTTTGTTAAGAAACCTTCGAACTTCTTGAGACTTGTCTCTACCATTACGCTAACGGCCGAAGATGTGATTGTACCACCCGAGATACCATCTACATAATCCTTGCCCTCAGCAGCCTGGCCCTTCTTGACAACTGCGATAGATGTCAATACGCCGTCTCGCTGAATATTCTTGTTTTTGAACTGGTTGCAGAATGCTGGCTTAACAATCTCAGCACCAAGACCAGCTGTCTCGCTGGCGTGGTTGAAATAGATGCCATATACTGTGCTCTTGTTCTCGTCGAGAGCAATGTAGCCCCAGATTGCACCCCAAAGACCGTTACCATTCATAGGGATAACGTACTTTGTAGCGCCGTCTACTGAACACTGATAGATAACATCGTTCTTATCAGCACCTGTTACGTCAAAGTCTGCTACTGCACAGCCCTTCTCTGCACCGTTGTTGTCCAAAATCTTTACTACATTCTTTGAGAATGTTGCCTGAGCATCAGAGAACTCATTGATGTTCAATGCGCTAAGAATCTGCTTCTTTGTGTCGAGTCGTACATTCTTTTCCTGTGTAGGACCTAATGCAGAATGTGCGAATGCCAAGAGGAATGCAACGATGACTACCATTACTACTGCATAAACAATAGTGTAGGTGTTGCTATTCGTCGAGAAGCCCTTCGAATTATTGTTTGCTGCCATTGTCGTTGCTTATTTTGCTTGTTGTTTAACACGATTCTTTCTGCGGCTGATGTTGCGACCTACGATAATGCTATCGATAAGTGGAGCAAATGTGTTCATGAGCAATATCGCGAGCATCATACCCTCTGGATAACCAGGGTTCAATACACGGATGATAATTGCCATAGCACCAATCAAGAAACCGTAGATGTACTTGCCACACTCTGTGCGTGGAGATGTTACAGGGTCTGTAGCCATGAATACTGCACCGAAGCAGAAGCCACCAATTACAAGGTGATCGCACCAGCACAATGAACCCATGCCCGTAGCGCCACCGATATTGAAGAGGTATGCTGTCAATGCACCACCTACGAATACCGAAATCATTGTCTTTACACTGGCAACGCCTGTGCAGAGCATCAATACAGCACCGATAGCGATAGCAATTACAGATGTCTCACCGATAGAACCTGGGATAAGACCATATACACAATCCATGAAGTCGAAACCTGTAGCACCAGTAGCATTAGCATTCGAAAGTGCTGTTGCACCCGAGAAACCGTCTACTGCCTTCTCTGCGCCATACCATACAGAGTCACCAGACATCTTGCTAGGATAAGCGAAGAACAAGAATGCACGAGCAATCAAAGCAGGGTTCCAGATATTCATACCTGTACCACCGAATACCTCCTTAGCGAAGATAACTGCGAATGCTGTAGCCAAAGCAACCATCCAAAGAGGAACGTCTGCTGGCATAATCATAGGGATCAACATACCTGTTGCAAGGAAACCCTCGTTTACCTCGTGGCCGCGCATCTGTGCAACGGCAAACTCAATACCGAGACCTACAACATAAGATACGATCAACATTGGCAATACCTGCAAGAAGCCGTAGAGGAACATATCCCCAAACTCAGCTGCCTCGCCAATAGCACGGAAGTGCTGGTAACCAGTGTTGTACATACCCATCAAAAGTGCTGGAATCAAAGCCAACACTACGACGATGATGGTTCTCTTCAAATCCACCGCGTCGCGAACGTGAACACCGCCCTTGTTTACCTCGTTTGGAGTAAAGAGGAAAGTCTCGAAGGCACCGAATGTAGAACGGAGCCAGCTGAACTTGCCACCCTCCTGGAAGTTAGGCTTCACGCTGTCAACATATTTTCTTAAAGCTTTCACGTCTTATTACGTTTTTACTTTTTACTTACTTATTAACGTTATCCTACCTCCTTAGCCATAAGGTCAAGACCGTTTCTCAAGATCTTCTGCAAGCCAAGCTTACTTGTGCAGACGAACTCGCAGAGAGCGATGTCTTCCTCTACTACCTCGTAGATGCCAAGCTCAATCATCTTGTCGATGTCCTGAGCCATGATAGCCTTGAAAAGGAATTCTGGGTAGATGTCCATTGGTAATACAGCGTCGAGCTCGCCTGAAACAACGAATGCTCTGTGCTCACCATGCATATTTGTGTCGAGCTTGTATGTCTTAGAGCCTGTCAACCACGAGAGGAATGTCTTGTGGTTAGAGAACTTGTTAAGACCTGGCATAGCCCAGCCCAAGAACTCATACTCATTACCCTCAGGAATTATTGTTACCTGTGAGTCGTAGTAGCGCAAGTAACCGTCATTGTTAACTTGTGTGCCTGTCAAAACGTTGCCCGAAATGATACGAACATTGTCAGAAGCAATGTTGTCCTTGAGAATGTTTGTCAACTGTGCGCCAAGTGTTGTGCGAACGTATGTAGGCTTCTTAACCTCAGAGCCACAGACTACAGCTACACGAGCGAAGTCCATAACACCTGTTGAGAAGAGCTTACCGATAGCTACAACCTCCTGAACGCCGATTGTCAATACCTTCTCGCCAGCATTGATAGGCTGAACATGGTTAATCTGTACACCTACGCAACCTGCAGGGTGTTTGCCTGCAAATGCTGTTACAGTTACGCCCTTTGCCTGTGCAAATGCGTTGTTTGCACTCTCAGAACGTACACCTACAAATGTAGGAGCAACCTTTGCCAATACCTCAAGACCAGCCTGGAAGTTAGCCTCGTTGCCAGTAATGATGAAATCGTAGTCTGGTGCCAAAGGAGCTGTGTCGAATGTCGATACGAAGATCGAACGGATTGGGCTCCATGGATCAGCAACCACGTTGTATGGACGCTGCTTGAAGTAGGTCCATGCACCAGTCTTCAATAGTTTGTTGATAACTTGATCGCGAGAGAGGCTCTTAACGTCCTCTTTGCCAAAGTCGCGTGTAGTAGCTACACCGTCGGCCTTAACAACTACCTCAAGTATTACACGTCGCTCACCGCGATTAACGGCTGCAAGCTCGCCCGAAACAGGCGATACAAATAGAACCTCAGGATGCTGCTTGTCTACGAAAAGCACATCACCCGCATTCACTTTGTCGCCCACCTTTGCTACCATCTTTGGCGTCAATCCTTTGAAATCAGCCGGACAAATGGCAAACTGCTCAGATGGAGCCACCTGGGTGTAAATCGTCTCCGACTTACCTGCCAAGCGAATGTCGAGGCCTCTTTTGAGTTTAATCACTTCAGACATTGTTTGTATTTGTGTTTTGTGTTTCTTGTTTTTTCTTTAGTTCAGAGAGTTAACTCTGAAAATTATGACTACTTTTGAGCCAATAAATCGAGTGCAAAGAAAATGAAACTTAACGTCAAAAACGAATTATTAGACCAAAAAAACTTTAATTGGCGACAAATTTTCTCGCCAATTATTGCAACCTTTTGTTTTTTACTCTGTTTCAGTGTGTTGCCGATTTGCTCTTATGCGCGATCTGCCGTTTGGGATTCTCTCTTTTATCAACTTCCGTCTGTTCATACAGTCAGAATAACCCCTCAGAAGGAGTGGAAACAGCAGTATGTTTACGATTTGGATGCTAATAGTGATTTAGATATTCTATTGTCTTTCGATGAACTGTTTGCCGACTCGCGACAGCTCTATTTCGTGGTTCGACATTGCGATGTTGAGTGGCAACCCGATGATATGCTTACGCTCGAGTATTGGGATGGATTTGAAAAACAGTACGATTGTTCGGAGTATATGTTGTCGTTCAATACGACTGTCGATTATGTCCATTACAAAGTACATGTACCTGTCCGCCAATTCAAGGTGTCGGGCAATTATACCATCTCTGTATATTCAATGGGCGACGATGAGCATATATTGACTCGTCCGGTCATTATAGCGGAGCATGAGATGGGTATTGAGTCGTGCGTAAGGAAGACCAACAATAACGGTATGCAAGATCTTACGGTTACGGTACATAAAGGACTATCCAATGGCTCCTCCAAGTCGTTGCGCGATATCTCGGTCTGTTCCTGGCAGAACAACGACATGTCGTCGCTCCTCTTTTTTGACAATCCTACCATAGTACGTGGCGACGATATGTCATATACCGACCCGTTGGTGTTTCAAGGTGGTTCGGAGTGGAGATGGGCCGATACACGCAGCTTGCGCGGTCACGTGTTGAGCGATACCAGAGTGTCGGTGTTCGACGGTTATTATCATGCCGAGATACCTTTGGCTACCGTACCTCTAGGGTACTCGTATCATGAGGATTTCAACGGATTGCAGTATATCCACAATTACGATGAGCCTAAAACGAACTTTGATATTACTGCCGATTATTCTATAATACATATTAATCTCCATGAGCCTGCATATAGGTTCGGACGTAACTCTAGTTTGTATGTAGTGGGCGATTTCAATGATGCGCCATTCCCTATGAACCGCAATAAGTTCGGTTGGGTAGAGGAGTGGAATGCCAGCGAATCCAATTTCGTTCTTGAAGATTACACCTATCTGGTTAAGCAGTCATTGGCAAACTACCGCATAGTGGAGGTGGATGCCGAAGGTAGGGTGGATATGACTAATACCGAGGCCTCATTTTCTGAGACCGAGAATGATTATCACATATGTGTCTATTATCGCGATCCATCTACTGGGTACTATCGAGTGTTGGCATACAAGAAGCATAATACGCTTAAAACGCCTAATGCGTTCATCCATTAGTACATGCATTGCTTCTTCAGACTTGGGCGAGTAAAAGAGTATTGTAAATACAAAACGAGCTCTCATCTGCGGATGGGAGCTCGTTGTTTTTCGTATATGCCCTTTATCAGAACTTGTACTCTAGCGATACGCCAAATACTTTGTTTGTTCTGCTGTATATGTCGGTGCCGTTTACTCCGAGTCTGTTGTAGTTGGTCGACTTTTTGGTATAGTCTTCGTATGTTGTCCAGAAGTATGCAATGTCCATCGCCATCTTTTCTGTCAACTTTACCTTTGTGCCGAAGCCGAGTGAGTAAGAGTCGCAAGCAAATGAAGTATCCGACTGGAAGTCGTCCGACAAGCCATAGTCGGTACGCTGATAGCCACCCGAGATAGTGATGCGGTCTATTACGTCCCACTCTATACCTGCAAGGTACTCAAATGTACCGCGCTCAAGAGTCTTCTGCTTGTTGTCGGCCATTCTTGCGTTCTTGTCGTCGAAGAAGTGCCACTCTACAGTAGCTCTCAATGATGGAAGAATATGTACGCCGGCTGCAAGAGTAAGCAACGAAGGTATGTCGTTAGGAGTATTTACGCCATTCTCGTATGGACGAAGCAATTCAGCTGCCGATGCAGGACGCTCAAGGGTATGTGTGTCGTTCTCGATATTGAGATTTGTGATGAACTCGTATTTCGCAGCGAGATCAATAATACCGAATCTGCCGAAAACGCCAATGACTGGTGTCAACCCCCAACCTGTTTGGTCGCAGTCCAACTTAATAGCCGATGCGTCGAGTTTCTGACTCATAGCAGTACCTTGCTGTTGTGCCATGGCCATAGCCTGCTGTGCTGCTGCTTGAGCGTCTATACCAGCTGCCAAAAGCTGTTGGTATGCTTGCAGATATACTTGTTGACCGAGAGTTTCTGCTACTCCATTACGAAGATTGATCTTGAGGTGACCGGTATAACCACCCATGAAGTAGTTCATACGACCGCCTGCGAATGCAGAGAAGTGCTCATTGAATTTGTATCCCAAACCCAAAGTCAGACCCATTATGTACTGTCTGCCCTCCATTGCGCTAGAGATATCGTACATGTCCGAAGAGAGGGCTCCATTGGTCTCCTTGGTCATCATGCCTATTGCCGATGCCTCAAAGAGAGGTAATCCTTTGTCAAACGAAGCCTTACCACCACCACCAGTTATGGCTAAAGCCGAAGCTATTGTCCAGTCGCCCTTGCGATAGGCATAGTGTACAGAAGGTACGATAGGCGCTGCTGCCTTGCCATGGTACGAACGTACGCCGTCGGGACACTGGCTGTTGATAAATATTGGACTTTGAGATTTGATATCTCTCTTCTGATACGCACTCTGAATAGTCAGCGAGATGTGATTTCCATCTTCCAAAAACGAAAGACCTGCAGGGTTGGAGTAAACTCCATCGAGCGATACCGAAGCTCCACGAGCAATCATTCGTAAAAATGACGCGTGCTGATTAGTGTTTGTGAGATAGCCTCCTGCAAATGCAAGAACGGAAACGCTGTATGCCGTTGCTACAGCCAAAAACCTTAATAGTGACATTTGAACCTTTATATATATGTTTTATTGTATGATGCAAAATTACCACTTTTTGTTTGGTCGCAAAATATAGTGGCGTATATAAAACACAAGGGAGCTTCGGCCGTGTGGCCGAAACTCCCTTTATGTAACGGTTTTTCGAATAATCTTCTAGTAGTGCTATGTCCAAGGCATTAAGCCATACGGTAGCACTCGAGGTTCTCCTCTTGGAACTTGCGGATGAAAGTGATGTGCTTCTCAACCTCAGCCTCAGCGTAACGGATGTATACGTTAGCCGACTTCTCGAAGAGCTCAGGATTCTTGTTAGCATCCTGAAGGAGAAGGTGGCCCATGATTGTATGAGCACACATCTCAACAAGACGACGAGCTACAAGGTCGAGCAACTCCTGATTCTTAGACTCAACAACCTGGTTGATAGCCATGCCAGCCTTATCAGCCATATCCTTGAGCTTGTCACGGAGAATATCGAAACGAGCATCGAAGTGAAGTGTCTCGTATGCGTCACGAATCTGGTTCAAGTAAGCGCCTGTTGTTACGTAGCGGATAGCTGCTACTGTCTGCAACTGGCTTGTACCCTCGTAGATTGATGTGATACGTGCATCACGGTAGAGACGCTCGCAAGTGTACTCCTTCATGAAGCCTGAACCGCCATGAACCTGAATACAGTCGTAAGCATTCTGGTTAGCAAACTCAGAACCCATCATCTTAGCGAGTGGAGTGAATGAGTCGGCCAACTTAGCGAACTTCTTCTGCTCCTGACGCTCCTCTGGTTCGAGCTTACGCTCCTTAGCGATATCGTCGAGTGCCTTGTAAATATCAACGAAACGTGATGTCTCGTACAAGAGAGCACGTGTAGCATCAAGTTTAGCCTTCATCAAGCTCAACATCTCAGCTACTGCTGGGAACTCGATGATAGCCTTACCGAACTGCTTACGATCCTTAGCGTATGCCAAAGCCTCGTTGAAAGCAGCTTGAGAGATACCTACGCCCTGGGCAGCGATACCAAGACGAGCACCGTTCATAAGAGCCATGACGTACTTGATAAGACC
>JAKSLE010000039.1 GCA_024401365.1 Bacteroidales bacterium | reverse complement strand
CAGCCAGCCAGCCAGCCAGCCAGCCAGCCAGCCAGCCAGCCAGCCAGCCAGCCTTTAGGCTTATATGATAAAACAACGGCAGGGGTATACCCATGCGCGGTGAGCGCACGTGGTATACCCTTGTCGTTTTTATATGAGCAATAAATGGCACTATGATTTACTGAACGCTAGTGATTTAGGAGATGCAGTCTTGACAATAATAAATACACATAATTCACATAAATAATTAAAAGCCTATGAAACATCGTTTCTTAAGTATGCTGGCTATGCTTGCAGTGGGTGTAGCGGCGATGGCTGATGAAGTACCTGGGGTGACCGTAGAGTATGTCGATGCGGGCACAGCCTCGTATGTTCAGGCCATAAGCGCCATAGGGCGCATAGAGTTCAATGAAGGGAATGCTGTCATTGTGTTCAAGGACGAAGCAGCCGGGACGGAGAACCTTGGAGCTATATCTGCTATCAAGAAGATTTCTTTTGGTGGTGTAAGTGAGGATGATATTACCAAGGGGGAAACACCTACAGGCATTGTGGAGACGGAACAAAGGGTGAGCGTGACGGCATATCCTAATCCTGTGGCTGACCATGTGCATATTGATGGCGTAGCCGAGGGACAAGTGATACGCCTCTTCTCGTCGGACGGCCGTCTGATGTTCGTCGGACAGCAGTCTGATATCGATATGTCGGGCATGGCTAATGGTATTTACCTTTTGCAGGTAGGTAAGGAGGTAATCAAGGTTATCAAGAAATAAAGACCAATCGGTGTAGAGACGGTGTGTACACCGTCTCATGCGAAATGTGGTTGAAACCAATGATTTACAAGACGGTGTACACACCGTCTCTACGGAAGAATGTAAAAACAATAAAACACGAAAAATAACATGACGAGATTTTTTATTTCGGCGCTAGCGCTCTTGGGTATGGGCGTTATGGCAACAGAGGCGAGCGCGCAGTTCAGTGTGTATGACAATGAAGGCAAGGTGCTTTTCACCATGCCAACAACACCAGCATACGTAGATTTTACATATCAGGCACCTGTCACAAGCCCTTTCAATGGCACAGTTGGCACACCAGTTGACCTTGGTCTCACAAGCGGTACTCTTTGGGCAGACCATAATATAGGCGCAACAAACGCTTCTGACGCAGGTGACTATTATCAGTGGGGCGAGACTGAGACGCACTACTCAGCAGGCGGCAATACAGATGCTCCAACATGGAAAGAAGGCTATTCGGCAGGCTACAACTGGAGCACATACAAGTGGATGGACCACAACAAGGATTCGTGGGAGGGTTGCACCAAATATACAATTGCTGATGGCCAGAAGAGCGGTGTATGGTACGACTCAGAGGGTAACTTCATCGGTGACAACAAGAAAGAGCTTGAGGATGCTGATGATGTAGCTGTTCAGACATGGGGTGGAGCATGGAAAATGCCGACATACGAGCAACAGACAGAGCTTCGCAATGAATGTTACTGGGTATGGACCAGTACCTATAATGGAGAAAACGTTAACGGGTATATAGTCTATAAGGCGAAGAAAGATGGTGATAAGGGAGTAAAGGTATATTCAGGAAATACACCTTCATCTGATTATGATGTTGCTACGGATGTGCATATTTTTCTCCCTGCTGCGGGCTACCGCTGGGATTCGTATCTCAACTACGTGGGCTACTACGGCTACTACTGGTCGCGTTCGCTTGACACGAACTACTCCCTCTACGCGTACTTCTTGTACTTCGGCTCGAGCAACGTGGATTGGTACAGCAGCGACCGCAACCTCGGGTTCTCGGTTCGCCCTGTCTGCCCTGGGGTTCAGGAATAACCATGTCACCCGACGCAACGAGTGACACCCATTGTAGCTTTGAGCCCGCAGCTCTGAAGCGTTCCGCCGCTTCAGCGGCTACCAAGGAACGCAGCAGAGCTGTGGACGCAAAGCTTTCATCAGAAAGATAGTATAAACAGATAAACAAAAGCGTGGTATGGCAACTCAAAAAGAGATAGTAGAAAAAGAGCAGCAACGTACAGGCCTTGAGCAGATGCGAAAGGCCTATATCTATCGCGAAGGCTCTTTCTACAGAGCATACGAGTGGAGTGCATGGCTTTTTGTTAGACACGTGAGCGATTTCAAGGTGACGTGTAGAAATATGAAGTCTCTAGAGCAGCCAGTAGCTTTCATTGGGTTCCCGATAACCAGTGCAGGCAAATTTATGCCCGACGGTTTTCAGATGCAGCCTAATCCTGATGGGACTCTTGATGTGCTCTTTCCGCGCCATCTCATTCCTGACGGTGCAGATATAGAGGCTCTTGCTAGAGAGTATTCCGAATGGAAGTCGTCTCTGCCAGTCGCTGAGCCTTCGAAAAAAGGCGGAGAAAGCAGAGAGGAAAGATTGCCTGTCAGCAGTCAGTCTTCTGTAGAGCCAATGAGTCTTACAGCCATCATGCAACGTATATTGGCATATCCGATAGAGAGCAAAAGTCCGCTCGACAGTATGGCTTTTCTTGCCGACATAAAACAACAGCTTTCGCATCTGATATGATAGAAAAATGCGCCATAGGTTCAAAAAATAATAAACACATTGACATGGTAATTTCATAGGCAGTCTTGCAAGCTCTTTCATCTTAAAAGATGGAACCTCGAAAAAGCGTAAATGTGAGGAGACCCAACACGACGCTTCTCCCCACATGAGTAACAGACGGACTGCTGCTGCGTTTCGATTTTTCTCCCTGCTGCGGGCAACCGCTGGGATACGAATCTCAACAACGTGGGCAACAACGGCAACTACTGGTCGCGTTCGCTTAACACGAACAACTCCAACAACGCGTACAACTTGAACTTCAACTCGAACAACGTGGATTGGAACAACAACAACCGCAACAACGGGTTCTCGGTTCGCCCTGTCTGCCCTGGGGTTCAGCACTTACCATCAGATAATAAAGGATACTATGGCGCATTCTTTTTCATCAACATTCTCATTATCACGAGACAAACTCTATTTCGATCTTTACTCAGCTTACATTGATGCCCGACGACACAAACGGTTTCGCCAATATCAACTAAAATTCGAAGCCAACCTCAATAGAAACCTTCAAGAGTTGGCCGACGAACTATATGAGCACCGTTACAAACCCTGTCCGTCGACCTGTTTTCTTATAGAAGACCCCAAGAAAAGAGAGATATTTGCAGCCGAATTTCGGGACAGGATAGTACATCATCTATACTACAACTATACACATGAAATGTTTGAGCGGACCTTTATCGCCGACAGCTACAGTTGTATAAAAGGCAGGGGGACGCATTATGGGATTAGTCGGTTAGACCATCATATACGGCAAGAGACACAAAATTATAGAGAGGTTGCATATGTAATGAAAATAGATATAAGAGGTTACTTTATGCATATAAACAGGCAGAAACTTCTGGAAATCTGTATGCGCTCCATAGAGAAACATCTGTCGCCCGACTCACCCATTTTTGATATAGTATGCTATCTGACCCGCGAAATAATACTCTTAAACCCTATAGAGGGTTGCCGTATCAAAGGGAAGCGAGAAGACTGGCGAGACTTGCCCCATGATAAAAGTCTGTTTAACAGCGAAGAAGGATGCGGACTGCCCATAGGAAATCTTACCAGTCAGCTATTCTCCAATATCTACATGAATGAGTTTGACCAATATATGAAGCGGACACTTAAGTGCAGACATTATGGCAGGTATGTAGATGATGCTTACGTGGTCAGTTGCGACAAGCAGTGGCTGAGAAGCCTTGTGCCGATAATAGATAAATGGCTGGTCAGGAACCTAGGACTGAGACTACATTACGGGAAGCTGCAAATAGTGCCGGCACATCGCGGGGTAGAATTTCTGGGGGCATATATAAAACCCTGGCGCAAATATCTGCGGACAGAAACACTGTGCAGGATGCGGAGAAAAACCAGGGCGATAGACAACATGCTGGCAGAAGCAGAAGGTGAATGTCCGATAGACCTGCCCTCCGTATTATCATCGTTTGGTGGTATAATGGGGCACTGGAAGACGTATGGTATACGCAGGCGTGTTTTCGGAGAGATGAAGAATGTGTGGAGGCATGGGGAGTTTGATGATGAGTGGAAGAAATTTGTGTGTTTGGGGTGATAATATTGGAATAAGAGAGATAAAAACAAAAATAGGATGTGTTCCAAGGTTAGAACACATCCTATTTGAGTTATTTAATAATTCTGATGAATTACTTGCTCTGGAGATACTTGTGCATGTTGGCTGCTGCCTTACGACCATCGCCCATAGCGAGGATGACTGTAGCACCACCGCGAACGATATCACCACCAGCGAATACGTCCTCGACAGTAGTCTGGAGTTCGTCTGTAGCCTCGAGAGTACCCTTCTGAGTAGTCTTGAGGTCGGGGTGAGCGTTAGGGATGAGAGGGTTAGGCGATACACCTACGCTGACAACAACCATATCTGTGTCGAGAGTTACAGTCTTACCCTCTACAGCTACTGGGCTACGACGACCGCGCTCGTCAGGCTCACCGAGCTCCATAACCTGGAGGATAACCTGCTTTACGTGGCCCTTCTCGTCGGCGATATACTCGATAGGATTGTGGAGGAGCATAAATTCGATGCCCTCTTCCTGAGCGTGCTTGATTTCCTCCTTACGTGCAGGCATCTCGTCCATAGAACGACGGTATACGAGGTATACATGGTCGGCGCCAAGGCGCTTAGCTGTACGAACAGAGTCCATAGCAGTGTTACCACCGCCAACTACTACTACGTTTTTGCCGAAGAATACAGGAGTATCGAACTCTTGATCTGCTGCGTGCATGAGGTTAACGCGAGTGAGGTACTCGTTAGACGACATGATACCGATAGCGTTCTCGCCAGGGATACCCATGAAACGAGGGAGACCAGCGCCAGAAGCTACGAAGAAAGCCTTGAAGCCCTCCTCGCGGAGCTCGTTCATTGTAGCTGTCTTACCAACGATAAAGTCTGGCTCGAACTTAACACCCATTTTACGGAGGTTGTCGATCTCGACTTCAACTATTGAGTTAGGGAGACGGAACTCAGGAATACCGTACTTGAGCACGCCACCGATTTCGTGGAGGGCCTCGAATACTGTAACGTCGTAACCGAGCTTAGCCATTTCGCCGGCGCAAGTAAGACCTGCAGGGCCAGAACCGACTACAGCCACCTTCTTACCATTAGCTGGAGCTACCTCTGGGATAGCCATCTTACCGCTATTACGCTCGTAATCAGCAGTAAAGCGCTCGAGGTAACCGATAGCTACGGCTGGCTTACCAGTCTTAGTATGGATACACTTGCTCTCGCACTGCTTCTCCTGAGGGCAAACGCGGCCACAAACGGCAGGGAGAGTAGAAGTATTTTTGATAACGCGGGCAGCCTCTAGGATTTCGCCGCGCTCGATATTCTTGATGAATGTAGGGATATTGATCTCTACAGGGCAGCCTGTCATACAAGCTGGGTTAGGGCAGTCGAGACAACGCTTAGCCTCGAGGAGAGCCTGTTCCATAGTGAGACCCTGGTTAACCTCGATGTAAGACTTGTTACGTATGTTAGGCTCGACCTCTGTCATTTTGACGCGCTCAATGGCCATACGGTCCTTTGGGCTCATAGACTTACGAATTTCTTCGCGCCATGCTGCGTCTCTTGATATGCTGTTATCCATGATTACTTTCTAAGATGTTTATTAAACAAGGTTTGAAGAAATTATTTGCAAGCTTTGTAGCGCTCGAAAGCCTCAACCTCCTGAGCTTTGTAGCCGCCCATACGCTTAAGCATCTCGTCGAAATCGACCTGATGAGCGTCGAACTCTGGGCCATCTACGCAAACGAACTTAGTCTTGCCACCTACAGTTACACGGCAAGCGCCGCACATACCTGTACCGTCAACCATTACTGTATTAAGAGATACTACAGTAGGAACGTTGTACTTCTTTGTGCAGAGAGCAGCGAACTTCATCATGATAGGAGGGCCGATAACTACAGCCTCAGAAATCTTCTCTGACTCGATAGCCTTCTCCATGCCGACAGTTACAACACCCTTCTCGCCGTAAGAGCCATCATCAGTCATGATGATAACCTCGTCGGAAGACTTGCGAACTTCGTCCTCGAGGATGATAAGATCCTTTGTACGAGCAGCGAGAACTGAAACGACGTGGTTTCCGGCAGCCTTATGAGCTTGGATGATTGGGAGAAGTGGAGCAACGCCTACGCCGCCGCCACAGCAGAGAACTGCACCATCCTGCTTTTCAATCTTAGTTGCCTGACCGAGAGGGCCAACGACGTCAGTTACGTAGTCGCCAACGTTGAGGTCTGTGAGTTTGCTTGAAGAAACTCCGACGCGTTGAGCTACGAGAGTAATAGTACCCTTTTCGATATTAGATCCGGCGATAGTAAGCGGAATACGCTCACCCTTCTCGCCTACACGAACGATCACGAAGTGACCTGCACGACGAGACTTAGCGATTCGAGGTGCCTCGATCTCGAGCATCACCACGTTCTCTGAGAAGTGTTCTTTGGCTACGATTAAGTTCATCTCTTTGTAAGTGATATTGTTCTTATAGCTTATTATTCTTGATAAATTGCGATGCAAAGTAATACAATTTAGAGGGGAGTAACAACTAAATCGTATTTTTTTAAGTGTTTTGCGTATATAAAATGTACGTGACTAGCGCATATCTACGATTTCCACTCCAGGGTAGTTGTTTTTGTTGAAGCGGAAAATGTCATTTGGCAAACTTTCAAGCGGGGTGAGTTTGTCGATGACATAAGTCATGAGCATACCATCCTTAGTCTGTTGGAGGATTTTGCGGAGGGCGTGAGACTTTTGGTCGATAGTCACGCGAATTCGCACGATATTAGTATTGCGCTCAGCAGGGTAGAGGTCAATTTCGGTACTTTGGACGCCATCAATTTCTGCATCGCCTAGGTAACGGAGGTTGAATCCCTCATTCCATGAAGACAAAATCTGGAGGGGAGACATACTCATCTGCTCCTCCTCGTCGACAGAAGATATAGTAACCTCGTTGTTATCCTGAGAATACGTATATACATCCTTGCCCGTATAGAAAGTTTCTGTGCGCATTATAGAGAGGTGGAACTTATCGCCCATAACATCGAGGTGTCCCTGTTCAGTAATCTTCTTATTTTTCTGACGGTTATCCAAGATAAGCGAGAAGTCGACCTTCATTGCCTTGTAAGACTCATGCTTAGCGTCGAGTTCCTCTAGGAGTGCGCGTGCGCGTTCTGGGTCGACCTCTTGATTCTGTGCGAACGACAAGAGAGGCAGTGTTGCGAGTAATACTAAAAGAAAAAACTTCTTCATGATATTGATATTTTATTTCTTAAGTGTCGGAGCAAATATTATGCCAAAAATCATACATTAAAAGATTGGAGAATAGACTCCAACGTTTCTAGGTCGTTCACTAAGACAGAGCGAGGTTTAGAACCATTAGCCGGTCCGACTATGCCCATACGTTCCAACTGGTCCATGATACGACCTGAGCGATTGTATCCCAAGTTGAACAAGCGTTGAATGTTGCTAGTAGAACCCTGTTGTGAGTTTACAACCATTTCGGCTACTTTACGGATATGCTCATCAAGTTTACCTGGACCGCTAGGTGCAGCGCCATCGTTTTCAAAATCCAAGGCAGGAACGCTATTATTTGTTTCTGGCTCAGGTAATTCGTATGCGCAAGCGTAGCTCTGTTGGTGAGCAATATGGTCGTTGATTGCGACAACCTCGTCGGTGTCTACGAAAGCGCACTGAACGCGAGTTACATAATCGGTGCCTGCAATTTTAGCTAGGAGGTCGCCCTTGCCGCTAAGATGTTGAGCACCAGACTCGTCGAGGATTGTACGGGAGTCGATCATAGCCGAAACCTTAAATGCTATACGCGAAGGGAAGTTGGCCTTGATAACACCTGTAATAATCTTCACATCTGGACGTTGTGTAGCGAGAATCATGTGGATACCGATAGCACGTGCCTTTTGGGCGATACGAGCGATAGGCTGTTCGATTTCCTTTCCAGCTGTCATGATAAGATCGCCGAACTCATCGATGATTACCACTATATAAGGCAAGAAACGGTGTCCCTCGGTAGGGAGGAGTTTGCGCTCAATGAATTTTGCGTTATACTCCTTTATGTTACGGAGGCCAGCTTTACTCAACAAAGTGTAGCGATTCTCCATTTCTATTGTGAGGGAAGACAATGTAGACTTAACATCCTCGACATTAGTGATAATTGAGTCGTCGCAATCTGGGAGTTTTGCTAGGAAGTTCTTCTCGATAGGTGCGTAAGGGGTAAACTCCACCTGTTTAGGGTCGATGATTACGAACTTAATCTGAGAAGGGTGCTTCTTGTAGAGGAGAGAAGTGAGAATTACGTTGAGACCCACAGACTTACCTTGACCGGTAGCGCCTGCTACGAGAAGGTGAGGAGTAGACGCCAGGTCGAATACGAAAGTCTCGTTAGTAATAGTTTTACCGAGGGCGATAGGGAGTTCGTATTTCGACTTTTGGAAGCGGTCGGACATAATCATGCTATACATGCTAACCACCTTCTTGTTCTTGTTTGGGACCTCGATACCTACAGTGCCCTTTCCTGGCATTGGGGCGATCATACGTATAGACATCGCAGCCAAGTTCATTGCGATATCCTCCTGAAGGCTCTTGATTTTGGAGAGCTTCATGCCTGCCGATGGCACTAACTCGTAGAGAGTTACTGTTGGGCCGATAGTAGCGTGAATCTTATCTATCGTAATGCCAAAGTTCTTAAGAGTAGTTGTGATATTCTTGGCATTCTCCTCCATTTCGGCCTTGCTAACCTCAGAATCGGGGCTTTGGCGGTCTATAAGCAGATCTATGGAAGGGTACTTATAGTCGGACAAATCCAATGTTGGGTCATAAGGGCGAGAGGGGTCGTCGTTAGGATTTGATATTTTGTTTACGCTGTCGTTGATGTTTGTAGTGTCTTTGACGTCGATAGCTGGTTCATCTGGCTGAGAGCCATTGTCGGCATCAGGATCTGTGTCAGTATCTATAGTGTTAGCAGGCATTGTATAATTAGAATCCGAGGTTGATGTATTTTGTACATTATCGGGATTGTTATTGATGCTGATATTGTTATTATCGTCCTCCTCATTATCGTCGTCATCGTCATTTATGTATGAGCCTGATAGATTCTGAGGCTGAATATTGTTATCAGTTGTAGGTGCAGCGGAGGGAGAAGTAGCAGGGGATAGTTTATCATCTGGTTCTGTGCCGTTGAAGAGCTGATTGATTTTAGACCAGTTGATAGATAAGTGTTTATTGCTAAGAGACTCTACTAGAGAGTTTATTTTAGACTGAATATATGGAAATTTGATAGTAAGGTAGACCAGCAATAGGGTAGCCAATAAGATAAAGGTACCTACACCGCCTATCCAAGAAGTGAGCCATCTTGAGACATAGTATCCGTGTAGGCCACCACAAAGGAGGTAAGTAGAGTCGCTGAAGTTCATAGTAATGAATCCCAGAGTCACGCTTCCCCATACGGTAAATAAGAAGCAAGTCCACAATATAGAGCCGATACGGATTTTACGGATTCCGAGAATCCATAATCCGACGGCTATTGTAGCGAAAGGTATGCTCAGGGCGGTAAGTCCCACTCCGTTGGTGACCAGCATATCGCTAATCCAAGCGCCTGCTTTACCTGCTAGATTATTTACTCTAATATTGTTATCCTTCAGTAATTCCAGGAATCCCATATCGAAGATGCTTCGATCTGCGGCTCCGCTCCACAAGAAGCTAACTAAAGCTATGAGGAGTATGAATCCGATGAAAGAGACAGCCAATCCAAGTATAAAGACAAACTTTCCGCTTGGAGCGACATATTGAGTATTTGTATTTTTGGGTGCGCTTTTGCTGGCCATATATATTTGGTTAAGCTTTATATTCTGTTAGAAATGTTTTCTCACGCGGTCGAGATCGCGTTTAGAGTCCTTCTCTTTTATAGACTCGCGCTTATCGTATTCCTTTTTACCTCGGCAGAGTGCGATTTCCAATTTTGCGTATCCCCTTTCATTGAGGAACAGACGAAGAGGCACTATAGTAAGTCCGCTCTCCTTCAGTTTTCGCTCCAGTTTGACCAGTTCCTTCTTTTGGAGGAGCAGTTTGCGTTCGCGTTCTGGGGCGTGGTTGTTGAAAGTACCGTAAAAATACTCAGATACGCGCATTCCCTTGACCCACAGCTCGCCACGATGGAAGTAGCAGTAAGAGTCGACCAAGCTAGCATGGCTACCGCGGATAGATTTAATCTCCGTGCCATAGAGTTGGATACCTGCGATATACTTCTCTATGATTTCGTAGTCGAAAGTAGCGCGACGGTTTTTAATGTTTATCTGAGTTTGTTTCATTTGTATGTAGTGATAGATAAAAAACCATAGGTGAGAAACTCCCACCTATGGTGTTAATGTATTTCAGGGAGTCGTGAGACTCGATTGAATTACAACTTTGGACCAGCTGCAACGAGTGCCTTACCAGCTTCGTTAGTTGTGTACTTAGCGAAGTTCTTGATGAAGCGGCCTGCGAGATCCTTAGCCTTTGTCTCCCACTCAGATGCGTTAGCATAAGTGTCGCGTGGGTCAAGGATAGCTGGGTTAACGTTAGGAAGAGCTGTAGGAACCTCGAAGTTGAACATAGGGATCATCTTTGTGTTAGCCTTGAGGATTGAACCATCGAGGATAGCGTCGATGATACCGCGTGTATCAGGGATAGAGATACGCTTACCTGTACCGTTCCAACCTGTATTTACGAGGTATGCCTTAGCACCTGACTTCTCCATCTTCTTAACGAGCTCCTCAGCGTACTTTGTTGGGTGAAGCTCGAGGAATGCCTGGCCGAAGCAAGCTGAGAAT
>JAKSLE010000038.1 GCA_024401365.1 Bacteroidales bacterium | reverse complement strand
GTCTGTGAAGATCTCTGCCATCTTTGCACTATCATCTTCGCAAGATTGATAACAAGCTAAATAACCGACTGGTTTTAAGCGTTAAGCCTAAGGTCAGTCGGTTGTTTTGTTCCCATATTGGTTCATTGCAAAATATCTTAATTGGTTTAAACTTTATCCTACCACGCCTATAATATTAGTGTTCTTCTACATAAGGCATTATTTGAACAGTTTGAGCAACCAGTGTCTACATCGCGATGAACAAATTAACATTCATCCTAACAAGATTGACAACCGAATAGACAAACCCACTGATTTTCAGCAGAAATACCAATTATCAGTGGGTTTGTTTTTCCCAATATGAATCCCACAAGCCATGTTGACCGCATCCTCGCCGCCAAGAAAGCTAATCCACGAGCCGACACCACCGCCGAAGAGCGAAAAATCGACCGCCTCGTCTATGACCTCTACGGCTTGACGGAAGACGAAATTGCAATAGTGGAAGGAACAAACTAAAGCATCACAACCATGGCTACACTTAAAGAACTATACACCACACTGAAGCCACTCAGGGACATGAACCTCCCCGTATCTATGTCTAAAAGGTCACAATAAGTAATGCGCAGCCGGGCCAAAAACGACGACTTTTTATGTTTTTGGCCCGACTGTGCATTGTTTTTCAATTTTATTACGTACCTTGCAGTATGGAAAAAATAATAGGAAGACAAGAAGAGTTCGCCAAGTTCTCGAAGTTCATGGGAAGCGGTCACTCCTCTCCATACTCAACCTCCTCAGCCAACCCTATCGCAAAGAGCCCCATATTATAATAGTAACATTCATCATTCGTCTCTACAGTTACAGTATATTCCCCATCACCTTCATAATTTACAGTTACATAAATATCCTTAATCTCCCCTATCATCATCATAGCGTTATAATCATACTCGCTCGGACTATTTCCAAAGACACATCTCTGGTTCTTAAAATTCTCCCTCAATCTTTCCGTTGCCAATTCTGCAATTTCAACATTAAAATTCCACTCTCCACTTTGAAATGCCCATGGAACTTCTTCCAAACTGTATAGGTCAATCTCTCTATCCTTATTCTCAACTTTTGCCATTTCTTTTTTGTCCATGTTTGAAATATTAAATAGTTCAACTACTTTTTTTATTATCACAATATTTACCTATGCCCCCTTCCTCTCTATCAAAACCTTTGTCATCTCCCCATTCTGCTTCTGCAACTCTGCCAAATCTTTGCCTGCCCTGAAACGATATAAATCTTCCTTGAATCGCCTCAACATCTCAATCTGGCCTGCCCGAAATTCACTTTTTCGTAAAATTTAGTCAAATACACTTGTTGAATTAGAATATTCGTAATATATTCGCATTGTCGAATTGATAACGAATATTCGATATTCGTCAAATTGTACTGCTTTTCAAAGATACATTTAATTCTTACACAGAGCAAATGGAAGGAAGAAAAATAACTAAGGCTGAAAATCCCGTACCAATGCCAAAATACGCCATCATCAATAACAAGAAGGTTCGCACTGGCTTCATATCCAAGTTCGAGGTATGTCAGGCGGTACAGATGTCGTGCAATTTCTTCAATCGCGTTATCCATCAAAACGTGAATCTTATGCGACAACTGGAGGCTTTGGGCTACAAGAAGACGAATAAACTACTTACTATCCGACAGGCTAACCTCATTGCCAGGCATCTCGATGTCTACATAGAGGGTGTCTACGAGGAGCCTATTACTAATCTAGATGGAATGGAACAAAATATAACATACTAACATACATGGACCAGATTCAGCTTCAACAGAGAGTATGGTTCAAGCACTTCGCAGATACTGCCGAATCACAGATTATAGTGAAGTTGCTTATCCAGCTCGGGTGGGATGCTTATGGAATCTACAATGGTCTTCTTGAAAAACTTCGCCGCACAACATCTGGTTCTTTGCCTGTCGACTACGATTCGCTCGGTTGGCAATTGCGCTATGATAGCGGTAAACTCAAATCCATAATCGAGGACTACGGTCTATTTGTCGTCAGAAATGGTTACTTCTACGCCGAGAGTCTTATGGAGGAGATGAAGCACTACGAGAGGGTCAGCGATGCAAAAAGACGTGCCGGTATAGCTCGCGCTTCACAGCGTTGGCAACCTAATGGCTCGGATAAGGCAAACGATATTCCTATGCCCCAACATCAAGGTGTAGCACATGCTACCTATCCTATAGCAGATGCTAAGCATACGCTACCGGAAAATATGCAAGATAAAGATATAGATAAAGATAATACTAACCCTAATAACCCCCTTCCAGGGGGTGGAGTGAAGGTTAGCGAGTTCGTCAATCATTTTCTTGCAACCATAGAGGAGCCTTGGCTCAGCATAATGTCCGACTGGATAAGTTACAAACGCCGTGAGCGTTCAATGTATAAGACAGAGGAAACATTGCGCCGATGTTATAATCAACTTCTCAAGCTTTCAGCAAACAATGCCGAATTTGCACGAGAAATGGTCGACTCTTCCATCGCCAATGGCTACAAAGGTATTTATCCGCCTCGTGGCAGGAACGGACCTCAAATGTCGCCGAACATGATTCGCCCGTCGGATCAGAAGAGTGTAAACGACCTCTGGAACTGAATTATTTTTGTGTTTGACGCGATTGCCAAGTCCGCCCGCAACAGAATTGGGCATGGCACCGCGAAATTTTTGAATCTTTTTATGACAGAAACTCTACAGCGTTCGTCTCGCTACCGTTCGGTAGAGGAGGTGGTGCGCGAAATAAACGGAATGGGCATTGGTGGGCGCATACAGCGCTACCCAGTGCAGTACGATATGAACGAAATGCTCCAGTATGTCAAGGCGTTTGGCGATTACCATACTGGCAATTTCAAGTTGACGGAAAATAACAAGTTTCTATATGTCAATCTCATAAAATGGCTGATGGGCGACAGCTCGTGTCAATGCCTCTCCCCATCAACGCGAGATAGGCTTATTCCTGCCGATCTATCAGCAGGTATCTACATCGGAGGCAAAACGGGAACAGGCAAGACTGTCGCCACGCGTATTCTATGTGATTTGGCTCGCATGGTCCAACCGCCATATTTCTTCAACGGCAAATCCAACACCATCTGTTGGCGCGACTTGCGCGCTGATGAGATCGTGGAGAGTTTCTCTCATGGTAAGTACGACAGCACTCTCAATACTGTGGCATTCCTCTCCATTCAGGACCTAGGCAGTGAACCGAACGAGGCAATGGATATGGGCAACCGCCAGAATGTCATCAAGCAGCTCTTGGAGAAACGAGCCGACAATGGCGCAGCCACCATCATCACGAGCAACTACCCCCTGTACAGCAATGCAATAGTGCAACTGTACGGCGATCGCATCCAGTCTCGACTCATGAGCTCATGCAACTACTTCGAACTTCACGGCGACGATTACCGAAAGAGATAACAATAGTTTATTCTCCCATAATAGTAAGTCATTTGAAAAAACATACAGAATAACCAAGCGATTCCTTGATGGAGGCCATGAAGTTCCCATATCTAAGATTATAACTCGCTATTACAAGTCTCTTTTGAATGCAGCTGACGCTATTAAATTTGTCGATCGAGCTTATATTTACGACAACTCGATTGAAGACACCCTTCCTAGATTAATATATCGCACTATTGATGGCAATGTCGCGAAAAGATACTTCCAAGAAGTTCCTGAGTGGGCGCAGAATTTAGCACCTAGCAAACTATAATAATCGACCATTCCCTATTTTATTTCCCTATATATACATTATTCCCTTAATCTCATCCCAATCAGCGTGCCCCCAAAAACCGAGTGCGTCTGGCCACCATCGTCCACCCAGCTCGCAGAGCATCCACACCCATACCCATGAATCCACATGCCCCCCCTTGACGATAATAGAATTATTCCAGTACTTCGTTGAAAATCTTTGCTGCGCGCTGATAATGCCCCAATATTTGCGTCGTCAAAAACGGAAAAACTAATACTATATGTTGACGACAATATGGAAGACAGTGATGATAGCTCTTACTTTCGCTATCTCGCTAAGGGGGCAGGTAGTTTCTCTCGACTTCGCATCTCATCGTTCTTTTGCCTGCGTAGTCATAGATGCTAAGACTTCCGAACCTCTGAGCAGCGCCACTCTACGCGCTGGTAAATATGGATGGAGTGCCGACAGCAGAGGACGCATCGAAGCTTTGGTCAACGTAGGCGATACTCTGGTCTTCACGCACGTGGGCTACCAACCTGCTATCCTGGAGGTCAAGGAGAGCCACTTCACTCAGAATGTCGTGGCCGTCAAACTCTCGCCCGACACAGTCTTCCTATCCGAGGTAGTGGTTAAGCCTCGCAGACTGACACTTGCTCAGGAGGCACAACTCGCAGCAATGAAAAAAGAGGCTAACTACGCTGTAGCCAAGACGGTATTCAAAAATAGCACTTACGAGGCCCTGACTCGTAATTTCGCTATGGATGCCTCCGACAACCAGCAGATGCTGATGGACAACCATATCTCTAGAATGGTAAATGGCGGTTCTACATCTTTTGGCAGCATATCTCTATCATTGACCAAACTAATAGGCCTATTCTCCCACAGAAACAAGCCACATAAAACATATAATACCGATTATGGCTATATAAGGCCACTCAGTGAAGAGGAGCTGATAGAGATAATAGCTTGGAACCAAAGACGCAGTCAAAAAGAAACGCCCGACAGCATGCAACTATCGGGCGCTATATCAATGGAGGAAGATCTCCCTATGGCAAAAACTATTTCTTCACCGCACGAACATTAAATCCCGCCTCACAACTATATCGCTGAATGTCGTGATAATCGTCTGGAATGGAATATCGCAAGGCTTTTGCATACAACCCTTCGACAGTGGATGTCCAATAGTTGCCGTAGAAGCCGAAATTGATACATTCGTCTTCGCTCATCTCGCCTCCCGTTGGAAGGAAAATCCAATTGCCATTAGGACCAGTAATCTTGTATCCCCGAACGTCGGAAGGATATTGCTCTACCTCCCAACTACATTTATCTACGAGCTCTTCAAATTCTGCAGCTGTGGGCATACGCCAACCATCGCCCATGACAGAATGAGCAGCATCATAGGCCGACAAAAGGCATCCATCCCCGTCAATGACACCCGCATTCTGCAACTTATCTCGATCAACATCCTCGAAGTTGTACGTACCTTCCGAATATGATGACTTAGAAGCTACCTCTCCCCATGCAAAATACAAACCATATTCGTCAGGACGGGTTGCGCCAACATTCATCGTTGCCCACTTGACACTCAAGCCTAAATCGACTACTCCTGTCTCACTTGACGCAGCGCTAGACTCCGTCTTACCTGCACAAGAAGCGAGAATCAAGCTGCAAAAGGCTGTAGCCAGATATTTTATCGCTTTCATAACCATAGACTAATAACGGTCAAGGTATGGAGGCATCTCTACAAACATAGTCTTCAACGCATCACAATGTCTGACTTCAAAAAGATAGAGGTCGCCCTTGGGATTGTCTGTAGTCTCGCCATTAGATATCTGACGAACGAGTTGACCTTCTTCAGAAAAATAATAACGCAATTCATCATATCCGCTTCCATCTTCCTTTGGAGAACGAATAAAACAGAACATCAAATCTCTGCTTTCTGGATCAATGAGATACTCTGCCGTATAAGATCGCGTAGCCCACAGATCTTTGGTGCGTATAAAATATAGGTTACGCCCTCTGAATACGCCTTCATCGTCAAACTTTGAGGTGAAATAGAAATCAACCTGAAACTTACAAGGACCGCTGCCAGGCCAGTTCTCGTTAACTATTACCGACGCAGAGTTATTCTGATTGGCATCTTCTTGTCCGCTCTTGATATTTTCCAACGCTTCTGAATATGCCTTTCGAATCTCCTTTACGCGATCCATCACGCTGTTTTGTCCCCAAGCACCCAAAGTAACGGCGCAAAAACAAATAATCGCAAATACCTTTTTCATATCTATTCTTTATTTTTGAAAATGGTGCGACTATTGCAACTGACGGATTCTGACGTCAATATCGGCATTGTCCTTGAAATACTCAACGATAGGTGTCAGATCTGTCTGGCCATAGTGGTATGGATAGACAATCTTTGGCTTGATCATCTCTATAGCCTCTATAGCTTGCTCAGGGGTCATGGTGTATGGCTGATTGACTGGCAAGAATGCTACATCTATGTCGCCAAGCTCCTTCATCTCCTCGATAGGCTCCGTATCGCCAGCTATGTACACTCTGAATGGCATACCCTCGTACTGGGTAGCATACTCAAGGATATAGCCTAGGTCGCGTCCCTTAGGATGGAACTGTGTACGTCCCTCAGTAGTGTTGTATGCAAGAACTGGGATGATATTGAAGATATCGTCCTTGACGGTCTCGCCTGCCGTCAACCCCTTGCTCTGGCCCGTAATCTCCTCTACGCGCTTGTTGCTGTAGAATACAGTGCCTTCCTGCTTGAGTGCTGCAATAGATGTGGTATCGAGATGGTCACCATGCTCATGTGTTACCAATATCATATCTGCCGGTGGCATCTTATTGTAGTCAACGCCGAACATCGATACAGGATCGACATGAACAATGCTGCTGCTGAACCCTAAGTAGTCGAGCATCAATGAACCATGCTTGACAAATGTTATGACTAGACGTGGATTGAACTCCACCGATTTATTGCCCAAAGTAAAATTTACCGTAGCATTGCTGAGGACAAATGTGTCGCGCTCAAAAGCAGATATATATGTATCTGTCGTACTGTTGAAGCCATTGACAGCTCTGTCTGCCGCTTTGTACATACCTGCACCAAACTGTATGCCCTGTTTGAACCCTCGCACAAAGTCGCATGCACACAACAGCCCTACGGCCAGGACGGAAAGTAATAATTTCTTCATATCTTATACTTCTGTTAGTTAATGATGCGAATATATCAATTATCTTTGTTCCTGTCAAAAATAGAGAAAAAATTATGCTTAAGTCGTTACAACGTCTTTCACAGATACTATCCACATATACATCGGCTTTTATTATAGCCATAGCTATACTGACCCTCTTAGTCCCAGAAATGTTTCTATGGGTAAGAGGCTACACTCAGACCATCATATTGGGTATAATAATGTTGACGATGGGCCTGACACTGACAACTAGCGACTTCAAGATATTGGCTTCTCGTCCTATGGATATAATAATAGGTACTCTAGCCCAATTTACCGTAATGCCATTCATGGCATACTCGCTGACGGTGATTTTCGACCTACCCGTAGATCTTTCCATAGGTATAATACTAGTAGGATGCTGTCCGGGTGGCGTGTCATCAAATATCATGAGTTACCTCTGCAAGGGAGATGTGGCATTTTCTATAGGCATGACCACCGTCTCTACCCTGCTAGCCCCTTTCGTTACCCCTGTGCTGGTACTCCTTCTGGCCGACCAGACTGTCAACGTGGATACTTATGGTATGTTCCTCAATATACTTATAGTGACAATCATTCCTGTGGGGATAGGATTCCTGCTCAATTACCTGCTGAAGGACAATAAGGGATTCCTCAATGTACGGTCTACCATGCCAGGATTGTCGGTTATTTGCCTTGCCTGCATTGTGGGTGGAGTAATATCGGCTGTTCACGGATCGCTCATTTCCAACGGCATCACGCTCTTCTTCCTCACATTTGCAGTGGTATTCTGCCATAATACATTTGGATACCTGCTAGGCTTCTCTATAGGCAAGCTATTTCATTTCTCCACAGCCAAGTGCCGTACCATATCAATAGAGGTAGGTATGCAGAATGCAGGGCTGGCTACCAATCTGGCCTCAACATTCTTTATGTACACTAATCCCCTTTCGATAGTACCTTGTGCCATTTCGTGTGCTTGGCATTCAATTTCGGGTACAATTCTAGCTGGTCTTTTTGCCAAGTACGACAAAAAGCGCAAAAATTAGGCATCTCTTACAGAATCAACTGATTAGCATCCTCTCTTCAATACTTTTTTGCCTAATAATTGCCAATTTAAGAAAAGATTGTATCTTTGCAACGCAATTTTGCATTTATTCACAGGTAAATTAAACCTATTAGAAGAATGGGATATAAAATAATCGTTCTAGCCAAGCAAGTGCCTGATACGCGCAACGTTGGCAAAGATGCTATGACAGCAGAGGGTACAATCAACCGTGCTGCCTTGCCTGCAATCTTCAACCCAGAAGATCTTAACGCTCTTGAGCAGGCTCTTCAAATCAAAGACAAATATCCAGACTCAACTATCACAATGTTGACAATGGGTCCTGGTCGTGCCGCTGAGGTACTCCTCGAGGGTATGTATCGTGGTGCAGACGCAGGTGTACTTTTGACTGACCGTGCATTCGCAGGTGCGGATACACTCGCAACATCATATGCGCTCTCTACAGCAATCAAGAAAATCGGTGAGTACGATATTATCATCGGTGGTCGTCAGGCTATCGACGGTGATACAGCTCAGGTAGGTCCACAGGTTGCAGAGAAGCTCGGCCTCACTCAGATCACATACGCTGAGAAGATCGAGAAAATCGAGGGCAAGACAATCCGTGTACAGCGCCATATCCCTGGCGGTATCGAGACTGTTGAGGGTCCTCTCCCAATCGTTATCACAGTTAACGGCTCGGCTGACCCATGTCGTCCACGCAACGCTAAGCGCGTTATGAAGTTCAAGTATGCTCAGACTCCTTCTCAGGCAGCTGCAGAGGGTGGCAACGCAGAACTCATCAAGACTCGTCCATACCTCAACATCAAGGAGTGGACAGTAGCTGACGTAGACGGCGACGTTAAGCAGTGCGGTTTGAATGGTTCACCTACAAAGGTTAAGACCATCAAGAACATCGTATTCGCAGCTAAGGAGTCTAAGAAATTCACAGCAGCCGATGCTGATATTGAGAGCCTCATGGTTGAGCTCATCGAGAACAAGATTGTCGGTTAATAGAAAAAAAGAAGAACAATGAATAGCGTATTTATATATTGCGAAATCGAGGAAGGACAAGTAGCAGACGTCAGCCTCGAGCTATTGACCAAAGGTCGTCAGTTGGCAGACCAACTCGGAGTAGAGGTTGAGGCTATCGTAGCTGGCTCTAATCTTGCTGGTATCGAGAAGCAGGTAGCACCTTATGGTGTTGACAAACTTCACGTATTTGATGCTCCAGGTCTCTACCCTTATACTTCACTCCCTCACACAAGCGTAGTTGTCAACCTCTTCAAGGAGGAGAAGCCACAAATCTGCTTGATGGGTGCTACAGTAATCGGTCGTGACCTCGGTCCACGCGTTTCTTCAGCTTTGTTCAGCGGTCTTACAGCCGACTGTACATCTCTTGAGATTGGCGACCACGAGATGAAGGGCGTAACATACAAGAACCTTCTCTATCAGATCCGTCCTGCTTTCGGTGGTAACATCGTTGCTACTATCGTTAACCCTGAGAACCGCCCACAGATGGCTACAGTTCGCGAGGGCGTTATGCAGAAGGAAATCAAGGACGCTAACTACAAGTGCGAGGTTATCAAGCACGATGTTAAGAAGTATGTTGCAGATACTGACTATGTAGTTAAGGTTATCGAGCGTCATATCGAGAAGGCTAAGAACAACCTCAAAGGTGCTCCTATCGTTGTAGCAGGTGGTTACGGTATGGGTAGCAAAGAGGGCTTCGATATGCTCTTCGAACTCGCTAAGACAATCAATGCTGAGGTAGGTGCCAGCCGTGCAGCTATCGACGCAGGCTTCTGCGACCACGACCGCCAGATCGGTCAGACAGGTGTTACTGTTCGTCCAAAGCTTTACATCGCTTGCGGTATCTCTGGTCAGATTCAGCACATCGCTGGTATGAAGGAGTCTTCAATGATTATCTCTATCAACTCAGATCCTGATGCACCTATCAACACAATCGCTGATTATGTAATCACAGGTACAGTTGAGGAGGTAGTTCCTAAACTCATTAAGTATTACAAGAAAAACAAATAATCCGGAAGAAGATGGCAAATTTCTATACAGACACCCCTGAACTTAAGCATCATCTTTCTCACCCATTGATGAAGCACATCGTTGAGCTCAAAGAGCGCAACTTTGCAGATAGAGAGAAGTTTGACTACGCACCAGCCGACTTCGAGGATGCAATGGACAACTACGACAAGGTACTCGAGATCGTAGGTGAAATCTGTGGCGACATCGTAGCTCCTAATGCTGAGGGTGTTGACCACGAGGGTCCAACATGTGCAAACGGTCGCGTTCAATACGCTTCTGGCACAGTACAAAACCTTGACGCTACACGTAAGGCAGGTCTTATGGGTATGTCTATGCCACGTCGTTTCGGTGGCTTGAACTTCCCAATCACTCCATATATCATGGCTGCTGATATCGTCAGCCGTGCTGATGCTGGTTTCGAGAACCTCTGGGGTCTCCAGGATTGCGCTGAGACACTTTATGAGTTCGGCAACGAGGACCAGAAGATGCGTTTCCTCACTCGCGTATGTAACGGCGAGACAATGTCAATGGACTTGACAGAGCCTGATGCTGGTTCCGACCTTCAGAGCGTAATGCTCAAGGCTACATACTCTGAGAAGGATGGCTGCTGGTTGCTCAATGGTGTTAAGCGTTTCATCACAAACGGTGACGCCGACATCCACTTGGTACTTGCACGTTCTGAAGAGGGCACACACGATGGTCGTGGTCTTTCAATGTTCATCTACGACAAGAAGCAGGGCGGCGTAAATGTACGTCGTATCGAGAATAAGATGGGTATCAAGGGCTCTCCTACATGTGAGCTTGTTTACAAGAACGCTAAGGCAGAGCTCTGTGGCGATACAAAGCTTGGTCTTATCAAGTACGTCATGGCTCTTATGAACGGTGCTCGTCTTGGTATCGCTG
>JAKSLE010000037.1 GCA_024401365.1 Bacteroidales bacterium | reverse complement strand
CCGACTTCTTTCCCTCCACTTCTCTAATCCTACTCTCCACTCCCCTAGCTTCCAATACCACCGCAAACCTACCCTCATACAACTCATCCACAGCTTCTATCTCCCACTCTTCTTCTTGCCGCATATCCACCCTCTTCCCCGTCAAGCCATCTTCCACATACACACCCCACCTGTCATCCACACTATCTAATCCCCTAACCCTTATCACAGGATCCGTCTCCCATCCCCCAGTCGCCATCACACTAAACACCATCTTCTCCCCCTCCATCTCTTCTGCCCTGGGCATAAGGGCTATAGCTACTCGCTCCCCATCTCTTACCATATATATCTGATACGACGCCCTGGGCTGTGCCCCATATTTATACGAATCTTTCACCCCTTTCCATTCCCCTTCTTCGCGCTCAAAACATAACACCAACTCATCTGTTCTGCCACCAGAACCTATCACCAACCGCAATACCCCTTCTTCCCTAGATATCTCACACGACTTCAACCGCTCTTGCCCTCCCTCAGCATACACAGGATCTACCGCTACCACACTACACTCTTCTTCTACATATATCGCAAATGATTCAAATGCTCCAATGGTCAACATATCCTCTCCTTCATTGCCCGACGCACCTACACCCACAGCCGTATTATATGTAAAGAAATGATACCCATAATCATACCCCCTAGCATATACAGTGGGAGCTATACTGCCTTTCTCGGCCACCATAAATCGCCTCACATCTACCGCAAACGGATAGGGATTACTCAACCAGTGCCACCCCTCCGACAATTCGCTACTGCGCTGCCTGATCATCGTCAATGGCTTCCCATATTGCACTACCATATTATCTTCTTTCGCTCTCTCTTTACTGAGTGCTATACTGCCTACCTTCTCCAGCATCGTAGCACCCTCAAAGATTCCTGCCATCCCTCGCTCTTCATCTTCTTCTACCCCTACATCCACAAACGTGCCGTCAAACGCGTGCATCACATCTCCCGTTTCTTCATTGAGCCTCTTCATCCCCCATACCTTGCCGTCAGCAACAGCCGTCCCTGCATAGTATAGCCTCCCTCGCAAAAAAGATCTTATAACCCTAGCATCATTACCCACTATCTCTCCTTTCACACACAACGCAGGCATATCAGTACACCTGTAATACAAATCCCAATCTCCTTTGTTATCCACATCCCCAGCTACAAACATCCTTCCCTCACTACCAGCTAATCCCATCCTGGCACCCTCTTCTATCATCACATCTCTCACCTCTGCCGCACATCGCACCATAGGCCAATACTTCACACCACTCCCGGGTATTAGGGCATCACTATCTTTGTCAGGCATCACACCTCCTTTCCAGTTCTTCGCATTAGCCCAGTCTTCGTCTTCTTGCCCTCGCCATATACATAGAGCTTCCCTGATGCCAAAAGCAAATATCCCCACGCCAGCTACCTCCCTCTCTGCATATAGCGCTCCTTTGCCTCCTCTACTCCATACGGCCATAGTCTCTGCCACTTCCCAGCTCCCCGACTCTAACACCACAATGTCCGATGCACCACTCACCCCTCCACTCTCTTCGTCATAGTACAACTGCACTCCTAGCTCTCCCTCAGCTCTTATCGCCCAATATCCTTGAGAGATAACATAATCTCCCACAGTCGCCACACCATGTTGTTGACCGCTAAAGACAACCGACACCTCTCCAGCTTGCCCTGGTTTCACCATGACACATCCATACCTGCTACCGTCTCCTACAGGAAACATCGCCCCCTGATCGGCAAATAACAACCGCTCTAATCTTCCGTCAATGTACGACCACTCACTACCCCCTTCTAGTCGCCCATCGACACGCATCTTGTTCTCTCCCATATACACTACCCCATTGCGTAATGCCAACCTCTTCACCTGTGCGTCTCTGTCAAATATTACCCCTCTCCCATTATTTATCCACAACTCTTCTACCTCCAATGCTCCATGCACCATCTGCTTCTCTTGCCCATCAAGGTTAAGTGCTACCCCCTGGGTAATAAGCCTACCTTCTATCTCCACATCCCCTCCAAACGAACAGACCGACTCTTCTCCAGTAAATGTGACAACCGACCGACTGTCAATCTTCATCTTTCCTTTAATATCCATACACGACCTACAGGTGAGCACAAACTCTACCTCTCCAGCCTCTATACTCACATCTCCTCCAAAAAATCCATTGCCTACATCTTTCAGCACCACCTTCTGACCTTTAAAGGTCACGTTGGGCAACCTATACACACTGGGCCATATAAGCGATTTGGCATTCTTGCTCACCGAACTTATACCGCCTTCGTTGACTATCGTCAGGTGACTTCCCTCATTTATCACAAACTGAGTAAAGTCTATCATCGACATCTTGCTTGTCAACCCTCCTACCGTCATGTGGCACTCCATCTCGCCATTTCCGCCAACAGATATCTTTTGCGCCCTCAATGCTTTGTTCAAATGTTCCATATATAATACCAATGTTCCATACTGCCCCTTGTCTCTCTCGTCTCTCTTTATCTCTAATACCGATGGCATATGCTGCCCAAAAACATTGTCTGTCTCCACTCTATGTCCCTCTCTTATGATCAATCTGTCGGTCTGACTTATATCTTCTCCGCTTATACCTTCTCTCACTTCTCTACCGCTAGCATCTACCTCGGCCCAAATAGCGTCTCCCCATTTGCCCGATTTCTTGCTCACCAATTGTCTGAACGTCGTCACATACCTACTGTCTGCAAAGGTATAATCTCCCGATGCCCCCACTTCGCCTTCTTCCCTCTCTATCTTCATCTCTCCACCTCCTACATACTCCCCTTTCTCTAGCCACTTCATATCCCTGAACACTACTTTCGTGTAATCTACTATAGGCTTCGTATAATATTTCTTGTCATATAGCATCGTATATAGGTCTTCTGCACTATCCCCGCTGTCTGTACTCACTACTCTCCAGTATATATCACCAACCGAAAATATCAAGTCCGACACCAACCCTCCGTGAATCGACGAGTGGGGAGCTACCTTCACATACCCACCTTCTTCGGTATAATGTAGTCTTACTGGCGTGCCAATATAATTGGGCAACTTATTTCCGTCTAATGGGAACATATACTCATATACTTCCTTGCCGTCGATAGTCTCTATCCACGCTGCATCTTTATTTGGCGGCGCAAACTGATAAAAGCCTACCGACAATACATTTCCCGCCTCTATAGGCATCTCTACTCCTCCATCTGCCGCCGTACCATTGGTTATAAAGCCTGTCGACTTCCCCCAATAAACATACTCTCCCTCAACAACCATCTCTTCCATCCTCAACTTGTTGCTGCCTATATAAACGGCCAATAAATGATCTGCATCAACCCTCTTGACCCAAACATCTGTCTCTAATACAACATCGGGACCTAAAAAATTACTCTTCTTACCTAATACTAATATTGCGTCTCGCATGACCTCTCCTCGGACATTCAATTTGTCCACTATACGCGCCTTACCCGTATTCTGCACCTTACCCTTGATTCTACCGCCCCAGGCATCAAATCTGCCATTAAACATCATACTGCACCCTTCCGCAACAGTCAATACCGACTCCTCGCTCTTACTTACCATCACATTTCTCATCACTAATCCACCTTCCCATACGTCGTATTTCACATTCTTGCCACCTAAAAAATAGGCACAAAACACCTCTCCTTTCTCTTTTTTCATCAAAGCTCCCTCTTTTATAACCACATCTCCATAAAATGTAACATTTCCACCAAAGACTACCTCACAATCCTCCAAAAGCACATTGCCCTTGACTATCAAATCGCCAGGATAATAGACATTCAACCCCTTAAGAGTCAAATCGCCTTCTATAACTGTCTCACCACTAGTGACAATACCCAATTCAAGACTACCATCAGCGACAGTATTCTCTGCTTTGACACAAAAAAATGTTGAAATAAAATAGAAAGTCAATAAAAAAAGACATACCGACTTCCAATAAGAAATCTTCCAAATGCAGTTAATCATATATTATACAATAATAAAGTTGAGTGCTTGTAGTAGTTATCTTGAGTATTAACATCAATATAGACCTACCTTTCGGCACGTAAATACTGATACGTACAAAGCTCTAAAATGTTACATTTTTGACCTCTCTGTATTAAGGCTGTATTAAGCGAGTGTTAAGAAAAAAGCAGGGCACCATATCATGGCGCCCTGTATCAGGTCTAATTATTATACTCAATAAGAATATCTCTGGCAAAACTCTATACAGGCCTTGCCAGGATTATCCTCTTTCATGAAGTTCTCGCCTATCAGAAAGCCGTCAAAGCCGCCTTCTGCTCGCAACTTCTTCATGTCGTCTATAGTGCGGATGCCACTCTCCGAGATCTTGGGCAACTGCGCTGGTAGCATATTGGCCATCTTGATTGAGTGCTCCAGATCGACCTCAAAGGTCTTTAAGTTGCGGTTGTTGATACCGGCTACTGTAACGCCGTCTACCATGTAGCCGAACTCATCCTCGCCATGTAGCTCCATCAGCACCTCAAGTCCCAACTCCTTGGCCAAGCCAGCCAGATCTTCGGCTTGATGCACATCTAGTACAGCCGCTATAAGTAGCATGGCCGAAGCGCCAAAAGCTCTGGCCTCATATACCTGGTAGGGATCAATAATGAATTCTTTTCTCAACGCTGGTATGCCCAGGCAACCAGAAGCTTCACGAAGGTCGGCCAACGTACCGCCAAACCACTTCTCGTTGGTGAGTACCGAAACAGCCGATACTCCGGCTTCTTCATAGTACGGAACAACTTCCTTGGGCGTAATGGCCTTGCCGTGTATCATCCCCTTGGATGGACTCTTGCGCTTGAACTCGGCTATAATACCGTTGCGCTCTCTTATCGATGCCGCAAAGGGCAACGTTGGTCGCGCATCTGCAGCCATCGACTTGAGGTCGGCCAACGAGCATCGTAGCTTTTCGTCTACCAACTCTTCTCGCTTGCTGGCTATAATCTTCTCTAGATAGTTCATCTTAGCCTACCAGTTTCTTTAACACTTCTAGCGCCTTCAACCCATCAAGGCTCTCTATAGCCTTTGCCTTTGCCTCTTCAAAGCTCATCTCTGGATAGAAGGTCTTAATACTCCACGCCGAATTGGCTAGTACCACACTGCGCTGCGCCTCAGTTCCCTTGCCCGAAATGATGTCCACAAACACCTTCTTGGCCTCTTCTACAGTGTTGCCTCCTGCTATCTCTTCTGGCTTCACAGTTCTGAAGCCCATGTCTTCTGGGTATATTACCCTCTCACCGTCGTTGCCGATCAACTTACAGCCTCCAGTGAGCGATATCTCATCATATCCGTCCAACGCATAGAGTACTGTGTACTTCTTGCCTGATTTCTGGAATATATAGTTGTACAGACGCAACGTCTCAAGGTTGAATACTCCCGACATCTGGCTCTTTGGGAACGATGGGTTGACCAATGGACCAAGAATATTGAAGAAGGTCTTAACACCCAACTCTTTTCTGAATGGCGCTATGGCTTTCATGCCTGGATTGAACAGCGGAGCATGGAAGAAACAGAGGCCTACCTTGTCTATCTGTCGCTTCAACTCGTCTTGGTCTGCCGTGAACTTGTAGCCTAACGACTCAAGTACATTACTTGATCCACATCCCGACGACACACCATAGTTGCCGTGCTTAGATACCTTAATGCCAGCTCCGGCTATTACAAATGCCGATAACGTGGAGATATTGAACGTATTCTTGCAATCGCCTCCAGTACCTACTAAATCCATACAATCAAATTCCGATAGGTCGATCCTGTTACAGCACTCCAACAGTGCATCTTGGAATCCTATCAGCTCATCTACCGTGGCATTACGCATTATATAACAGCCTAGGAAGGCCGCTACCTGACTGTTGTTGTACTTGCCTTGTGCGATACCCATCAATACATCATGCGCTTGCTGACGCGAGAGTACCTTATATGCTGCCAAATGGTTTAATATAGCTTTCATCTCTTACCTGCTTTAATGGTTTATCCAGTTCTCTATCATCTTCAGACCGCCTTCGGTAAGTACAGACTCAGGGTGGAACTGTACACCTCTGACGTCGTACTCATTGTGCCTTACTCCCATTATCATACCAGTGTCTAAGTCGCGAGATATAATGGTCAAGCAATCTGGCAATGTCTTGTCGTTGACCACCCACGAGTGATAACGGCCCGACTTGAAGATGAATGGTAAGTTGCTGAATATATACTCGTCTTTCTCGGTTACCAAAGTGTCCATCTCAAGACCATGGTACACCTCTTTCATGTTGATGAGCGAACCGCCATATACCTCGGCAATCGCCTGACAGCCCAAACATACGCCAAAAATGCTCTTCGTAGCACCGTATGTCTTGATAAGCTCTTTCAATATACCTGCCTCGTCGGGTATACCAGGTCCAGGCGATAGCAGTATCTTGTCATACTTGGCTACATCTTCTATCGCTATCTCGTCATTGCGATATACATCTACCTCGCCATTGTCGCCCACTACCTGCTTCAAATAGTGTACAAGATTATATACAAATGAGTCGTAGTTGTCTAAAACCAAAACTCTGATCTTCTTATTATCGTTTGCCATCGTCGTCTGTTTTAAAAGTTCTTAGCTGCCTCAAGCGCCACGGCCAATGCACCTAACTTATTGTTTACTTCTTGTAACTCGCTTGATTCAACACTCTTGGCTACTACTCCAGCTCCAGCCTGATAGTAGAGCCTGTTGCCCTTGGACAGGAACGATCGTATCATTATCGCTTGGTCAAAGTCCTTGTCGAAGCGCATAATACCTATACAGCCGCCATATATGCCGCGTGGCTGATTCTCTATGCTGTCTATCAACTGCATGGCTTTGTACTTTGGCGCTCCACTCAATGTACCTGCAGGGAATGTGGCTGCCATCAACTCACTTTGAGTAGCACCGTCGGTCAAACGTCCACTTACATTTGATACCATGTGCAATACGTGAGAGTAGTATTGTATCTCCTTGAAGGCATTGACCTTCACATTGTCACAGTGCCTGCTGAGGTCGTTGCGGGCTAGGTCGACAAGCATTACGTGCTCGGCCGATTCTTTAGGGTCGACCTTGAGCTTTTGTGCCAAATCTTTGTCTTTTTCCTCGTCACCTGTCCTCTTGAACGTGCCTGCTATAGGGTTGATATGCGCAATGCCTTTCTTGATGACCAACTCGGTCTCGGGCGATGAACCGAAAATCTTGTAGCCTCCATAGTCAAAGAAAAACATATATGGCGATGGATTGATGTGCCTCAACGCCCTGTAGACATTGAACTCATCTCCCTCAAAGCCCCTAGAGAACTGTCTGCTTAATACGATCTGGAATACATCGCCTCTGAAACAGTGCTCCTTGCCCTTAGCTACCATCTGCATATATTGCTCGTCTGTAACATTCGACTGCAAATCGTCAAATGGCGTGAACTTGAAACGTGGCACTACCGGATTCTGGAATATATCAAAGAGCAACTCCGAATCACTCACTTCTCCCTCCCTTAGGTTCTCTATAAGGTACAACCTGTGATTTACATGAGAAAAAGCAAATATCTTCTTGTAGGCCATATATCGTATATCTGGCACCGCGTATGGCTTGTCACTCTTGTCTTGCAACTTCAACGTGTCAAAGTACTGTACAGCATCATATCCAGTGTAGCCGTATACGCCGTTGTACCGCGCCATAGGATCATCACTCTCTACCTCAAAAGACGACACATACTCGTCCAATGCCTTTACCGCATCTCCTACATTGTTCAATTCAGCCGTCTTGGTCACAACATTATCTGTCAAAACCTTCAATGTCTTGCCCTCTACAATGAATTCTGATATAGGGTCAAAACATACAAACGACATCGCATACGCTTGTGCATGATAGTCTGTGCTCTCCAACAATGCCGTGTTGGGATATATATCACGCAGCTTCAGATAAACGGAAACTGGCGTTACTACATCGGATAACTGAACAGGTACCGGTGTTACTTGTGCATGAATCTTCATAATATATCGTTTTCTTTTATTTCTATATAGTATCCTAAAAAATGAAACAAGCCCCGTCGGAGTTATCGACAAGGCTTGTTGTATATCAATCTATGTAGACAGGGCAACAGGCTATCGCTTACCTCCGACTCTTGGAAGAAAGTTGCCATCGCCACCAAATGAGAGTTACATTCTGCATCTGTCTTTATAGTTTTTTCTTATTATTGGTGCAAATATACTACTTTATCTGTCAATCCCAAACAATAAAGGCTATATTTTGAAGAATTTAATAGCCAACTGCAATTCCGAGGCTAAGGATGCCAACTCCTCGCCCATGGAACTGAGCTCTTCTGCCGAAGCAGCATTCTGCTGCGTCACAACGTTCATCTGATCCATTGAGCCTGTCACATTCTGTACCCCGGCCTCTTGCTCTTTGCTGGCATTGCTGATCATCTGTACCAATTCGTCGGTCTTCTCTATCTCTGCAAGCAACGTCTTGATCTTGTTCTCACTGATATCTGATGCATTGGTGGTGTTCTCTACCAATCCTACAATGTCCTTGGCAGCATCTTGCGTCAACTGCGCTAGGTTTCTAACCTCATTGGCTACTACAGCAAATCCCTTGCCTGCTGCACCAGCTCTGGCAGCCTCTATGCTGGCATTGAGCGAGAGTATATTGGTCTGCTCTGCAATGGAGTTGATCACTTCTATCTTCTCTGATATCTCGTGCATGAACGACTGCGTGCGTACAACAGCTTCAAGTCCTTCTCGACCTTGCGTCACACAGTTCTTTGCTAATGACAACGCCTCTTGCGAGTTGTCTGCATTCATCCTGATAACGCCACTTATCTCTTCCATCGTAGACGAGACATTGTCTGTCATGTTGGCTTGCTGGTTGACTACATTGGATACACTCTGACTCGAGGTGCTGATCTGTCCCGAACTAGATGCAAGTTGCTCCGATGTGGCCTTCATCTCGCCCAATACATTTCTCAACTTCATTATCAGCGTCTTCACACTACGTCCCAACTGTCCCAACTCGTCTGGTCTGCGCGTTACCTCTTTCCACTCTTCGTCCGTGAGTGTCTTGTCATTTATTACTCCTTGCCCCATACTGGTGATGACCTTCTCTGCAGCAGCTATAGGACGACCCATCTTAACTCCTAAATATACACCTACTATAGAGGCAACAAGTATGAGGAACAAACCAAAAATACCTATGGTGTTGGCCATCGTCATGATATTGCCAGCCTCCGATTGGTCCATAGGTGCTATAACTATCCATGGCGACCCAGGTACTGGACAGTATCCAGCCATGATAGTCCTAGAAAATACCGATCCGTCTTTGGCATTGAACTCTTCGTCAAATATCAGATAGCCCGATTCCGTAGCCGCACAGATGGTCTTATACTCTTCTGGCTGCCCCTCTGCCAGCACATTGGCTCCTTGTCCTAACACATCCAAGTCGAAGTAGGAGATCAACTCTCCATTGTTCTTGACAATGTAAGGCGACAACTCCCCAATGTGTATGTTGTTCATCATCTTACAGAACTGCATATTGTCAATTCCAGATGCCAACACTCCTATGGTATTGCCCTTGGCATTGATAATAGGCGTAGCATACATGATGGTCTGAGCTCCTGTGGTGCGACTCGTCACTCGCTCTGGTACAGCCTGCCCCGTAGTTACAACGCTCTTGAAATAGGTACGGTCGTTATAATCATTCACACTACCCTTGGTCGACCTGCCTTCTCCTTTCATGTTGATGACGACGTAGTGCGAGATATACTCATCACTTTCCGAAATGGACTTGAGGTTGTTCAATAGACCTATCAACTTCGAACTGTTGATATCATCAAGATTGTCGTAGTCGGCAAAGGCGGCATTGGCAACAGCAGCTACCTGCGAATGCTGCATGGACTGAAACTCCGATACCTCCTGAACTAATATCTGGGCATCAACAAGCAAAGCTTTGGCAACTTCGTCTTTTATGGATTCCTTAGAAATAGTAATGGCTACTTGCATTATCAATAAACATGATAAGCCAGCAACGGTTGCTACTAATAGTGCAATCGAATATTTGATGTGCTTTGGCCTGAAAAAACTCATAATGCAGGAGATAATTAAAAATTAACTAACTAAACATAAAAAAATAGTGTTGCTCGAGATATCTAAAATATCTCTAGAGGCTTCCCGACCCCTAGAGATATCGTCTGTTCCGTATTGATACTTACTAGTATCTGTAGAAGTCGGTCTTGTATGGACCGTCTACCTTGACGCCTATGTAATCGGCCTGCTTCTGTGTCAACTTCGTGAGGTTGACTCCCAACTTAGCCAAGTGTAGTCGCGCTACCTCTTCGTCCAAATGCTTTGGCAATCGGTATACGCCTACTTCATACTTGTTCTGCCACAACTCAAGCTGAGCCAATGTCTGGTTCGTAAATGAGTTTGACATAACAAACGATGGATGACCTGTCGCATTGCCAAGGTTGACAAGACGACCGCGACTGAGAAGGATTATACAGTGTCCGTCAGGGAATACAAACTTGTCTACCTGTGGCTTAACATTGACCTCCTTGATGCCTGGCCACTGCTCAAGACGAGAAACTTGTATCTCGTTGTCGAAGTGACCAATATTACATACTATCGCCTGATCCTTCATCTTAGACATGTGCTCAGCCGTGATAATATCACAGTTACCCGTACATGTCACAAATATATCGCCCATCTCTACTACATCGTCTACTGTCTTCACCTCATAGCCTTCCATAGCAGCCTGAAGCGCACAGATAGGGTCAATCTCTGTCACAATGACACGGGCACCAAAGCCTCGCATCGACTGCGCACAACCTTTACCTACGTCACCATAACCACAGACTACAGCTACCTTGCCGGCAACCATAACATCTGTACCTCGCTTGATACCGTCTGCAAGCGACTCTCTGCAGCCATAGAGATTGTCAAACTTACTCTTAGTTACCGAGTCGTTAACATTGATTGCAGGGAAGAGCAACTCGCCTCTCTCCATCATCTGGTACAAACGGTGTACTCCTGTAGTAGTCTCTTCCGATACACCCTTAACATCATTGGCTATCTTCTCCCAGTTGATGTGGCCTTGCATCATGCGCAATAGCTCTATCAACTCCTGGAAGTCCTCACCACAGTCCGAATAGTCCTTGTCAAGTATAGATGGGTCTTTCTGCGCCTCTACTCCCTTATGGATGAGCAATGTAGCATCTCCACCATCATCTACAATAAGATTAGGACCAAGACCATTGCCAAAGTCAAGGGCCATCTTGGTACACCACCAATACTCAGCCAACGACTCGCCTTTCCATGCAAATACCGGTACACCAGCCTTAGCAATGGCTGCTGCCGCATGATCCTGAGTAGAATATATATTACAAGAACACCAGCGTACCTCAGCACCGAGAGCTACAAGTGTCTCTATGAGAATAGCTGTCTGGATAGTCATGTGAAGAGAACCTGTAATACGTGCACCTTTGAGAGGCTTCTTGTCTGCATAACGCTTACGAAGTTCCATAAGACCTGGCATTTCAAGCTCAGAAATACTAATCTCCTCGCGACCAAATGCCGCCAAGTTAATATCAGCAACCTTATATGGGTACTGATTCTCATCAATAAAAGATATCATATTGTTGTACTACTATGTTTCAAAGACGATATACAAAACGCAAATATAATAAAATATTCACGTCTTACTCTTACAACTAGCTCTTTCATTAAAAAAATTGCGATGAACAAGGATGCTCTATATGTGTTCTATATGTACTGCAGTAGAGTCGCCACGCTAACAACTACCCTCCGAATGAATACTAATTTCTACACCACTTTTCCAACTGAGTATACAGAATATGACTTTGAATAATGAGATATAGTAACTACTTTTGTCAATAAACTATGAGGCTGGAAATTTATGGGAAAGATTAAAAGACAACAAAGACAGAAACAACAACATAAACAACAGAACGAAAGAAAGATAACTGTT
>JAKSLE010000036.1 GCA_024401365.1 Bacteroidales bacterium | reverse complement strand
CCCACAGATTAAGAGTCTGTTGCTCTACCAGCTGAGCTAGCGAGTCATCGCTATTTTTTGTCGTTTTTAAGCCTCGACGCGGCTTTCGTGACCCGCCAGGGGATCGAACCCTGGACCCACAGATTAAGAGTCTGTTGCTCTACCAGCTGAGCTAGCGAGTCATCGCTATTCGCTACCGTTCTAGGGATACCCCCTCGCGATAACGGGTGCAAAGGTAGATACTATTTTTGAATTAACAACACCTAAAAGCAACTTTTTTCTATTTTTTTTCTTGCAGTCCCTTTGTTCTTGCTAATGTCAGTTAAATAGTGTAATATTGCGTACCTTTATTTTTAGACATTTATACAAATAATAAAATACCATGCAGAAAGATCAGTTGTTGCAGGCTATTAATAATGGTGCTGCATTAACAAAACTTTATGGCTCGGATGCGTTGGAAGCACAGAAATCTCGCTATGTTTCCCTGGCTGAGGAGTTCTCTAATACCTATAATAAGGCCGATTTTGATTTTTTCTCTTCTCCTGGACGTACAGAAATAGGAGGTAACCATACAGATCACAACTTTGGACGCGTTCTCGCAGGCGCCGTTAACCTCGATAATGTAGCAGTGGCTGCCGCTAACGGTTCTATGACCGTCAACGTTATTTCTCGAGGCTTCTCTAAGTTCTCCGTAGATCTTAATAATCTTGAACCTAATAAGGCCGAATACTATACTTCAGAGTCGCTTATCCGCGGTGTGGCAGCTCGCCTCAAGGAGCTGGACTACAAAATTGGCGGTTTCGATTGTATCGTTGATTCTGGCGTGCCTAAGGGCTCTGGTATCTCTTCTTCGGCTTCTTTCGAGGTCCTCATAGGCGCCATCTTCAGCCATCTCTTTAATGAGGGTAAGCTCGATCCTGTGCTCAACGCCCAAATCGGACAGTATGCCGAGAATGTCTTCTTCGGTAAACCTTGTGGCTTGATGGATCAGACTGCTTGCTCTGTGGGCGGTCTTATTACTATCGATTTCGCCGATCCTTCTAAACCTATTGTAAAAAAGGTCGATTTCGATTTCATCAAGACAGGATATTCTCTCGTTATTACTGATACTGGCGGTAATCACGCCGATCTCAACGATGAGTACGCTTCTCTCCCTTCTGATATGAAGGGCGTGGCTGCTCAAATGGGCAAGAAGGTCCTCCGCGAGGTTGAACCTCAGCAACTTATTGATGCTATCCCTTCTTTGCGTGGTAAGGTTACCGACCGCGCCATCCTCCGCGCTATCCACTTCGAGGGCGATAACGCTCGCGTGGCTAACCAGGTGGCTGCATTGGAGAAAAACGATTTCAACGCCTTCCTCCAGATGGTTAAGGATTCTGGCCGTAGCTCTTTTATGTACAACCAGAACGTATTCCCTTCTTCAGCACCAGAGGAGCAGGGTATATCATTGGCATTGGCTCTCTCCGATATCGCTCTCGGCTCAGAGGGCGCTTACCGCGTACATGGCGGCGGCTTCGCTGGTACTATCCAGGCTTTCGTGCCTCAAAATCTCCTCAATAAGTATATCAATACTCTCGAGCCTACTTTCGGCAAGGGTAAATGTCATAAATTGTTTATCCGCCCTCAGGGTTCAATTAAAGTTGAGTTTTAATTTCGAAGAAATAGATTTACGTAATATTTAATTAGTTTTAATATGGGAAACAATAACAAGCAAAGTAACATGGTGGCTATCATTACCATGTGTTTCATCTTTGCAATGATTTCATTCGTTACCAACATGGGCGCTCCATTCGGCAAAATTTGGGGTATCCACTATGAGTGGAGTAAAATGTTGGGCAACCTTATGAATTTTGCAGCTTACCTCTTCATGGGTATCCCTGCTGGTAAGATGCTCGTAAAGTTCGGATACAAGAAAACTGCTCTTATCGCACTCGTTGTCGGTATCGCAGGTCTTGGCCTCCAATATCTTTCTAGCGTAATTCCTTACGAGGTTGTCGATGGCGTGGCTACTAAGCCTGGTATCGTTAATCTTATTACTTACTTGTGCGGCGCATTCGTATGCGGTTTCTGCGTATGTATGCTCAATACAGTGGTAAACCCTATGCTTAATATCCTCGGCGGTGGCGGTAACCGCGGTAACCAGTTCATCCAGATTGGTGGTACAATGAACTCGTTGACGGGTACTCTTACTCCTCTCCTTACTGGCGCAATGATCGGCACAATCTCTGCTTCTACTAGCATGAGCAACGTCGCTCCTTTGCTTTTCATCGGTATGGCAGTGTTCGCTATCTCTTTCGTTATCATCGCTGTAGTTAATATCCCTGAACCTCAGGCCGAGGTTAAGGAGAAGGTCGGCGCCTTGAGCGCCCTTAAGTTCCGCCACACAGTATTGGGCGTTGTGGCTATCTTCTTCTACGTGGGTATCGAGATAGGTATCCCAGCTCAGCTCGATTTCTATGTTACTGGCTTGGGATTCTCTGGCGCAGCTGCTGTAGGTGGCGCATTCGCAGCTCTCTATTGGCTCCTTATGATGTGCGGCCGATTCCTTAGCTCTTTCATCAGCGGTAAAATATCTACCAAGACTCAGTTGATGGCTGTGTCAGCAGTGGCTATCTCACTCCTCCTCGTAGGTATCTTCTTGGGCGAGGGTGTAACAATGGATTGCAAGGGTATCTTGAACGCTATCTCTGTCGTTACAATGAACGATAGCTTGGCTCAGATGGCTTTGAATCCTGTCGATGTCCCTATGAGATGTATCTTTATCGCTATCTGCGGCCTTTGTACTTCTGTAATGTGGGGCGGTATCTTCAACCTCGCTGTCGAGGGCTTGGGTAAGTTCACAGCTTCTGCTTCGGGCCTCTTCATGACTATGGTTGTCGGTGGCGGTATCATGCCTCTTATCCAAGAGGTAATCGCTACAAATACTTCTGCTATCATTAGTTATTGGTTGGTAATCGCAATGCTAGCTTATATCCTCTTCTACGCTCTCGTAGGTTGCAAGAACGTAAATAAGGATATTAAAGTCGACTGATTTTTATCATAGGCTCTTTTCTTGAGCCTATTTACCATAACTTAGCATGTCGAAATCAAGCATAGACTTTCGGGTCTATGCTTTTTTTTGTACCTTTGCCGCCATGAAAAAGCTTTATATTTCATTGTCAATGGCTTTCGCAGCCTTGACAACAGCGAACGCACAAGATCAAATTCTAGCTGCTTCTCAGGAGATTGATACTACAGCCTCATACAATGTGGCTGCCTTCCCAATTGATACAATCGATACCGAGGATAAATATACCCGCATCATCCTTTTCGAAAACCATACATGGGAATTCCTCGAATTGCCTCGCCCTCAGATAGAGGATGAGGATTTCTCGGATGAGTGGAATACCGATAAGGTTCACGCATGGAAGGGCTTGAGCCTCGATTCTATCCCAGATGAGATAGATCTCCTCCTAGCCGATTCTATCCACCCATATTGCGCCCCTCTCACAGGTGTTGTCCGCTCTCCTTATAAGTGGCGTAAACGTCGCCCTCATCGCGGTGCCGACCTCTCGCTTAAAGTGGGTACACCTATCCGAGCTGCTTTCGATGGTAAGGTGCGCGTGGCTATGAAGACTAAACAGACGGGCGGTTATGGCAATCTTATCGTTATCCGCCACGCTAATGGATTGGAGACATACTATGGCCACTTGTCTGAACATCTCGTAAAGGAGAACGACCTGGTGCGTGCTGGCGAGGTTATCGGCTTGGGCGGTAATACTGGCCGTTCTACCGGCCCTCACTTGCATTTCGAGACCCGTTTCATGGGCCAGGCTTTCGACCCTGAACGTATTTTCAATTTCCAGACTGGCGAATTGCGCGATTCTATCTTTACTTTCAAGAAACATTACTTGTCAATATATTCTCACTACGGAATGTCTGATTCTGAGAGTATAGAGGCTAATAAACGAAAACTTCATGTCATCCGCTCTGGAGATACATTGGGCGCTTTGGCTAGAAAATATGGTACTACAGTGAATAATATCTGCAAACTCAATGGCTTCTCTTCTAAGAAAACTTTGCGAGTGGGTCAGCAGATCATTGTTCGTTGATAATGACTTGATTCACATATAGATAGCTGTATTTGTCTATATTGTGTCTAAATAAAAAATTGCGAGCAACAAGGGACTTCCCTATATATAGATAGGTACTAGCCCCTTGTTCGCCAAAGTATACAATACCACTGTAAAGTTTATTCAGAAATGAAACCTCAAGATACCATTCTCGCTCTTGTCGTCCAAAGACGTAAAAACGCCAATATGGGCAACGCCGTGGTGCCGTATATCATGGATACGAGCGCACGCCCAATGTTTTCTCTGGTAAAACAGGTCAATGACGAGGTCCTTAAGGATGACGCTTATTCGTGGATCCCTGATAATCTACGCCGTATAGTCGAGCGCCTGGCCCGTACCTCGGATAGCGCTATCTCTAAGCGTTTCTTTCATAGTAAGGATGCCGACTTCCTGGGTTTCGACCCCTCTGCCAACAAGACTGCATATAAGTCTATCCGCCAATATATCGATGACATAGTCTGCGAGGCTATAAAATTGGCTGTCGACGCCGATATCCCTCTCTTCCACCGTAAGGATGGTTATACTATGGTATATAATGCCGACCAGGTGATTGTAAATCCTTTCTATTCTCGACCTCGTTTTAGATTCTATCTTAACGAGGATGGCTCGTTGCATTACTTGCTTAATATATCAGATAGAAATAATTATCTTTCTTTGAAGGATGCTAAGATAATTGTTGTGTCTGAGCGACCGGCTGTCTTTATCCTCGGCAACCGTATCTACCGTATGCGCGATGTGGATTACCCCATGATTAGCGTATTCCTTAAGAATCATCACGTGGCTGTCCCGGCTAAAACCGTCCCTCTCTATATGGAGTCTTTCGTGGCTAAGTGCGTTGAAAATCACTACGTCGAGGCTAATGGTTTTAGAATCTTAAAGGCGGATAACTCTTCGTGCCAACCGTTGTTGTCTGTTTCTGAGGATGTTATGGGGTACGCCTTTCACCTTACTTTTAGGTACTCGAATGAGATATATGGCTATAAGTCGTTCAAAAAGAAGGTGCAAATTCGCCCTAATGGCTCTTCTTACGATGTCTATACCATTCAGCGTAATGATGCCGTGGAGGAGGCAGCGGCTAATCTGCTCGTGGAACTGGGTCTTTCTCATCGTGCCGGTAGCGCTTTCGATTTTTCAGAGATAGATAGTTCGCATTTGCTTGGAAATTTTACCTCTTGGCTTAATGCCAACGCCGAAATACTGGAGTCTAATGGTATCGAAATCGAACATTTTTCTTTCGAGGGTACCGAACTTTACTTGAGGAGTGTCGACCTGGAGTTTAAGGTGAATGATAAAATAGATTGGTTCGATGTCTACGCTGTAGTCCATTTCGACTCGTTTAATATCCCTTTCTTGCTCTTCAGGGATAATATTTTGACCCATAACGATAGATTTATCCTCCCTAATGGTAATTTGTTCATCATCCCTGCTGAATGGTTCTCGTCTTGGGGCGAATTGATGCGTAGCTTGACCGACGTTAATGTAAATGTCGACTCTTTCCGCGTGGAACGTACTTCCCGCCCTTTGCTCAAAATGGCTCTTCAGACTCAGGAGCCTACTTCTGCGGTAAATGGCTTGAGCAGTGTCAATCATATCGAACGCCAGGGTGACCTGAGGGCTACTTTGCGCTCTTACCAGCAGGAGGGCTTCCAATGGCTGGCTAATCTTTGCCAGAATTCTTTGGGTGGTATATTGGCGGATGATATGGGCCTGGGAAAAACTCTGCAGACAATATCTCTTATTTCTCACCTCTATGCTACTGAGGATGTTTCTGATGGCCATCTGCCTACTCTCATAGTGGTTCCCGTCTCGCTGATATCTAATTGGGCACGTGAACTTACTCGTTTCGCTCCTCATCTGTATACCGTTCTGTGGACTCAGGTGCGCGAGAATACCGTGGGGCCGTCTCTGTTCCGCCCCGACGTAATAATTATTAGCTATGGCAGAGCCCGTACAGATAAGGCTTTGCTCGAGAAAATGAAGTTCCGCCTACTGGTGGTAGACGAGAGCCAGACTATCAAAAACGCTCATTCCCAGACCTATAAGGCAGTTGCTTCCCTACAGGCTTTGCACCGCCTTTTGCTGACTGGTACCCCAATAGAGAACCGCTTGTCGGATCTTTGGTCGCAGATGAATATTGTCAACCCTCATCTTCTTGGCTCCGAAACGTCTTTCCGACAGAACTACGAGATACCTATTTGCCGTTACGCTAATGCCGATAGGTCCGAGAAACTTCAGAGCCTCATCGCCCCATATATGCTCCGCCGTACTAAGGATAGGGTAGCTAAGGATCTCCCGCCTATTACCGAACAGATTGTCTTGTGCGATATGACTGATACTCAACGCTCTATATATGAGCGCGAAAAGTCTTCTTGCCGCAACGAGTTGATGCTGGCGGAATTGCAACGTACAACGGGCCAACCTGAATCGGATAAGAGCCCTAATCTTATGGTCGTCTTGCAGTCTATATTGCGCCTGCGTATGATAGCTATTGATCCTCAGATGCTTACCGAGTACGAGGACCAACCTGATACTTCTGGCAAAATGAATACCGTCATGGAGCATCTTAATATGGCTATCGAGGAGAACCACAAAGTGCTTATTTTCTCTTCTTTCGTAAAGGACCTTAATATATTGGCATCAAAATTGGATAGAGAAAATGTAAGGTATAGTATGCTCATCGGCGAAACCAAGGATAGGGCAGAGCAGGTGGATAGTTTTAATGCTGATCCCAATTGCCGCGTTTTCTTGTTGTCGCTCAAAGCAGGCGGTACCGGACTGAACCTTACGGAGGCTGATTACGTATTCCTACTGAATCCTTGGTGGAACCCCGCCGTCGAAGCTCAGGCTTACGCTCGCGCCCACCGAATAGGACAGCAGAAACCAGTTTTCGTCTACCGCTTCATCTCCCAGGATACTGTGGAGGAGAAAATAGTGCGACTCCAGGAAACTAAAAAAGATCTGGCCAAGGCTTTCGAGGCTTCGGATAACCCATTCGAAATATTCGGTATGGATGCCCTTAAAAAATTGATTATTGAAAATTAAAACAATATATAAAGGCTATGAAAATTAGTAATTTCTTATCTCTAGTAGCAGTTTGCTCTCTTTTTACTGTGGCTGTCAATGCCCAGGATACCAACAGAGAGAAACGTGATTTGGGCGGAAACTATACCCGCATCGAGGCACTTAAGGGCGTAAACGTATCTCTTCACCAGTGCGATCAGGATGAAATAGAGGTGGTTACACAGGATTGCCCAACTTCCGACGTGGATACTTATATTAAAAAAGGTACACTCTTTATCAAAATGAAGAAGGTTACTAAGGGCTCAGCAGTTCAGGTTTTCGTAAAATTCAAGGATGTGGACGAAATCGAAGTGCGCCGTGGCGCGTCTGTCGAGACTGAGTGCCTCTTCCAACATAAGGGTAAGTTGACTCTTGGCGTAGCAGCCGAGAGCGAGGTGGAGATGGAAATCGAAACAGATGAAATCGAGGTCGATGCTAATTCTTGTCAGGTAGTATTGAGCGGAGAGGCTAAAAAACAGACAGTTACAGCCAAGGGAACCCTCAAGGATATGAAGTACGACGCCCTCTCTCTCAAGAGCGAGGATATAGAAATATTCGCTTCAGAGGCCGAGTGCGATGTCCAATTTACTAATACTCTCAAGGCCGAATGTGTCGCAGGTACTATTACTTACAAGGGCGAAGATAGCGGCGTCGTAGAGAAGATTGAGTCGGCAGACGGAAAAATACAGAAACTCTGATAGAATACCTCAAAGTTTTGCCGTATATTTGTACGTTCATTGGTATACACCAGTGGACGTACAATTTTTATATTATGGATTGGTTAATTGAAATTGACAGACATTTGACGCTGTGGCTCAATACTTGGCACACAAGCTTCGGAGATTGCTTCTATTATTTGCTCACAGCTACCACAACGTGGATCCCTCTTTATCTCGTAATCGCTTGGATGATATTTAAGCAGCAGGGTAGCCGAGGCCTCGTAACTATCATTACTATCGGACTCCTAGTCCTAGTGGCCGATCAGTTGTCTAGCTCTGTCCTGAAACCAATAATCGAACGCCCACGCCCTTCCAACGACTACGTGATGCAGTGGATGATGCACCTGGTCAATGGTCGCCGAGGGGGTGAATTCGGATTCGTCTCTTCCCACGCAGCTAATACTTTCGCAGTGGCTACCTTCTTGATGCTGGTTGTCCGCCATACTGGCCTCACATTGAGCCTCTTCGCTTGGGCTTCCTTGAGTGCCTACTCTAGAATATATAATGGTATGCATTTCGTGGGCGACGTGATTTGTGGAGCTCTTATTGGCGTAGTCCTCGCTCATGTGGCCTATCAGATTTATCTCCGCTCTGTCTACCATTTCTTCGTAATACCTCACCATAATAAGTATACTCTGAAAAAGGGCTTGGGCCGTATGTTCGGCGATTCAGCCCCTGCAGTGGCTGCCGCAGCTGTCTGGTTCACTGTGCTCCTTCTCATTTTTGCCGCACTCCTAATGCTGAAGTGGAATGGAGTTACTGATTGATCCCGATTTCTTGCCCGAGGAGGGTAACCTCTCCGCCGAGGAGAGTAAACATTGCGTAAGCGTAATGCGCCATCGCGTGGGCGACGAGGTTTTCGTCTCTAATGGTCAGGGCTCTATATGGAAATGTACTCTGGCTGAGGCTAATTCACGCGGTTGTATGCTTAATGTAGTGTCCGAGGAAATAGTCCCAGCCCGTGAATCTAATCTTACCATGGCTGTGGCTCTTACCAAAAATATCGACCGCTTCGAGTGGTTCGTAGAAAAAGCTACCGAAATGAGAGTCGAAAAAATAATCCCTCTCATTACCGACCACTCCGAACGCGTCCAGATGCGCCTCGATCGTATCCAACGCGTCGTAGTCGCAGCCGCCAAACAGTCCCTCAAAGCTTGGCTGCCCGAATTGTCCGAGCCTATGAAGGTGTCCGATCTCTTCCTCGATCCCCAATTCACCGAGGCTCAACGATTTATTATGCATTGCGACCCCCCTGTAAAGTGCGAGTCTAAACCTCACTTGCTGGATGCATTGACTCCTGGCAGAGATACACTCCTTTTAATAGGCCCCGAGGGCGATTTTTCTTCCAACGAAATACAAAAAGCTGTCAATCTGGGATACCTCGAAGCTACTCTCGGTAATGAGCGCTTGCGTACCGAAACAGCAGCTGTCTTGGCTTGCCATATAGGTAATCTTATTAATCGTTAATTGTATTGATATTTAAGGGAATAATACTATCTTTGTACCAATTATAATACTTATACTAAGACGTAAAATGCGTAACGTATTCGTACCTCTGATATCTATTATCACAACGTGCGTGGCATATTGTCTGCCAGCTAAGGCAGATGACAATATCTTGCAGACCCAACAGGTCGGTTCTTGGACCAATGTGGTATCTTTCGCCATCAATCACAACGGAAATTACATCATCATGACCATGAAGGACGAATCTACTGGTAAGGATTTCGTCTACGAGTCTGCTCTCGATGGCTCAAATTGGTCAACACCTAAAAAAGTGGAATCTCTGAATTCTATCGTCGAAAATGGCGCCCAAATCGGTGGCGTCTCCCTTTCTTACGATCAGAAAACGCTCTTCTTCCACTCCGATATGCCTGGCGGTAAGGGCGGATTCGATATCTATTCGTGCCCTAAAACAGCCGACGGGTGGGGTGCCCCTGTAAATATCGAAAAAATCAATTCCGATAAGGACGATACTTTCCCTACCGTAGTGCCAGGCGGCGAGCGTATCTATTTCTTGCGCCATCAGATTCAGGCCGATGCCCGCCAGGAAAAGAAGGAGCTCGACCGTATGTCTATCTACTACGCAGATAAAAATGCTGCCGGCGAATTCAAAAGACCTTCTATCACAAATCCTGCCCTCAACCGTGGTTGGGTCGAGGATGTTGTGGTGGCTAAAAATTCTAAGTCTATCATCTATTCTAGCCGTACAGACAAAAAGGAGCCTTCTCGTTTGCTCTATTCTCAGATTATGGTGGGCGAACAGGTCTATATCCCCGAAATTATCGTCAACGCCAACGATAGCTACGATTATTACCAGGGCCAGGAGGCGGATGGTAAAGTATATTTCCTCCGCTCTAATAATAAAAAGCGTAGCCGTGTAGGCTCAATATTCTCCGCTAAAGTGCCTAGCAGATTCAATATCAAGGGTACCGTCGAGGAAAAGGGTAGTGTGACTGTCGGTAAGGATTCGCGACCAGTCGCAGCGGATATAACTGTCTATAACCCAACTACTATGCAGGTTCTCGGTAGGTATAATTCCTTCCATGCGACCGGTGAGTATAATATGGTAAGTAACGACCATTCGCAGTATATGATAGATGTACGCTCTCCTGGTTACTCGTACGCTTCGTATATGATCGACTATCCCGAGGATGCAAAGGCTAAATTGCCTAGCCAGATAGAACTTTTCGATACCATAGCACTCACAATAAGTGTTTATGATGCCGAAATTTTCCGACCTCTGGATAGTAAGGTTATCGCCGTACGTGCTGCCGATAAGCAGATATTCCGCTCTATAGCAACCGAGGATGGCCACTATACCTTCCGCTTGCCTCTGGGTAGCAACTACAATATTATCGCTACTTCTAAGAATTTCGAGGAGAATAAGTTCATGTTCCGTCTCGAGGGTGATATAGTTTTCTCTCACTTCTTGCGCGAACTCCCTCTCTCTCCTTTGAAACGTAAGGTCAATTTCCGTATAGTCAATGCCGAAACCAACGAGCCTATCCTCGCTCATATACGACTGAAAAATACTTCTCGCGACGAAAATATCAATGTGCCAGCAGCCGCAGCTAAGTTGCCCGCAACAGAAATAGCTCTTCGCGAGGGCGATTATTACATACTTACTGTCGACGAGGCTAAGGGATACGCTTTCCATAGCTCTATGGTGGATATGATTAAGTTCAAGGAGTCCGAAATCACTATCCCGCTCATCCCTCTTAAGGTGGGTGAACGTATCAATCTTAAGGATATCAACTTCGAAACTGCTTCAGCTGAATTGCTGCCAGAGTCTTATACTGAGCTCAATAGATTGCTGAAACTTATCAACGAAAATCCTACCTTGCGCTTCGAAATTTCTGCTCATACAGACGACGTCGGTAGCGCAAGCTATAATATACGTCTGAGTAATATGCGCGCCCTGTCTGTAACAAATTATCTGTTGGAGAATGGCGTCAATCCAAATCGCTTGGTGTCAAAGGGTTATGGTATGACACAACCAAAAGTGCCTAACACAAGCGACGAAAATAGAGCTATTAACCGTCGCGTGGATTTCATGCTCCTACCTGCTGAAGAATTATAATTATGGGAAAGAATAAAATATTATACGTAGTCATACTGACTTTCTGTTGGTTGGGTAGCATCACTAGTGCTGATGCTCAGAAAAAGTATGAGGAGATATACATAAATTTGCCCAACTGGTCTGTAGATCAGGCATACTCTGAGTTGATGGATTTCCAACGACTCGACCCTTATTTCCCAAATGTCTACCTCCAACTGGGTATGATTTGCGAACGTAAATTGTTCAATACCGACCCTCTGCGCGAGGTGGAGACAACTAAATTCTGGGCCAAGAACGCCGAGCTTTTCTTCGGAAACTTTAAGGTTTTCTATAAGGAGGATGATGCTCGCCATAGCGATTATTACGAAAATCTCCAAATCCCTCAGGCTGGTAAGCGTATCACTGATGCCGAGGTCATGGCTTTCGTAGATAAACATAGCGCCTATTGCAAGAATTTCGCCGATACAACAGTGATGCTCTACGAAACACTGGAGCGCTCTAAAAAGGCTTACAATAATTGCTTGTCTATCTATAGCGCAATATGTGATAAGTATACCGATATCAACGACGCCCTCCTTCGCCACGATGCTTCTTTGGCTGCCCAGTTCAAAGAGCTGGAAACCACCTATAACGACTGCGTCAGCCAGTTCAAGGAGTATAAACGTATACTTAATCTTCACCCTCTGCTTAATTACCGCCAGATTTACGACGTGAAGAATATTCAGACTTTCCGATTGGATGGCTTGACAAATACCGATTTCTTGCTCAACCGTTTCGTAATCTGGGATTATAGCTCTTGGATCAAGGAGTATAACGATGCCTTGCAAAATGGTATACTCCCTCTGCGTAAGGAGATTGAGACTATCAACGCCGTCTACGCTCAACGTCTCGAGGATTATAATAGAAACAAAAGGGTAGAGCCTACGGAATCAAAACCTTACGACGAATTGTTCTTGTTCCGCCTGGGACGATACGATAACAACTCCCTCGTACGAGAACTTTTCGCTTACCTTGATGCCCGACAGGCATTGATAGAAATGGTGCAGGACCCTATGGCTTTGCCTTCAGATTCGTTGCCTCAATCGCTCACACGTCGCATGAGACACGTCAACCGTACAGTGAGTCAGTATGGAGAGGCCGTACGAGCAGTTGATTATGTTAACCAATATGTCTCTGCCGACCGTATCAATCGCTTCAAGGATTTCTTCCAGAAGAACTACGGCGGAGAAAAGGGCCTTAAGAATTATTCCAAGACCGAGACCGAACGCCTTCAGGGTATTTCTCAACGCCTCTTGAATAATTTCGCAGCCTATCTCGAGAACATCAAGGCAGTAATGTCGGAACATAAATATTCCGATGCTTCGGGTAATCTCCCCGCTCTCCCAATGTGGGAAATAGCAGAAGATGCCGACCTTACCCAGATTCAGGGCCAGTACCTCACTCGTTGTATCGACGTGAATTCATACGGTAATGCCTCTTATGTAGCAGGCGAACGTATCTTGGCAGGCAAGCAAGGTTTGTTCGTCGCAGCTATTTCTGATAGTAAAGTGACTAAATGGACTTCTCCTATCAATAAAACAGAAAAGGTAAGAGCAGTGCGCGCTTGCGCCAACGGTTGCGTAGTCTTGGTTTCCGAGGCTGGCACTCAGTCTCTCATCTATTTCGATGATAAGGGTAAGGAACTGAAACGCGTAGAAGCTCCTTCGGGTAATATGCAACTTCTGGTCGAGAACCAAATCAACGGAACTTCTGTATTGACCTTCCGAAACGATAACTCAACTACAGTTTGTACCATGGATTCTCTCCAGAACCCTGTGGCTACTGCAGAACTTCTCGATATCAAGTCTATCCATACTCTCTACGAAATCCCTTCTGGTTATTTCGTAATAGGTGCAACAGCCGACGGCTCTTTGTCAGCATACCTTATTAATAAGGAACTGAAAATCGAAAAGAATGTCCTCCTCGGTGAACAGCGCCTCTCTTTCGCACAGACTTTCCGAGCTTCTGCTCAAGAAATATGCATTTTCGCAACCGACCCTAATGGCCAGTTGCATTATATCTCACTCTCCCCAAGTCTCGAGATAAAGCATTCCTTGTAGCTCTGGCTCATATCAAATTACCGATACAATTAGATCCAAGAAACCAAATATTATCAAACAAGTAAAATGATGAAAAAACTAACATCATTATTTGTTCTTCTATTGTTAGTTTCGACGGCTATGTTCGCTCAGTGGAATGCTGTCGGAACAGTAGTGGACAAAAACACAGGTGAGCCTATCCCTGGAGTTAATGTGCTCCAAAGTGGCACTACCAACGGTACTATTACCGATTGGGATGGTAATTTTACTCTGAAATTGAATGACTCTAACGCAGAAATTCAATTCTCTTTCGTGGGTTATATCCCTCAGACTCTCAATGTACAGCAGCAGGGTGCTAAGGTTAATCTCGGTACTATCAAACTCGCCGAGGATACTAAAGCCCTCGAGGATGTAGTCGTAGTTCAATCAGTCGCTGTACAGCGTAAGACTCCAGTAGCTCTCTCTACTCTCGACGCTACTGTAATCGAGGAAAAGCTTGGTTCTCAGGAGTTCCCTGAAGTACTTAAGTCTACTCCTGGCGTATACGCTACAAAGCAGGGCGGTGGATATGGCGACTCACGTATCAATATGCGTGGTTTCTCTTCTGCCAACGTTGCCGTAATGGTCAACGGTGTTCCTATGAACGATATGGAGTGGGGTGGCGTATACTGGTCAAACTGGACAGGTTTGACAGATGTCAACCGTTCTATCCAGACTCAGCGTGGTCTCGGCGCTTCTAAGGTTTCTTCTCCATCAGTAGGTGGTTCTATCAATATCGTAACTAAGTCTATCGAGGCTAAGTCAGGTGGCCATGTACTTTATTCTGTAGGTAACGACGGTTACCAAAAGATGCTCTTCACTGTATCTACAGGTATGAACGAGAATGGTTGGGCTCTCACAGTCCTCGGCGCTAAGACTTGGGGTAATGGTTATGTACAAGGTACTGAGTTCGAGGGTTATAACTGGTTCGCTAATATCTCTAAGCGTATCAACGATAGCCACCAGATCTCTTTGACTGCTTTCGGTGCTCCTCAGTCTCATAATCAGCGCTCTAACTATGATGGCCTTACTATCGTAGGTTGGCAGCAGGTTAAGAACTATATGAAGGGTGACAGCGAGTATAAGTACAACCCAACTTATGGTTTCGGTAAGAACGGCGAGCGTTTGACTTCTGCTCGTAACGTATATCATAAGCCTCAGATCTCATTGAACCACCAGTGGCAAATCAATGAGTCTTCTAACCTCTCTACCGCTATCTATTCTTCTATCGGCCGTGGTTACGGTTATAGCGGTCAGGGTACTAACTCAACTTTCGCTAACCAGTGGTATGGCGCTAGCAACGGCTCGTTGAATACAACTTTCCGTAACGACGACGGTACTTTCGCTTACGACCAGATCCAGGAAATGAACGAGAAGAGTGACCATGGTTCTGATATGGTGATGTCTATATCTAAGAACTACCATACATGGTTGGGCCTCCTCTCTAACTATACTAATAATGTCAACGACCAGTTGAATATCTCTGGCGGTGTCGACTTCCGTTGGTATAAGGGCGTTCATACAAACGAAATTATCGATTTGTACAACGGTGCTTACTATACCGACTTGCGTTACCGTGGCAATGTAAAGGCTGAACTCAATAGCAAGGCTGCTGATCCTAACTTTAAGTACGAGAAGTTGGGCGTAGGTGACGTAGTATACCGCGATTACGATGGCTTCACAGTTCAAGGTGGTGTATACGCTCAGGCTGAGTACACTATGGATGATATGAACTTCTTCGTTTCGGGTTCTGCTTCTAATACAAACTATTGGAGATACGACCGCTTCTACTACGATGCTGCTCACGCAGAGTCTGATAAGGTTAATTTCTGGGGCTTCACTGTTAAGGGTGGCGGTAACTATAATATCAACGAGTACAACAACGTATTCGTCAACGCTGGCTACATCAGCCGTGCTCCTTTCTTCTCAGGTGGCGCTTTCTTGAACTCTACTGTCAGCAACGCTACTAACCCTGACGCCGTAAACGAGAAAATCGCTTCTTTCGAGGTGGGCTACGGCTTCCAAAGCAAGACTTTCACAGCTCATGTCAACGCTTACTACACAAAGTGGATGGATAAGACAATGACACGTAGCGTCGATTATGTAAATGCTAATGGCGAACAGGATCGTTATTCTCTTAACATGGAGGGCGTAAATGCTCGCCACATGGGTATCGAGGTCGATTTCGCTGCTCATCCTGCTCAGTGGGTAGATTTCACAGGTATGCTTTCTTTGGGTAACTGGGTATGGGATTGTGACCCAGTAGGTTACTTCTACAACTCGGCAGGTCAGCCAATATCTGATGGTAAGGGTACTATCGCTTCTGGTATGAAGGCCGATGACCATGCTTCAATGAAACTTATGCTCGATAAGGTTAAGGTCGGTGGCTCAGCTCAGACAACAGCGGCTCTCGGTGCTAAGTTCAAGCCTATGAAGTGCCTCAACGTGGGTATCGATTACAACTTGTTCGCTAAGAACTACGCCGATTGGGCTTTCTCTTCTAGCGATTTGACAATCAATGGCTCTAAGTCATACGAGTCTCCATGGGAAATGCCTGCTGGTCATACTTTCGATGCTAACGCAAGCTACACATTCAATGTCTGCGATAAAATACGTGCAAGAGTTAGCGGTAACGTCAATAACCTCTTCAATCAGGAGTATATCGTCGACGCTATGGATGGCTCTAACCACGATTGGAAGAGCGCTTACCGAGTATTCTACGGCTTCGGTCGTACATTCTCTCTCGCATTGAAGCTTTCGTTCTAATGTTCTAATAACAAAAGAATTTAAAACATGAACAAGTATAAATTCATAATATCATCCCTCGCAGTAGCATCTGTTGCCTTGACAGGTTGCGAATATAACGAAGATAATTTCGAAGGCTTGGATGAGATGGTTAAGGAATCATTCAAGAATGTAGTTAATGATTCTTATACTTTGACTGCCGACGACTATACTGCTATCGGTAAGTACAAAGCATTGGATGCTGCTGATGAGGCTGAACTTAAGAATCTCTCTAAGAATCAGGCTTTCTCTTCTTCTGCCGTGGCTATCCGTTACATCCCTAAATTTGTAGCTTCTAAGTACTATACAGCAGATGAGACTTCAGCTATCAAGGTTACGTACAACGTATCTATAGCTAAGTCCGAGGCTCTCGTAGCTCTTAATAAGGCAACTTCCTACAAGTTGTCGGAGGAGGACTACGCAGCTCTCACAGGCGATGCAGAGGCTGATTACCTCCTCGCTGAGAACGAGTCTAAAATTCCTGGCCTCCTCGCAGAAAAATATGCAGATGCTAAGGCTGGCGCATATACAGTTGTGACATACGACTTGGCTTCTGTATCAGCTGATGCCGAAGTGCCTGCAGAGGTTTTGCCAACTATCAAGGATATCATCGCTGCTGGCAACGCCGACGAGGCTTCTACACAGGGTACTGTAGTCGGCCTCTATGGTCGTGGCTTTATGCTCAAGGATGAGACAGGTTCTTTGCTCATATACCAAAACGCTGAGCCTACTAATAAGTTGGGCGATGTGGTTAAGGTAACCGGTAAGGTCTCTCAATATAATGGCCTCTACCAAATCAGCAATTGTACAGTGGAGAAGAAGAGCTCTAACGCATCTTTCGCTTTGCCTGCTGCTAAGGAGGTTTCCGAGGCTGAGCTTAAGGCTCTTACAACTCCAGAATATGTTAAATTCACTGGTAAGTTGTCTATCAACCAGGAGAAGGGGTACTACGATATGGTCGTAGGTGAGACTTCTGTAAGCTTGTCATATATCCAGGATAACCTTAAGAATAATAGCCTCGACGGCCAGACAATCACTGTTTCTGGTTACTATATCGGCACAAACAAGAGTGGGGTAGTACAAATTATGGCTACTTCTCTCGGCTCTTCTAATAAGTCGGCTACAGTAGTTTCTCGCGAGACTAAGTACGTCCTCTATAAGTTCGATGGTTCAAAGTGGGCCGTATCTAACGACGCCTACCTCCTTACAGCCGAGGATTATACAGCTATGGGTATGAAGTACCACAACCTCAGCACTACCGACGCTCCAGAGGCTTACTTGCCTAAGTTCCTCCAGGCTAAGTACATCTACGCTGCCGAGGGTACTACCAAAACAATTGCTTACTTCTTCTACAATTCTTCTAATAAGAAGACTTTTGTAAATGGCGACCAGTATGTTCTCACAGATGGCCAGTGGGTTAAGGCTCCTACATCCGAGGCTGTTACTGATCAGTTCGTATTGAATAGCAATGGCTTTACTTACGACCCTAGCGTTGTTATCAACCTTCCAAAGGAGGCTTCTTCTGGCGCATTCTACCAGACTGTTACCGATTGGGTATGGGAGAATATCGACCAGCCTAATGGTATTACTACTGCAGGTCAGGGTTATATGACTTCTTACAAGAACAACGAGTATTATACTGGTTCTTCGGCTTATCAGAACAATGTCGACTGGCGTGCATCGGCCGCTAAACAGCAGACTTCTGCTTACGACGGTATGTCTGATGACGCTATCGTAGCTCAAATGCAGAAAAACCTTATCGAGGTATATGCTAAGGTTCTCGCTAAGTTGTACCCAGAGGCTAATACTGTAGAGGGTATCGATGTCCTTTACACTATCAACTTCATCGCCTACAATGGTAGCGCCAACTTGAACTATACTATCGTCTACAAGGTTACAGGTCCAGCTACTTTCGAGTACGTAGAGGGCTCTTTGAAAGAGGTGAAGTAATATTTACACCAAAATAATATAAAGGTGAGTCGGGTTCCGGCTCACCTTTTTTGTTTTGTGTATTTATATATTTCTG
>JAKSLE010000035.1 GCA_024401365.1 Bacteroidales bacterium | reverse complement strand
CTTTCCTAAGCTCTGAAAGTGTCTTACCTTTTCAGGATATTGACTTGCTTAATTTTCCTTTCTTGCTTGCATTTACATTCCAATATGTCGATGTTCGTTGACGTCTTATCGTCGTGGCTCCCGAAGCGTTTCCTTTTCGAAAGCGGATGCAAAGGTAGGCACTATTTTTGATTCTGCAATACCAACGGCAAAATATTTTTTCTCCAGCTCCCCCCAATACGTGTTTTCCGTATGTATGTCAGCACGTTACACGATTGGTTAAATTTTGTTGACAAGCCCTACTAATGTATTTTTGTGTACATTTGTACCGGACAATGCTCAAAAAAATGAACAACAAATCATTTGTCAGACACATACCATATATAGTCAGCGGATTGTTTTTTATCGCATCCATGTACTTCTGGATGTATAAATACCCGGCCCACTTGGCGTTTCAGGAGCAGGCACAACTGTTCTTGCTAACTGGCGATTATTTTTTATCATTCTTGGAATACCCTTCTGGCATCGCTAGATACCTCGGTGAGTTTCTCACACAGTTTTTCTACGAAATATGGTGGGGAGCCGCAATTATATCTATAATAATTGTCGCCATCTACGCATTGTCTTTTTCTATCATATCCCGAGAATTGCATGGCAGAAAATTCCTATGCACCTTCCTCGCAACCTTACCCGCCGCCTTCTCTACTCTTTTTATGCTGGATAGATTTTCTCTCTTGGCTATGCCTGTAGCGCTCTTAGTCTCCTTGGCGTCTATCATAGCGTACCAGAGATGGCTCAAGAATATCAGCAACAAAACAGCAAAGCATACTATAATAATAGTATCAATCGCCGTCTTGTATTGGGCTTTGGGCGCAATATCTTTCATTTTCGGATTGTTTATCGCCATTACCGAAATATTCCAAAAACGCGACATCATAGCCATAGCCCACATCGCCACTATATCCATCCTCCCTATATTGGCATATAAAGTCGTACCATCCCCCCTCCAAAGATTGTACACGTCCAACTTCTACTACAAGATCATGGACGAACGCCCTTCTTTCAAATACGACCCCAACGATGAGGAGGCTTTATTATATAGCTACTTTTCTCGATACAAAAAGTGGGACGCAACATTAAAACGTGCCCATAAATCTATACCTGCCGACATAGCTTCTAAACAGGTCGTCCTTCATGCCTTGGCCGAAAAGGATCTGTTGCTCGAAAATTTGTTCGACTACCCTGTCCTCTCAAAAAAGGATCTTATATGGGGCCAATTGTCCGAAATGGCTGAGGCTACCACAGTGAGCGATTTGTTTTTTACCCTGGGAATGATCAACCAGTCCGAGGTATACATATATAATATGCAACAACTCTACTTCGGCCAGAGCGTACGCGCATTTCAAAGGTTGGTCGAGTGTAATATCATAAAATCGGACTATAGGGTAGCTCAAAAATATATCAATGCCTTGAAACAAACGCTATTCTACAAAGATTGGGCATCACAAATGGAGGCATTATACAAAAATGAGTCAGCCATAGAGTCCCATCATTACTATGGACCTATCCGCAACCGCCTCATGAAGGATACGTTCTTCCACTCGGATGATGAACTCGACAATATCCTCGCCCACTCAATAATGTCGTCCAATAATTCTAATATCCTCTACGATTACCTCACAGCATACCTGATTCTTAGCAACGACCTGAGCAATCTGGTCAAATTAATGAATGGCAACCAAAACAGAATGCCCCGGGCAGTACAGGAGGCTCTGGTCTTCCACTGGATATCCAACAACCCTTCTTTCGACGGCTTGCCTTGGAATATCGACCAGGAAATAATGATCAACGCCGTCAATTTTATGCGCCAACTTAATGAGGGGGGCAACTCGCAGTCCATGCGCCCCGCTTTTGGTAATACTTACTGGTACTACAACACCTTTATTTCACGACAATCTAAATGAAAAAATATCTGCCTATCATATTCGCCGCTTTTTTACTGGGTTGCACCGACTCGGGTAAGCACTTTCCTTCCGATAGCTTACCTGAAATATACCCAGATTATATAGGTGTCACTATACCTGCCAATATCGCACCACTGAATTTCAATATGGTGGATGACAATGTCGACCGTATGGCTGTCTCTGTCTCTAATTCGCATGGCAATAATTATAGCGTCGTGGCTGATTACGCAGATTTCAATATCGACCAATGGCACGAATTGTTGTCCATGAGCAAGGGCGACTCTCTCATGGTGCAAGTCAGCGCTCTCAAGGATGGCATCTGGACCGACTATAAGTCTTTCCCCGTTTATGTCAGCGCCGATTCCTTGGCAGATAGAGGTATTACATACCGCCGCCTCCCCCCTTCTTACAATATATATTCTGTTTTTATGGGAATCTATTGCCGAGACCTTTGGTCGTTCCACGAAAATACCGTCATCGACAATAAACTGAATTCGGGAATGTGCATCAACTGCCATACCCAAAACCAGACGTCTACCAAGGATATGATGGTCCACATTCGCGGAACTCTCCCGGGAACTTACATCCGACATAATGGCAAGGAGGAACTGATAGATACCAAAATGGATTCTCTCATGTCTGTTTGCGTATACAACTCATGGCACCCTTCTGGTAAGTTTATCGCATTTTCTGTCAATGGAACACGCCAATCTTTCCACGTCGGCGGCCTAAAACGTATCGAGGTCTACGATAAAGGCTCTGATATGGTGATCTACGACGTGGAGAACCACCAGATAATACGACAGCCTGTCCTCATGACCGAGGCGTGCGAGACATACCCTTCTTTTTCTCCCGACGGCAAGTGGCTCTATTTTTGTAGCGCCGAGCGACCGGAGAATGATGAGTGCGAAAAATTTAAATACAATATTTACCGAATAGCTTTCGACCCTAATAGCGGAGTGGTGCAGGGCGATATTGAGCCTGTAATAATTGCTTCTGCCAACGACAAAAATGCAACGTTCCCCCGAATATCTCCGGATGGTAAATATTTAATGTATTGCGAGTGCGACTACGGTTCGTTCCCTATCCACCACCCCGAGTCGGAGATCCGTATGCTGAATTTGTCTACCATGACCGTCGATTCGCTTTCTATTGCTAATAGTGGAGATGCCGATAGCTTCCACAACTGGTCTGCCGATTCTCACTGGTTCGTATTCTGCTCTCGTAGAGATGATGGCCTCCATACTCGTTTGTATATTGGTCATATCGACAACGAGGGTCATTGCGATAAACCTTTTATGCTCCCTCAGGAGAATCCTAAAAGGTATTACTCTGATTTGTTCCAGTCTTACAATACGCCCGATTTTTGCGACGATCTTGTCGATATCGACCATCAGTGGCTACTGGCTAACCTAAAAAAAGGTGGGCAAAAAGTAACTCTTAAATGATATTTTATATATCTTCACCAACCTAATACCCATAAATATGAGAGTAATTATCACAAAAAACTACGACGAAATGTCTAAATGGGCCGCAAACTACGTGGCTCAACGAATCATAGAGTTCAACCCTACCCCCGAACACCCTTTCGTACTGGGTTGCCCTACCGGCTCTTCTCCTCTTGGATTGTATAAGCAACTTATAAAACTCAATAAGGAGGGCAAGATTTCTTTCAAGAATGTTGTTACTTTTAATATGGACGAGTATGTCAACCTCCCAGAGGCTCACCCCGAGAGTTACCACTCGTTCATGTGGAACAATTTCTTCAACCATATCGATATCAACCCTAAGAATGTACATATTCTTAATGGTAACGCTCCCGACCTCAAAAAGGAGTGCGAGGAGTACGAAAAGGCTATCGAGGCTGCTGGCGGCATAGATCTGTTCATGGGTGGCATAGGCCCCGATGGTCATATAGCGTTCAATGAACCTGGTTCGTCTCTTTGCTCTAAGACTCGCATCAAGACACTGACAACTAATACCATCCAGGCTAATAGCCGTTTCTTCGATAACGATATAAATAAGGTGCCTAAACAGGCTCTCACCGTCGGCGTGGGTACTGTCATGGCAGCTAAGGAGGTCCTCATCGTTTGCAATGGCCCAGCCAAGAGCCACGCCCTCTACCATACTATCGACGAGGGCGTCAACCACATGTGGACCGCTTCTGCTCTCCAAATGCACCCTCACGGCAATATCGTATGCGACGAGGCTGCTTGCGTCGACCTCAAGGTGTCTACATATCAGTACTTTACCGACAAACAGCGCCTCGAGGATATCGTCGAGGAGTACTTGAATAAGTTCAATTGATACTTTCCCATCATTCTCACAATATCAAGGGGAGCTCTTAAGCTTCCCTTTTTTATTATCAATTGTCAGAATAGTATCAATGTGTCACATCAAATATAACTATGTTTGCATTGCGAATACTAAATCAACTAATAATGACTTACAAAAACATTCTCAAACTGCTCCTTTGCGGAGTCATGGCTATATCATTGTCGGCTTGCGACGACGATAAGGATGATGATGTCAAAATCCCTAACACCAACGGCAACCAGAATCAGAATAACAATAATGGCACCAATACCGGCGGAGAGGAGAACAAACCTACTTCGTACGAGGGCATGGACCTGAACTGCCAAGAAATATGGCAGAAGGTTCGCGTGGGATTCAACCTCGGTAATACCCTCGAGGCTTGCGGCGATTGGTCTGGCTGCACAGAGGAACTCCAGGAGACTTACTGGGGCAACCCTATGACAACCAAGGAGATGATAGATGCTATCAAAAACGCTGGCTTCAACGCTGTCCGCCTCCCAGTTCGCTGGTACAACCATAGCGAGGAGTGCCTCAGCATAGTGGACGCTCGCAAGGCTTCTACCATTACCATCAAACAGCGTTGGCTCGAAAGAGTCAAGGAGGTGGTCGACTATTGTATCGATAATAACATGTACGTTATCATCAATTCTCACCACGAGCAGTGGTACGATCGCATCAATTACGATGGTTTCGATAAGGAGGTCGTATACACAAAATTCGAAGATATGTGGAAACAGATCGCTACATACTTCGCCGACTACGACCAACACCTCATCTTCGCTGGCATGAACGAGGTTATCAGCTATAGCGGCAAGGACGAATCTGGTAATTATATCGAAAACTGGTCTTCTGTTACCAACGATCAGATAACTTACCATAATAAGCTCAACCAACTTTTCGTAGACGCTGTCCGTTCTACTGGCGGCAAAAACACAGTACGTAACTTGGTTATCCAATCTTGGGCTTGCGATATCGATAAGTGCCTCTATAACCTGAAAGCACCAAAGGACGAAACCAAAAATCGACTCTCTATCGAGTTCCACTACTACCAGCCTTGGGACTACGCATCGTCTGGCAATGCCCGATATGACTGGGGCTCCAACAACGACCAGGCCGAGGTCGATGCTAAATTCGACAAAATAATCTCTAAATGGTATGATGCCGGCTACGGTGTAGTAATGGGCGAGTTCGGCGCTTGCTACAAGTTCAAGGGCTCAGAACCTACCGAGAAGGAGCTGAGCGACCGCGAGCTGTTCCACAAGGTAGTCCTCCAAAAGGCTAAGGAGCACAACATCGCAGGCTTCTACTGGGACAACGGCGGCAACTGCCTCGACGAAAACGGAAACCTCAAATGTGGCGGTGGCGACAATGGCGAAATCTTCGCATTGTTCAACCGATACGACAACATGAAAATCGTCGACCGCGCCGCATACAACGGTCTCATGGCCGGCGCCAAAACCGGATACCGCAAATAATCCATATAAATAACCTTCAAAAGCAATGCGTAACGAACCCTTCCATACGCATTGCTTTTTTTTATTTTTATCCCAATAATCAATATAATCTCACCCCACCTAGCACCCTTAACACTCTCCTAACACTCCCATAACAAACACTCCTCTATTACATACCATTATCAGTAACCCAGCCAACCGGGCGAGAACGTACTATATTGCCTTCTGCATCAACCGTATAACTTGTAGATACAAAGTCTTCATAGCCACTCACACCTAAAACCGCACATATGAACAGCATCTTATTTGTTATATCCTCAAGCAAAAAATGTCCGTCACATATATCTTTTATTATGTACCTGTCTATCTTATCTCCAATGGTCAATTTATTGGGCACCTTTGTCGATTCTATCGTTTTTGCCTCATGTTTGTTTCCAAAACCGTATGGTTTACCTCCTAGAAAATCGGAAAGGCAAAAATCATCGCGTACAAAATCAGGGCGAGTTTCCAAATAACAAGATAATTGGTAGTTCACTACATTTATATTTAGATACTCCATAGCCACATGTGGCGCCACATCCATGTCATTCACTTCGTCAATCAGCGTCTTTATGATGTCAATGGATCTTATCGCCATTCTGCCTACTTGCTCCATCACCTCTTCAAAGTACTCTTTCTTTACAAGAAACTTTTCCACGTACTTCGAAATACTATCAAGGGGCAACGAATCGTAAGATTTGCGATACAATATCCTTCCAGGTCTAGAAATAAAACTGTCATCTATCTTCAACTCATTCGTTGTGAGAATAAATACATGCTTGACATCTCCCGAACGAACGCCATCAAATATAGGCAACAGGTCTACTGAGTCATCATCATACTCCGACACACAATTCTTATCAAACTCATCAAAGAAGAAACAGCAAGAATTGCCAATCTTCTGGACAAACTCACCAAAATTGTCAAATACACGAGGAACAATAATGACCGGAAGCTTTAGCTCATTCGCCAGCTCCTTCGCTGTACATGTTTTTCCGCACCCCTTAGTACCATTCAGAAGTACACCCATGTTTTTATTGAGCTTAGCGTATCTTTTTACTACATAGCTTATAAATTCATCATCAAACCCAAATCGTTCAAATGGAAATGTAAACTTATCTCCTATGCGTTCAAGATATATATTACCACCTTTCTTTTCCTCGCGCATATTATATACCCCCACCGGAAGGTTCTTGACAACCATATTATTGTCATTTACTATAGCGTATCTTACACCATCAGTAGAAAAAGAATAATTACTCATAGGTCATCGCATTCTTATTTACGGGCATTGTCTACAATCTTTAATTTTACGACACAAATTTGGAAACACCTTCCGAACTCTATCTTCGTATACGAAGATTTTATCAGAGGTATTGCTTTCATCGCCTTCAAATCTTTGTTATCCAACAGAACAACAAAGAAAAAGAGACGCTGCCACCAAGCAACGCCTCTTAAAGTAATTGTTGTCTAACGATAAATCCTAACCTCAAAAAATAAATCCCATCTCAACGGTTAGTATTACAATTCGCGACCCAATATATCGAATTTCTTGCCATCACGTATAATGACTACCCTTCCATTCTCGATTGTCTTGACAACCTTGCTACCCTTCTCCGCATTGACTGACTCGATAGCTGTAGGGGTTGAAGGGTCTACAACAGCTATAAATTCAGCGACAAAAGACCCTCCTGACAATTTTTTACATTCGATTCCATTTATATAGGCATAATCCGAAATGAGATGTTCTGAGTTTTTAGGCGTCAGACGATAGCGATAATAGTAAGTAGTATTTTCTTCAAATGTCCCTGTAACGGCCAAGTCACCATTAGAATATATAGCCCAATGTCCTTCACATGAATAAAGAGAACTGTTACCTACTGTTGCCTCATTATTTGCAACCTCACCTGCCACTGGGACTGTTACCGTAATTGAAGGATAGAAAATAGTTTTCTTGTATTGTTCAAGAATACTTGGTTCTATTTCCTTTGTACATTCAGCATCTTCATAATGCTTTCCACACTTTGCGCAAGTATAATAAGCATTCAACCCTTCATCACAAATTGAGGCATTTCCTAAACAATTATGCGCAGTTGCTGTAAATGTTAGTTGATAATCGTATTCACTTGAATCATGCCAATCTGCTACTGCTGTCTTCCCATTTATTGTAGCTGAACAGTCACCTGCAAAAGAATATCCTTCCTTTGCATAAAAACAGACTCTCAACTGATAGGCATGTCCTGCTATAAGTTCAGAACCATACGCAAAGACCTCATCAGTTAGATCAAACCATGTAGCTAGTGCCTCATATTTTTCCGCATCACCAACTTCTACATCCCCTTTATTAATATAATGTGGGGTAAACCCTTCTACATCTGAAAAAGGAATATTTACTGCCGACACTTCGGTGATTATTTCGGTAGCAGATGCCGCAGCAGCAAAGCTTGGCACATTCACAATGCTAAGCACCATTACTAAGAACAACGAAGTCAGAAGATGTCGCATCTGACTTGATTTCTGCATCGTTTCTCCAACACAGAAATGAGTAAGTAATTGTTTCATATTTAGTCGTTTAATAAATTTCTGAAAATGAGAAAAGCCTTCCGCCGATGCACATGGCATTAACAGAAGGCTTGTGTATGTATTTGATACAATGAGATTTAGCGGAGCGTACTGCCCCCCCCTAAAATACTGTATATCAGATTATTAGATGTATATTTAGCATATTCCATAGTCGTGAATTCACCCACATGTCATTTGCAAAAGTAGCAAATTTTATTGATTAGGATATAAAAACTGATAGTTTTGTTGACAAACTATGGCCGACCTACCCTACATACCTCCCCAATACCTTCTCAATCTGCCCCACCTAACTTTCAGTCATTTACAGATGCAAATGTAACAAATGTACGGTTAACCCATCCCTCAAAAGGCATAGCTAACCGCTATCTGATACGATGAATGGTTAAAATACTCGTTGTGTTCCTTGTCATTAAAGACCTTTACCAAACTTTTGTCACAGTACGCACTTATCCCTATATGCTTGAAGAGATGAATACCAAAGCCGTATCGAAAACCAGCATCAAAACGCTTGAACATCGCATCTTCGCCGTCTTGTGGTTCAAAATAGTTTGCATCCTTCCCCTTAGCATTGAGCCCGTACGACAAGAAACCTCCAGCAATGGCGTCCACAGATATAGGCCCTATAGGAAACCTGTAGTTGACCTCAACGGGAACTTGCAAGTAGTGAAATTTCACACCTTCAGATGAATATATTACTTGCGACGAGAATATATACCCCAAATGAGCGTGCGAAACATCTACCCCTCTTTGTGTATAAAGGAGCGAAGGCTTGAGATAAAAATTGTTCTTCAACTCAACATCGACAAACATGCCAAGGTGAAAACCATTTTTCCCTTCAGGATAAACTCCTTTGTTATTCCAGGTGCCATTGAAATTAACGCCTCCTTGAAAACCAAAATGCCCTTGCGCCGACACGCAATATGTCAGCAATGACAGTGCAATAGTAAATAGATATTTTTTTATGGTAAAATGATTGTTCTTTGATATATACGCGAATATACAAATAATTATTTTACATATCACGTAATACATATCAACTAGTATAATATAATGTATTCTCACCCTACCCACAAAGCCTCATCAATTCTTCTTTGTACTCTTCAACATTGTCAAACTTAACCCAATAAAATTCTCTCTTCCCTTCAAACAATCTCTCGTCTTCTTTCCAAGGTCTGATCTCTACCAATTCTTCTCCATGTTCTCGCAACATCTTGTAATAGAACGAAACAGCGGCTCTATAAGCTCCTCCTATCTTGCGTCTCCTTGCTTCTCTCTTCCAGTGCCTTATCCTGTTCCAACTAATCATGTCGCTCTTGGCCAACTTCTGCGCATCGGCAAACATGTCCCTCAACGCCCTCTGTGCCTTCGAGACTTTTACCATCAAAATACGATAATCGCCCTTGCCACAGCGCTTTATATAAGTACTGTAGCCTGTAATGCGTGCTTGCGAGTCGGCTCTCATCATCCGTCTCGCATACGTCACATATTTGGGTTTTATCGTTACTCTAGCCATCTTGGTCTGTTTCTCAATTATCGTTCGTGCAAATGTACAAAATAAAAAAATTACGAGCAAATAGGACACTGCATATACGCAGAATATACGCAGCATTATACTTGCAAGGACATTATAAACAACCAGAACAATACTTCTTTGTACGGATACATCAATCTGCTAACATCTATTCTCCATTGCAATTATTCAGAATTTCATCTATCTTTGCTAGGAGGTAAAATGTATTGGCATGACTAGCAACGTAGCCATATTGTCTAATCAGAACGATATGACGTCTTTCAGATGTGGCGACTATAATATCCGCTTTCGCACCCCTTCAATTCTTAAAGAATACACAAGAATCAAGGAGTGGGACAATGGGTATCTTGTCGTTATGGCCGACTATGAGGGAATAGGAATAGTAGAGGAATATATCGACCTCATTCCTATACTCCGCAATCTTCACATCAACCCCGGCAAATTCCTCAACAATATCCAAAACGTAACAATTGGAGCCTATGAGTCATGACGAAATAAAAGCTGTTTGCGAGAATGCAAGTATGATTGTCTGTGGTTACGCCTTTTCCAAAAAGAATGACTCTAATATCGAGGTATTACAGATTCACTCTCCACACCACGCTCTTATCCTTTCTCCCTCAGGTGATGTCCTTGAAACTTCGATGGATGATGTAGAGTTGAATATAGTGCTGGAGTATTGGCAGAAAAACCACAAATATATGGAAGAAGTTTATGCCTAAGTATTAGGCATTTTATGATATGTGGATACTATCTGTATTTCACTTCTCACTGCATAATTGAGGCAATGCATGTCCATGCAAGCGACCGACGACTATCTGAAACAGGCTCTGCTAAAATATTTGTTAAAGGGAATGGCGACACTGAAGTCAAAGACCAAGGACGACTGACAGACAGGGAATTGCGCATTATACGCGACTTCATCAAAGTCAACTACAAAGAAATGTACCTCAAATGGTCAAGCATGAGCAACAACGGATTCTACGAAAAATAGCCCTCTCATTCAACATTTAGGCTATACTATACAAAATCCTATTATACAGTTCACAGAGTAATTAGCATAAAAAAACAGAGCACGCGAACACACACGCATACTCTGTCAATAAAGGTATATAAGTATATAGTTACTGAATAACTCTTATTACCGTCCTATACCAAGCCCGAAAAGCCTATAAACGCCATAGCCATTATACCCGCAGTAATCAAAGCAATAGGCATCCCCTGCAATGGCTTAGGTACATCCATCAATTCCAAATGCTCACGTAAACCAGCAAATAGAATCAATGCCAACGCAAAACCTATCGCAGTAGCAATAGCATAAACAACACCGGAAAGTAGCCCTACTTCAACGCCCTGCGCATTGTAACTGCCATCTCCTACCATGATCGCAACACCCAAAATACAGCAGTTTGTAGTAATCAATGGCAAGAAAACACCAAGCGCCTGATAGAGCGATGGAGATACTTTCTTGAGTATAATCTCTACCATCTGTACCAACGCCGCAATCACAAGAATAAACGCAATGGTCTGCAAATACTGCAACCCAAATGGATTGAGCACATATTGCTGCAATAAATAGGTAACTATAGTAGCTAGTGTAAGCACAAATGTCACAGCAGCACCCATGCCGGCAGCTGTCGAAATCTTCTTACTTACACCAAGAAATGGACAAATTCCCAAAAACTGCGACAATACAACGTTGTTAACGAAGATCGCCGATATGATGATTAGTATATATCCCATAATTTTCTGCTATTTGAGATTAAACTATTTAGTCTTCATCTTGTTGATGATAGCTATAAGGTAGCCAAGCGCTAGGAATGCACCTGGAGCAAGCACAAAGGCTAAACAACCGTACTCTTCACTCCACAATGTAAGACCAAAAATCTTACCGCTACCCAAAATCTCTCTGACCGAACCAAGTAGTGTCAATGCCAATGTAAAACCAAGACCCATACCAAGACCGTCAAACAAAGAATTAAGTGGAGAATTCTTTGCAGCAAAGGCCTCAGCACGTCCAAGCACAATACAGTTAACTACAATAAGTGGAATAAACAATCCCAAAGATTCGTAAAGAGAAGGAACGTAAGCCTGAAGCAACATCTGAAGTACTGTCACAAACGTAGCAATAATCACAATAAAGCTAGGAATACGGACCATATCAGGTATTACTCGCTTCAACGACGAAATAACCGTATTGGAGCAGAGCAATACAAAGGTAGTAGCCAAACCCATACCGAGACCGTTGATAGCTGATGTAGTAGTACCCAAAGTAGGACACATACCAAGTAGCAACACAAAGATTGGATTCTCCTTTATGATGCCGTTCATCATTATACTTAACTTACTCATACAAATTTCAATTTAATAATTAGCTACTCTTTATTATCTGGTCTGTGTAGCGCCTGTACTGCCATGCGTGCTTGTAGCACCTGTAGTTCCATGAGCATTACCGTTACCGAAAAGAGCATTGTACTCAAGATTTATAGCCTTAAGGAAGGCACGGCTTGTAATAGTAGATGCTGTAATAGCCTCTACATCACCCCCATCCTTCTTTACGCTTACCTTATCTTTACCTGGATTCATGCCGATAACATTACCCTTACCACCTTCCTGAAACCATGTTGGTACATTAGCACCAAGACCTGGTGTCTCTGCCTGACTAAGGATCTCATAACCTTTGATAGTACCCTTCGAGTCAAAGCCTACCATAACGGTAAGATTTGGAGAGAAGCCCTGAACTGAAGTCTTAACTGCAGCACCAAGTTCCTTGCCATCTGCACCTGATACCTTATAGATTATGAACTCTTGCTCACCAACTTTCTTTGTCTCAGCAGGAGCAACGGTTACTTGTTCATCTGCACCAATAACCAATACCTTCTTTATACCATTTGCCTCCTTCTGTTCAGCCTGCAATCTGATAGGCTCAGAAGTAACCTCATTCATGACCGCCAAAAGACCGGCAGCCACTAGGGAAACGAGAGTCAAAACAATGACCATGTTGCCCAATGTAGATTCCAACTTTTTCATCTTACTTTACACCGAAACGATTAGGACGAGTATATTTATTGATCAATGGAGTAACAATATTCATGATCAAAATCGCAAATGACATTCCTTCTGGATATGCTCCGAAACAACGTATCAGCATGGTTATCAAACCTATACCAAAACCGTAAATGAGCATGCCGTTCTTCGTCATAGGGGATGTCACATAGTCTGTCGCCATAAATATAGCTCCAAGCAACGCACCACCTGTCAAAATGTGGAACAGAGGATCAGCATAGTGTATCTCACAGATCCCATAGTGGAAGAATGCCGCAAATAGCGCCATCGTAGCAATTATCGATACTGGTATATGCCAGGTAATAACGCGCATCGCAAGCAATATTACCAATCCTATCAAAAGCGCAATGGCCGATACCTCACCCAACGAACCGCCTACAGAGCCCATCAAAAGATCTGATGACGAAGGCAACTGCGAAATGGCTCCTGCCTTCAATAGACCAAGTGGAGTGGCTCCCGTATAGCCATCTACTCCCGCTGGAGCAGGCCATGTCGTCATCTGCGCAGGGAACGAAACCAAAAGGAATACACGACCGGCTATGGCTGGGTTGACAATATTCTGACCTAATCCACCAAATGTCATCTTGCATACGCCTATCGCAAAGAGCGCGCCTACTACAACTATCCACCAATCCAACTCCGATGGAAGGTTAAACGCTAGTATCAATCCTGTTACCGCAGCTGAACCGTCCGAAATGGTAGGCTTCGTCTTGAAAAGGAACTTCTGGATGAGGAACTCAAAAAGTACACATGATATGACACTTATCAGAATTACCTTCAATGCTCCAAGACCAAAGAACCACAACGAAGCAGCTAGGGCAGGAACAAGGGCAATGAGCACACCATACATATTACGCTTCACACTGTCATGCCCATGGACATGTGGCGAAGGAGCTATTGTAAGTTTATCCATTACTATTTAATTTCTTTATTTACTACTCTATAATTTCTATTTCTTCTCAGCGGCCGCCTTTGCCGCAGCAGCCTTTGCTCGAAGAATAGCACCAACCTTGCCTTTACCCAGTCGGATATAGTCAAGCAATGGTCTGTTCGATGGACAGGTAAAGTTACAAGAACCACACTCTATACAGTCCATAATGCTGTGTCCTTGCGCTTCGTCCAACATCTCTTTTGCCGATAACTTCGAAAGTAGATATGGCTCAAGCCCCATAGGACAAACATTCACACACTTAGCACAGCGTATACAGTTGGCTATCTCTGGTCGCTTGCTCTCTTTTTTATTCATCAAGAGAATACCTGATGTACCTTTTATTACAGGTACGTCTGTATGTATCATGGCACGACCCATCATCGGACCGCCACCAATAACCTTTCCACAGTCTTCTGGAATACCACCAGCAGCTTCAATACATGCCGAAACCGGAGTTCCTATCCTTACCAAAAAGTTAGATGGCTTAGCCAATGGCTTACCTGTAACACATACTATTCGCTCTATAAGTGGCTTGTTCTTCTGAACTGCCTCATATACAGCCAACGCAGTTCCAACATTTTGAACTACTGCACCAACGTTGATAGGCAACTTACCACTTGGAACCTGACGACCCATACAAGCATCAATAAGCTGCTTCTCACCACCTTGTGGATATTTCAACTTCAATGGCTGCACCGTCACGCCTGGATAATTCTTTGCCAATTCTGTGAGCTTAGCAATGGCATCTGGCTTATTGTTCTCAATGCCAATATATGCCTTGTCTATCTGTAAAGCCTTCATCAATATCTTTACGCCCATAAGTATCTCTTCTGGACGCTCAAGCATCGCCCTATGGTCTGATGTCAAATATGGCTCACATTCTACACCGTTTATGACAAGCGCCTCACATTTCTGCCCTTCTGGAACGGCCAACTTAACGTGTGTAGGGAAGGTTGCACCTCCCATACCAACAAGGCCCATCTCCGAAATCTTGGCAATAATCTCTTTTGGCTCTAACTTAATATCACGGACAATATCCGCCGAACGGTCTATCGTCTCTTCCCACTCATCACCTTCTACCGTGATGACTATGGCCATCTTCTTCATGCCGTTGGCATCAACGAACTCTTCTATCTTTTTTACCGTACCCGATACTGATGAGTGAACGTTGGCCGACACAAATCCTCCGGCTTTTGCAATTAGTTGCCCGACTTTTACTTTGGCTCCAACCTCCACACATGGCTGAGCTGGCGCTCCAATATGCTGGGCTAGAGGTATCTTTACCTCGGCAGGTACCGGCAACGCCTGTATTGGACTGGCCGCCGAGAGCTTATTCTCTTCTGGATGAATACCGCCTATACTGAATGTCTTCAACATTTTGATAACAAATTACATATTTGTAATACTTGACATTTTTATTCCGCCTTATCAGCTGGCTTCACGTCCGATTGAACTGGTGGCACAACAGGAGCTTCTGCCGCTGGCTTTGGTGCAGGCTTTGGTGGAGCAGGGAATGTAGCCTGAAGCGCATGAGTTGGACACTCATTGAGACACAAGCCACAAGCCTTACACTTGGTATAATCTATATACGCTACGTTGTTTTCTATTACAATGGCGTTGAACTTACATACCTTCGCACACTTGCCACAAGCAATACATGCCGATTTGCAGGCCTTCATCGCAACTGGCCCCTTGTCTTTGTTCACACAGTTTACCCAAACTCGGCGATTCTTTCCTTGAACGGCTCTGCCCTTTGCCCTGATCTCTATAACATTCTTTGGACATGCCTTGGCACAAGCCCCACAGGCAACACACTTCTCTTCGTCTACTACTACACCCTTCTCTGGGTCAATGCTGATAGCATCAAACTTGCAGGCCTTCACACAGTCTCCATGACCAAGACAGGCAAATGCACACCCAGTCTCACTGGAAAAATGCGACGCAGCAATCGCACATGATTGCGCTCCATCATATTCTGTGACTTTAATTCTGGTTGAACATGACGCACTGCATCGTGCAACCGCAATCTTTGGCTCTGCCGATCCAGCTTCTTTGCCCAAAATAGTAGCAATCTTTGCCATTACAGCTGCACCGCCAACCGGACAACCTATAGCAGAAATGTCATCAGCCTTAGCTAGCGCTTCCGCTAAACCATGACAGCCCGGGAAACCGCATCCGCCGCAATTTGCACCTGGCAACTCAGCTTCTACCTCAGCAATCTTTGGATCTTCATAAACCTTAAACTTCTGAGATACAAAGTATAGGATTACTGCCAGCAAACAACCTAGTGCAGCGAGAACTGCGATAGTTATAAGAACAGAATTCATTTATTTAGTGTTTTTTTGTTATTCCAAATACGATGCTACGCCCTATTTTGTTGCGCAGCAGATAGAGCATGAAAAAATAAGGAAACAATACACCTAGCGAGGCTAATCCCGCTATATCGTCAGCTAACGACAGACTCTTACAGACAACCAATACAGCTAGTATGAGTACCACCGGTACTACATACGCAAGAAGGACTGCCTTAATACCCCAACTCTTGCGACCATATACACTGACGGTCTGCCCAACCTCAACTTCCTCTCCTTCAGCGAGCATAACGTCAATAATCCGTCGCGATTCGTCAGATGCACTACAGAGCATCTTAGCATGACAACCCGCACATGCCGAACGTACAAGTATCTCAACTTGAGCATGCCCATCCGACACTTCGCGAACTATCGCCTGGTGTTCTATTATATCCTTATTCGCGCTCATTTTTTCAACATCAAAAGTATAACATACAAATGAAAAGAGATACGCTTTTCCTAATTTGAAACCATTTTAAATAAGAGAATTCTTACAGCTCCGAAGGTAAACAACTGTATACCAATATATTGCAAAGAACAAAAAAGTAAAAAGACCCCCATATTTTTTACAATATAGGGGCCTTTTGCTATCTTTAAAGACCGATTTTTATGCCAATTTTACTAGTCGAAGTAGCGTTTTTTGCTCATTTTTGCTATCCCTAAGTAGCAAATGAAGTGTTAAATGTACGTACTTCGCGTACATTTAGAGGCTCTTCAACCACTCTATAGTCGCCTTCGGATTCTCACTGCCAAAAACAAAACTTCCAGCCACAAGAACATCTATCCCGGCTTCAACAGCTAATGGAGCTGTATTCTTATCTATACCTCCGTCAACTTCAATAAGGGTACTCAAACCTTGCTCTTTAATCATCTGCTTGAGCCTACGCGCCTTGTCCAATGTCTGCGGAATGAACTTCTGCCCTCCAAATCCTGGATTAACGGACATCAGCAACACCATATCTACATCTGGCAAAATATCCCTCAACACCTCTACCGGCGTAGCAGGATTCAACGTCACAGCTGGCTTCATACCCGCTAGACGTATCTCTTGTATAGTCCTATGCAGATGCTTACATGCCTCATAATGAACATTTAAGATATGAGCATTCAAATCCTTGAACAGCCCTATATACCTCTCTGGCGCCTCAATCATCAAATGCACATCAAGTGGCTTCTTGCAATGCTTGCCCATCGCCTTGATTACTGGTGTGCCAAATGAAATATTGGGAACAAACAGACCGTCCATCACATCTACATGGGCAAAATCTGCCTGCGACTCATTAAGCATAATACAATCGTCTGCTAAATGACCAAAGTCCGCAGACAATAATGATGGTGAAACTAGTGACATATCGTTGTTAAATGCTGTTTTCTATTACACAAGTTCGCTTTTGCCTTGACGAATTATCTCATAATCGCCATTACTGCAGTCTACTACCGTCGAACCTTCTACCCCTCCAATGCCTCCGTCTATAACAATATCTGCTATATTCGATAGATTTTCATGTATCAGCGTGGGATCTGTCTGATATTCATCCCATGGTACATCTTCATCTTCTATCTTTACCGAGGTGGATAGTATAGGATTGCCTAATTGCTCTGCTATAGCTCGTACTATATTATTGTCAGGTACACGAATACCTACCGTCTTCTTGCTGGCCCTGAACAGTTTCGGAATATTTCCTCCCGCTGGCAAAATAAAGGTGAACGCCCCAGGCAAATTACGCTTCATTACCTTGAACACCTCATTGGGTATCGGCTTCACATACTCAGAGGCTTGACTTATACTGCTGCAGATAATGGATAAATTGGTCTTGCGAATATTCACATCCTTAAATCGCAATATCCTCTCCATCGCTTGCTGATTCGTAATATCACAACCTATACCATATACAGTATCTGTCGGATACACAACAATACCACCATCGCGCAAACAGTTTACAACCTGCGCAATGCCCCTGGTATCAGGATTTTCAGGATGAATCGATAGTAACACTGACTAATTTTTTACTTTAACGATACAAAGTTACTATCTTTTTCGATTGATTGTCGCTATTTATCGTAGAGTTGAAGGAAATGTCCAAAAACATTGTCCTTATTGGCCTTCGCCGTAGCCCTATTCCGCCTGTTGAATTCTATAAGCAAATTGTCAACCACATACTGCAAGGAGTCCAACTGCTCTTGGTCAACTCTCCTCTGACGAGCTATGCGTAGTTGCTTATTAAGATCGGCTATGACCGATTTCGTCTCAACATTGAATTTATGCCAACTTTGTATCGAATCGTTGAGCGCCGTACCCTTAACCTCAGAACTCTCCGATATCATGGTCCTAATGTGACCCGGCTCTCTGACAAATATCAACTCCTCCACAAACACAGCCATCATCGGACGCATGCGCAAAATGTATACCTGTGGCTCACTCGCATACCCCTCAAACTTAAAGCGGCTATTGTGAACAATGGCAGAGTCTATCTTCTGCTCCTTAGCATCAAAAAAAGGAACAAGATATATCGTCTCACCCTCAAAGTTGCGTCCTCCTTGAATTGCTCCATCTATGACATACTTCTTATTTTCATCGTCACATGAGCAGAACGACACCACTATGAACGAGTATATTATCAACCTTAGTATTAGTTTCATCTTGATAATGTGAACTTTATAACATCGTGAATCATCGCACAAAGATAAACAATAAATCTCACACGACGTACACTATGACTAAAAAAGCAAAAAAAGTCGCTCAAATATTTGGAGGTAATAAAAAAGTACCTACCTTTGCAATGTCAAACGACAATGTTGATACCGTAGCACAATGGATAATGCCTCTGGTTACGGCCCAGAAGATTGGGAGTTCGACCCTCTCCGGTATCACAAACACGAGACTTGGTTCCTACGAATCAAGTCTCTTTCTTTTCCCCCAATACCACTACTGCTCCTCCCCCCTCACCATACCTCATCCCTATTAGACTGATTATCACCAATATTAATACCTCACGCCAAAAAAATTATCAAAAAATTACCTCAAACGCTTGCAGATTCAAAAAACCTACCTAACTTTGCACTCGCAATTCGGAAATGACAGCGGTCATTGATGTCTAGCACAAGACCTTTGCAAGTTTGGAGAGATGGGTGAGTGGCTGAAACCACAAGTTTGCTAAACTTGCGTACGGGATTACTGTACCGGGGGTTCGAATCCCCCTCTCTCCGCAGCAATGCGAGAGTCGGGTGTTTGACAATATTGCATTTCGGGGTGTAGCGCAGTCCGGTTAGCGCACCTGCTTTGGGAGCAGGGGGTCCCAGGTTCGAATCCTGGTACCCCGACTAAATACTAAATTGCGGAAATAGCTCAGTTGGTAGAGCACAACCTTGCCAAGGTTGGGGTCGCGA
>JAKSLE010000034.1 GCA_024401365.1 Bacteroidales bacterium | reverse complement strand
ACTACTTTATCCAAATATATCTGCCTCTTGATTGTATTCATATCTTTTCGTTATACCGAAACCAACACCGCAAATATACACATTCTTTTCGTTATACCGAAACGAAATCACAAAAATCTCCCTTTCTTTTCGTTATACCGAAACGAATTTCCACCCCACAAAACAAAAAAAACAGTGCACCCCATGCCTAGCACAAGGTGCACCGTCCATATATCCTTATTCTATATCTCTTGCTCCGACAAGATTATTTTTGCACAGGACAAATAGGGCGAATTGAATACCCGTTGCAACGGTAGTGGGAGTAGTGGGAGTAGTTCGTGGAGACAGGGGAGGAGTCACTAATATGTAATCCAAGCGAGTTGAAATATAAGTTGAAATATAAGTAACTTCCACAACTTGACCTGTATTCGTCAAGCGACGACGACCAATAATAGCCGTCACCAGTGAAGTGGCCATTCCAATTATAACTAGCAGGAAGGAAAATACTGTTCCCTGTAATCTTACTTACAACCTCGTAGCCATCAACACCATTCATACTTGTCTTTGACCATGTGCAGTTCTCCTCATTCATTAGCTCTTTCCACTCTTTTGCTGTTGGCATACGCCAGTTTTCTCCCCAATTTACCGTAGCGGCATCATCTGTAGCTTCAAGTGTAGTCTTGCCATCCCCTAAAAATTCATCTGCATTATACCATGTGGCTCCACCCATTTGTAGCCCATCGTCTACTGTGTATTTGTTTATATCTTTCCAATCTTTACCCCCCTTTATTACATACTTATATGTACTCCAGTCGTAACTATTACTCGCCTTTGCTTGCGTCTCACCCCACGCAAAATAGCCTCCGTTAGCCTCTGGCTCGTTAGCCCCAATATTGCATGTCGCCCATAAATTACCGCTTGACAACCCTAAATCTACAGCATCATGACCATGGGTTGCTCCTTGCGCGGGGCACACAGGGCGAACAGAGCAACCACTGCAACGGTCGATGCACCCCCAAGGACTTAAACTACCTCCATTAGAAATAAACAAAATATAGCCATAATACGACGAGCAATCCTCAACAAGCGACGACGCAACTAGCGACGACGACCAGTAATAGCCGCGAAAGAGGCCCTCATATTCGATATAGTCTGGTCTGCGACAACCTACCGCAGGAAGAAAAATACTATTACCATTATTTCTTCCCGTAATCTTATAGCCGTTCACACCGTTTTGCTCAGTCCACTCGTAGGTACATTCTTTGTATATCTCTTCCCAATCCGACAGTGTCGGCAGTCTCCAATCTCCACCCCAATTTACATGAGCAGCATCGTCTTCTGGTTCTAGGGTGGTCTTGCCATCACCTACAAAGTTTCCATCAGCATCATACCAACAAGTACCACCTTGAGCGTCCTGAAACTGATACTTATTGACATATTTCCAATCAGATTCTCCTTCTTGCATATACTTATATGTACTCCAATTATAGACATCTTTTGCTTCTGTCTCACCCCACGCAACACGAATCCCCGATTCTTCTGGACTTCTAGCGCCCAAATTGACGCTCGACCACTTCACCGATAGTCCCATATCTACGGCTTCTCCAACAAAATCTGTCTTTATAGGCTTCTCTAATGCAATATAGTCTACTGTACCCTCTTCAAGTTGATAAACGATAACACCATCTTTTACCGCATAAAACTGAGCTTTACTCTCAGTTCCCATAACACACATACCCACTAGGGCAAGTGCCGATATTATTATCTTTTTCATAATCTACACAGCTAATAGATATTCATAATTTCTAACCGATTCATCTCAAATTATTAAATAGCTACAATTAATACACCTCGTAGTACACCGCATTGATAGTGCAGCTGCCAGAAGTAATCATAAGGTCAAGATCCCTGCCTCCTCCACCATTTTCTCTTGCGCAGTCTTTAGCAATTTCGGGTGTAAGACGAAGCTCCCATAATCCATTAGTAAATTTCACATCAGTGTTATTGTCATACCTAGCCGCCCACCAAGCATTCATAATACGGCCTGCACAATCTTCTGTCGCATCTGAAATATCAAAAATGAGAGTTCTGAAACTCCAATAGACATCGGATGGAATACATGGCAAGTAATTACCCTCATTATCACTGAAACGCATATCCGCAGCATTCCATGCACCTGGACGAAAAGGCGCCTCTCCTTCCTTACCTCCATAAAGGTATACCCTACTCTTTGGCTGAGGCTTTTCAAATGTAACATAGTCAACCGTACTGCCGTTAAGACCATACACCACCTTACCGTCCTTCACAACTGTCATTTGAGCATCTGCCTTAGCACTCAGCAGACACATACCCATCATAACAAGGGCCATAAATATTATATTCTTCATATTTGTCGCTTTATAAGATTACTTTTTCACCACCTTAACTACCTCTTTGCCCACCTGCAAAATATAAACCCCACTAGCCATACCGCTAAGGTCTATATCTGCACTAGTACCGGAATATACCAGACTGCCATTGCTCCCAAACAACCTAACCGTCTGTCCATCAGCCAATCCATCTACATGCACATGGTCTGCCGCAGGATTAGGATATACTGTCACTCTCACCTTATGCTCTACTACCTCAATAGCCGTAGACTCTTCCTTGGTTATATCGTCTTCTTCCACTCTGCCGAAGGAAATCTTCCCAATAACCGAAGTCGCACCTAGCTCTTCTTCCGTGTTGTCTCTAAAAACAACGTAGACTACCCCTTCTCTGAATTCAAAGCGCCCGATAGCGCTCAAGGCCTCAACATACGCAGGCGTTCCCTCATCGATATACTCGACCGTCACCCCCGGTACCTCATCAGCCCACGCCCCAATGCTTGCTGCAAGCACAAAGAGCAGAGAAACCAATCTCTTTTTCATAGTAATTCTTCTATTTATTTTCTCATTACTTATCAGTCAAAAAAACAAATCAGCTTTCTAAAGCCAACCCGTCGCAAATATAATACTTAAATAGTGTTAAACAAATACATCAACAACAACCCAGTACTTAATTACGCGTTCAATATTATCTATCTCACTATATACCAATCAAATAATAGTCACTTCTCACACTTTTCCGCATTTTTCACCCCTCCAAAACTACACTTTTCCGAATATTCCCCACCTCTACCCTTCACATATAGAAATGCCCTCTCACAAAAAAACATCTCCTCTTCCCCACATTTCCTTACCTTTGTAGCATTAATCGTAAATCTCATGCAAACCCCACACAACCTCATCTTCCTCGGTTGGGGAATGGATCTCAATTCCATCCCCCCAGCCCTCCGCATGCCTAACGCAACATATTTCTATAACTACGCAGAGGAGATTTCATTTTCTCCCGACCCTAATGCCTCATACACCGTCTACGCTTGGTCGTTCGGCGTATACATCGCACCTATCCTAATCAGCCAATGGGGTATATCTTCCCAAATAATCTCCGCAACAGCCATAAACGGCACATGCCTACCCGTAGATGACGCCTTCGGAATCCCCGTTTCTATCGCTCAAGGCACCCTCGACAATCTCACCGAGGTCTCTCGCCAAAAGTTCAACATCCGCATGTTCTCTTCCCGAACAGAATATACAGAAAACCAACAGTATTCTTCTCAAAGAGATATAGAAGACCTAAGAAAAGAACTCTCTTTCTTCATCAATCTCGCCTTGTCCGAAAATAAAAAAACTGCGAGCAACCTTATATCTCCCTTATATCAGCCGGTATGCAGCAAGTATAATCCATATACCATCGCCATCATAGGAACGCAGGATCGTATCTTCCCCCCACAAAATCAATCGGCATTTTGGGAGTCCCAAAACGTCCAAATCATACAAATTGAAATGGGTCATTGGCCAATTAGCATTTCTAAATAAAAAAAATTAGGCAAAACCTAACTCCTACAAAAAAATAACGTACATTTGCACCGATATATAGAGTTGTAAAAATTTTAAGAAGACTAAAAAGTCATGATGATTAAACCAGAACCTATCGAAAAGGTTATCGATCTAGGAGACGGCCGCAAAATCACCATCGAAACTGGCAAGCTCGCTAAGCAGGCTGATGGCTCAGTTATGGTAAAGTGCGGTGGAACATTCCTCCTAGCAACAGTTACAAGTGCAACAGAGGCTAAGCCTGATACAGATTTCATGCCTCTTACAGTAGAGTATAAGGAGAAGTTCGCTTCTGCAGGCCGCTTCCCTGGTGGCTTTACAAAGCGCGAAGGCCGTGCTTCCGACTACGAGATCCTTATCGCTCGCCTCGTGGACCGCGCACTCCGTCCACTCTTCCCAGATGATTATCACGCTGATACTTTCGTTACTATAACTCTCTTCTCTGCCGACCCAGAGGTTACTCCAGATTGCCTCGCAGGTCTCGCAGCTTCTGCAGCTATCGCAGTTTCTGATATACCATTCCATGGCCCAATTTCTGAGGTTAAGGTGGTTCGCGTAGATGGTCAGTTCAAGATCAACCCTACTCCTGCAGAACTCGAGCGCGCCGACCTTGAGCTTATGGTTGCCGCTTCTGAGAAGGATATCAACATGGTTGAGGGTGAAATGAAGGAGGTCTCTGAGGATGTAATGCTCGAGGCTCTCAAGTTCGCTCACAACGAGATTAAGAAGCACTGTAAGGTTCAGGAGGAACTCGCAGCTGCAGTTGGTAAGGCTAAGCGTGAGTACAATCACGAGAATAATGACGAGGAACTCCGCGCTAAGGTTCGCACTGAGTGCTACCCTAAGGCATACGAGGTTGCTTGCTCTGAAATAGCTAATAAGGCTGAGCGTGGCCGCCGTTTCGAGGAGATCTGCAAGAACTTCATCGCTGAGAATTATCCAGAGGATTACGAGGGCGAAGTTCCAGAGGCTCTCATCAAGCGCTACTACCACGATATCGAGCGCGACGCTGTTCGCCGTGCTATGCTCGACGAGAATAAGCGTCTCGATGGCCGTAAGATGGATGAGATCCGTCCTATCTGGTGCGAGGTTGGCTATCTCCCTGGCCCTCACGGTTCATCTATCTTTACTCGTGGCGAGACACAGTCACTCTCTACAGTAACTCTCGGTACTAAGCTCGATGAGAAGATGGTAGATGAGGCTACAGTTCAAACTTCTGAGAAGTTCCTCCTCCACTACAACTTCCCTCCATTCGCTACAAACGATGCAAAGGCAGCTAAGGGTGTTGGCCGTCGCGAAATCGGTCACGGTAACCTCGCTCTCCGCGCACTCAAGAATATGATTCCTGAGGATCTTCCTTATACAGTACGTGTAGTAAGTGATATCCTCGAGTCTAACGGCTCTTCTTCAATGGCTACTGTCTGCGCAGGTACTCTCGCTCTCATGGATGCCGGCGTACAGATCAAGAAGCCAGTAGCAGGTATCGCAATGGGTCTTATCTCTGATGATAAGTCTGATAAGTACTGCGTTCTTTCTGATATCCTTGGCGACGAGGACCACCTCGGCGATATGGACTTCAAGGTAACAGGTACTCGTGATGGTATTACTGCTACTCAGATGGATATCAAGATCGACGGCCTCTCTTACGAGGTTGTTGCTAAGGCTCTCGAGCAGGCTCGCCGTGGTCGTCTCCATATTCTCGATCTCATCGAGGAGACTATCCCAGCACCTCGTGAGGACTACAAGCCACACGCTCCACGTATCATCGCTATCGATATCCCTAAGGATATGATCGGCGCTGTTATCGGCCCTGGCGGTAAGATCATCCAAGAGATTCAGGCTACAACAAATACAACAATCAATATCGAAGAGGTCGACAATAAGGGTATCGTATCTATCGCTTCTTCTAACAAGGCTAACATCGACGCCGCTCTCGCACGAGTTAAGGCTATCGTTGCTATCCCAGAGGTTGGCGAGGTATACCACGGTAAGGTTAAGTCTCTCGTAGCATTCGGTGCTTTCGTTGAGATTCTCCCTGGTAAGGATGGTCTCCTCCACGTTTCTGAGTTCGACTGGAAGCGTATCGAGGATCCTGCTTCTGTACTTAAGGAGGGCGACGAAATCGACGTACTCCTCAAGGAGATCGACCCTAAGACTGGCAAGCTCCGCCTCTCTCGCCGCGACCTTCTCCCTAAGCCAGAGGGTTGGGTAGACCGTCCAGAGCGCCCAGCTCGCCCACCACGCGATAATAACGATCGCGGTCCTCGTGGCGACCATCGCGGTCCACGCCCAGAGCGCGGCCCACGTCGTGAGAACTAAATTTTAGTCCACAATAATTAAAAAGCGCGTACGATTATTTCGCACGCGCTTTTTGTATATCTTTGCTCCATGATTCAGTCTTCATCTAAACTTCTCGACGAAGCCATAGCCCAGTTCGCTACCCTGCCATCTATTGGCAGGAAAACAGCAATGCGCCTGGCTATGCACATCCTTCGCCAGGATAAAGCCGATGTGGCTGCTTTCACCAATGCTATCAGCGCCCTGCGCAACGATATCCACTATTGCCGTACGTGCCATAATATATGCGACGACGACCAGTGCGAAGTTTGCGCCAACACCAAGCGCGATCACCGTACTATCTGCGTAGTGGAGTCCATCCGCGAAATGATGGCTATCGAGGCTACCCAACAGTATACCGGTGTGTACCACGTACTGGGCGGCGTCATATCTCCTATGGAGGGTATCGGCCCCGAGGAGCTTAACATCGATTCCCTGGAGGCTAGAATCAGCGCTCACGAGGCCGACGAGGTTATACTGGCTCTCTCTACCACAATGGAGGGCGACACAACAAATTTCTACCTCTACCGCCGACTGGCTCCTTATAATATTAAAGTGACTACCATCGCCCGCGGCGTAGCTATAGGCGACGAAATAGAATATACCGACGAAGTGACCCTCGGCCGCTCTCTCGTCAATAGAGTACCTTATACCGTCTAATACACAAAAAACTAAATAATCATGCTTCAGAAACTTAAAAGGTCTTTTATTTTCGCTATCTTAATCCCAATACTGATATTCATACTGGCTTTCCTCGCCAAAAATGAACCTTATACAACCGACGAACAGACAGCTACCATCATGGCCATATTCTTTATCTTGGTGCTGGCTCTGGTCCCACTGACTTCTTATTGGTTGCGCCACACTACCAACAAGGCGGCCGACCTCCCCGAGGAGGAGGGCGAACGTATGGTGTCTCGCGCATATACCATCCGTATATGGTCCTTGTCTGCAGCTGCTACCATAGCCGGTATCTTGTATTTCGTAACTTGCGAAAACAATAGCTTGTACGTATTCGCTATGATCATCGTCCTCATGGCAGCTTCTTACCCTAGCGAAAAATATATCTACAACGAGTAAAACCATGAGCAAAATAATAGCAGTAGATTTCGACGGCACAATCGTGGAAAACAAATACCCAGAAATGGGCAAGCCTCTTATGTTCGCTTTCGATACCCTCCGAGCCTTGCAACAGAAGGATTACTTGCTCACTCTTTGGACTTGCCGCACGGGTAAATTACTGGACGACGCCGTGGATCTTTGCCGCAAAAACGGAATAGAGTTCTACGCTATCAACGCTAATTACCCCGGCGAGGATATGTCTAATCCCGATAACCCTCGCAAACTTACCGCCGACATATTTATAGACGACCGCAACCTCGGCGGCATACCTTCTTGGGGCGAAATATACCAAATCCTTTGCCCCGACGGTATGCCTCTGCCTGATAAACCTGCCAAGAAGGGTTTCTTCTCTCGAATTTTTGGCCAATAATAATCTCTCTTTCCAAAATCATACTCCACACTTTTCTCATACTTCTATATACGCTCTATATAGACACTATATAGACAGAGACTACCCTCACACAGCATAAAAATCATAGCATTATATTATATTACAAAAAACAGGGGGCACGTCCCAACGACATACCCCCTGTATCTTGTACGACTGCCTTCCGACGCCTTATTTTACTTTACATGGATAAATGGAGCCTCACCTCCTGCTGTCATGTACTCTGGCAACTTGCCGTCCCACTTTTCTACAGCATACTGCTCAACCAAAAGCTTATTCAATGACTCAGCAACTACCCTGTTGTAATATGCCTCACCATCACCCTTGATCTTCAAGGCCTTAGCCTCACCTTCTGCCTTGGCAATCTCAATCTGTGCCTCAGCTTGAGCCTCCTTAACCTTGTTCTCTGCCTTCAAGGCGTTCTGAACGGCCTCGTTCTTTGCATTGATTGCTTGCGCCAATGACGATGGAGGTGTAATCTGCGAGGTAAACTCTTCTACTATAAAGCCTTCGCTCGACAACGATTGCTCAAGTCGCTTTCTTACCTCCGACTCAAACTCACCTCGGTTGGCCATCAGATAGTCACTGGTGTACTGGTTGGCACAGGTACGATACGCCTCATATATACAGGTACGAATGTAGCCCTCTTCTATCTGCCAGAGCGACTTCCTGTACTTCGTAAATACTTGTGTAGCCTTGTCACGGTCCAAACGATACGCTATCGTAGGGTCCATGGTAAATGTCGAAGCATCTTTCGCATTTACCGCAAATGGCTCATAAGTCTTACGCTGAACATAGACTGGATATTCAAAAATATCCTGTGTAATAGGATTGTACCAAACCCAACCGTTACAGGTCTCTACTACCCCTCCTTGACGATCTGCATCTGACGACCACTTGAGGAAGCGAATACCTACCGAGCCCGAATCAATTGTTGTACAATTTGTCAAAGCAAGCGCCATCAATGTAGCACCAACTGATAAGACGAGAGTTTTGATTTTCATCTCAATCTAATGTTAAAATGTTACTTAATTCCGTTTTCTTAGTTATACACAACCATCCTCGCTTTTGTTACAAAAATCATCATGTTTCACCTCCCCAAACCCACTAGCAGCTAGGTCTTCCGCCTCCCCCACTACCACCTCCTACTACTATACCCAAAATTCTTTTTTTACCCCATTACAAACAAAAAAATTACCGTCAGTCTCAAAGAGTTCTAAATTAATTACTATCTTTGCGTTGTAAGATATAAACTGACATAGTTATGAATGCACTCATCCCAGGTTCGGACCGCACACCGACTATCTCATACCAAGATGGAGTTTTCTCTATCTCTGGTCGATCATATATGGAGAATTCTGCCGAATTCTACGCACCTGTAAAGCGTATCATCGAAGAGCATCAGGGCCCACTGAAGGTCGAAATCGGACTCGACTTCTTCAATACCAGTAGCTCTAAGTGCATTATGGACCTATTGTTCATGATCGACAAAAAGCACCTCGCTGGTAACGATTGCCGCATCAAGTGGTCTTATAAAACCGATGACGAGGATATGCGCGACGCCGCAGAAGAGTTCCGCGACTTATTAAAGTACGTACCTGTAGAACTTGAAGAGATAGACGACTAATCAAAAGCCGTCCTTCTTTTTATCTATAGTATTCACACGTACAAAAACCATTTAATAGATTAAAAGTGCTAGTATTTTCAGAACAAGAAGAGCGATTCCCACTGATTACCTACGATGATAACACTCTGACAATCGAAGGTCGTTCCTTTATGGACGATGCAGTGGGTTTCTACCGCAACATCTTAGCACGCATAAAGAACGAATTGCCTACAGATCATTTGCTGACTGTATTCAATCTCGAATATTTCAACACCAGCAGCTCTAAGTGTATTCTCGAAATTTTCCGCTTTTTGTACGATCAGTTTGAGCAGGGAAAGGATGTTCGCGTAGAGTGGTACTATAGCGAACGATTTGTCGAAATGCACGAGGCCGGCGAAGATTACAAGGATCTCGTAGACGGGCTCCCTTTTGAAATCATAGAAATCGAAGCATAGAGTGCATAATATATCTTACATACTCTATTCTTATATCCGCATCATTTTCGCATTTCTATTGGCGAACGTCTCTCTCGTAGCTGTCGCACAGCAACGAATGGCTAATAACGACAATAACGCCAGTAGCGACGACCCTAAAAAAGTCGATATTACACCTAATGTCAAAGCCTGGGTCTTCGTAGACAATATGTCCCACGCCGATACAATATCGGTCGACACATTGCTGAATATGCACCAGATAAACAACCCTATCTGGAAAAATAATATCGATAATTCTACCCTCGGCGTCCTGGGCTCCCCTTCTCGAAGCACTTTCTTCCCTTCTATCAAGAAACACGAGGGCAATATCTTCTACAACTCCTTGCTGGATTATATCCCGTCCGCCGATAAAATGGTATTTTACAATACCCTTACGCCTTATACCAACTTGACATACCAGATGGGATACCCTAAACGCCGCTCCGAGGAGTATGTCAACGTCATCTTTACCCAGAACATCAATCGCCGAGCTAATATCGGATTCCAATATTCTTTGTCTACATCCATCGGTAGCTACGATAGCCAACGTACAGACCAAACAAAACTTCGCTTGTGGAATTCTTACGACGGCGAATACTACCGCTACTACCTCAACTTGCAGTACAACCGCTCCGAGGTTAACGAAAATGGAGGTATAGCCGACGAGAATGAAATACTAACCCCCGTCGACGGCGAAAGAAAAAAACCGGAGGATATAAAGGTCCGCCTTTCTAAAACATACAATAACCAGTCTGTATACGGCTTGATGTTCAACCACTCGTTGGACCTTGGCCACGTAACCCGATTGGATGCCGATAGCAACGAGTACGATATCGCCCCAGTCCTTATCCGCCACACAGTTTCTATCGACAAGAGCCACGCCATCTATTCTATGTCAGGCTTGTCTAATTATAATTCTCGCGTCGATTCTACCCTCTTCGCAGCCGTACACCAATTTATCGATAAGGCTAATACTCACGACCGCCGCCATTACTTCGAGTGCAAAAACCTCTTCGAACTTAAAATGACCGAGGAGTTCAATAGCGCCATGAAGTTCGGACTCCGCGCTTTCTTGGGCATAGATACTCGCCATTATAGAATGGAAAGCCCTAATGATACCACAACGGATAAGGAGACCGAAAAGCTTGTCATCACTTTCCACCACCAGACGAAGGACGATAACGTAGTCTTCGTAGGCGGACAGATATTCAAAAACGTAGGCGAATACCTCCGATGGAAGGCTGGAGCTAAATTCTACCTCATGGGATACCGCAAGGGTAACTACGAGGTGACTGGCGACGTAGACATCCATTTCCCAGTATTGAACCACGAGGCCAATATCTACGGAAAGGCTATCATCAAAAGCCAGTCGCCTGAGTATTTCGAAAAGGAGTATTATTCCAACCATTTCCGATGGAAGAATGCCAACTTGGAGGATGCTACCATATCTAAATTCGAAGGGGGTATCCGAATACCGGACCTTAAGTTGAAACTTTCAGCTTTCGGTGGTATCCTTGATAATTATATCTACTTCAACGAGAATTGCTTGCCTACTCAGACCAAAGAGGCCGTTAAGGTCATAGGCGCATATGGCGAGAAACATTTTTCTATCATAGGCTTCAATAGCATTATCCGCTTGGCTTGGCAGCATACTTCGGATGACCTGGCTATGCCTCTGCCCGAGTTTTCTGCTCAGGCTACTAGCTTCTACGAGGCTTTCTTGTTCGACGTACTGACATTGCAACTTGGTGTGGATATACGATACCATAACGCTTATTTCGCGCCTAAATATATGCCTGCCTTGATGCAGTACCACGCCCAGACGGAACGAAAGATTGGCAACTACGGTTTCTTCGATCCTTTCATCAATTTCCACCTCAAAAGAATGCGCGTCTACTTCAAGTACGAGCATGTCAATAGCAAGTGGGGATCGGCCGATTACTTCTTGAGCCCTTACTACCCTGCGGCTCCTGGTACCTTCAAATTCGGATTGTCTTGGAACTTCTACGACTAACGTCGTACCCCAAAACAGACTACCCTTCTGCCCTTTCTCCCATACTTCTTTTACCAAAAAACTGCGAGCAACGTATATTCTCTATATACCTATTATATAGGTATCATCTATCTCTGAATTAAAAAAACTGCGAGCAACCTTAACTCTCGCTTATATCTCCGACTACCTTCCCATAATACATAGGCATACTATTGTATATTAAAATTTATTGCCTACATTTGCCAAACTACTATTGCAATGAACACTATCATTAGACACATAGCATCTTTTCTCATTGTAAGTATCTTGCTCCCTCTATCGGCCCTTGCGAAAGACCGCGTTTTGTCGCAAAGCACATACGAGGCCCTCGTCCTTACGTGCGATTCCGCAGTCAACGACAAGAGTTCGGTTGACATGTTCAAACATGCCCATAAAACAGTAATCTTGGCTAATATGCTGGAATCTGGGAACACCAACTACGATAACTATGCCCCTATAGATAGCGTCCACTATTATAAATCCGTCGGTCTTTACTATATGGGACGTTACTACCTGGAGGTGGGCCGCGAAACGTCTAATAAGCACTACTACCAGTTGGCTCGCAACTATTTCCGTAACGTAATAAATAGCGAGAATATCAAGGAGCATCTCCCAGATGTCGTCAACTACCTGGCGGAGGCTTATCACCTCAATAGCCAGACTGATTCCGCTATATATATCTACCAAAACAATATAGATCGCTGTAAGAACACCAATAACCTTCGCCCATTATCGAACGCATACCTCCACTTGGGCATAATCTATAGCGAAAAGAAAATCTACAACAAGGCTGAGTCTTATCTCACCAATGCCTTGAATATCCAACAGGAGAACAAGGACGACGCCAGCACCTCTACAACGCTAGTCGAACTTGGTAAGGTCCACATGGCTCAGAACGACTTAAGCAAAGCTCGCTCTTATATCCAGAAGGCGTTGTCTATCTCTGCCAACCGACATATAGTAGCTACTTATATATCTGCCCTCCATGCTTCTTATACCCTCGCCCGTGAAAATAAGGACGAAAATACCGCCCTCTATTACCTCGAAAAGGAGGTCGCATTGAGAGATTCTATGCTCAAAAGGGCTATCATGAGCAGAGAGTCCGGCATACAGGCTCAATACCAAATACAAATAAAGGAGAGCCAGATAGATGCCTTGCAGAAACAGAACGAAATCGACGCCATGCGCCTGCAACAGGCTAATGAGCAGTCGGATAAACGCTGGACCGCCCTGATATTTATGCATATCATCATCATCATAGCTATACTCTTCGCAGTATACTACTTGATGCAGACGCGCAAACAAAAAAAGATGAACATCGACCTCCAACGCCAATACGAACTGATCAACTACCAAAAGGAGGAACTGGCTGCCCAACGAGATAAAATGACGGCTATCAACGACTCTGTCCACGATAGTATACGCTATGCTAGCAAAATCCAACGAAAGGTAATGAACGGCGCAAATGAGGGCAAAAATGTCTTCCCCCTATCTTTCGTACTTTACAAACCTAAGGAGATAGTCAGCGGCGATTTCTACTATATCAAACAGGTGGGCGATTATAAGATAGCCGCCGTAGCTGACTGTACGGGCCACGGTGTACCTGCTACCCTGCTTTCTATCCTCTGCCTCAGCTTCCTTAACGAGGAGATATCTTCTTGTACCGAACCTCACGCAGATACAATACTCGAAAATATCCGCGCCCGAATCAAAGATACCCTCTACACCGAAGGCTCTGACGATACCGTCCTGGATGGCTGCGATATGGGTATCATAATACTGAAAAACGGAACTAGACAGATGGAGTACGCCGGCGCTAATATCGACCTATACATCGCCCGCCGTAAAATGGATCTGATAAGCGATAATTACGATATCGAGATTCTAAAGGCTACTCGCAACCCTCTCGGTTGGCATTTAAAGGAACAGCCTTTTAATAAAAATACGGTTACTCTTAATAGTGGAGATACTATCTATATGTTCTCTGATGGTTATAGAGATCAAATAGGCAACGAAGGTTCTTTCGGAGCAACTCGCATAAAATTGTTGCTCGAACAAATAGCACCTATGACCTTAAATGAACAACGAAGAGAGCTCCAGTCTACACTCTCTTCGTGGATGGGAACTAATGTCCAGGTCGATGACATAACTTTCTTGGGTATCAAATACCTCCCAAGAAATATCTCTAAAGAAAGCCTAACTCTAACTTAGCTTCTTCTGTCATATTTTCTTGCGACCACGCTGGGTCAAATGTCAGATTGACTTCTACCTCTCCAACGCCCTCTATCTCTTTTATCTTCTCCATTACCTCTTCTGGCAATGTCTCCGCTACAGGACAGTTAGGCGCCGTCAATGTCATCAATATACGTACATCCTTACCCTCAACATTCACTTCGTAGATAAGACCAAGGTCGTAAATATTTACAGGAATCTCTGGATCGTATATCGTCTTCAACGCGTCAATAACGTACGACTCCAATGGTATTTCAAACTGCTCCATCGTTATTCTATTTTCTTTTAGCATCAAATGCCATCGCGTAATACTTCATCTGCTTTATCATAGCCAAAAGACCATTAGAACGGGTAGGCGTCAAATTTTCTTTCAACCCTATATCGTCTATAAAATGCAAATCCGCATTGATGATCTCTTGTGGCTGATGCCCACTTAATACCCTAAGGAGCAACCCGACAATGCCCTTAACTATGATAGCATCACTGTCTGCCTGATATACTACATTGCCATCAGCATCCAAATCTGCATATATCCAAACCGTCGACTGACATCCTTCTATGATATTCTCTTGAGTACGATGCTCTTCTGGATACGCAGGCATATCATTACCTAACTCTATCAAGATAGAGTACTTATCCATCCAATCGTCAAAGCCAGAAAATTCCTCAACAATCTCTGACTGTATATCCTCTATAGTATTCATCTTCTATAAATATCAACTCAACATAATAGCAGCCTGACGGACAGCTCTGATAAAGGTATCAACATCTTCCTCGGAATTATATACGCCGAAGGAAGCTCTAACGGTTCCACTAATCCCTAGTCGCTCCATCAAAGGCTGAGCACAATGGTGCCCCGTACGCACAGCAACACCCATCTTATCCAAAATCATACCTACATCATAGGGATGTGCCTTGCCCAACAAAAAGGATACAACTCCACTCCTACGCTTAGGATTGCCAATAATCCTTACTCCATAGTGATCTTGCAACTGACTGAGCGTGTATTGTAACAGATGTTGCTCATGCTTCTCTATGAATTCAAACCCTATTTCGTCTACAAAACGTATGGCTTCTGCCAAACCTATCGTAGCAACATAATCTGGCGTGCCTGCCTCAAACTTAAATGGCAGTACATTATATGTAGTCCCAGAGAATGAGACCTTGTCTATCATCTCTCCACCGCCATGATATGGCACCATCTGATCTAGATACTCTCGCTTGCCGTACAATACGCCGCTTCCTGTAGGGGCATATACCTTATGACCCGAGAATACCAGAAAATCACAATCCAAATCCTGAACATCTATACTCATGTGTGGAGCACTCTGCGCTCCATCTACCATCACAGGAATATTCTTGGCATGTGCCTTGGCCACCACCTCCTTGACTGGATTGACGGTTCCCATGACATTCGACACGTGTGCTAAACTTATCAGTTTTGTCTTGTCATTTATAAGATTGTCTAGCTCCTCTATCTTCAACTCACCATCATCTGTAATAGGTATCACACGAAGTGTCATACCCTTACGCTGACACAACATCTGCCAAGGAACAATATTGGAGTGATGCTCTAGTTCTGTTACAATTATTTCATCACCCGATTTACAGAATGTCTCCCCAAAAGAAAACGCCAAAAGATTTATCGACTCTGTCGTACCTCGAGTGAATATTATCTCAGCATCCTCTCTGGCATTCAAATGACGGGCAACTACCCTTCGTGCCTCTTCTAGTAAATCTGTACACTGGTTACTCAAATAGTGTACTCCACGATGAACATTACTGTTAAGATGCTCATACACACGCTGCATCGCATCCAAAACGCGCTTTGGCTTTTGGGTCGTCGCTCCATTATCTAAATAGATTAATGGCTTAGAGTATATCTTCTCATATAATATAGAGAACTGACTACGTATGTTGAGTTCTTCCTGTGTCATTTATTTATTCAAAAAGAGTGTCTGTCAATCTTGTTCGAACATCTTCTATAGGTATCAAGCCTACAACTTCTGCGGCGTATGCTGCTGTCAGCATCCTGCGCGCTGCATCCTCATCTATACCTCTTTGCTGCATATAGAAGAGTTGCTGCTGATCCAACTGCCCTGTGGTAGCACCGTGACTACACTTCACGTCATCAGCATATATCACTAGCTGAGGCTCAGCATGAACCTTGGCCTTTGGCGAAATAAGAATATTTCTGTTTGTCTGCTGTGCATTGGTCTTCTGAGCGTCTGGCTGAACAATAATCATACCCTCAAAAGATGCCTTCGACTCACCGTCCAAAGCGCCCTTATACAACTGCTTTGTTGTACAATGCCCTACTTCGTGATAAACTACCGTCTTATTGTCTACCTTATCGGCACCTGATGTCAAGTACAAGCCATTGAGTACCAACTCCGCACCTTCGCCTTTGAGTCGTACCTCTACATCGTTTTTCACGTCAGCTGATCCGAGAGTAATAGTAGACATAGACAACACGCTGTTCGCCTGCTGCTCTACCCTTACTACACACCTCTTTGCTTCTGCAACATTCTCCTGGAGCAATACCACATCAAGATGCGCCCCATCAGCCAAGCTGATAGTCACACTCACCTCAGCAGGAGTCTGAGAATCAAAATTCAATACCTCCTGACGAGATGTATTAGACGACAATACTATATCAATATTCTGATCTTTGATATTCATCAGCTAATCGTGTTATCAATCAGGAAATTGCTCCTTAATCCAATCGTAACCTTTCTCCTCCAACTCAAGAGCAAGTTCTTTTGTGCCTGTCATTACAATACGACCATGGTACAAAATATGGATATAATCAGGTACAATATAGTCAAGTAGACGCTGATAGTGTGTAATCACTATCGTAGCATTGTTTTCTGTTTTCAACTTTGTCACACCAGATGCCACAATTCGTAGAGCATCAATATCCAATCCCGAATCGGTCTCGTCAAGTATACGAAGAGAAGGCTCCAACATTGCCATCTGGAAAATCTCATTCTTTTTCTTCTCTCCTCCCGAGAAACCTTCGTTAACGGAACGGTTGGTCAACTTAGAGTCAATCTCAACTATCGATTTCTTCTCTTTCATAAGCTTGAGGAACTCAGCAGCCGAAAGAGGCTCCTTGCCCTGATACTTGCGCTTGGCATTCAGAGCTGTCTTGAGAAAATTGGACATTGAGACGCCAGGAATCTCTACCGGATACTGAAACGAGAGAAACAAACCCTCATTTGCTCGGTCCGAAGGAGAGAGTTCCAAAAGATTCTTGCCATTAAAGGTTACCTCTCCATCTGTAACAGTATAGGAAGGATTACCAGCCAACACTGACGAAAGGGTCGACTTTCCCGAGCCATTAGGTCCCATGATAGCATGTACCTCACCTGGTTTAATATGGAGGTTGATACCTCTCAATATTTCCTTGCCATCAACTGTGGCATGAAGATTCTTTATATCTAGCATAACGATACTTTTTCTGTTTTATTATCCTACACTACCCTCAAGCGACACCTGCAACAGGCGCTGAGCCTCAACCGCAAACTCCATAGGGAGCTTAGAGAGAACGTCTTTCGCGTAACCATTAACGATAAGTCCTATCGCATCCTCTTCAGAGATACCTCGCTGCATACAATAGAACAACTGTTCCTCTGAAATCTTGCTTGTAGTAGCCTCATGCTCAAACTGAGCAGTAGGATTCTGTATATCTGAATACGGGAATGTATGCGCTCCACACTTATCGCCCAAGAGCAGAGAATCGCACACCGAATAATTTCGAGCATTAGCTGCAGTAGGGGCCATTCTAACCAATCCACGGTATGAATTCTGACTCTTGCCGGCAGAGATACCCTTACTGATAATAGTCGAGTGAGTATCTACTCCTATATGAATCATCTTAGTTCCTGTATCTGCTTGCTGATAATTATTCGTCACAGCTACAGAATAGAACTCGCCAACACTGCGATTACCCTTCAAGACACAAGATGGGTACTTCCAGGTGATAGCAGAACCAGTCTCTACCTGAGTCCAAGAAATCTTGGAGTTGTCTCCAGCACACAGTGCTCGTTTTGTAACGAAGTTGTATATACCGCCCTTGCCGTCCTTGTCTCCAGGATACCAGTTCTGTACTGTAGAGTATTTAACCTCGGCATTTGTATTGACCACAATCTCTACTATCGCTGCATGAAGCTGATTCTCATCACGCTGAGGAGCCGTACATCCCTCAAGGTACGAAACGTAAGAATCGTCGTCGGCAACTATCAATGTGCGCTCAAACTGTCCCGTCTTTGTAGCATTGATACGGAAATATGTAGACAACTCCATAGGGCAACGTACACCCTTCGGAATATATACGAACGACCCATCGGAGAATACCGCCGAATTTAGAGCCGCATAAAAATTATCTGCGTACGAGACTACAGAGCCTAAATACTTCTTTACCAAATCAGGATGCTCCTTAATAGCCTCGCTGATTGAACAAAAGATTACACCCTTCTCAGCTAAAGTCTTACGGAATGTAGTCTTCACAGATGTAGAATCAAGCACAGCATCCACAGCTACATTCGAAAGAGCCTTCTGCTCATCAAGTGGAATACCAAGCTTATCAAAAGTCTTACGTATCTCAGGATCTACTTCATCCATACTCTGTAGCTTGGGCTTATTTACTGGAGCGGCGTAATAACTGATATCCTGAAAATCTATCTCAGGAATATTAAGATGTGCCCAAGTAGGCTGCTTAAGTGTCAGCCAATGGCGATATGCCTTAAGACGGAACTCAAGCATAAACTCTGGCTCTTCCTTCTTCGAAGAAATCAGACGTACAATATCTTCTGAGAGACCCTTTGCAATTGTCTCAGTCTCGATATCGCTTGTAAATCCGTATTTATATTCGTCGTTATCTATCTGCATTTCGTGACTTATGAATATGCAACTGCAAAAGTAAGAAAAATAGTACTATAGCACGAACTATTAACGTAGTTTATGACTATCAGAGAGTCAAAAACTTACAAAAAAAATATTACTTAAGTTCATCGTAAGCAAATTGTTTATATATTTGCATTGTGAATGAGCAATTGTTCACTTTTGTGGTTTGGTTATGCTACGGCACACGTATAGCCGTGATGGTGAGTAGCAACTGTGGTGTAACTGAAAATTTTGTTGTGTTAACTGCATAATGCATAGTACGGAAACGTCCGGCTATGCATTTTTTATTTCCCTCAAAACAATGAAACATCAACACACCAGTACAATTCCAATATGTGAAATGCAAAAACTCACACAAATCCAACCCAACAAACAAACGAACAACCACAAGACAGAAAAAACATAACCAATAAAACACCCTCAAAACGACAATGCAAAATTACAAATACGTGAAAGCGCACTGTCTCCAAATGTCTCCAACCGTCTCTGAAAGTCTCCAAAAGGCTCTATACACACCCCCAAATAACAAAAGAACCCCAGCAATCATCAGATTACTGAGGTCCTAAATTTAAGTGGCGGCTACCTACTCTCCCACATTGTGGTGCAGTACCATCGGC
>JAKSLE010000033.1 GCA_024401365.1 Bacteroidales bacterium | reverse complement strand
GATCGTGTGAGTTCGAGTCTCATTCTGCGCACAAGAAACAAGCTTGCAAGAGAGTAATCTTTCTTGCGAGTTTTTTTGTTTTATGGATAGAATACAATTAAGCATTATAATATGAATCGTCGAGTTCGCGTTCGTTTCGCTCCAAGTCCTACAGGCGCTCTCCATATAGGTGGTGTCCGTACAGCGTTGTACAATTATCTTTTTGCTCGTCATCATGGTGGTGACTTCATTCTTCGCATTGAGGATACAGACTCACAGCGTTTTGTTCCAGGTGCGGAGGCATATATTATGGAGTCGCTCAAGTGGTGTGGTATCACTATAGATGAAGGTATTCAGGAGGGAGGCCCTCATGCTCCATACCGTCAGAGTGAGCGTAAGGAGATATATCTCAAGTATGCGCAGGATCTTGTAGCCAGTGGTAATGCTTACTATGCATTTGATACGGCGGAGCAACTTGATGCTCTTCGTAAGCAGTATGAGGAGCGAGGTGAGACATTCGCATACAACTATGCGGTACGTACACAGCTCGAGACATCGTTGAAGCTTTCAGCTGATGAGGTTAAGGCTCGTATAGAGCGTGGTGATGTTTGGGTTATCCGTTTCAAGATGCCTGAGAACCGTAACGTGGAGATGGATGATATTATCCGTGGTCATATTACAATTAATACATCTACTCTCGATGATAAGGTGCTTTACAAGTCGGCTGATGCACTCCCTACATATCACCTTGCCAATATCGTGGATGACCACCTTATGGAGATCTCTCACGTAATCCGAGGTGAGGAGTGGTTGCCATCGCTTCCGCTACACTTCCTTCTTTATGAGGCATTTGGTTGGAAGGATACACAGCCAGAGTTTGCTCACCTCCCATTGTTGCTCAAGCCACAAGGTCAGGGTAAGCTCTCTAAGCGTGATGGTGATAAGTTCGGCTTCCCAGTATTCCCACTTCTCTGGAACTCGCCTACAGGTGAGACAGCAATGGGCTACCGTGAGGAGGGTTATTTCCCAGGTGCATTTATCAATATGCTTGCTCTTCTCGGTTGGAACCCAGGTACAGAGCAGGAGATATTCTCTATGCAGGAACTTATCGATACTTTCTCATTGGATAAGGTGTCTAAGTCGGGCGCTCGTTTCAGTCACGACAAGGCGAAGTGGTTCAATGCACAGTACCTCAAGGTTACACCATCAGAGGAGTTGGCAGCTATCGTTCTGCCAATGCTTAAGGAGCAGCTTGGTGTAGAGACGACACTTGAGCGTGCTACAGCAGCTGTATCGCTCATCAAGGAGCGTGCTACATTCCCTAAGGACCTCGTGGAGCTTGTCCGCTATATGTTCATTGCTCCAACGGAGTATGACGAGAAGTCGGTAGCTAAGTTCTGGAAGCCAGAGAACGTAGAGCGTCTCAAGGAGCTCAGAGCACTTCTTGCAGAGCAGCCAGAGATAAAGGCAGAGACAGAGACTGTAGCTCATGACTGGGTTGTATCACACGAGTACAGCATGGGTCAGATTATGAATACACTCCGTCTTGCAGTGCTTGGCGTAAGTCAGGGTCCTAGCATCTTCGGTATCGGTGCTTTCATCGGTAAAGACGAGATGCTCCGCCGTATAGACGTTGCTTTGGAAAAGATTGGCAAGTAACAGAGCCAATTAACAATATAAATATGAAGGGATATCCTACAAGTGGGTATCCCTTTTTTGTTGCACATTTATTATCTTTGCAGAGATATGCAGATGTCGGAGCCTCATATAGGTATAAGTCTAGGAGAATTTACTTCGGCCATCCGTGATGTAGTTGCGGATGCTGGGCTATCTGCGTGGGTATTTGGAGAAGTAAAGAACTACAAGTACAACAGGCACGCATATTTCTCGCTTATTGAGACGCAAGAAGGCTCTAATGTACCTGTGGCGTCGTTGTCCTGTACGGTATGGTCGTTTGCTTTTGACAAGATTATAGGGCGTTTTGAGAGGGAAGCCGGAGTAGAGATGAGAGACGGGCTGAAGGTGTTGGTACATCTGACAGTTGGTTTTCATCCAGCCTACGGTTTATCGGCCAATGTAGATGCTATTGATGCAACGTATACGTTGGGAGAGTATGAGCTCAAGCGCAAGCAGACCATAGAGCAGTTGACCCAAGATGGGTATATGGACCTGCAGAAGCAACTTGAGTTGCCCACGTTCATTCGTCGTGTAGCTATCATATCGGCCAATACTGCGGCTGGGTATGGTGACTTTATGAATCAGCTCTCTGCCAGTGAATATGGGGGATGTGAATGTCAGCTATATCCTGCTTTGATGCAAGGTACTGGTGCTCCTGAGTCGATTATCAATGCCTTGGGAAGCATACAGTCGGACCTTGAGGAGATGGTACGAGAATTTGATGCTGTGGTTATTATTCGAGGGGGAGGGTCGAAGCAAGATTTGGCGTGTTTTGACGATTATGTTTTGGCGACATATATTGCGACCTTTCCATTGCCAATTATTACAGGTATTGGACACGAGCAAGACACCTCGGTAGTCGACATGGTAGCCTTTCAGAGGGTAAAGACACCGACTGCGGCGGCAGAGTACATAATAGACCATAACTCGAGTCAATATACGTTGGTAGAAGATTATAAGAGGATATTGAGTGATGCTGTGGCACGCATTTTGTCTACATACAACAACAAAGTTGCCATGAAGCGTCAGCAATTGAGCTATATAGCTTCGTCGAGAGTTGACAGGCTCAAGATGCAGGTAGAGAATCTACATCGTAGGATTGGGCAGTCGGCAGATATGTTGGTTCAGATGAAGATGCAGCATGCGACCCTCTTGAAGAACAAGGTAGAGCAATCGGCCATGATGTATATTCAGATGGAGCAGAGAGCTATAGTTAACTACATGCAGCAATTAGAGGCGCTTGATCCGCAGAAGATTGTGAATAGAGGTTACACTATGACCCTTTCGAAATCGGGGAAACTCCTGTCGTCTATAGAAGATGTAGAAGATGGAGAGCAGATTGTGACACTTTTAAGAGATGGACGATTAACATCGGTAGTAAAGAAATGAATATGAAAAGATATATGAAGAGATTATCAGCATTAGTTACACTAGTAATACTGGCGCACACGGCATACGCTCAGATGGACGTATTCGGCAATAAGGTGCCAAAGAGTGGCAGTCATGTTGAGAAGAGTGTCAACAGGCCAGACAAGCCCAATAAAGTTGACGAACAAGGTCGCCGTCAGGGCGAGTGGGCTAGAAAATATGCCAATGGACACTACGCCTATACAGCCACATTTATAGATGGCAAACCAGTAGGAGATCTGACGAGATATGATGAGCATGGCAACAAGACAGCAGTACTTCACTATGATACGCCATCCGACACCTGCACAGCGGTACTTTACGGAGAGAATCACAAGAAAGAAGCAGAAGGGATGTATGTAGGAAAGGACCGTCATGGAAAGTGGACGCTCTATGATACAGATGGCAAGGTAGTGGGAATAGAGAATTATTCGAATGCTATGCTTGACGGCGAGCAGAAGTATTTTCACAGTAATGGACAAGAAAGTCAGCGAGTTAATTATGTTAAGGGCTATCTACATGGCAAGTGCACAGAGTTTTTCTCCAACGGCAGATTGAAATCGGAATCAAACTATGTGCAAGGCTACTTAGACGGCAAGTATATCAACTACGATGAGATGAGTGGTGAGGTATCGGCAGAAGGTGTGTATGTAAACGGCAAACCATCGGGTAAGTGGCGTATGTACGACGGCTTTGCCAAGGAACATTATACGGTAACATATGACTCCAACGGTAATGCTATCAATCAGGACGAGATAGACCAGAGGATGCAGAAGCAGATGGAGTATTATGAAAAGAACAGGAAATACCTGCAAGACCCATCTGATTATCAGAGAGATCCAGAGAGATATCGTCCATAGTACTAAATCAGGCAAAAAAATATCGATATAAGATGAAACAGTTTTACAATCTATTTACACTAGTAATGCTGCTGATGGTAACATTGGTAGCCAAGGCACAGCCCAATGCACCAGATATTGTGGTATCGAAAGACGGCAAGAGCGATTTTGCCTCTATTCAAGAAGCCATTATGTCGGTACGAGATTACAAGCCTACGCGTACGACAATATACGTCAAGAGAGGTACATACAACGAGAAGGTACTTATTCCTGCGAATAAGTGCGATATTACCATTATAGGAGAAGATATTGACAAGGTAAAGATTACATACAGTGATTTTGCTACGCTCAATAATATGGGTATGTTCAACACCTGGACATGCCGTGTAGACGGATCAGGCATCAGGATGGAGAATCTCACGATAGAAAATGCGGCAGGTCGCGTTGGTCAGGCGGTATGTCTACACGTTGAGGGAGACCGATGTGAGTTTACCGACATTAAGTTGATAGGCAACCAGTCGACCCTGTTCAACGGCGGTACAAGTTGCAGTCGTCAGTATTTCAAGAACTGTTACATAGAAGGAACCACCGATTTCATATCGGGGCCAGCCACTGTTTGGTTTGAGGGATGTACCATTATGTGTAAATCCGACTCATATATTACGGCTGCCTCTACACCTAAGGCACACTCATACGGCATGATATTCAGCAACTGTGTTGTAAAAGCCGACAAGAGTGCCAAGAAGGTATACTTGGGGCGTCCATGGAGAGAATATGCTTCGGTAACATTCATGAACTGTGAGTTGCCATCGTGTTTAGTACCAGAAGGGTGGCATAACTGGGGCATGGTAGAAAATCAATCGACAGCCCGTTTCTCCGAATATCACAGCACTGGTGTTGGAGGGGCGGTACTCTCGTCACGCGTCAAGTGGGCGACACAGTTGGACTCAGCCGCGGTATCTGTGATAACACTTGAGAATGTGATGAAGAGCAGCAGTGATTGGGCGCCTGTATACTAAAGAACGATATAAGAAAGAGATGTTAGAACTTACACGACCGATAGTTTTCTTTGACATTGAGTCTACGGGACTAAATGTGATGACAGACCGTATAGTAGAGTTGGCGTTAATCAAGCTACATCCAGACGGTACGCGAGAAGAGCATCTATTCAGGATAAATCCGCAGATGCATATACCAGAAGAGGTGGTAGCGGTACATCACATCAGCGATGAAGATGTAGCCAGTGAGCCTACATTCAAGGAGATAGCGCATAAGGTAGTAGCCATACTCAAGGGGTCGGACATCTGTGGGTACAACAGTGGGCACTTTGACATTCCGATGTTGGCAGAAGAATTAGACCGTTCGGGAGTTGATTTTGACTTACACAAGATGAACCACATAGACGTTCAGGGGATATTTCACAAGATGGAACAGCGAACGTTGAGTGCGGCCTATCAGTTTTACTGTCACAAAGAGTTGGAAGGGGCGCATGGGGCGATGGCCGATACGAAAGCCACCTGTGATGTGCTTATGGCCCAACTAGACAAGTACGCTACGCTTGAGAACAATGTCAAGTGGCTCTCGGAGTTCTCTCAAGCCAAGAAATCCGCCGACTTTGCCAGTCGTATAGTATATGATGAGAAAGGTCGTGAGGTTTTCAACTTCGGTCAGCACAAGGGGCAACTAGTAAAGAAGGTCTTGAAAGAGAATCCGAACTACTATGCTTGGATGATGGACAAAGAGTTTCCTGCCGACACCAAGCGAGTATTGACCCAGATAAAGTTGCGTATGCGCTAGTATAACAAAGCTTATTATTTGGCTGTGTAGTGTCTGTCTATATAGTGTCTATATAGAGCGTATATAGAAGTGATAGGCAAAAAGGCGCGACGGAACATAATAAATATATAACTATTCCTAATATAAGTTACAGAGGTGAAGATAATCTGCATAGGACTCAACTATAAGGATCACGCGAAGGAGATGAACTGTCAGCTTCCCAGTGAGCCCATAGTCTTTATGAAGCCAGATTCGGCTATACTCAGAGGAGGCAATCCATTTTTTCCACCAGATTGGGCAGAAGAGTGGGAGTACGAGACAGAGTTGGTAGTCAAGATATCGCGATTAGGTCGATATATTGACAAGAAATTTGCGCACAGGTACTATGAAGAGGTAGGATTAGGCATTGATTTTACGGCGAGAGACCTTCAGCGCAAGTTTATGGCAGAAGGCAAGCCATGGGAGATATGTAAGTCATTTGACCAATCGGCTGCCATCTGTACAGAGTGGATACCCAAGAGTGAGTTTAAGGACATTCAGAATCTTGACTTTGAGTTGAAGATAGACGGTGAGGTTCGTCAGCAAGGGCATACCTGTGACATGATACACACGGTAGACGAGATAATAGCCTATGTATCGAGGTACTTTACCCTTAAGACAGGCGACCTTATATTTACGGGTACTCCGGCTGGGGTAGGGCGAGTAGCCATTGGCAATAATCTTGAAGGCACCCTGATGGGCAAGAAGATACTGCAAGTGAAGATAAGATAGCAGGCAAGAATATGACATTCTGGGAACATTTAGACGAGCTGAGGGGGACTATAATAAGGATAGTACTAGTGCTGCTAGTGCTATCAGTTGTCATGTTCTGTTTTAAGGACCTACTGTTTGCTGTAGCGCTCTATCCTACGCAATCAGACTTTGCGTTATTCAAGCTGTTCAACTACCTATCAGAAGTTACCGGGATAGAAGGGATGCGGGTAGACGAGTGGCATCTCTCGTTGATAAATACCAGACTGACAGGGCAGATAATGATACACCTGCAAGCTGCGTTTTATGGAGCGCTTGTAGTAGGTATGCCCATTATACTATGGTATATTTTTGCGTATATAGCACCTGCGCTCTATGCCAAGGAGTTGCGTCTGTTCAGGGGGCTATTAGTAGCTGGAGAGGTACTCTTTCTGCTAGGTGTTGGCATCAGTTACTTTGTGATATTTCCGTTGGCATTGAGGTTTTTAGACACATACTCGGTGAGTGATACTGTCAACAATATGATAGATATGAGTTCGTACTTTGATCTATTGATGGTATTATCGATACTGATGGGAATACTCTTTCAGTTGCCCGTATTAAGTTATGTTCTCTCGAAGCTAGGAATACTCAATGCCAAGATGATGTCGGACTATCGCAAGCACGCCATAATAGCCATAGTACTATTGAGTGCTGTGATAACACCTACGACTGACGTATTCACGCTACTATTAGTATGTGCGCCTATACTGGTGCTATATGAAGTCAGTCGTCTCATTATCAAATAGATAAACGAAAAACGGTAACATGATACTACAAGATACTATATGTGCCATATCCACGGCTCCCGGCATGGGCGCTATAGCCATAGTGAGGCTGAGCGGTGCGGAGGCTACGACGATAGCCGACAAAGTATTTCGTCCGGCGAAAGAGGGGAGAGCTGTATCGATGCTCAATGGAGGACGTACGGTATATGGGCATATAGTAGGCAGCAATGGGGAAGCGATAGATGAGGTAGTAATCACTATTTTTCGCAATCCCCACTCATTTACAGGAGAAGACATAGTAGAGATAGCCTGTCATGGCAGTATTTATGTACAGCAAAGTATACTAAATAGGCTGATAGACAATGGGGCGAGGTTGGCCCGTCCTGGAGAATTTTCGAAGAGAGCGTTTATCAACGGCAAGATGGACCTCAGTCAGACTGAGGCTGTAGCTGACATTATATCATCGCGATCAGAAGCTGCCAGGAGGGTTGCTTTTTCGCAGATGAAAGGCACATTCTCCAAGAAACTCAAGGAATTGCGTGAGAAATTGGTACATTTCTGCTCGTTATTGGAATTAGAGTTAGACTTCTCAGACCAAGAGGTAGAATTTGCTGACAGGACGCAACTCATAGAGCTAGTAAAAGAGGTAGACAAGTATGTAGACAAGTTGGCCAGCTCCTTCAAATATGGTGATGCCATCAAAAACGGCACACCGGTAGCCATAGTCGGTCCCCCTAATGCCGGCAAGAGCACGCTTCTAAATATTCTACTAGGCGAAGAGAGGGCCATAGTAAGCGATATACCAGGCACTACGCGAGATGTGATAGAAGACACCATACACATGGGCGATGTAGAGTTGAGGCTTATAGACACAGCGGGAATACGCGATACAGACGACAAGATAGAGAGTATAGGTATAGAGCGCACATTGCAGAGGGTAGGGAAGGCCCTTATAGTAGTCGTAGTGATAGACTGCACGATGACCAAGGGCGAGATAGAACACTTCTCGGCGCAGCTCAAGCAATCGTTAAGTAAAGAGAAGAAGGTACTACTGGTAGTCAACAAGATAGACAAGCAGCAAGGCGATGCGGTGGATTACGAATTGCTATTTCAAGGAATAGAGATTAGTAAGACAGTCAGCATATCAGCGGCAGAAAACAAGGGGATAGACGAATTAGAGTCGGCACTCATAGAGCTATCCACGTTAAAAGAGACGTTGACAGAAGATATAATAGTGACCAATGCCCGTCACTATGAGGCGTTGACAAGAGCGCATGAAAATCTGGCTCGTGTATTAGCTGGGTTGACAGACGGCCTCAGTGGGGAATTTGTGGCTATGGATTTACGGGCTGCCAATGGGTCATTGGGAGAGATATTAGGAGAAGGAGGTATCTCCAGTCAAGAGGTACTCAATAATATTTTTAAGAATTTCTGCATAGGGAAGTAATCAGTTCTGTTTTTGGCAGATAAAAAAGGTTTGTTACATTTGCTATCGCGAATAAGCGCGGGAGCTGCTGCTGCCCAATTATTTTGTTACTAATTTAAGCATAAACTAAGACAATGAAGAGAACTCTGTTTTCAACTGTTCTGATGGCCTTCACCCTAGCAGTACAGGCACAGACGTTGCTACCTTATCAGGATGCATCCTTATCCCCCTCTAAGAGAGCTGACGATCTACTACAACGGCTAACGCTCAGCGAGAAAGTCGGTCTGATGATGGATCAGTCGCAGCCAGTCACCCGTCTAGGTATCAAGCCATATCAATGGTGGAACGAGGCGTTGCACGGAGTGGCTCGTAATGGTGTGGCTACGATGTTTCCTCAGGCTATTGGTCTGGCAGCTACGTTTGATGATGCGCTAGTACAAGAGTGCTTTGACATTGCCAGTACAGAGGCGCGTGTGAAGAACCGATTGGCGCGAGAAGAGAGTGGTAATAATATTATGCGATACCAGGGCTTGACGTTCTGGACTCCAAATGTCAATATATTTCGTGATCCTCGTTGGGGTCGTGGACAAGAGACATATGGCGAGGATCCATACCTCACCAGTCGTATGGGTGTAGCCGTAGTTAAGGGTCTGCAAGGTCCAGATGGCAACAAGACACATGCCTGTGCTAAGCACTATGCTGTGCATAGCGGTCCGGAGTGGAACCGTCACGTTTTCAATGCAGACAATGTAAATCCACGTGACTTATGGGAGACCTATTTGCCTGCTTTTAAGGCGTTGGTAACAGAGGCTCATGTTAAAGAAGTTATGTGCGCCTACAACCGATATGAGAACGAGCCATGTTGCGGTTCTTCGCGTTTGTTGACACAGATTCTGCGTAACGAATGGGGTTTTGACGGGTTGGTGACAAGCGATTGCTGGGCTATCAACGATTTCTATACACCAGGAGCACACTTTACTGAGCCAGATGCAAAACATGCAGATGCCAAGGCAGTGTGGAGCGGTACAGACTTGGAGTGTGGTGGCTCGTATGTAGAGCTTCCTGCTGCGGTCAATGAAGGATTGATTACTGAGGATCGTATAGACCAGTCGGTATTTCGTCTGTTGAAGGCTCGCTTTGAGCTAGGCGAGATGGACGATAAGACACCTTACGATTCGATACCAGCATCGGTTATTGCAAGTGCTGGACACAAGGCAAAAAGTCTTCAGGCTGCACGTGAAGGCATTGTGCTGTTAAAGAACGACCCATCCGCTGATGGTAAGAAAGGACCACTATTACCTTTGAATCCACGACAGAAGATTGCTGTGGTAGGTCCTAACGCTGATAATGCTGTTATGCTCTGGGGCAACTATAACGGTACACCAGATTCAACGATATCTATTCTAGACGGCATTAGCAAGTATGTAAAGCCAAATAAACTCATCTACTCTGAAGGTTGTGGCTTAGCACAAGTTACCAGTTATTCAAGTTGGATGAACAGAGGAATGTCTGAGGCAGAGAACGGATGGGTAGCCAATTATTACAATACAACAGACTTCAGTGGTCCTATAGTAGCATACGGTCGCTATACTACTGCGATGCAGCTTTATACCTATGGTGGCACTGCCTTCAAGGCCGGAGTGAACATTCAGGACTTCTCCGCTACCTTCAAGACGACGCTCAAGCTGACGAAGAGCAGCAAGGTAGAATTTGACATCAAGGCAGCTTGTAAAAAGATTCAGCTTCTTGTCAATGGTGAGGTAGTACTTGAGGCAGAAGGTCAGTTGGGTAAATATGATGGCAGCACAGAACCAGCCTATGTGCTCGATGCGCAGGCAGGTAAGAGCTATGACCTTGAGGTACGCTATGTAGCCGGAAAAGATATCAATGCATTGATGATGGACATGGGACACAATGCTTCGTTTGATGACGATGCACTGTTGCGTCAGCTACGTCCTGCTGATGTGGTAGTCTTTGTGGGCGGTATAGCTCCAAGTCTGGAAGGTGAGGAGATGCCTATTCAGATTGAAGGTTTCAAGGGAGGCGACCGTACAGACATACAATTGCCACGTGTACAGCGCGAGTTGATTGCCAAGATTCGCAAGTCAGGCAAGCGCATTGTCTTTATCAACTGTTCAGGTTCGGCTATGGGCATGGTACCTGAGGCAGAGAACTGTGATGCGATGTTGCAGGTATTCTATCCTGGTCAGATGGGCGGTCAGGCTGTGGCAGAGACACTCTTTGGCGATAACAATCCGTCGGGTCGTCTGCCATTGACATTCTACAAAGACACACTCCAGATGCCAGGCTTTGAGGATTACGCCATGAAAGGTCGCACCTATCGCTATATGACAGAGAAGCCACTGTTCTGCTTTGGCCATGGATTGAGCTATACGACCTTTGCTTATGGTGAGGCACAGTTGGTACCAGCCAAGATGCAGTCCAATGGTACTATGACCAAGGAGAAGCTCATTATACCTGTGACCAATACAGGCACTAGAGACGGTGCTGAGGTAGTGCAACTCTATGTTCAGCGTCCAGGAGATCAAGAAGGTCCTGTTAAGACACTTCGTGGCTTCAAGCGTGTGAACATTGCCAAGGGAGAGACGGTCAATGTAGAATTTGATATTGACAATGAGACTTTCTCATGGTTTGACACCTGTACAGATCGTATGATGGCTCAAAGTGGTCAGTATAACCTCCTTTATGGTGGCACATCGGCCGATGAGGGGCTGAAGGTATTGCAGGTGGTAAGACCTTAATCACGCAATATTAAGGGACTGACACAATAGTAATTGAAGAGAAAAACAATGTCCGGCGAGTAATTATTCTTGCCGGACATTATTTATGTTGTAGACTGTTATAGTCGTGCTATTAGCTTTATTTGTTGAGTACAGCGTCCAAGAAAGCTAAGAATAGAGGATGAGGATTGAGTACTGTACTTGAGTACTCTGGGTGGAACTGTGTGCCCAGGTACCAGTGGTTGGCTGGGAGTTCGATAATTTCGGCGAGGGCGCTACGAGGGTTTTTGCCGCTGACTACCATGCCTTGACTTTCCATTTCGGCGATGTAGCGGTTGTTGAGTTCGTAACGGTGACGGTGGCGCTCTATAATCTTATCCTTGCCATAAGCCTTTTGGGCTTTGCTATCATTGAGAAGTTCACACTCGTAACCACCGAGGCGCATAGTATTGCCTACATAGACAAGATTCTTCTGCTCCTCCATGATATCGATGACAGGATTCTTGGTAGTCTTGCTGAACTCGGCGCTATGAGCATCAGAGTAACCAAGGACATTGCGGGCGAATTCGATAGCCATAATCTGCATACCTAGGCAGATACCGAGAGTAGGGATATTATTCTCGCGAAGATATTTTGCTGCTGTGATTTTACCCTCTATACCACGGTCGCCAAAACCTGGGCAGATGACATAGCCCTGCATGCCTGCGAGTTGCTGCTCTACATTATCCTCAGTTATCAGTTCACTATCGATGAAATGGCACTTAACCTTGCGGTGTTTGTAAGTACCAGCGATAGACATACTCTCTGTGATACTCTTGTAAGCATCCTGGAGATTGTATTTGCCGATGAAGCCGATGTGTAAGTCTTCGTTTGACGTCTTACGCAAATCTACGAAGCGCTTCCACTGCTCATTGAAATCGTTGTTGCATGAAGAAGAATGAGCAGCTATCTCATTATCATCCACGTTACAGAGTCGGAGAATGACATCATCGAGGCCATCCTCGTGCATTTTGATAGGGAGCTCATAGATAGTAGAGACATCGGGGCTATGGAGGACACAATCGGGGCGGACATTACAGAATCCAGCCACTTTGCGGCGGAGATCCATAGAGAGAGGATGCTCAGAGCGAAGTATGATACAATCGGGCTGTATACCGAAGCTCTGGAGTTGCTTTACGCTATGCTGAGTAGGTTTAGTTTTAAGTTCGCCTGCTGCTGCGATATATGGTACATAAGCCAAATGAACTACGATAGCATCCTCGCCAAGTTCCCATTTAAGCTGACGGATAGATTCCAGGAAAGGAAGTCCCTCGATATCGCCCACTGTGCCACCGATCTCGGTAATGACGAAATCGAGGTTATTATCCTTACTAGTACGGAGCATATTCTCCTTGATAGCGTTGGTAATGTGAGGTACTACCTGTACTGTTTTACCCCCATACTCACCACGGCGCTCCTTGTCGATGACCTCCATATATATACGGCCGGTAGTAAAGCTATTCCAGCGAGTAGTCTTTATATCGGTGAAACGCTCATAATGGCCAAGGTCGAGGTCGCACTCATAACCATCCACAGTAACATAGCACTCGCCATGCTCGTTAGGGTTCAGTGTACCAGGATCCACATTGATATATGGGTCGAACTTTTGTATAGTTATTCTATAGCCACGGTTTTGGAGGAGTCGGCCTATAGTAGAAGCCATTACACCCTTACCCAGTGATGAAGCTACACCACCTGTGACGAAGATAAATTTAGTACTCATACGTAAGATGTTTTGTGTTATTGGATGTGGTTGTAGTAATCGATGAAAGCACGGTTGAGCATACGCAAGCCACCCTTAGTAGGGTAGTCGCCTGTAAAATACCAATCACCCGTATGGTCGGGGCAAGCCTTATGCAGACCCTCGACAGGGAGGAATATGATCTCTACAGGTACCTTAACCTCAGAAGGGGTAAGAAGATCAGCTATCTTGCGAGATATCTCCTGGTCGGAGAAAGGTTCATAAATCTCTTTGACGTAATTCACAGAATTATCAGAGACGCCCTCCTCGAGCTGCTTAGTCACCTTATTATATACATCTTCCACTACAGAATACATTCCACGATCCTTGAGGAGTTCGATAGCAGCCTTGAAAGCGATGAACTGTTCCACGCTAGACATATCGATACCATAGTAATCGGGGTAACGGATTTGTGGAGAAGAAGAGACTACGATGATCTTCTTAGGGTTGAGACGATTCATTATCTTGATGATTGACTGACGAAGTGTAGTACCACGTACGATACTATCGTCGATTATCACCAGATTATCCACATTAGGGACAAGGCTACCGTAGGTTATATCATAGACGTGAGCAGCGAGGTCGTTACGGCTATTACCCTCTGCGATGAAAGTACGAAGTTTGATATCCTTGATAGCCACCTTCTCGCCACGGATACGCATAGAGAGTATTTTTTCTAGCTCCTCGTGAGAAGGATTATGACCAAGAGCCTCGATACGTTTCACCTTCTGCTCATTGAGGTAGGCGTTCATGCCATCCAATAGACCATAATAAGCAACCTCGGCGGTATTAGGGATATAAGAGAATACTGTATGCTCCACATCGTAATCGATAGCAGGGAGAATCTGAGCTACTGTACCCTCACCAAGGCTCTTGCGCTCGCGATAGATATCCACGTCTGAGCCACGGGAGAAGTATATGCGCTCGAACGAGCAAGCACGCTTACGACCAGGAGTATTAATCTGTTCGAGGCGCATCTTACCATGCTTATTAGTGAGGAGAGCCTGACCAGGCTGGAGTTCGTGAATATCCTCAGCCTGAACATTCAGAACAGTCTGGATAACCGGGCGTTCAGATGCCAATACGATAATCTCATCATCCTGATACCAGAAAGCAGAACGGATACCCCAAGGGTCGCGTACGGCGAAAGTCTCGCCGCTACCAGTAAGACCGCACATTACATAACCGCCGTCCCAGATAGGAGTTGATGTTTTGAGAACATTAGCTATATCCACCTTCTCCTCGATAGCATGAGTGAGGTCGAGACCTGTAAGTCCTTCGGCGTGGCACTGTTGGTATACGCGCTCTATTTCGCGGTCGAGGCGATGGCCCACCTGTTCGAGGATGATATGAGTATCGGCGTACTTACGAGGGTGTTGACCATTAGCCACTATGCTTTGGAATATCTCATCGACGTTCGTCATGTTGAAGTTGCCGCAGAGAGCAAGATTCTTAGCACGCCAGTTGTTTCGGCGGAGGAACGGATGGATATAATCAAGGCCACTTCTGCCTGTTGTTGAATAGCGGAGGTGGCCCATGTAAACCTCACCGAGGAAAGACCCGGTAGGCATAGAAGCGATATTGTTGAAAATCTCGGTAATGGCGGTAGTGCCGGCAGCCCTTTCGCGGAACATATACTCGTCACCAGGGTTGGCGTTGAGTTTGACGCAAGCGACGCCTGCGCCCTCCTGACCACGATTATGCTGTTTCTCCATGAGCAAGTACAGCTTATTGAGGCCGTAATGCTCGGTACCGTATTTTTCTTTATAGAAAGAGAGTGGCTTCAGTAACCTGATCATAGCCACTCCACATTCATGCTTTAGCGTTTCCATTGTTGAAATCTATGTATTGCTTCCTCTGTTTGCTTTTTGTTGCCAAAAGCTGTGAGACGTATGTAACCCTCGCCAGAAGGACCGAAGCCTACGCCAGGGGTAGTAACGATACTCAGCTCGTGCAAGATCTTGTCGAAGAACTCCCAAGAAGATACGCCATCTGGTGTTTTGAGCCAGATATAAGGAGCATTCTCGCCACCGAAAGTCTGGTAACCCAGAGCGTTGAGAGACTCGCGCATGAACTTAGCGTTGGACATATAATAGTTGATAGTCTCGCGTATCTGTTTTTTGCCCTCTGGAGAGTAGATAGCCTCGGCTGCACGCTGGGTAATATAAGAAGTACCATTGAACTTAGTACACTGGCGGCGGTTCCAAAGGTGGTTGAGTCGCACCTCTGTGCCGTCGGAAGCCTTAACTACAAGATCCTTAGGTACTACAGTACATCCGCAGCGTATACCTGTAAATCCGGCTGTTTTAGAGAAGCTACGGAATTCGATAGCAACCCTTTTGGCGCCCTCAATCTCGTAGATAGAATGAGGGATGTCATCATGTTGGATATAGGCTTCGTATGCTGCGTCAAATAAAATCAAGCTACCGTTCATTGATGCATACTCCACCCACTTAGCCAATTCAGCGCGCGTGATGACTGTGCCAGTTGGGTTATTTGGGTAACACAGATATATGATATCGATATGTTTCTCTGGGATTTGAGGTTTGAAGTTGTTCTCGCTAGAAACAGGTATTCTAGTAATATTTGACCAACCGTCGAGGGTAGGGATGCCTGCGCGGCCCGACATTACGTTAGAATCTACGTAAACAGGGTAGACAGGATCTGTGAGACCTATAGAACACTGAGGGCCGAGAATATCGCCTATATTACCGCAATCGCTTTTAGCGCCATCGCTGATAAATACCTCGTCCATATCGAGGGATACGCCGCGAGGGTTGAAATCGTTCTCGATGATAGCCTTGCGGAGGAAGTCGTAACCCTGTTCAGGGCCATAGCCTTTGAAAGTTTCAGAAGAAGCCATTTCGTCGACAGCCTTATGCATGGCCTCGATAGCTGCTGGGCATATAGGTTGAGTTACGTCACCTATTCCCAAGCTTATTACCTGTGCTTCTGGATGTTCCTCACGGTACTGGCGTACCTTTTTGGCTATATCCGAGAACAAATAGTTGTTGGACAACTTCAAGAAATTCTCGTTTACTAGTGTCATAATGAATAAGCGTTTTTGTAATTAGTCTTCGATTATATATCCCTCGAAAGAGGTCTCGGCAGGTCCGTTCATATATATATGATTATCCGTTTCGGACCATGTTATATTCAAGTCGCCACCATCCATGCGTACGGTAGACTTTCTAGGAGCGCGACCAGTGAGAGCGGCAGCCACTGCGGTAGCGCAAGCGCCAGTACCGCAAGCCTGAGTAATACCCGAGCCACGTTCCCAGACGCGCATACGGAGGATGCCATCTGGCATTACCTGTACGAACTCTATGTTGGCCCTTTCAGGGAAGATAGGGTTAAACTCCAGTTGTGGACCGACATGCTCGAGGTTGATCTGCTTTAAGTCGTCAACGAATATCACGCAATGAGGGTTGCCCATACAAACGTATGTAGCCTCGAATTCGCCGCTATCAGACTTGAGGATCTGACCCTTAAGAGAGCCATCAGGAGTTTTGACCTGTGCGGTATTACTGAGGATAGGTTCGCCCATATTGACGGTAGCGCCTACGGCTGTGCCATTCTTAATGTCTAGTTCTATTATCTTAATACCTGCGTTGGTCTCGAGGTTTATGGCTGTATTAAGCGAGCTTCCTTTGTGCTCCCTATGAGAGTCAAGAGAGCTGCTTATGAATTTATCATAAACAAACTTTCCAACGCATCGTGAGCCATTCCCACACATCATAGCCTCTGAGCCATCGGCATTGAAGATACGCATACGGTAATCGGCTTTATCCGACTTACTGATAAGAATGAGACCATCGGAACCTATACCGGTATGAGGCTTACTCCACTTGATAGAGAACGATGCTGGGTCGGCTATAGGGAAACGATCAGAATCGATATAGATGTAATCGTTTCCCAGACCATGCATTTTGGTGAATTCGATTTTACGACCCATAGCCTAGTATGCTTTTTCGTGAACACCCTTTACTGCGCGACCGCTAGGATCGTTCATGTTCTTGAACGACTCATCCCAAGCGAGAGCCTCGGCAGAGCTACAAGCTACAGAAGGAACTGAAGGCACGCTACGAGCTGCAGACTCTGATGGGAAATGCTCCTCGAAGATGGTGCGGTAGTAGTACTCCTCCTTGTTGCGTGGAGGGTTGATAGGGAAGCGTTCAGCTGCGTGAGCCATCTGCTCGTCGGATACTGCCTCGGAAGTAATTTTCTTGAGGGTATCGATCCAAGAGTAACCTACGCCGTCTGAGAACTGCTCCTTCTGGCGCCATACGATTTCCTCAGGGAGGTGATCAGAGAAAGCCTCGCGAACGATTTTCTTCTCCATTGTGTTACCTGGGCACATTTTAGCCTGAGGGTTGGTACGCATTGCTACATCGAGGAACTCCTTATCGAGGAAAGGAACACGACCCTCGACACCCCAAGCAGAGAGCGACTTGTTGGCACGGAGGCAATCGTACTGATGAAGTTTAGAGAGCTTACGTACAGTTTCCTCGTGGAAAGCCTGTGCGTTTGGAGCTTTATGGAAATAGAGGTAACCACCGAATATTTCGTCAGCGCCCTCACCAGAGAGAACCATCTTGATACCCATAGACTTGATGACACGGGCGAGAAGGTACATAGGGGTAGAAGCGCGGACAGTAGTCACGTCGTAAGTTTCAATGAAATAGATAACATCGCGGATGGCATCGAGGCCCTCCTGGATGGTATAATTGATTTCGTGGTGAACGGTACCGATATGATCGGCAACGAGTTTTGCCTTAGCCAAATCAGGAGCACCCTTGAGGCCTACAGCGAAAGAGTGGAGGCGAGGCCACCAAGCCTTAGTCTTGCTATCGTCCTCGATACGGTTCTCGGCGTATTTCTCTGTAATTGCAGAGATGACGCTTGAATCGAGACCACCTGAGAGGAGGACGCCGTAAGGTACATCCGACATCATCTGACGCTTTACAGCCTCGCGAAGAGCCTGACGGATATCCTCGCTAGAAGCTGAGTTGTTCTTTACAGCATCGTACTGCATCCAGTCGCGAGTGTACCATTTTTTGAGGCCAGGAGTCTTACTCCAGTAGTAATGTCCTGGGAGGAAAGGCTCGTAGCGCTCGCATTGACCCTCGAGCGCCTTGAGCTCAGAAGCAACATATACCTTGCCATCGGCATCGAAGCCGATATACAATGGAATTACACCGATATGATCACGGCCGATAAGGAACTCATCGCGCTGCTCATCATAGAGAGCGAAAGCGAAGATACCGTTGAGGCTCTCGAAAAGTTTTACTATTCCAGCCTCCTTAGTCTCGGCGTTGCTATGATCTATAGCCTGCCACAAAGCGAGGATTACCTCACAGTCACTACCTGTTTGAAATGCATATCTACCTTCAAAATCCTGACGTATAGACTTATGATTGTATATCTCACCATTGACAGCGAGGATTTGATTTCGGTCAGGAGAAAAGAGAGGTTGTCCTCCGCTCTCAGGATCGACGATACTCAATCGTTCGTGGGCCAAGATAGCCGATTTACCACAATAGATGCCACTCCAGTCTGGTCCGCGATGACGGATTTTCTGGCTCATACGTAGGGCTTTATCACGCAGAGCAGTTGTCTGCGTCGGGATGTTGAAGATAGATACAATTCCGCACATAATCGTTACTGTTTTTGTGGGCAGATCCTATTGGGACCTGCCTAAAGTTGAGGTATTAGTGAAAAACCTACAACGAAGTAGGCATGCTGTGAACAAGGGTTAGCAGATACATTAGCAAATACAGGCATCGTGAGGGACTCTGTAAGTTTTATGTCCTTCGAAGCGCCTAGTGCTATGTTCGTGATAGCGAAACCAGATGTTCCGTAGAAATCCGTCTCCCAAGGTACGAGACCCAGACTTGCTGTCCAGTCGAGCGTAGCCAAAGAGAAAGGAGCCGAGATTTCGAAGTAAGACGAGTAGGCACGTTTGCCATTGTCCTTTGCACCATCGTTACCTGCGAAGTTAGTGAACCATTGAAGGACTATAGGTCCAAAGTCGTAACCGACGTTGGCTTCGTAGATATGGTTGGTACTGTGAGCCTTGTACATGAAGTAACGTCCGCGTGAATCACCACCAGTGTTGAACCAATAATCAGTAATACCGATATTGAAACCACCAGCAGTGTAAGCGAGAGTGAGGTCGAACTCCTTAGTGTCGGAAGCATCGAAACCTACGTTACCCCAAGCCGATACTGAGAGACCCTTGTAAGCAACACCAAGCGAAGGTTGAACAGAAATGTTGCCACAATCAAGACCTCGCCAGATGTATTGGCTGACAAGATCTGCGCCTAGGGTTGGCTCTGCAGTTTCTTGAGCGTTTGCGGATGCCATGCCGAAGCATGACATTGCTGCAAACATTATTGAATACGTTATCGCTTTCATATCGTACTGGTTAATAAAATTGGTATAATAGTGGTTTTAGAAATGTATTGGGAAGAGTAAGTTTAGTTGTTGTAGCAAGATTCACCATGTTCGTATACATCAAGACCCTCTTCCTCGATACGCTTGTCGCAGCGGAGACCGTGAGTCTTCTTGATGACAGTGAAGAGGAGCATACCTACGCCGAATGCGAAGAGAGCTACTACGACAGCGCCAAGAGCCTGAACACCTACTGAAGTCTCAACGCCATAAGCATCGTTGGAGAATACGCCTACGAAGATAGTACCGAGGAGACCACCTACACCGTGAACTGAGACAGCACCTACAGGATCATCTACCTTCATTACCTTATCGATAAAGCTTACTGACATACACATTACCAATGATACGACACCACCGATAACTGCGGCTGCCCAGATGT
>JAKSLE010000032.1 GCA_024401365.1 Bacteroidales bacterium | reverse complement strand
CTTCTGGCCATTCGGCATTCTTGGCTCCTGGTTCCCATCCAAGAGAGTAACTGTGCTTGATGGTGAGACGAATGCCGTCTGGAGTTATGATTTCTGCTTCACGCTGTTCATTGTCAAGCAGCACTGCATCCATGTCGCTGGTTCCTTGTCTATCAAGAATCAATGGCTCTGCCTGACGAAGGATTTGATAAGATGCAGCAAGCGGAGATAGGGTAGAAGCGCTGGAAGAGAAAGCATTCAACTGATCGTCTTGCGAGAGATCCATACCACTCATATCGCTGTCCTTTACATCCGCATAGAGCGGATAATCCTCGATGCTGAACGGACAGAAACCCATGGCCCCATGATGGCCGAAAGCAAAGAGAGCATACATGGCATCCTTATCCTCCAGTCGTATCTCCGGTACGAAGAGAGGATTGTTTGACAGATGATATTTTGAGAGCCATGACTTTATGCCTTTGTCATAGATGTCGACTCCAAGCACGTCGATGGATGGTGCTCCGCAACGCCATAGGTCGATAAGATGAGCCAAAGGACCGCCAGAAGGGTATTGTCCTGGCTTGCGGTCGCGACTGTTGAGTGCAACGTTGACATACATTGGCAGATTGTAGATGGCACGTCCTGCCTTGGCTATCTGCTCAACGTATGTTGCGTATGTCCATGTCTGAAAAATCTCTTCGGTATAGATGTCATCTCCAAACATCTGTGCCCAATTAGAATTTTCCTTCGGTTGTGGTTGAAGTTTCTCCCTCAAATAAGGATGAATAGACTTCTGATTCTTCTTCAAATAATCGGTCAGCTGTTGTGGAACTATGCTTTGGTATAGTTTTGTCGCATCGTCAGAATAGTCGCGAGGCACATCTATCATACCTATCTCGTTCTCCACCTGAATCATGATGACTGTCTGTTCCTCTGCATCATTGGTTCTGAGATGCTCCATAATGCGGCAGAAGGCGCGTTTGTCTGCTTCTAATACATTCTTGCTCAGCGAAGATGCTTCCTCCACTGGTCTGCCATCTAAAGCGTGCGCACGAGGGAAACGCTTTGTGTCACGCTTGAACCATTCAGGCGTATAGCAACTCATCGAATTCTTCCATGCTCCAAACCATAGCAGTACGACCTTCAGTTCATTGCGGCGTGCTTCCGTCAGTATCACATCTAGCGAACTCAAGTCGAACTGACCCTCTTGGGGTTCAATCAGTTCCCATGAGACAGGAGCAAGCACGGTGTTGAGCCCCATCTTATGGAGATAGGCGAAGGTGTGCTTCACGTCATCTGGAGTAGAGGCAGAGGAATTCCCCAACTCACCACCAATCATCAACATTGGCTTCCCGTTAGCAACGATTCTTGCCGTACTGTTATTTCGAAGCTCCAGTCGTGTCTGAGCGTGAGAAAGCAGATAAAAGCAGCATGCTACGGTCAGGATAATCAGTCGTTTCATGTATCTTATTCTTTGGTGTTCTTATCTATGATATGATTGATGATAATACCAGCTATGGCATTACCGAAGGTCGCTGTGATGTGGCAAAGCGAACCATTAATCTGTGCCACAGGCTTTGTTGACGCCAAGGTTCTGCATCGGTTGCTCTTCACTATACACGCATTCGAATTTTCGTGAAGGATAGACCTTTTGACTCTTGAATTTCTTGCGGATGACGAATGGGGGAGTATGTCTGGTCCCTGTGATTGTTGATTATTTGAACGATTCGCCGTTCCACTCGAAATGGCGGGCGTTGTCGTAATCTTCGTCGATGAGGACGAAAGCTGAGCACTTATATGGGTTGCTCTCGAATCTTACGTATGTCTGGTGCTCCTTGCCATCGTTGAGGACGGTGGATGCTGCTATTTCGTCGAAGAAGGCATTTTCGGAAATCAGTTTCAGGTTGCTATAGTCGTAGGAGTACTTATAGATAATCTGTTTTGCCTCCTTAGGGGTACAGCTGACATATATTAAGTAAGAACCGTCGTTCTTTTTGTATCGGCCGTAGGTAAATCTGTCGCCGTCGATAAAGAAATCGCCCCATTCGCAGTAGTCAGTACCGAAAGAGATATTGACCTCCTTATCCTTGAGGTAAGGGAATACGGCGATTACCTTTTTGAAGAGAGTTTCCTCGGAGAGGTACTGTTTTTCGGTAGGTTTAGCTGGGGTGAAATCGGCACCATTCCAGTTGAGAGCTACAGCGTTGCCCTTATAAATGACCGTTGCGTAATCTGTACCGAAATCGAACTCAGTATCATAGCCCAAGTATGCTTTTTCATCCTCGTCCCATCTAAGTTGTATATCCTCAGACAAGAAAGAAGCCAAGTTGGGAAGAAATTTTGACTGGGTGGGAGTAAGAGTACCGTCGCTATAAGTATACGATTTTATGGAAGTTTCAGTCTCGCCGCTATCGCTCAACATGCTACCGCGGTATTCGATGACTCTCCAAGAGTTGTTGGTCAATGGGAAGCAAGCGATACGGTTGTATTGGAAAGAATTGACCATACCACCATCGTCGTACTCTATGGTTTGCACCTCTTCGTCGATGATAGCCACGTTTCCGATAAATTTGGCTTTGGCAGAAGGTTTGCCATTAAATAACTTACCCCATACGGTGAGAGCGACATTTTCGCTAGTCGATGCTTGCGAAATAGCTGGAGCAGGGGTAGAGTCTACCAATTGGACAAGTGCAGAAACCTGTGTTTGTGAGCCACTGTTGCCACCGCCATTGCAGGCGGTAAAGAGAGCAGTTGATAACACTGCTGCTGTGATAATAGAAGACCTCATTTGTATTAGTTGTAATTAATCTAGGCGCAAAGGTAATAAATATATTGAGAATATAGATTGGAAAATATATTAGGTTGCGTATGGGAGGTAGAGTCGTTGTAGATAGTATGTAGAAGAGGGTATTGTGGTACCTCGCTATATAGCGGGAGAATAGTTTTTGGTCGTAATTTTTGTTTTTTGAGAAGGTAGGAAGTTGTTTTAGATATGGTATTAGAAATTAGAGATAGAAGATAAGAGCAATATTGTGGGCTTTTAGTTGTTTTTTTTGATTGAATGCGTAACTTTGTGTGACGAAATATAGTAAGACTTAAAATGCAAGAGATTCAACGAGCACTACGTGAAGTTTGCGATACGTTAGAAGAAGGTGTAGCTCTGTTGGCGGTGTCGAAGACGCATCCGGCGGAGTATATACAAGAAGCTTATGAGGCGGGTCAGAGAGATTTTGCTGAGAATAAGGTTCAGGAGTTGCAGACGAAGGTAGAGGTATTGCCGAAGGATATCAGGTGGCATTTTATAGGACATTTACAGACCAACAAAGTCAAGTACATTGTACCATATATCCATTTGATACATACGGTAGACAGTATGCGTCTATTGCAAGCCATCAGCAAGGAAGTTGTAAAGTTCAACGCAGCCAACAAGACGGACAGGGTAGTAGACGTGTTGCTTGAGGTTCATGTAGCCCAAGAAGAGACGAAGACCGGTCTAGGGTTAGAAGAGCTGGATACTTTGTTGCAAGAGTGGGTAAAGGCTCCGCTAGAAGGCATTAGGATCAGAGGGTTGATGGCCATGGCCAGCAATACGGATGACATGGTGCAGGTAGAGGGGGAATTTGAGAAGATGAATCAGTTGAAGCAAGATATAAAGAAGAGATATTTTGCTGGAGAAGATTCATTTGATCAATTGAGCATGGGTATGTCTGGCGACTATCAGTTGGCCCAAAAGCATGGATCGACCATGGTTAGGGTAGGCAGCAGGATATTTGGGGCCAGGTATTATGCGCAATAAAAAAGAGGAACAATAAATATCTTATTGATATAAAGGTATGGTTAAATATTCAAAAATAGTTTTAGGAGTTGCTTCGGCAGCAGCTTTACTTGTAGCGACATCATGTTCGTGTGACAGAAATCGTTCTATTGAGAATTATGACAGTGACATAGACTCTGCGCAGGCATTGCCAGAGAGTATGGAAGAGGACATTGCAAAGAGCAAGACAATTCTTTATACGCTTCCAGCGCCAGTAGAGATGGCAACCTTGATAAAGGAGGCAGGTGTGATGTATGATGACGAGTTGCTCAATGCGTTGAACAAGATGCCAAAGTACAACACCAACCTTAAGATGGCCTTGAACTTAGGTGTTTATACTACAGACATGAGTGTAGCATCGATGTTCTCGCAGTCGCAGAAGACTATGGAGTACCTCAATACTATCAAGCAATTGACAGAGAAACTAGGCATTCACCAGTTGGTAGACGACAAGACACTTGAGAAGTTTGAGAATAAGGAGACAACGAAGGACGAGATTTTGAACATTATCTCGGACGTATATATCAATGCCAACCAGTACTTGTCGGAGAACAACAGAAGGAATGTAGCTGCTGAGGTACTTGTAGGCGGTTGGATTGAAGGTTTCCACATTGCTATTTCCATTGGACAGAATAATAAATGGAAGAATGCCAAGTTGCAGGAGAGAATTATGGCGCAGAAGCTCTCTATGAATACAGTTATCAGCATTCTAGAGAAAGAGAACAAGGATTTTGCCGATGAGGACTTGACCTATCTTCAGGGAAAGATCAATGAGATAAAGACTATTTTTGACGAGGTACACTTTGAGGCAGAAGGCTCACCTGTGGTAACGATAGATGAGAAATCGAAGACAGCATTTATCAAGTCTCCGACAAAAGGTCAGTTGACGCCAGAGATACTTGAGATGCTTTCGCAGAAGGTACAAGAGATACGCAACGAGATAGTTGAGTAAACAGGCATAAAAAAATAAGGTATAGCAGAGGCGCGAGAGGGTTAAGAAAAAACTCTTTTGCGCTTCTGCTTTTTTCGGGTGAATTGTTGTTTTGTCTCGGAAAATAGCTAAATTAGCAAGTTAGAACATAATTCAAAGATTTCAAATAATGATTCGAAAAGCGAGAGTTGTAGTTGCTTCGTTAGTCCTTTTGGCGATTACAGCTATGTTCCTGGATTATACAGGGACACTACATGAGTATTTTAGTTGGTTGGCCAAGATACAGTTTCTGCCGGCTGTATTGGCGATAAATGTTGGGGTAATAATAGGACTAGTTGCCTTGACAGCAATATTTGGCAGATTGTATTGTTCTGTTATTTGTCCATTAGGTATTTTTCAAGATGTACTAGGAAAGGTATTGAAATTAAATGGCAAGTCGTGGAAGCAGCACAAGTACAGATTTTCGTACTCACCAGCGAAGAGCATACTTAGGTATGTGATGCTAGGCCTGTTGGTAATAGCCATTGTAGCGGGAATAAACATTATTGTTACCCTGTTGGCGCCATACAGCATGTATGGTAAGTTTGTATCGACGCTCTTTGCGCCAGTCATGAAAGTGGTAAGCATGGGAGTTGAGTATATAGACGAGCGACTTGGCACATACCTTATTTATCCGAATGACGTAGTATTGTCGGGAGGTTTGGCTTGTATTTTTGGTGTTTTGTTCATTGCGCTCTGTATTGTAGCCTCTAAGAATGGCAGAACATACTGTAATACGATCTGTCCGGTAGGCACAGTATTAGGATTTATCAGCAAGTATTCGCTCCTCAAGGTACAGATAGACACAGATAAATGTAAGAACTGTGGGTTGTGTGAGAAGAGATGTAAGTCGTCGTGTCTCAATGCCAAGGAGCACAAGATAGACTACTCGCGTTGCGTAGCATGTTTTGACTGTATTGACGAGTGCAAACACGGGGCAGTAAGTTATACTCTGAGAAAAAACAATGCCAAGGTTAAGAATGTAGATGAAGGCAAGAGAGCCTTTGTTACAGGAGTTGCGTTGGCTGTAGGTGCATCAGCGGTAAAGGCTCAGCATAAGACTGTAGACGGAGGATATGCCACTATTATAGGTAAGACTGTACCACCTAGAACTACAGCGCCAGTTCCAGCAGGTTCGGGTTCGGTGAGCAATATGGAGAGGCACTGTACGAGCTGTCAGCTCTGTATTACGGCATGTCCAAACCGTGTTTTGTCGCCAAGTCAAGAATTAGGCTCATTCATGCAGCCAAGGATGTCGTTTGACAAAGGCTTCTGTAGGGTAGGATGTACGGCATGTTCGGACGTTTGTCCTACTGGTGCGATAAACAAGATAAAGAAAGAAGAAAAGACAGCCATAGCTGTTGGCCAAGCCATCTGGATTGCGGACAACTGTATAGCAGTCAGCAAAGATGAGAACTGTGGCAACTGTGCTAGGCACTGTCCGAGTGGTGCTATAGAGATGGTAGTAAGAGAAGGCGTATCGGCAAAGGCAGTACCAGTAGTAAATACTGAGAAGTGTATAGGATGTGGTGCCTGTGAGCATGTATGTCCTTCGAGACCAATCAGTGCTATCTATGTAGAAGGCTACAAAGAGCATCATATTCGTTAAAGAAAAAAGAAGATATTTATGAATAATCAAGATATATCAAGACGTCAATTTCTCAAGGGTGTAGCTGTTGCCGGTGCTACAGTTGCAGCCAGTGAGTTTTTGAGCAGTTGTTCTGAAAGCAAAAGTGCTGATACACAGGCATACGATCCAAATGCTGAGGTACCAAAGGACAAGATGACCTACAGGGTAAACCCCACTACTGGAGACAAGGTATCGCTGTTGGGTTATGGTTGTATGCGCTGGCCGAACAAGAAAGATGAAAATGGCAAGGACATAATAGACCAAGAGAAGGTAAATGAGTTGGTAGACTATGCATTAGAGCATGGTGTCAACTATTTTGATACATCGCCAGTATATTGTCAAGGTCACAGTGAGGAAGCTACGGGTATTGCACTTTCTAGACACCCTAGAAACAGCTACTACATAGCTACAAAGATGTCGAACTTCGCTCCTGAATTCCAGACATTTGAAGGTAGCAAGAAGATGTATGAGAACTCATTGAAATATTTGCAGACCGACTACCTTGACTATATGCTATTGCACTCAATTGGTGGTGGTGGTATACCTGCATTTGAGCAGAGGTATATAAACAATGGGGTACTCGACTTTTTGTTGGCAGAAAGGAAAGCCGGGAGGATTAGAAACTTAGGTTTCTCGTTCCATGGTGATGTTGAAGTATTTGACTACCTATTGTCGAAGCAAGACGAGTGGAAGTGGGACTTTGTTCAGATACAGATGAACTATCTTGACTGGGACCATGCAAAAGAGCAAAATGCGCGAAACGTCAATGCGTCGTACCTATATAGAGAGTTGGAAAAGAGAGGTATTCCTGCGGTTATCATGGAGCCACTTCTTGGCGGTAGACTATCCAAGGTACATGACCACATAGCAAAGACCTTTATGGAGAGGACTCCGGGCAAGAGTATTGCATCGTGGGCGTTCAGATTTGCTGGACATTTTGACGGAGTATTGACGGCATTGAGTGGTATGACCTATATGGAGCACCTTCAAGACAACATCCGTACCTTCTCGCCATTAGAGAAGCTCACGGGAGAAGAGTTGGAGTTCCTTGACAAGGTAGCAAAGCAGATGATATCGTACAAGACCATACCTTGTAATGACTGTAAATACTGTATGCCATGTCCATACGGCATAGATATACCTACGATTTTGCTCCATTACAATCAGGCCATTAATGAAGGTTTCATTCCTGGAGACAAGAATGAGAGTGAGTATTCGGCGTTGAGGCGTAAGTATCTGATAGGGTATATGCGAAAGTTGGAAGCAGACAGAAGGGCTGATCACTGTGTAAACTGTGGTGTATGTATGCCACACTGTCCACAGAACATCAAGATACCATTTGAGTTACAGAAGATAGACCAATTAGCAGAATCGCTATTAAATAAATGATAAGATGTGAAGTTGAGCACAACGTGTTGGAGTTCAAGCGGCCAGCCAAGACATCGAGGGGGCAGTATACGGAACACGACTCGTGGTTGCTTAAAGTTACAGACGAACAAGGCAGGCAGGGCGCAGGTGAAGCTGCGCCGCTGCCTGATTTAAGTTGTGATGCCAGCCTCAGGTATGACGACAATATACGAGCCTTTGCCCGTGATTTAGAGCGCAATAATGGTTGCATAGACTATGAGAAGTACCAAGGTTGCTCCTCTATGTTTTTTGCGGCAGAATCGGCTCTCAGACAACTAAAAGGCGAAAAAGTGTCACTATCTAAGCCTATACAGATCAATGGATTGATATGGATGGGAGATTTAGAGACGATGAAAGAGAGGGTAGACGAGAAGTTGTCTGCCGGTTTCAGGTGTATAAAGATCAAAGTAGGCGGTCTGGATTTTGAGAAAGAGATAGAGTTGATACGATACCTCAGGGAGAATCCCAAATATCCAGAGAGGGGGAAGAGTGTAGAGTTGAGATTAGATGCCAACTGTGCATTCAAGCCAGAAGAAGCCATGGTCAAACTAGAGAAGTTAGCCAAGTTTGACGTTCACTCCATAGAGCAACCAATAGCGGTAGGTCTATGGGACGAGATGAGATATCTGTGTAAGAATTCGCCTATAGGTATTGCATTAGATGAAGAGTTGATAGGCATTCATACACAGGAAGATATGATTAGGATGATGGAAGCCATAAATCCGCAATCGCTTGTTATAAAGCCCACGTTACATGGAGGTTTTAAGGGAGCAGAAGAGTGGATAAAGCTATGCAAGCAGATGGGCATAGGATGGTGGGTTACATCAGCCTTAGAAGGCAATATTGGGCTTGATGCCATAGCCGACTGGTTGCAAGGGCAAGAATTTGAAGGAAGAGCGCATGGTTTAGGTACGGGCCTATTGTATGTGAAGAATTATGACAGTGGGTATGGATTAAAGGGGGATGAGATGGTACATATTCGGAGTTGATAGAGAATAGGGCGTATTTGAGCGTTGAGCATTATCTGTATTGGAAAATTGATATTATCTTTGTAAGAGTTAAACTAGACTTGATGGGTAAGAAAATCAGACATATATGTGCCATTGGTGCAGCACTATTGACGGCAAGTTCCGCTATGGCTCAGGGCTATAGTATTTATGAAGATACGCAGATGGATATGCTTCAAAGACAGATGTATAGGGTAGGAGAGAAGAGTCTTCACCCGTCATTGAGGTCGTATTCACTTGATGAGTTGAATAAAGTATTTGATGTGGACTCCGTTCTGTATGCTGGGTTTGACAAGCCAGGAGAAGCCAGCAATACATTCAGGCAATTGTGTCAGAACCTTTTGTGGGATGATTTTGTGCAAGTTAAGGGAGACGACTATTATGTAGCGCTTAACCCAATGTTTGATTTCAGGGTTGGCAAAGCAGATGGTAAGACTACATTTCTGAATTCCAGAGCCTTTTATGTGAATGGTAACCTAGGCAAGAACTTCTGGTTTTACATGGACCTCTCTGAGAATCAGATGATAACCACTGATTATGAGACAGAATTCTATGACCAGCACATGATGGGCAACTGTCCAGTAGTTTCAGGCAGAGCCAGTTCGAAGCACAGAGGAGAGTCGACCAAGTATGACTATGACTGGGAAGAAGCTAATGGCTATGTAGCCTTCAGGATAGGCAAATACCTTGATTTTCAGATAGGTAAGTCGAAGACATTTATTGGAGACGGATATAGGTCGCTATTGCTAAGTGACTTTGCGCCATCGTATCCGATGTTTAAGATGAATGCTACCTTTGGTCCTGTCAAGTACATGTACATGATGTCGCAATTGAGGACACTCAGGAAAGACGATTTTACGGAGAATAAGGCTAAGATTTACCCAAAGTATTCATTTACTCACTATTTGGATGTTAATTTAGGTAAGAGAGTCGCAATAGGTCTGTTTGAGAATGTTACGCAATGTTCGTGGAGAGAAAGTGGGGACCACAGAGGGGTAGACTGGGACTATGTCAATCCATTTGTAGTATTTATGCCAGGCGAGTTTGCTGCAGGGTCACCAGACAAGATGCTGATAGGTATGAATGGGCTCTTGAAGATTGACCATTGGCTGAATCTATATGGACAATTTGTACTCAATGAGTTCAGGCTCAAGGAATTGACCTCGGGCAATAACTGGTGGGCGAATAAGTATGGCTTTCTTTTTGGTTTCAAATCTATAGACCTATTCAATATTGATGGTTGGGACATGCAATTTGAGATGTCGCAAGTCAGACCATACACCTACTCCCAGTACACAGGTATGGCCAACTATACGCACATGACTATGCCATTGGCTCATCCATTAGGAGCTAATTTCAGGGAAGTGCTTGGAATTATGCAGTACAGGCATAAACGATTGTATTTAAGAGGTCAGTTTAATATTGCCAAGCATGGTGAGGATATAGATTACAAGAACGACCATATTTCGTATGGTGGAGATCCGACAAAGCCAAGTAACGACAGACCAGGGAATTATGGCAATGTTATGTTTCAGGGTAGGGAGACTGACATCAAGTACCTTGAGGGGCAATTTGCTTGGCTTATTAACCCTAGGACAAGATTGAATGCGGCTATTACATTCAGTTACAGACAGAGAACCAATGATGTAGTTGATGAAGTCAGCAAACATATTAACTTTGCACTCAGATGGGGATTGAAGAGTTGGCATCACGACTATTGATCCCAGATGATGAATATTCAGTTACGACTAGCACCTCTAAAACTTTAAAGAATTGGAAATAGAAGATATTTTGCGTCATGAGGCGCAAGCGATATTAGACATACCGAAGTCGAACGACTTTGACAAGGCAGTAGAACTGCTTCACCACTACGTACATGAATGTGGGGGTAAGATTATCATGTCTGGCATGGGTAAAGCCGGTCAGATAGCGGTAAATATGTCCACGACGTTCAGCAGTACTGGGTCACCATCCATATTTCTACATCCTGCGGAGGCGCAGCATGGTGATTTAGGTGTGATGCAGAAGAATGACATTATGGTATTGATATCGAACTCTGGCAAGACGAGAGAGATAGTAGAGCTCATAGATTTAGCCAGGGGATTGAATCCGAAAGTTCCGATAATTGTCATTACAGGCAATCCTGACAGTCAGTTGGCGGACGAAGCAGACGTTGTACTATCGACAGGCAATCCCAAGGAAGTCTGCATTTTAGGGTTGACACCTACGACAAGTACTACGGTAATGACAGTTATAGGCGACATATTAGTTGTACGGCTCATGCAGAAGATAGGCTTTACCAATGCAGAGTATGCCAAGAGGCATCATGGTGGGTATCTTGGGCACAAGAGTCGCTCGCAAGCAGGAAAACAATAAGAGAATAATCAGTTCAAAAGATATATATGGCTAGTTTAGAATGGGGTTTGCTGCAGAACGGATCGGATGTGAGAGGTGTAGCGGCAGAAGGCATAATAGGAGAAGATATAACGCTTGATTCGGAGAAAGTCAAGGCGCTCGGCAGGGCGTTTGTCAAGTGGATAGGTCAGAAAGTAGACAAGCGACCACTTGTGCTAGCCATAGGAACCGACAGCAGGCTTACTGGACCGCACTTTCTAGAAGTATTAGAAACATGCATCACAGAATGTGGTGCTGACCTGTTGAACTGTGGATTAGTATCCACGCCAGCCATTATGCTGACCACAAAGATGCCAGAAGTTAAGACAGACGGTGCCATAATGGTAACTGGCAGTCACATGACATTTAACAGGAACGGCTTAAAGTTCTTCTTCAATGGAGACGATATACATCAGCAAGAGATGTCGGAGATTATAGACATGGCTGAGAGGGGAGAAGCGCCCCATACACTGATTCCAGGACAAGTTCACATATTCAACCTTATGGCGTTGTATGCCAGCAAGTTGCGTGCAAAGATTTGTGCCAAGTTGGCAGACGCTCCAAATCCCGACAAGCCATTTGAGGGATTAAAAGTAGTAGTAGATGCCGGCAATGGAGCAGGCGGTTTTTACACAAAGAGGATACTTGAGCCATTAGGAGCAGACACTACCGGCAGTCAGTTTCTCAATCCAGACGGCAGATTTCCTAATCACTCGCCAAATCCTGAGGATTATGAAGCTACGTTATCGATAGCCAATGCTGTAAGGTATGCGCATGCTGACATTGGCATTCTGTTTGATGCTGACGTAGACCGAGTTGCATTGGTAGACTCAACAGGAAGGACAATAAACAGAAATGATTTAGTAGCCATAGCAAGTGCGATAGTTCTAGAAGAGCATCCAGGCACAGCTATTGTTACGGACAGTATTACATCTACGGGTTTAGGCAGATTTATCACTGAGATATTAGGCGGTAAGCACTGCAGATATCAGAGAGGGTATAAGAATGTTATCCAAGAAGCCAAGCGAAAGAATGAGGCAGGAGATGAGTGCTGGTTGGCCATTGAGACATCGGGTCATGCGGCGTTCAAGGACAACAACTTCTATGATGATGGAGCGCATTTTGCTACCAGGTTGCTCATTAAGTTGGCCCAACTGAAGCGCGAAGGCAAGGATTTAGGGTCATTGATAGAGAGAATGCCTGAGGCGATCGAGCAAAGAGAGTATAGGTTGCCTATTATAGGAGATGACTTTTCGCGTATTGCGACCGATACACTTATGGGCATTCAGCAATTTGCATCCCAGATACCAGGATGGGAAGAGGTCAGCCAGAACCATGAAGGCATACGAGTGATGTGTAAGAATCAAGACGAATGCGGTTGGTTCCTTGTCAGAATGTCGTTGCACGACCCAGTGATGCCTATCAATATAGAATCAGATATAGTAGGAGGTATAGACGTTATAGTCAAGAAGCTCAAGATGTTCTTTAGGAATGTCAGAAGTGTTGACTCTAGATCGCTCTATAACAAATAGATAGATATACATGCGTAAACAACTACCAGAGGTCTTTTGTAAAAGAATTGAAGGTCAGTATCCTGACGATTATGAGGTATTGTTGGATGCCATATCCAACGAGCCCAATGTCAGTATGCGCATAAACAAAGCCAAGAGGAGCAAAGAATCCATTTCCATGCCATTTGAGAGGCAAGTACCCTGGTGTGAAGATGGCTACTACCTGACGGAGCGTCCGAATTATACCTTAGAACCCCTATTTCATGGTGGTGTTGTCTATCCGCAAGAGAGTTCCAGCATGTATATCCAGCATGTACTCAAGCAAATTGAGTCGGACATGCCCCAAAATCCCGCTGTTTTAGACCTCTGTGCCTCTCCAGGCGGCAAATCGATAGTTGTATCATCATGGCTCAATGGACGTGGTTATTTAGTCTCCAATGAAGTAGTACGTCAAAGAGCGTGGATATTGAGAGAAAACATAGCCAAGTGGGGAGGGGTGAACAACATTGTCACTAACCTTATGCCAGACGATCTATGTAAGAAGACCGGGCTCAATGTAGATTTGATGCTAGTAGATGCTCCATGTTCTGGAGAAGGCATGTTCAGGAAAGACGATGTAGCCATAAAAGAGTGGACACCAGCCAGGGCGCAAGAGTGTGCAGACAGGCAAAGAGAGATACTAGAGCAAGCCTGGCCAATGCTAAAGGTAGGCGGGTATATGATATACAGCACCTGTACGTTCAACCCAGCAGAGAATGAAGAGAATGTTGGTTGGCTTTTAGACAATTACGATGCTGAGGTAGTAAAGGTAGAGTATGAAGGCGATTGGGGTATCACTGCAAAAGAGCATGAAGGTATGGCCTTTTTGCCCCACAAAGTAGATGGAGAAGGCCTTTTTGTATGTCTGATAAAGAAGACAGACGGAAGGGTAGCCAAGTCGCCAAAGACCAAACTATCTCCCAAGAGATATACGCTATCGGCAGAACTTCAAAAAGCGGTACCAGAAACCGAAGCCTATTTGATAGGAGAGAATCAGGTAGTTGCGCTACCCAAAGACAAGGCGATAGCCAAAGAGATGGCGATGGTAGCCATGTTGGGCGATGCATTATGGTGTGGCATTCCTGTAGGGGAAGTTTTGAAGAACAACATTGTGTTGGCAGATGAACTGCCTCTGTCACAAGGATTTGATAAGACAGCCTTAAGTAGTTTAGAAGTTGACAAGCAAGGCGCATTAGAGTTCCTTCATGGAGATATTCCCACAGTAGACGTTGATAATCAAGCTACAGGGAGAGTTGTAGTGATGTATGATGGAATAGCTTTAGGCTTTGTGAATGTCATATCCAAGGGCAACAGTGTGAGGTTGAACAACTGTTATCCCAAAGAGTGGCGAATAAGGATGAATATAAACCAGTGAGAATATGGTAGAATGGTTGAATGAGATACTATCAGACACGACGATCAATCCCACTACGGCGGTATTGAAGATGTCGTTGAGTCTTGTTTTAGGCATTATTATTGGTGCTGAGAGGCAGATGAGGAGGCGAGATGCTGGTTTGCGTACGTTTACCCTTATTGTGATGGGTTCGACATGTGCCATGCTACTCTCGATATGGATACCGCAGATATATCCAAACTTTCTGAATGGAGACCCTGGTCGTATAGCAGCTCAGGTAATTACCGGTATAGGTTTCCTCGGAGCTGGCGCCATAATGCAAGGCAAGGGCAGTATTCAAGGATTGACTACAGCTGCCAGTATTTGGCAAGCGGCAGTAATAGGTCTGGCAGTAGGTGCTGGCTTGTATTTGGTAGCCATACTAGCTACAGGCATCACGCTATTTGTGTTGATAGTGATGGAATATTTTGAGCATGGGTTGGTCATAAGTGGAGCGAACAGGATTATGACAATTACGTTCTCAACCACTGATCCAGATATAGAGTTGATAAAGTCTGTGATAGAGGAGAATAAGGTTCAGACAGGCAATTACACTTTTTCGGCAGACTTTGACAAAAATGAGTCGGTAATAGTACTCAAAGTAACATTAAAGCAAGCCATGCATCAGATATCCCTTAGTAAGGATTTACATAACAAGATACCATACGTAAAGAGCATTTCACTGGTAGCATAAGGACGAACAAGATGAAGAAGACTATACTTGGCATAATAACGGCATTATTGGCAATAGGATGTCATGATGAAGACAAGATGGTACCCAATCCCAAGATATATTTTGAAAACGATGGCAAGTATGAGATAGGGATAGAGGATAAGCTATTACTATCGCCAAAGATTATATATGACAGGAACTCCACGTACAAATGGATCAGAGAAGGAGAAGAGGTATCGACAAAATTAGAATATGAGTTTGTTCCAGAAACACAGAAAGACTATTCGTTACGCTTTGAGGTTGCCAATGCCTTTGGAGCAGATACATTTGATATAAGTGTGATAGTCAGAGAGTTGATAGACTTTTCCAATATTGACAATGCCACTATAAATGAGAAGGCATCAGAACTAGTAATGATACCCAACGAAGAGGTCAACTATCTTTCGATAAACGGGCATCAGTTTTACAATACGGTAAATTCAGACACTACATTCTGGGGAGGATTTGCGTACAGTTCCAAGACATCGGTACAAAACCGGTCGGACAGGAGTGCCTTAGGGTGTGCATTTATAGCCTCGGACCAGAACAATGCGCGATATGCGGCTGTCAGTGGGGCTGCTGACCCTGTGATACTCTTCAAGGAGAAATATATCGTAAGGTCGCTAGATATAGCCAATGAGAATTTCCTAGCCGTACTCAGTAAGTTCGGTTCGGAAGCATATCCACTCTATGACAAAGGCGACTATCTCAAGGTAAGGATTTACGGTGTTATTGACGATGCGTTCACGGCCAAATATGTAGAACACACGTTGATAGACTGTGACTTTGACAACAAGGCCAAGTATTTCAGGCAGAATGTATGGGAGACGTTAGACCTAAGAGAATTAGGGATGGTAGACGGACTGTTTATACATATACTCTCCAGTGTTGACACCTATCCATTGCTCTGCTGTATAGACAATATCAAGCTACAAAAAGAGTAGAGGTGGAAGAGCGTAGAAGGTTGATATTCAACCCCACAGCAGAAGAGGCTATAAGGCAGAACAATGTCAATTATCAGCCATCCAAGATACTCGCACAATTTGAGAAAGATGTGGCGTTATTGATGCCATTTGTAGACACCTCGCTAGATGACAGGCGAGAAGATACGGTAGTATGGAGTGACAGTCCCACGATAGACTGGCAAATATATGGTAAGAGAGAGAGGTGGGACGACCCAAAGAGGCTATTTCACTCAAGATTGACATCAGTAGAAGTAGAAAAAGCGCTAAGTAAGAGAGAATTACCCCATTGGATGACCATAGAATATCTACCAAAGGTTGTCTGCAATCCAGAAGAATTTGACGAAAGCTACAAAGTCTGCAAGAGTCTATGGAGTTCCTCGGGCAGAGGAGTAATGATAGACAAAGACGGCAAAGAGAGCGAAGCGAGGCGTAGATTTGTGAAGAAGCTCATTGAAACAGACCGCTATGCCATACAAGAGATATTCATGCAGAGGCTAGTTGAATTAGCCTTTCTCTTTTACATAGGCAAAGACGGAGAAGTAATATACCTAGGCAGGAATCATTACAAGAGTGCGGAAAATGGAGCTTTCGGGGTAGAGATGATAGGGACAGACCCTATGGAAGAGTATGTGAGGGTACTAGGAGATAAGTGGGAGAGTAGTGTTTGCTCGCAATTTTTTATTGTTTTGAAAGATGTACTTGCCGACAAAGGGTACAGAGGATATGTAGGGATAGACTCCATGCTATACGTAGGTAAAGACGGCAATCCGCACTTAAGGAGCTGTGTAGAAGTCAACTTAAGGATGACTATGGGCAATATCAATCTAGGGATCAGGAAGATGTTTCCAGAAGGGGTAGAGGCAGAATGGAGCATAGTGGTAAAGAACAAAGTAGAGATACCCAAGCAAAGCCTAAAAAAGGCCCTAGAAGAGAGAAAAGGCAGTTTTTTGATAGCTGAAGGCGAAGTATTTGCTGCTATTGGGCGATTTTTGTAAACTTTTTTATGCGTTTAGGGCTTAAAAAGCATTAAAAGCACGCGATATATGAGTTTTGTTGTTAATAAAGAATAATCTCTTTGCTCATTGTTGGATTAGGGGCGATATTTGCGGCACGAAATTCAGAACACTAAGAGAGGAGATGATTTCAACGATTAAGGACATACTAAGATTAGGGCTTACAGTCATATTACTTACTATTGCAATAAGTTGCACCTCTTCCGTAGAAGAGACACAACCAGAAGTAAAACATCTTGTAGCCAAAGTCATACATTCGCATGGCGAGACTATGGTAGTAGTGGCGAATAACGACACTATATCGTTGTCGAGGACATGAGGGGCGAACTGTAAGTATACAGACGTGCCATTGGGGCAAGATTCCGTTGTCCTGTACTATGTTATGGATAACAGCGGCAAGATGCACGTCAAGGACGTTATTGTACTAAATCACAATGAGCCAGTATTGAACAATGTCACTGCGATGTTGATAGGCACGTGGGAGTTGGACAATGAAGAAAGCAATATAAAAGAGGTCTCATTTGACGAGACCTTGAAAGCGCAAATGGTGACCAAGGCAGGAAAGATGCTTGATATCAGTTGGCTTATCAAAGGTAAGAACATTGTATATGGCAGTGGAATTAAGTCCAATATAGATCAGTATCAGATAGTAAGAGTAGATGCAAATTCCCTGACGATAAGCGACAACAGGTCGGTATACACGTTAAAGAGGCTATATAATTGAAAGATATAAGCAAATCTATACTAAGACTAGCAATACCCAATGCGGTAGCCAATATCACGGTACCGCTCTTAGGGTTGGTAGACACTGCCATAGCGGGCAAGGTAGCTGGGGATGTAGGTATAGGAGCGATAGCATTAGGAGGAGCAGTTTTCAATCTTTTGTATTGGAACTGCTCCTTTCTGCGTATGGCCACCTCAGGTTTAGTAGGGCAAGCATACGGCAGGTCGGACTGGGCCATGTGCAAGAAGCTGCTTAAGAGAGGAGTGTTATTAGCTGCCATTATCAGTACGCTCATTCTAGTATTCAAAGAAGCCATTACCAATTTAGCAGTAAGTATACTCAGTTCCGATGAAACCTTCAGGTTGACCGATGCCGCTGCCAAGTATGTAGCTATCAGGATTTGGGCAGCGCCAGCCGTTTTATCAGGCTATGTCATGCAAGGCTGGATGGTAGGCATGCAGAGGTCGAAACTTCCTATGACAGTGGCTATTTCGACCAATATCTTCAACATATTGTTTAGCTATCTATTTGCCATGAAGATGCAGATGGGCATAGACGGCATAGCCATGGGCACTGTAGTAGCCCAATACTTAGGTTTAGGTATATGGGTAGTAGGCGGCATGATGGACAAGGGTCTCAAGGAATATTTGAAGAAAGGGGTCGGGGAGAGTGGCGAAGAGATAAGTTACTGGAGCTTTATGGGGAAGAATTTAGATATACTATTGAGGACTATGGTAATAGTAGGAGTTCATTTTGGGATTACGATACTATCTGCCAAGATAGGAGAGACCGCTATAGCCTGCACGGCATGTCTGATGCAATTCTTCCTACTATTCTCGTACTTGTCAGATGCGCTTGCTTATGCAGCTGAAGCCCTGACAGGCAAGTACATAGGAAGCAGATCTAAAGTAGAACTACAAGAGATGAAAAAGCTACTCTTTGGTTGGTGTTCGGTATTAGCGATAGGGTATTGTGTAGTATATACGATATGGTGGGGCGATATATTGAGGTTGATGGGGGCATCGGAAGGTGTAGTTGGTTATGCCAGAGAATATATGCCATTAGTCATACTCATTACGGCGCTCAGTTTTGTCTCGTTCATAGCAGACGGCATAATGTTAGGCGCCTCGAATACCAGAGCCATGTTCAAGACTATGTGGGGAGCCGGCATAATGTGTGCGGTAAGTGTATGGGGATTATGGTCGTGGGATGCGCAATGGGCGTTGTGGATAGGATTTGGGGTATTCATGGTAATGCGAGGAATACTATTACTCCCTGCGGTAAAGAAAGTAGGCGCGTAACAACCATTTGTATCAATACCTACTATTAGGTATGAAAATTACGTCGGAAAGCACTAATTTTGCAAAAGAAAAAGATGTAAAGCACAAGAAATGAAAGCAGTAAAAGTTTATGAGGCTCAAGACAAGATGATAAACCTCATAAGGGACAATTACAATGTGTTACAATCGCTCAGTGCGTTTGGCATATCGCTTGGATTTGGAGACAAGACAGTAGAAGAGACCTGTCTTTCCAATAAGGTAGATACTACCACTTTTCTTGCTATAGTCAATATGACCATCAATGGGGCGACAGACTACAAGTTAGACAATCTCTCAGTATCGACGTTGCTACATTATCTTGAAGCCTGTCACAGGTACTATTTAGACTACCAGTTGCCCTTTGTAAGGCGAGAGCTATCAGAATCCATATACATCAACGACAAGTTGGGCAAATTGATACTCCAGATGTACGACGAATATGCCAAGGAGATCAACAAGCACATGAACTACGAAGAGAGGATGCTATTCCCGTATGTCAAGGGACTTATGGAAGGGCAGGCGTCGTCGTCATACAACATAGACACCTTTGTCAAGCAGCATACAGAAGCCGACAAGAGTCTCAGAGAGCTCAAGAGTCTTATAATCAAGTATCTGCCTAGTGGGATGCACAACAGCAACAAGCTCAACTCGACACTATTTCTGATACACAACAATGAAGAATGGCTAGGCAATCACCAAGAAGTAGAAGACAAGATGTTTGTGCCATTGGTAAGGAAGATGGAAGAAGAGATAAAGTCGGCACGTCTCAACACCGTTATCTCAGCCTTTGCCAATGCAGACAATACAGAAGATGCGGAAGTATTATCGGAGAGAGAAAAAGAAGTAATAATAGCCGTAGTACAAGGGATGAGTAACAAAGAGATAGCAGAACACCTATGTATCTCGGTAAATACAGCCATTACGCACAGGAAGAACATTGCAAGGAAGCTACAGATACACAGTCCTGCAGGCTTGACCATCTATGCGATTGTGAACGGGCTTATATCTATACCGAATAATTAGGATGTAAGAGATAAATTTCTAGGATATAGTGTAGTGCATAATTGAGAGAAGATCTTGATTATGCACTATTTGTTTTTGTGGTTGAGGAGGATTGGGGAGTCGGTTTGTGAAACGGCTGTAGTATGGGGATGGGTACGTTGTGGGTTGCTTGTGGTACCTTTTTGGTCGTAATTTTTTATTTTGACACTGAGAAAAGTTGCATTTGTTTGATATGACGACTATATTTGAAAAAACAAAAATAAGCTCCCGAAATATGAAGAAACTGATATTTGCCATGATAGCAGGAGTAGCTATATGGTCGTCGTGTTTGCAAGCGCAGCCAAAAGAAGAAAAACAAGCTACTGATGGGGTAGTATACAAAGATGAGAATGTAGAGATAAATCAATTAGACGCACATACGTGGCATGGCAAGGGAAATCTTATGTTCAATGAGTCGATATACCTTATAGAAGGAGAAGAGAGCGCTATACTTCTAGATGCGGGAACCAAGATGCCTGGATTGAGGAAGATAGTTGAGACGATTGTAAATAAACCTGTGACACTTATAGCTACACATGTGCATCCAGACCATACAGGGATGGCAGTAAATGAATGGGAAAGCATATGGATAAATGCTGCTGACGAAGTAAATGTGCCACGCTGTATGCCAGGCTACAAAGGAGAGAAGAAATATCTGACAGACGGGCAAGTATTTGACTTAGGAGGGAGGAAGATAGAAGTACTATTTGGTCCAGGGCACACACCAGGCTCGACGCTCTTTATAGATGCTGAAGCGCATTATGGTTTTAGTGCCGATGCATTTGGGTCGACAAACCTATTAGTATTTACAGATTTATCTACGGAAGCAGGAACCTGTGAAAGAGTAACTAGATTTGTGGACAAATATCAGTTGACGCACTTCTATCCTGGGCACTATGACGGCAATAATCTAGAGACGCCAAAGAGGATTAAAGACATTAAGTTGCTATGTGAGGGAGTCTTAGACGGGACGATAGAAAAGAAGAGCGATCCAAGCAATGGGGCATTGAAGTATTATGTTGACGGAGACGGTATAAGAGTGAGGTTTGGGGAGAGTGGAATAAGATAATAATACTGAACAAAACGTGAGAATTGTGCGTAAGAAAGTAGAAATGATTTATGATTATGGATAATATTAAGTTTTATGTGACACTATTGTTACTAACTACACTGATTACGAGCTGTGAAAAAGAAGAAGATAATACCGCTAACAAAGAAAAGGTATACGAGCACATAAATCAGAAAGACGTTAGGGCAGATGCGGAAGGCAACTTATACATAGGCGATCAGTTGGTCTGTCCGTTTGTGGAAGTAAAGAGCGGTACATTTTATATGGGTGCTCAAGGTCGAGATGCCTCGAAGCCCAATTACCGCGAATCTGCGCAAGGCAATGAAGGACCAGTACATGAGGTAAAGATTACGAAAGACTACCTTATAGGTCAGTTTGAGGTAACGCAAGCGTTGTGGCGGGCCGTTATGGGAGAGACAGACCCTGTCGTAGCCAAATGGGCGAAATACGAAGATCTAAATAAAGACGGGATAATGAACCGTCACTGTATAGATTCGCGTTACAACAATCCTGCGGACACCAGTGAAGGCGATGGGTTAGGAGACGAGATGCCAGCGTACTGGATAGACTATGCTGACATTGTAGAATTCTTATCGGAGCTAAACAAGATGACCGGAGCCGAATATAGGTTGCCCACCGAAGCAGAATGGGAATATGCGGCCAATGGAGGGCACAAAGCCACGATAATAACCAACCAATTAGGAGGAACCAGGTATCACTATTGGGCTGGGTCGGACGATGC